>CADECY010000145.1 GCA_902825945.1 uncultured Acidobacteriota bacterium
GTCCCCGGAATTCTCCCGCGGATTGAATGATAATAGAGTGGAATCCGCTTCCGCCAGGAGGTAGCACGTCTTGAAACTCGACCGCCGCCGTTTCCTTCGGGGTGTCACACTGACAGGCGCCGTTGCGCGTGTTGGCCTCCCGCCGTTGGCCGCCATGTTCAACTCGAACGGCACAGCCTACGCCGCGCCCGGAGCCACTAACTCGCCGCGCGAAATCGAGAAGCGCTTCGTCCTGTGGTTCAACGGCAACGGAATCCCTGAGCGCTACTGGATTCCCGCGGAAACAGGAGCGGACTTCGAACTGACGCCGTGCCTGGCACCGCTCGAATCGGTGCGCGATCAGGTACACGTAATCAGCGGTATCGACAACGTCGCAGCGCGGCGCTGGGGGCAGGGAAACGGCCACTTCACCGCGCTGTGCGGACTCACTACCGGAACCGCCTTCAACGGCCGCGGAGCCACGGGACCGTCGATCGATCACATGCTCGGCAAGAGCATGGGTCAACGCTCGCGCTTCCACTCGCTGCAGGTCGGCGTGGCGCAGGAATCGCACGGCGAAATGGTCCACCGCAACATGAGCTGGGCCGGATACGAACGCGCGCTGCCGCCCGAGATGATTCCCCAGAACCTGTTCAACCGTTTGTTCGGAGTCAAGAATCAGGACTGGATCGGACGCAAGAAGAGCGTGCTCGACCTCGTGTCGGAAGATGTGAAGGATCTCACGCCGGCGCTCGGGCAAGCCGATCGTCACCGGCTCGAAGAGCATCTCGGCTCGGTGCGCGATCTCGAGCGCGCCATCGCGAGCCTTCCGCCCGATTACGGCAAGAACATCAAGGAGCCCGAGGACGTCAGCGACCTTACCGACTATCCGCGAATAGCCAAGATCCAGTCAGACCTGCTCGTCCACGCCTTCGCGTCGAATCAGACCCGCGTCGCGTCGTACATGTTGACCAAGTGCCAGAGCCTCACCCGATTCCCGTGGCTCGGCTTGGCCTACAATCGACACCACGACTTCACGCACAACAACGCTGGATCGCCCCAACAACAGCGCATCATGCGCGACATCTGCCGCTGGCACGTCGAGGAGTTCGCCTACTTCCTCGAAAAGCTGCGCTCGATTCCGGAGGGCTCTTCGACTCTGCTCGACAACACCTGCTCGGTTTTCGTCCACGAGCACGCCGAAGCGAATCCGCACAAGTGCAACGGGCTCGCGATCCTGGTCGCGGGGGGCGGCATCAAGGGCGGCATGCACACCAAGGCACGCCACGGAATCGGCGATGTCTACCTGACGATCGCCGAGGAACTGCTGAAAACGAAGATTGCGTTTCCGACCGCGGAAGAGAAGATCCCGGCGCTCGTGTAGTGGCGGATCGCTGATCCCTACCCGAGAGAAGCTTCCTTCAAGAGACCCCGGAAAATCTCGAGGTCCCGCCTGCACAGCCGCGTGAACTCCTGCTTCGAGATCGTGTTCTGCGATTTCCCCGAAGCTGCGCCGCCCAACTCCTCGTACTCCATGTGAAGCTGCAGCGGCCCCTGGAATCCCGACTCTCTCACCATCTTCAGGAACGGCTGGAACGCGACCATCCCCTCGCCCAGGCCGCACCAGCGCGCGCCCCACTTGCCCTTCGTGTTCTTCTCCCAGCGGAAGTCCTTGAATGCGATTCCGCGGATCATTGGCAGCGTGAGCCGCGTCGTGTTGATCCAGCCGCCGAGGCCGCCTTCGACGGTCGCGTGGCCGATATCGAGATTCAGACCCACGGCGTTGTTGTCGAGGTCACGCAGCGTGAGCCAGATATCCCACATTGACGCGCCGAACTGCCCCACGCCCGAGTGCGTATGGTCCATCGCGCAACCGCATTATTGTTTGTTCATCGCCGCGAGATCCTTCGATAGCGCGGTGAACTCGGCTACCTGTTGCGGCACGGGCTTCGCCGTGTCGTAACGGAATCCGCCCCAGCGATAACGCCGGATGCCGAGCTTCGCGAGCGTCTTCACGACATCTTCGGCGTGCGGCGAGCGAACATCCACGATTCCCGCCGTGACCATCGGAGCCTGCAAGCCCGCCGCATGCACGGCCTCGACCGCCTTCGGCAGATCGTCCTTCACACGCTCCGGCAGCACGTGCCCCGCAGCGCGAACCGTGAGGTCCATCGCGTCGTATCCGATCTCGGCCGCGAGCTTCGACGCGTCCGCGACACTCAGCCACTGGAAGTGCTTGGAGAAAGCGCAGACGGGCAACTTCGTGTCCGGCATCTTCGGCGGAGGAGCGGCCATCGCGGAGGTGCCGGCGGCGAGGGCGGACGTGGCGAGAAAGTCGCGGCGTTTCATATCGACTCGATTTTACGCCAAATCGCGAACGCCGCCAGACCGGCCACCAGCGTCGCCACCCCGTAAGCGATGTAGCCGACCTCCGCCGTGCCGAAAATGTAGAGCCATCCAACAAGGGCCAGCACCGCTGGCAGAGGATAAAGCCACATCCGGAACGGTCTCTCGATATCGGGCCGGTGCGCGCGCAGCCAGTACACCGCGGCGATCTGTGCCACGAACTGCACCAGTATTCGCGCCGCCATCAGCGCTGGCAAAACCGCGTCGAGAGGGAGAAGGCTCGCGGCGATCGCGAGTCCGCCCATCACCAGCAGAGACACCGTCGGGAACCTCCCTTGCGGATGCAGCTCGGCGAACTGGCGGAAGAAGAAGCCGTCGAGCGCGGCGGCGTACGGAATCCGGCTCGACCCGAGCGTCAGCGCGAAACACGACGCGAGGCTCGTCCACAGAATCAGCACCGTGACGGCAGATGCGGCCCACGTCCCGCCCACGCGCTCCATGAACGTCGCCGCGATGAACTTCGATTGCATCGCCTCGCGCCACGGAACCACGCCGATGATCGTCAGGTTCATCACCGAATAGATCATTGCCACCGCCACCACCGAAATGAGAATCGCTCGCGGAATCACACGCGACGGATTCTTTACTTCACCCGCCACCAGGCACACGTCGTAGTAGCCGAGGAAATCGTACATCGCGATCAGCATCGCGCCGCCGAGTCCCATGAAGAACCCGCGCGAGAACGAAAACGCATCGGGTGGAAAGTCGAACGCGAGCTTCGGATCGAACTTCGCGATGCCCGCGCCGATCATCACCAGCACCGTGATGAGCATCCCGCTCCACAGGATCACTGTCAGGCGGCCGACCGCCGTGATGTTCCGATAGAGCAGAATCATTACGAGCACGCCCGCCCCAGCCGCCACCGCCCGCGTCTCCCAGACGCCCATTCCTTGCCAGAAATAGCTGGTGTACTGCGCGAAGCCGATGTATCCGGACGCGATCTCGAGTGGACCCGAGAAGATGAACTGCCAGATGAACAGGAACGGGATCAGCTTACCGAATCGAGTCCGCGAGAACGACTCCTTGAGGTAGAGGTACGTCCCGCCCGTGCCCGGCATGGCGGCGGCGAGTTCGCTCCAGACCAGTCCGTCGCACACCGCGATGATCGTGCCGATCACCCAGCCGAGCATGCACTGCGGTCCGCCCATCGAAGCGATGATCAGTGGGATCGTGATGAACGGGCCCACGCCCACCATGTTGGACATGTTGAGCGCTGTCGCTTCGAGCAGCCCGAGCGAACGAACGAGCGATGGTTGGCCGGTATTCGCCATCTCAGCGCTGGATCACGAAATCGATTTCCATCATTCGATAGTGAGTGGGCGACATCCCGAGTCCCTCGTACACCCGCTGCGCCCGCTCATTTTCGTGCTCCACGTACAATCGCAGTCCGCATACTCCGCTATCGGCCTCTCCGATGTCGTGCAGGTGCTGATAGAGCGAACGGAACACACCCGAGCCGCGACGCTCCGGCGCTACGTAGACACTCTGGATCCACCAAAAGGTCCCATTGCGCCAATCGCTCCACTCGTAGGTGATCATCGCCTGGCCCACGACCCGGCCGGCGATCTCCGCCACGACATAGAACCCCTTCGCGGGATCGGCCAGCAGCGCACGCACGCCGCGCAACACACGCTCCGGGTCGAGTTCGAGGTTCTCGGTTTCGAGCGCCATCGCCCGGTTGAACTCTGCGATCGCCGGGGCATCCCCCTCAGTTGCCGGTCGAATGGTCACCATACCATCACTCCCGCTTTCCACGCCAGGTACAGCGCGCCTGCCGCGCATCCGGCCAGGGCGTTGTACTCTTCGTTCCTCAAATACCGCCCCCACCGGAACAGGCCCGGCGAATCGATCTTGGGCCCGCGCGGGACCACCAGAGGCACCGAGGCGGCATAGGCATCGAAGTCCTCGAACAACTCGCGGAGCTTCTGTTCCTCGAGCTCGATCGCCGGCAGATAGACCAGCACGAACACGATCCCGAACAGCACCGGAAGCCACCACTGATTCGCCGCGATCCCGAAGCCCATCGCCGCCAGGAACGTTCCCACGTAGAGCGGATTCCGGACCCAGCGATACGGCCCGCTCGTCGTCAGCTTTTGGTTCTTCTCGAGGTGGCCCGCGGCCCAGGCGCGAATCCAGACACCGAAGAGCGCGACCGGCAGCCCGATCCACAGCGAGACCGGCGTGGGCGCTGACGCATAGCCGAACAGCGCCAGCATGACGAAACCCAATGGCACGCGCAGCCGCTGCGCGACATCGGCGTAGTGCTTCGGGAACCAGTATCGGCGCGTCATTGGGCCACCCGGATGTGAAGCTTGCGCGCGACTTCCTCGGCCGTAATCCGCATCATGCTCGGCGCGGGCTCCGTTCCCCGGCGGTACGTTGTCTCCGCTCCTTCCGCCCGAACCACTTCCATCGATCCGCCATACGGACCATTGCGCGCCGGATCGGTTGGTCCGAAGATCGCGACGCCGGGCTTGCCGAGCGCCGCGGCCAGATGCAGTGGTCCGCTATCCACTCCGACCACCGCCGCGGCCCGCCTCGTTGCGTGGATCAGCCCTGCCAAGCCCGATAGATGTACGCGCACGCCCCGCATCGCCCCCAACTGGAGCGCCACGTCCGGGGCGCCGTTTACCACGAAATGCATTCCAAGCTGCACCCGCACGATGGCCGCCAGCGACTCGTACCGCTCGAAAGGCCACTGCTTCGATCCCCATCCCGCGATCGGGCTTGCGAGTACGAACGGCTCATCAGGCAAGTCGCCCTCGGCGCGGCCGAAGGGCACTGCGAACTCGGCGATCTTCCGCCTTGCGCCGGCGGCTTGGGCTAGTTCGAGGTTCATGTCGACGACATGAGATCCCGAAGGGCTTGCCCGCTCCGTGTAGAACCACGCGGCCGGCTTCTCCCGCAGAAACGCGGAAACGAACCCGAACCGTCGCCGCGCGCCCGATAGCCTCGCCGCGACGGCGGACTTGATCAGCCCCTGGAAGTCGATTGCCAAATCGAATCGGGCACGCCGCATCTCGCCGATCGCCGTCCAGACGCTCGTCCCGTCTCGCCGGTCAAGCGCGATCATCCGCGTGATGTCCGGATTGCCTTCGAGCAGCGGCGTCCACCTCGGATCAGCCAGCCAGTGGATCTCTGCCTCTGGCCACTCGGCGCGCAGCGAGGCAACGGCGGGCAGGGTATGGAGGATGTCTCCCATGGCTCCGAACCGGACCACCAGGATGCGCTTCGCCATTCTACCCCGCGTGCCGTCCGTGGACGCGCTCGATTAGGCTCTTTCGCCGCTCGAGGTCCCCGGACTCTTCCCGGATTTCTACCCGCCCCGCCGCAACAGAGTCGCCTGGCAGTACTACCGCGCTCACGGCGCGAAGCCCGGACAGCAACTGTGCCCGGGAGAGCGCGGGCAGCAGCGGGTCGGGCGGATCAGCCAGCGCCACCACAACCGTCCGGTCAGCCGACAGTTCTTCCAGCCGTGCGGCGTGGCTCGCCAGCATCGGGTCGAAGAAGCCGCTCACGAAGCGGGCATCGGGAAACCGGTCGGCCGCTTCGACGCCGGTCATGATCTTGCTTCGCGTGTCCAAGACTCTATTTCAACAGTTCGAACGCCGTTTGCGCTACACGATCCGCCGAAACTCTCGTCATGCAGCGGTGATCGATCGGACACTCGCGCTTCAGGCACGGCGAGCACTCGACCGGCTCGCGCACGACCCGAGCCTTGTCGCCTGTCGGTCCGGTGGCGACGTGGTCGGTCGCGCCGAATACGGTAACGGTCGGGATGCCCAGGGCGGAGGCGATATGCATCGAGCCCGAGTCGTTCGTGAGGAACACGCGACACCCGGCGGCCAGTTCGACGAACTCGCGCAGATTCGTTTTGCCGCCGAAGTCGCGGACCTCGATTCCAGATCTCGAAATCAGTTGAAATACATGATCACAAATATCTGTTTCGTCTTGAGTTCCGAAGATTGCAATCGAGCCACCGATTTCACGTGCCACGGTCGCGGCGGACTCGGCGAACCCCTCCGGCAGCCAACGTTTGGCGCCACCGAAAGCCGCGCCAGGACTCACGCCGACGACCGGACCGGATAGGCCAGTCGGCGCAGGCGGCACTCGCTCCAGCCGGATTACAATCTCATCTGGCAGCTTCTCCACGATCCCCAGTTGCCGCAGCAACTCCATGTAGTAGAAGCTCTCGTGGCGGGGAATCGAGCCAAGCTCCGGCGGCTTCGCTGCGTGGGTGAGGAGGAGGCCCCGGCCGTCGCGACTGTATCCGGCGCGCAAGGGAATTGCCGCCGCAACCGCCATCGCGGCGGCCTCGAATGAGTTCGGAAGCAGGACCGCCAAGTCGAATCCGCGCGTCGACAAATCCCGGCTCATCTTCCACTTGGCGGCTAGATCTCGTGCGCCACGTGAAGGTTTGAACAAGATCAGATCGTTCGCGAACGACTCGTGCGCATAGACGTCCGCAACCCAGGGCCGGGCGAGCAGCGTGATCTCCGCGCCCGGGAAGCGGGAACGAACGGCCCGCAAAGCCGGTAGCGACATGACGGCGTCGCCGACCCAGTTGGTGGCGCGGACGAGGATCCGGGAGATCCGCTGAGGATCAAGCGGCCGCACTATCTTCCGGACGCGATTCAGGGGCCGGGAGCTCCGGCCGTTTCCGCTTGAAGAAGCTGACGAAGTTCAAACGGCAGACTCGGCACCGGTGGGCCTTCCCGCCGATGCGCAGTAGTGCCTGAACGTGTGCCGGAGGATAGTAGTACGGCTCGTCCCAGTCGGTCAGGTCGGACCGGTAGCAGCGCGGGCAACGCGCGTATCTGCGCAGTCCGTCCAACCAGAGCAGACCTTTCGTGAACCTGTGTCCACAGTCACGGCACCGGACGGAACAAAAGCCCACGAACGTCGTGAGCTCTTCCCAAACCGTCCGAGACCTGGACGAACGCAGGTGAGGCGATCCGCAGTTTGGACAGTGACCGATCAATTTGAAACAATTTTACAACACACCGGTCTGGTAGATCTAGAGGAAAATAGTACTACAGTCTACCCGTTACATACGTCGAGATGTAGGACTCGAAGGCCCCCGCCAGCCGAGGGCCCAACCGGCTCTCCCGCCGGACGGATCTGCCCTCGACACTCAGAATCGGCAGGAGATTCCGCGTGGTCGACGTCACGAACGCCGCGCGGGCCCCGAGAAGCTCATTCATATCGAACGGGCGTTCGGCGACGGGTACATCCGCCGGACGCGCATCACCCAATAGGAGTTCGCGTGTCACACCGGGCAGGCATCCCGATGACAGCGGCGGGGTCGCGAACCCTTCGTCCGTCTCGATGAAGATGTTGGCCGACGTGCATTCGCTCACCTCGCCGCGTTCGTCGAGCAGGATCACCTCGTCGAAGCCGCGCTCCTTGGCATTCTCCAGCCAGGTCAGGTTGTGCGACCATGACAGAATCTTCGCGCCGGCGAAGCGGTTGGCGCCATGGCGAGCGTTGGGCTCCACCGCGAGATTCACGCCCTCACCCCACCGGTTGGTGTCAGAGGTGAACGCTACCACATCGAAATCCCGGCCGATCTCCTCGCCTTCGAACATTCCGCCGCGGTTGCGAATGACGCAGACGCGCAGGGTCGAATCGTAGGCCCGGTTCGCTTCGATCAGCAGGCGAAGGTCTCGCGCGAGTTCCTCGGGATCGGCGGGCATCGGAATTCGCATCAGCATCGCGTCCTTGACCATGCGGGCCCAGTGGCGCTCGTAGGCGAAGAGCACCCCTTGCGAAACACGGAGCGTCGAGAAGACGCCCCAACCGTTCATGACTCCCGTTTGCCCGGCCGTCAGCGACCGGACCCCAGATGGCTGAACCTTGCCGTTGTGCAGGATGAAATGATGCATCTCTGGCTATTGTACGCGCTCAGGCAAAGTGGACCCACAATCCCACGATGATGCTCACCACCACGCCCGTGTAGATCACCTCGCCCCTCCGGCCCTCGATCCCGCGGCTCCAGTCGATCGACAAATGCTCCGGACCAACGGCCTCCCCCGCCTTGCTCACGAAGTACATGATCGCCAGACACAGCGCGAAGACAATGAGACTGAAGTTGAGAAAACTGAAGGTAACGACGTCATTGAGCGGGCCCAAGTCCCACTTCAGGGCGTTATGCAGGATGTCGAGCGTGAACCGCGCGGCGCCCAGCAATCCGCCCACCACGAGCGTGGTGAACGCAGCCCGTGCCGTTGCGCCCTTCCAGAGAACTCCCACGAGAAACGCCGCGGTGATCGGCGCGCCGACGTAGGCTTGTACACTCTGCAGATACTGATAGACCTGATTGTTCAAGTGACTGATGAAGGGGATCCACAGGATGCTCAACACCACGATTCCCGCGGTCGACCAGCGCCCGACATTCACGAGCTTCGACTCGGCGGCATCCGGGTGCCACTTCTTGTAGATGTCCATCGTGATGAGCGTCGAGCACGAGTTGAAGACCGCGCTCAGTGACGACATCAGCGCCGCGAGCAAGGCCGCAACCATGAGGCCCTTGAGTCCTGGAGGCATCAGGCGCAGGACCAACAACGGATAGGCGTTGTCTCCCGTAACGTCGTTCGGCCAAAGCGTCTTTGCGATCAGCCCCGGTAGAACCAGAATGAACACCGGCAGAATCTTGAGCGCCGCGCAGAAAAACGCGCCCTTCCGTGCTTCATGGACATTGGGCGCCGAAAGTGTTCTTTGCACGATCACTTGGTCGGTACACCAGTACCAGATGCCGAGCACGATGGTGCCGAAGATCGTTCCGGGCCACGGATATCCGGCGTCGCTCACGGGCTTCACCATGTGGAAAAAGTCCGGTGGAAGCGCGGCGCGGAGCCCTTCGAATCCGCCTGCCTTGTCGAGCCCGATCCACGTCAGAACCGCCGCGCCGCCGATGAGGATGAACGCCTGGACGAGGTCGGTGTAGATGACGGCTGCGAGTCCGCCGAAGATCGTATAGGCGCCGGTGGCGAGCACCAGGAGGATCGCGGTGGTGTAGTAGTCCCAGCCGAACACTTCGCGGATCAGAATGCCGCCCGCAAACAGCGCCACCGAGATCTTGGTGAAGACGTAGGCGAAGAGCGAAACCCACGTCAGGTAGGTGCAGCACTGTGGGCTGAAGCGCTTCTCGAGGAACTCGGGCATCGTGAAGACGCCGCTGCGAAGGTAGTGCGGGACGAAGACCCAGCCGAGGATGAACAGGCAGAAGCTCGCCGACCACTCGTAGCAGCCCACCGCGAGTCCTGTGGCGGCGCCCGATCCCGCGAGTCCGATGAAGTGCTCGCTGCCGATGTTCGCCGAGAAGAGCGATGCGCCGATCGCGAACCAGCCGACGTGTTGGCCGGCGAGGAAGTAGTCGCGGGAGGTGCGCTCCTTGCGTGAGAAGTAGAACCCCACGGCGAACGTGACCGCGAAATAGGCGACGAGGATTGCGGTGTCGAGCATGACAGATCAGTGTAGCCGGCCGCGCGGTATACTCGGGCGAACCGGGATCGATATGGTTGCGGACGAACGGATCAGTAAGCTTCACGCAGCGGCGCTGTTCTGCGGATTGTGCTTCAGCTTCCCACTGACCTTCGCTCTGTTGGGATGGGAGGATCGCGACTGGGCGGCATTCGTGTTCGGTGCCGCGTTGTTGTTCGTGGCGGGCTACTGCGCGATCGGCGATGCGCCATCGAATGTACTCGGGCGCGGATCCACTGTTCTCGAGCGCTTTGTGCTGCCGTGTTTCGCCTTGGTTTGGTGCGGGCTTCTCGTATTGCCGATAGTCTTCGCCTGCGAGGCTCTCTCCCCAATCGGGCCCTCGGACCGCGCTACCCAAGCCTACGAAGGCACGGTCGCCGTGTCCGCGATCGCCTTGGAGTACTGGGCGCTTCGCTCGGCTCGCTGGCGCATGACTTCGTCGATCGCGATCATCGCGGGCCTGCTCAGCTACTGGCTGTGTGCCGTACCTGCCGTTGTGGGACCGCTGACGGAATTCGTCCGGCACTTCGCTGGCGACGGAGTCTTTTTGGGGTGGGCCGTGTGGTCGGATCCAAGCCTTTGGCGGACCCCTGTTTACCTCTACTTTCCCGCACTGGTGCTAATCGTCTCCAGACTGCATCCCGGCATGAACCGCTGGTCGAAGGCTCTGTTCCTGGCTGTTGTGATCGGGGTTCCACTGGCGTGCGCGGCGTACGGCGGCTACATGGTGAAGGCCGCGAATGCTCTGATGCCGGTACGACGGCCCGCCAATCCAGTGGCTTTCCCGTTCGTTCTTCCCTGGCAGGGAACTCTTGTGCTGCCGCTTCTGTTGGCTTCCTGCGCCGCCTCCGCACGGTTCGCCTGGAGCCTCACCCCGCCGATTCCCGCCGCGCTTCGCGCCGTTGCGATCGTAGCCCTCCTCGCAGTCGAAGGCAGTGCGCGCCTCATGTTAGCGCCGATCATCGCCTTCACGGCGGCGTTCACGAGTGCGCGACTGGTCTCCACGGACACGCCACTCACGCGGGTGCGGCAGGCGATCGTTCTCGCCGGCTGGATTGCGGGTTCGCTGGCGATGGCGGTAATCCTGCACTCGGCGAGACGGTCGCCTTCCCATTCGACATGGCCAGTCCTCGCCATTTGGCTACTGACCTTTCTGTGCACCGCCGGCGCGCGGTGGAGGTCCAGTTGATCAGCGTCAAGGCCGCTTCGGCTTTCACCGCTGGACTCTTCCTCAACGCAGCCTTGATCCGATTCGCCGGATGGCAATACCCGCTCGTCGCCGATCCAGCAGGAACCGCCGCGGGGTTGGTCTTTCGCTCGGCTTTCCTGGCATTGGCTTTGTTCTATGTGCCCGCTTGTTTGCGGGCCTCTCTCGGGCTCGGGCTCCGGGAGACCTGCGAATGGTGTTTGGGCGAACGCGCGGCGGCCCTTCTCCATTGGGTCTTGATTCCACTCTGGGCCATCACGTGGGCATCTCAATCTGCCGGCACAGCGGGTGCCTTGTTGCGATTCGGCTTCACCAGGAAACACTGGAATGGGTCCGCCGACGCCTACACCCTGCTGATTCCCTTGATCCTATTGGTGATGATCGCGCCTTGGGCCACTCGGCCGATCGAGCAACTGGCGCGCGACTCGCTCTTCTGCGCCAAGGTCGCGGCCGCCGCTGTCGCCGGGCTGGTGCTATCGACGATCGACAGTATGCCACAGACATACGCACGACTCCAGATCTCCCGTCCGGAGGAATCACTTCAATCTACGTTGGTGTTCTGGGCGGCGCCTCCACTTCTTCTCTTGACCGGCTTGGTCGGCCCAGATCGAAGAACCTTGGCGAGCTTCACGATCCTCGGCATCGTGCTCCCATCGATCGCGGCGGTGGCCGCGGGACTGTTGACCATGGCCGGTGCGGCGCAATTGAGCCACGGCTTCCTGAAGGTTCCCGACTATCTGGACTTCGTCTGTGCATGGGAAAACGGCGTTGGGTGGGTCAAAGCTCTGGCCGCCGCGTTCACGCTGCTGACCGCTTGCCGCTTCGGTGTCCATGCGCTCGCGCGAACGTTTCGCCCGCTCCAAGTCTCGCGCTTTGCGCCGTTTCCGGAGCAGCATTGCTCGCCGCCCCATGGCTCGTCAGCATTCAGGTATTGCTCTGGGGCTGGCAGTACGCAGCGGCTCCGTTCGTCACCCTCGCTGGGATCTTCTGCGGCGCTTGGGCCACGCGAAGCCACGGTGCGTTCTCCCGCAGCGAACGCCATGCCGCGATCTTTGCCTGGGCGGCGGGAACGGCGCTGATCGTGGTGCCGCCGGCCGCGGAGGGCGTGATGCCGGCGTACTTCTCTCCACCGGTGTTCATGGGTTGGCTGGCTGCATTCGCGATCACAGGTGCGGCTCGGGTGTGGCTTCGGCGCACCTCCTGATTGATTTGGTGCCAAACATGCTCCTAGTCAGAGCGGAGGTGTCCTCATGGATTGCCGCCTTGCCGTTCTTTGTCTTGCCGCCACGATCACGGCTTGCAGTGCCGGACCTCGGGCCAATCCAGCTATCCCCGAGACTCCTGACCAGGATCCGCCTGCGCGAGTGGCTCGCATCAGCGACCTGCGCGGAACCGTCTCCTTCAAGGCCGCGGGCACGAATGACTGGGTGTCCGCCGTCTTGAACCGGCCCCTCACCACGGGCGACTCGATCTGGGCCGACCGCGACGCGAGGGCCGAATTCACTGCAGGCACGCTTGCGATCCGGCTCGATGCCGAGTCCGGCATCGACTTCCTGAATCTCGATGACCGGATCGTACAGATTCGGTTGGTGCAGGGGTCGGTTCGTGTCCATCTTCGAGCGGTGGAGGGAGATGAGGAATTCGAAATCGATACCGCCTCGGCCGCCGTTACGTTGGTGCGTCCAGGGGACTACCGCGTGTTTGCGGGCGCGAACAGCGACGCCGCGCGTGTGGTGGTTCGCGCGGGCGTCGCCGATGTGGTGTCCGTGGGCGAACCTGTCTCGGTACGCGCCGGACAGCAAGGAGCGGTAGCGGGGCGTGATGCCGCTGTAGAAGTCTCGGCCGCTCCGCCGCTCGACGCGTTCGACACCTATTGCGAGCAGCGCGAGCGACGCCCCGCGAAATCGCCCACGCTCGAGCATGTATCGAGGAACGTCATCGGCTGGGAGGATCTAGACAACCACGGCGAGTGGAGCGAGGTTCCGCCGTACGGCCCGGTCTGGATGCCGCGCGTCACCGTGTCCGGCTGGGCGCCGTACCGCTTCGGCCATTGGGTGTGGATCGAGCCGTGGGGCTGGACCTGGGTGGACGACTCACCCTGGGGCTTCGCGCCATTTCACTACGGCCGTTGGGTGATCTGGCGGACCCGTTGGTGTTGGGCTCCCGGCCCGCCGCGAGTCCGCGCCGTTTACGCTCCGGCGTTGGTAGTGTTCGTCGGCGGAGGCCGGCCTGGACTTCGCTATCACGTGAGTGTGGGCGTTGGGATCGGGATCGGCTGGTTCCCGCTGGGTCCGCACGAAGTTTACGTCCCGCCGTATCGTCACACGCGGACCTACATCACCAACATCAATATCAGTCACACGACGATTCGCAACACGGCGATCATCGCGCGCACCGATGCTTCGCGGCAGAGCTACGTCCACCGGCGGTCACCCGGCGCCATCACGTCAGTGTCAGAGGACGTGTTCCTGAGCGGGCGGGGAATTGGCCGAGCAGCCGCTCCGATGTCCGAGCGTGACGCTGCCCGGGCGCGTGTCGGCGGAACGGCGGCTCCGGTTGCTCCGTCGCGGAAGAGCGTTACCGGAGACCCGGGAACTCGCGCGCCGCGTCCACCGGAAGCGGCCGCGCGCCGGACTCCGGTGGTCCGGCGGAACCCCGCGCCACGGCCTCCGGACTTCGAGCGGCGGCAACCGGAGCTGCAACGGAACCCAGGCGTGCCGCTGGATCCGCGAAAGACGGAGGAGATCAGGCGACAACAACCAGCGGAGCGGCAGCCGGAGTACCGGCGAGCGCCGGAGTCCGGGCGGAGGGCGGAGCCGAGGACGGCTGAGCCGCGGCAGACGGAGCCGAAAAGAGCGGAACCGAAGCGCGCGGAGCCGCGTGAGAGGACGCGTGCGGAGAGCGGGAAGCAGACCGAGAATCGGAGGCGGGAGATCGACCGGGAACATTCGCGAACTCGCTGACGTCCAAGGCGATTGGGTCCGAGAACCTCGGTTACGATCGCCTTGGCCGTGCTATTCGTCAACCCGGTCTCCATCGACTTGGTGGCGGGGCGCCAGTGGCACGCGGCTGCGTGGCCCGCGCCTGTTGCGGCGGAAATCGCGATTTGGGCCGCCTTTGCGGCCTTCTGCGTTTTCTATCTCCCAGCCTGCTGGATCTCGCGACTCGGTGGTGGCTTGGATTTCGCGCTTCGCGAAGCCTTCGGTTCGAAGGTGGCGGTTGTCATTGCGAAGGGCTTGGTTCCGGCTTGGGCGTTGCTGTTTTGCGGGATCTTCGGCGAAGCGTTCGTCTTCTGGGTTCCTTTCACCGGAAACTGGAGCGCTGCGTCCGAGATTCTGCTTTGGGTTCTGGTGGGTACGATCACGGCTGAATCCAACCGATGCTCACTCGCGGGCTTCGCGATTGTTCTCACATTGACCATGTGGATGATGTGGGCGTCCGGTCTGGGTGACATCAAGTGGGGAAATGCTCCCGTCGCGTGGGGTTTCCACTACCTCCTTGACGCGGCGTGGATTCATGCCTCGTTACCTGCCGTGTTGATACTTGCGGCAAGGAGCGCCCCGCCGTCTTGGCGAGTGGCGGTAGCGGGCGTTGTAGCTCCAGTAATCTGGACAGCGGCTTCGATGCTTCCGATCGCCGCGACCGAAGCAGGCTCGACGGTCGCACACGTCCTCATGGTCAGCTACGGCGCTGTCGCGATGTCCGAGGCCGGATCGCTCCGCTCACTCGTGGCGCTTGCGCTCATCGTGGGCTTGCTGCCTCCGGTTCACATAGCCGCGCGCGTCTTTGCCAACGCTTGGTTTCGCGACCGCTGGGGAAGGTGGTTCGGGATCGCAGTGGCAATCGCGGGCGGCATCCTTGCGTGGCGTTGGAGTCCGGGGCTGGTCCATCACGCTGCCGCTCCGTTTCCCGCAATCGCTGGGGTGATGAGCGCGGGCTTTGTCACGAGTGGCCGCGGCGCGTTCGATGGCTGGCACCGCCGGGCCGCGCTAGCGGGCTTGGTCGCTGGGACCGCTGCGAACGTGATTCCGGCACTGCTGCATTCTCCGGACTCCTCTGGGGTCGCAAAGAGCCCGAGCCCAATTGTGATGGGATGGTTGGTTGCGTTCGCGATGGTGTGGCCGGTTCGCATGCTCCGGCGGACCGTGGTGTGAGTCAGACCGAATGTTACTGTCAGCATATGGATGCCCCCGAGACCCGCTCCTCCGCTGATTCGGGCGCACCGGCGCCAACGGCGTTGGCGGCGCTATCTGCGTCCCTGATCGTGGGTCTTGGGATGCTCGAATTGCTTTCGTGGGAGTTCTGGACGGTTTCCAATCCAGCAAGCGTTGCGCTGGCGGTGGCGATACAGGCGGTGTTCCTCGGCGTGTCGGTCGCCTACTTGCCCACTCGCCTTGCCGGGGCACTTGGGCGGGACTTCGATGGTATGACCGCAGCCTGCCTCGGAGATGGGGTGGCCACCGTTGTGTGTCGTGTCATCGGCCCGCTTTGGGTCGCCTCGTGGCTCTCCTGGAACGCCTCCGTTGCGGTGACCCTTCTGACGTTCACTCCGATCGGCAGAATGGGTCAGGCTCATCCTCGGGCCATGTCATGGATCGCACTTGTAATCCTGACCTTGCTGGTCGTACCCGCGGCAAATGGGCCGACGGCGAAGCTTGCCAACTTGTCGGTTTGGATGCTGAAAGTGTCGAGTGCAGCCGTGCTCGGACTCGCGATCGGATTCTCGCGTTTCGTTCCGGAGTTGGTTGGGCGAACTTCCGGGAATCAGGGGGCACCAACAGATGGGATCGATCCGCGAGTGCTGTCGGCCGGTCCTTTGATCTGGTCGATTCCGCCCGTTCTGCTGATTGCGGGAATGGCCGGACACCAGGGAATCGGAAGAGGCTCGGCGCTTCGTTTCGCCTGCCTCGGTGGCGCCCTTCCCTTGACCCTTGCGACACTCGCGAGCGTCATCACGATCGCGGGCGCGGCCAATGTGGTCAGCTTCGTTTCGAACGTCCCGCACTATCTGAGTGCCGTGGCGAGCAAGGGGCAAATCGCGTGGATCCAGGTCTTGGTCCTCTTGCTCTCGATGCTGATGGCGTGCCGGTTCGCCCTGCACCTTCTGGGCCGGCTCTTCGCGGAGTCTCGCCGATTCATTACTTGCTCCGTGATCCTGTTGATCGCTGGCACGGCAACGCCATGGTTCGAACTTTGGGAGGTCACGGCGCGGACATGGCAATATTGCGCCGCCACGTTCGCCTCGCTGGCCGGAGTCTTCTGTGCCGCGCACACGACTCGCTCGAAGGGCACTTTCGACTCCCGCGACCGGGGATTCGCATTGGCCGCCTGGATTCTCGGCTCAGCGCTCATTGCGACTCAGCCGGTGCTGGACAGCGAGCGGCCCGCCGGATACCCGATGCTGGTAGTGATCGTTGGTTGGCTGATCGCCTTTCTCATGACACTCGCTGCTCGCCTCCTCAATCGAACGAAAAGGACCGAATCCGTTCCGCAGCCTGCTCCCTGACGCGATTGTACAGGCTGTTCCCATGCGCATCGATCGCGACAATCAGTGGACCGAAATCCTTCACCCGGAATCGCCACAAACATTCGGGCATCAGGTCTTCCCACCACACCTGTTCGATCTCTTCGATCTGCATTGTTTCGAGCGCGGCCGCACCGCCGGTGATCGCCAGATACACTCCGCCGATGCGCTGCATCGCGTCCACCGAATCCTGCAAGAGTCCGCCCTTGCCCACCACCGCGCGCACGCCGTACTTGTCCATCAACGGCGCGACGAAGCGATTCATGCGGGTCGACGTGGTTGTGCCGATCGACACCTTTTCATAGCGTCCATCGGGAAGTTTGCGAACCCCCGGCGCGGTGTGGAGACAGATTCCTCCGGAAAGGTCGGCGGGCGGTTCGACACCGTGGTCGAAGATGCGGATCTGCGTCGCGTCGCGAATGCCGAAGATCGTACCGTCGATCGACACCGTATCCTCGAGCCGCAGCGAGCGCACGGCCTCTTCGGTGAGCGGTGTGACCAGCCTATGATGCGCCATAGGTGATGGCTCCTTCGGCGTCGATGACGGCGCGGGCGCGTTCGCCGCGCCAGCATTGGATGTTCACGGCCACTGGATTCTGCGAGATGTGCGTGTGTGCCCACTCGACATGCACGGCGAGCGCGGTAGTGGCGCCGCCGAGGCCTTGTGGCCCCAGTCCGGTTTGATTGATGAGCGACAGCAGCGATGCTTCGAGCGCCTCGGCATCGGCGTCGGGATTCACGCTTCCGATTTCGCGGAAACAACTCGCTTGCTTGGCGAGCGACATCGCTACGTCGGAAGTGCCGCCGAGTCCCACGCCGACGATCATTGGCGGACACGGACGCGCTCCCGATTCGAAGATGCATTCGATCACGAAACGTTTGATGCCTTTGAGTCCATCCGCCGGGTTGAGCATCTTCAGGAAGCTCATGTTCTCAGAGCCCGAACCCTTCGGCGCCATGCGGATCTCGATTTCATTCGAACCGGCGGTGAAGTCGAATTTGATCGCCGGGATTCCCTGGCCGGTGTTGGTGTGTGTTGGCTTTCGCGTGAGTGGATGCACGGTGTTCGATCGCAGCGGGCGTTCCCGCGTGGCGCGTTCGCAGCCCGCGCGAAGGCGGTCTTTCAACTGTGCGCCATCGATCGCCAGGCTCGATCCGATGCGGACGAGGAACACGGGGAGTCCGGTGTCCTGACACACTAGTGTGTCCTGCTCATCGGCGACGCGGATGTTTTCGAGAATCGTGAACAGGACCTTTTCCGCGGTCTGGTTTCCCTCTCGTTGTTCTTCGGCGAGTCCCTTGCGCAACGCGGCGCGGACATCGTCCGGAATGTCTTCGAGCGCGCGGATGTAGAGTTCCTTCGCGGCCTCTTCGATGCTGTCGTAGATGCTCATGACTGTGGGGGCTTGATGCGGGTGAATTCAACGGGACGCGTGTCGAGATGCATCTCGCCGCCCCGCGGAGTGAGGATAACATTGCGCAACCAGGCGAGATCGGCCTTCGGGAAATCTTCGCGATAGTGGGCGCCGCGGCTTTCGGTCCGGGCCAGTGCGCTCCGCGTCACCATCTCGGCCACGACACACGTGTTGTGGAGATTGATCGCTTCGTTCCACGCGGGATTCGAAGCCGCCGCGCCGCCTGTGCGGCTGTTCGCGGCGCGATCGCGCAGTTCGGGCAATACGCGGGCCGCCTCTTCGAGATCGGCGCCCCGGCGAACCACGCCCACCTTCTCCCACATCAGCGTTTCGATCTCGCCGCGCAGCGAGAAGATGTTGTCGTCCGACTTCGCCGTCAACGCAGCGGACCACTGCCCGCATAACTCCGCCACGCGCGATTCCGGCAGCGCGGGCTTGTTCAGTAGAAGATTCGGCATCGCATCGCCGGCCACACCGCCGAACACGATCGAATCCGCCACGCCGTTTCCACCCAGCCGGTTCGCGCCGTGGACACCGCCCGCGTCTTCGCCCGCCGCGAACAATCCCTCGATCGTAGAACGGCAATCGAGATCGATTTCGATTCCGCCCATCTGATAATGCGCGCTCGGCGAAACTTCCACTTTGTCATGCAGGAGATCGAAGCCGTAATCGCGGCATCGCTCTACCATCCCGGGAAAGTTCTTCAGCAGGAACTCTTCGCCGAGATGCGCTGCGTCGATGTGGACTCCCCCCGACGCCGTTCCGCGCCCCGCCATGATCTCGAGATAGCTCGATCGCGAAACCACATCGCGAGTCGCGCGTTCGATCTTCTCGGGTGAGTAGCGCTCCATGAATCGCTCGCCGAGCCCGTTGTAGAGGCGCGCTCCGGCGCCACGCAATCCCTCTTCGAGCAAGCCGCCTGTCGCGATCGACGTGCCCACCAGCAGGCCGGTCGGATGGAACTGCAGCATCTCCATATCCACGAACCGCGCGCCGGCGCGATACGCCATCGCCATTCCGTCACCCGCCTTCTCGAGCGACGGCGAAGAGATCTTATACATCCGCGCGCCGCCGCCGGTGGCGAGCAGCGTCGCACCCGCGGTCACCGCAATGAACTTACCCGTGTGGACCTGCAACAACAGCGCACCCACCACGCGTCCGTTCGCGTCCTGAATCAGATCGAGTCCGCGGCATTCCTGGAGAACGGTGATTTCGGGATGATCGAAGACCCAGTCACGCAGGTTCGACATGATCTCGATTCCGGTGAGGTCGCCTTTGTGAACCGTGCGATCGAACGATTGTCCCGCGAAGGGCTTCTGGTGAATCGTGCCGTCCCGGTTCCGGTCGAACAGGCAGCCCACTTTGTTCTCGAGTTCGATGATGCGCTTGGGCGCTTCTTCCACGAGCTTCCAGGCAAGCTCTTGGTGATTGAGGAAACCACCGCCGCGAATCGTGTCGCCGTAATGAAGGTCGAGCGAGTCCTTCACATTGAGCACGGCGTTGTATCCGCCCTGGACCATTCGCGTGCAGCCGCTCTGTCCGAGCAGCCCCTTCACGACCATCGCGATTCTCGGCCTTGGACGCTGTTCGAGCGCGTGGACCGCCGCGAGCATTCCGGCACCGCCGGTTCCGATGATCAGGATGTCGGTCTCGAAACGCTCGAAGTTCATGAGAGATTCCGGAACGCCTCCATGCCCCACCATGCCCACAGCGAACCCAGCGCGATCAGCACCGCAGTGATGACACGAGCCGCGCCCTGCGAGATGCGAGAGTAGTCGAGGATGATGTTCCGCAGTCCGTTGAGGCCGTGGTAGAGCGCGATCACGAGGAATGAGATGTCGATTGCCTGCCAGAGTGGCGTCGAGATTCGCGCGCGAATCGCCTCGTAGGTGAGTTCGCCGCGCAGCAGTTGATCGGACGCGAAGTGTTCCACCCAGAAGTGCGCGATGAGCAACAGGAGCAAAGCCGCGCCCGTAATGCGCTGTACGTACCAGTTGATCGCGTTCCAGGACATCGTCTAGCGCACCTTCAGAATCGCGAACAGAAACATCGGAATCGCACCGAGCAGAAACAGCGCGCCCGCGGCGGCCACCGACAAGCCCCAGAACAACTGCCGTTGCTTGCCGCGAGCCGCGCCGAGATCGAGCAGCGTGATGCGCACTCCGTTCAACGCATGCACGATCACCGCTCCGAGCAGCGCTATCTCGCCGAGTTTGAACAGCGGATTCCGGAAGAAGGCGAGCGCTTCATCGAACGCCGCCGGACCTTCGCTCAGCTTGTGGATCGTGCGCACATGCAGGAACAGATAGACGAGCAGCCCGATTCCCGTAACGCGCTGCAAGGCCTGCGCGGCCATTCCCGGCAGTCGAATCATGACTGCTTTTGAAACGGCGCGCGGCGCATCGTGGCGCGCTTGAGCCACTGGATGGTATCGGTGAGCGTGATGCCCTTGGGACAAACCGCGGAACAGTTGTACTGCGTGTGGCAGCGCCAAACTCCGGTGCGCTCGTTGTCGATCACCGCGCGGCGTTCGCCAACCGCCTGATCGCGCGGATCGATCATGCGCAGGAAGGCCCGGTTGATCGCCGCCGGCCCGAGGTATTCGCCGCTCGTCGACTTGACGCCACATGCGCCGTAGCATGCGCCGCAGGTGATGCAGTCGCGCTTGTCAGCGGTTTCGCACTGATACTGCGATTCAGCCGGAATCAGCGCCAACTCGCGGCTCTGCGGATTTTTCGGGCGGAAGCCGGGTGTCACGCGCTTCCACTGCTCGAAGAACGGCTCCATCGAAACCGCGACATCTTTGATCACGGGAAGATTCGGAAGCGGCTCGACGGTGAACTCGCCGCCGCCCAACTGGCTCGGGCGCGTCTTGCAGGCGAGGCGGGGAAGTCCGTTGATCGAGGTCGCGCAGGTGCCGCACATTCCGACCCGGCAGGCACAGCGAAAGGTGAATCCGGGATCGTGTTGGCGCTGGATCTGAAAAAGCGCGTCGAGCACGGTCATGCGGTCCTCGAGCGTCACTGTGAAGGTCTGCGCGCCGGTTCGAATGCCTTGCTCGCCGCGTGCCACGCGCACGCGATAGGGTGTCACGCTTTCCACTCCAGCTTCGGATCGAGTGGATAGATGGGCCGCGAGACACGCTTCCAGGGGAGCTTCGAGAAGTTCGCGGTGCTGACACCGGGCGTATCGACCACGAAGATCTTCTTCGCGATCGGCTCATAGGCGGCGCGGAACCCGTTGGGCGACTTCACCACGACAATCTTACAGTAGAACGGATCGATTCCGAAACAGCGGAACAGCGCGGGATCCACGGTCATGGTCGAGCGTTCTCCGACGAGGATGCGCACGTGGCCCACATCGAGCACCGCCGCGTTACCCATCGATTGCTCGATTCCAGGATTGTAGCCGCGAGCGCGCGGTGTCCATCGTCCATCGGAGAGCGAGCGGACGCGGCCGGTCACCGTCACGGGCTTCGAGTTGCGCCGGTCGAACTTGCCGCCGAGATCCACTGTGATCTCCGCGCCGACACCGGCGAGATGCAGCGCCGCGACCGCTTCCGGATCGACGACGAAGATCGCTGCGTCGCCGGTGAGCGGAGCCTCCACGAGATGCTTCAAGACGCCGGTCGAATCGCCCGGGGAACCGGAGCCCGTCGAATCGGAAGACTCCGCGAGCACCACCGGACCGCCGTCCGTCTTCAACGCCTGCTGGATCGCCTCTTCCACCGGAGTCAACTGGGCGTCGAACTTGCGGCGCGTGTCCCAGAATCGTTGCGCGATCGACTTGGCATGACGATCGGCGGCCTTCGAATCGCCATCGGCCACGACCACCACGGAGCCGCCCATCTCCTGAATATCCATCCACGGCTGGACCGTGAATACGGACGCGGACAGCGCTTTGCCGCGTTCCTCGAGATCGCGGGCGCGCGATACGAGTTTCTCCATCGGCCCCTTGGAAGTCGATGCGTTCTCCGCCGGCACGATGAGCGGAAGCTTGCGCCACGCCATCTTGGGTTTCGACTTGCCGTTGAGCGTGCGCAACAGGATTCGCGCCGCCTTCTGCCCGGTCTCGAACATGTCCACGTGCGGATAGGTGTGATAGCCGCAGATCGCGGTGGCACGCTCCACCATCGCCTTCGTCACGTTGGCATGCAGGTCGAGCGTGAGGACGATCGGGATGTCCGGCCCCAGCACCGATCGTGCGATGCCGA
>CADECY010000146.1 GCA_902825945.1 uncultured Acidobacteriota bacterium
ACCGACGTGATGTAACAGGAAGCAGCC
This sequence comes from uncultured Acidobacteriota bacterium, assembly GCA_902825945.1. GTDB lineage: Bacteria > Acidobacteriota > Terriglobia > Bryobacterales > Bryobacteraceae > SYLY01. The sequence continues at coordinate 28 of CADECY010000146.1, forward strand.
GCCGCCGCGAGTTTCGGTTCCATCACCGCGAGGTAGGCCCTCTGCGTTCCGCCGCCCGAATTGCCGGCAACCGCGATCTTCTTCGGATCGACATCCTTGCGCGTAAGCAGATAGTCCAACGCGCGGATCCCGTCCCAGATCTCGTAGCGCGCGACGTTGGTACCCGTGAGCAGGCACTGGATCCCCGCCATCGTGTGCTCCCGCGTGCCGATCCCGACACGCGACTTCGACGTCACCGGATCCCAATACTCGCTGCGCTCTCCCTGCCCCGGAGGATCGTAGGCGAGCACGATCATCCCGCGCTTCGCCATTCCGATCCAGCCCGACTGATACAGCGCCGCCGCCTTGCCGACATCGCTGTGTCCGGCCACGCCGAGCACCGCCGGGAACGGGCCCGATTTGAACGTCGGCACATAGACATTGCCCGTCACTTTGAATCCGGGCAGGCTCTCGAACATCATCTTCTCGATCCGATACCCGTCGCGCTCGATCGTGCCCGTGATCTTCGGATTCAACGGAGTCTTCGCCGGCCATCCGCCGAGCGACGCGAGGATCGAGTCATGGATGTACTTCTGCCGCTCGCGCACCTCGGCCGGAGTCTTGATCCGCGCCACCTTGGCGGCGCGCTCCTTCCACCGCCGTTCGGCGATCCGGCCATACCAGGCATCGAGCGATCCGCCGAGTTTCGGATCGATCGTGAAGCTCTCCTGCGCGGCCAGCGGCGCAAGGGCGATGAGGAGCGGAACAAAGCGCATCCGCTCCAACGTATCACTTCCCGGACCCGCCGGCGGCTCCGGTACACTGAAATCGGGAATAGCATGGATCTCCATCTCGATTCGCGCGCGGAAGAACTGATCGAGCGGCAGTTGCGAAACGGCCGATTCCGGTCGGCGGAAGAGGTTGTCGTGTCGGCGCTCGAGGCGTTGTCCGCCGATCCGAAACACGCGAGCGAAGCCGAACGCGCGCTCGCGGTGGAGCGAATGTTGCAATTCTCCAAGACCCACGCCACCAAGCTGGAACCCGGCGAGCGAATTCGAGACTGGATTCACGAGGGGCACAAGTACTGAGTGCGGGGCCCCCTGGTGGTGGATGCGTCCGTCGCGCTGAGTTGGTGTTTGACTGACGAGCAGGCTGCCTATGGCGCCGCCGTGCTTGGCGCGTTGGCGACCACCTACGCCGTCGTTCCGGCTATCTGGCCGTTCGAGATCGCGAACACGCTCGTAGTTGCCGAGCGCCGCAGGCGCGTTACCCAAGAACAGATGGATTCCTACTTCGACCTGCTTCGCTCTCTGTCAATCTACGTCGAGCGCCGCGAGTCTGTGTGGATCTGTCAGGCAGCCATCGCTCTGGCTCGGAAACACAGGCTAACCGCGTACGACGCGGCCTATCTGGACTTGGCTCACCGCGAGGGGCTTCGACTGGCGACGCTCGATCAGAATCTTCGGGAAGCCGCGCGCGAACTGGGAGTCTTCACCGCTGAGTTCTAACGCTCATTTCAAGTCCACCGCGACAATTTGCTTCCGGTCCCGCAGGAACATCCTTCCATTCACGATCGACGGCGGTGTCCACGCGATGTTCTCGAGGACCTTCGACTTCGCATTGATCTTGACGCCCTCCGGCGACAGGTTCGCGTGATAGAGCACACCATCCTCATCGAGGAGAATCGCGTCGCGGCCCGCCAGCACCGTATTCGCCCGGACTAGCGCCCGTTCCCGCCACTTGATCTCGCCCGTCTTCACGTTGATGCACATGTAGATGGTCCCGCCGAAATCGCCATTCGGCGCGTAGACATAATCGCCGATCCGCGCGAAGTTCGAATGGTGCACGCGCATCTGGCGATGGAACCACAGCTCCTTCACGTTGGTCGTTCCGCCCCACTGCGACAGATGCAGCGCGCGGCTTCCGCCCTGATAGGCTCCGCTGAAGAACAGGATGTTGTCCGGACCCCAGATCGGCGTGCTGGTAATATCGCCCCCGCGATTCTCGTGCGCGTGACTCCACAGCACGCGGCCGCTCGAAGGATCGAAACCCGCGATCGCCTTCTCCACCACGCACACGATCTGCTCCTGGCCATCGACGTTGATGAGAACCGGAGACGAGTGTGAGTTGTTGAAGTCGCCGCCTCGCCACCGGACCTCGCCCGTCACCAGATCGAGCGCGGTCAGCATCTGTCCCTTGCCGCCTGTCATGACGATCAGCGTGTCTCGATAGCGCATCGGCGAATTCGAGTAGCCGCGCAACATCACGTTCCCGCCGAGTTCCTCGATCAGCCCTTTCGACCAGAGCGCCTTGCCGCTCCGCTTGTCAAGGCAATGGAGCTTTCCCGTCACGCCCACCGTGTAGAGCCGATACCCAACCACTAGCACCGTTGCGTGCGGTCCAGGTCCCGTCTTCATGTTCATGCCCTTCAGGAACGGAGCTTCGTACTTGAACTCCCACACTGTCTTTCCGTTCTTGGCGTTCAACGCCAGGACGATCTCAGTGTCGCCGTCGCCGCGATACATCGTGTAGAGGCGATCGCCATCCACCGTGATGCTCGAACTCCCGAACGGGAAGTCACGCTTCCAGCGGACCTTCGGTCCCGAGTCCGTCCACGGCGCCACGTTCTCCGACGGCAGCACGAAGTCGCGGTTCGGCCCGCCCCACTGCGGCCAGCCCGCGTTCGCCGCGGAAAGTGTAACCCCGCACAGCAACAGCAACGTCAATTCACGTGTTCGAAGCATTCGGATCAGTATACTAACCATGATGAGATCTGGGATTCTCCTGTTCGTCTCGGCGGCTCTGGCGGCCAACAATATCTCTAAACCCGATGACTGGGCGCAGTGGCGCGGTCCGGACCGAGATGGTGTCGCGCGCGGCGACGCGGCGGTCAAATGGAGCGCGACCGAGAATATCGCGTGGAAGGCCGAGGTTCCGGGAAAGGGGCACTCGTCGCCCGTAATCTGGGGTGACCGGATCTTCGTCACCACCGCGGTTCCGGTGGGAGCCGGCGCCCAGGCATCCGCACCGGAACCAGAGCGGAAACGTGGGGGCAAGAAGGGCCCGGGCAGAAGGCGAGGCGGTGGCGCCCCGATGGTGGACCACGAGTTCACCGTGCTCGCCTACAGCCGCAAGGACGGCAAGCTCCTGTGGAAGCAAGTGGCCGTTACCGAAAAGCCGCACGAAGGTTATCATCAGCGCTACGGAAGCTTCTCCTCGAACTCGCCAGTCACCGACGGCAAGCGCCTCTACGTTTCGTTCGGATCGCGCGGCGTCTACGCTTACGATCTCGACGGAAAGCTGTTGTGGAAGCGAAGCCCCGACGTAAAACTCCAAATGCGCAACGGATTCGGCGAGGGCAGTGCGACCGTCGTCGACGGCGACACGGTTCTGCTCAATTTCGATCAGGATGGGCCCGGATCGTTCATCTGGGCGATCGACGCCGCGACGGGCAAGGAGCGCTGGCGGGTTCCGCGCGACGAGGTGAGCACTTGGTCGGCTCCCTACGTGATCACCCACGCAGGCAAGAAGCAAGTGATTCTCACCGGGGACAATCGGGTTCGCAGCTACGACTACAAGACGGGCAAAGTGATCTGGGAGTGCGGCGGACTCGGCACCAATCCGATCCCGATGCCGGTGCATCTCGGCGACCTGCTCATCGTCATGACCGGGCATCGCGAACCGAATCTGCTCGCCATCAAGCTCGGCCGCGAAGGCGATCTCACGGGGACCGACGCCATCGTGTGGACCAATCAACGCGGCAACTCCTACACGCCATCCCCGGTGCTCGCGGATGGCAAGCTCTACATGCTCACCGACTCCGGGATGCTCAGTTGCCTCGATGCGAAGACCGGCCAGGCCCACTATTCGCAGCAACGGTTCGGAAAAGCGTACAACTTCAAGTCGTCGCCCGTCGCGGCCAACGGAAAGCTTTACATGGCGAGCGAAAACGAAGATGTGATCGTCGTCAAGATGGGCGAACAATTCGAGATCCTCGCGACGAACACGATGCCGGACGAGACTTTCATCGCGACTCCCGCCATCGCCGGCGGCGACATCTACCTGCGAGGGCAACAGACCTTGTACTGCATCCGTGGAGGGAAGCAATAGTGCGATACGCAGCCCTGCTGGCTGTCGCCGCGGCATTCGCGGCGAACACGCGTTCCAAGCCCGATGACTGGGCGCACTGGCGAGGTCCCGAAGGAACTGGCGTGGCGCGCGGTGATGCACCTTTGAAGTGGAGTCCCACCGAGAATGTCGCCTGGAAGATCGCGATTCCCGGCAAGGGTCATTCCTCGCCCGTCGTCTGGGGCGACAAGATCTTCTTGACCACAGCCGTCCCGATCGGGCCGATTCCGGCAGAGGGCGCGGCACCACCACCGCCACCTCCTCCACCGCCTCCGCCCGACGGTGGGCGAAAGGGCCCGGGCAAAGGGGGCTTTGCCAAGAAGGGCGGCGGAATGCGGCCCGGCGGGCTCCTCGTCGATCACGAGTTCACCGTGCTCGCGTTCAACCGTAAGGATGGCAAGCTACTCTGGAAACAAGTCGCGGTGGTCGAAAAGCCGCATGAGGGCTATCATGCCCGCTACGGCAGCTACGCCTCGAATTCACCGGTCACCGACGGTAAGCGGCTCTACGTCTCGTTCGGCTCGCGGGGAGTTTTTTGTTACGACCTCAACGGAAAGCTGCTGTGGAAGCGCGATGCTCCGTTCAAGATGAAGATGCGGCTCCAGTTCGGCGAAGGAAGCCCGATCACGCTCGAAGGCGACACGCTGCTGCTCAACTTCGACGAGCACGGCGGCAACTCGATGATCTGGGCGATCGATGCCGCCAACGGCAAGGATAGGTGGCGCACGCCGCGCGACGAGATCAGCTCGTGGTCCGCGCCGTTTGTGGTCAAACACGAGGGCAGGAAGCAGGTGATCCTCACCGGCGAAAAGCGAATCAGAAGCTACGATTTCAAAACCGGCAAGCTGATCTGGGAGTGCGGCGGGCTGGGCGCAAATCCCATCCCGATGCCCGTCGCGATCGACGGAATGGTGCTCGTCATGAGTGGCTACGTCAATCCGAACCTGCTGGCGATCAAGCTCGGCCGCGACGGCGATCTCACCGGAACCGATGCCATCGTTTGGACCAATCAACGCGGCAACTCCTACACACCGTCGCCCGTGCTCGCCGATGGCAAGCTCTACATGCTCACCGATTCGGGCATGCTGAGCTGCCTCGACGCGAAGTCCGGCAAGCCACACTACGCGCAGCAGCGGCTGCCCAAGAGCTACAACTTCAAGTCGTCACTCGTCGCGGCCAACGGCAGGCTTTACATGGCGAGCGAGAACGAAGACGTGGTTGTCGTGAAGATGGGCGAACAGTTCGAAGTGCTCGCGACCAACACGATGACCGACGAGTCGTTCATCGCGACTCCGGCGGTGGTGGGCGGCGACCTCTATCTCCGCAGCGAGAAGAACCTCTACTGCATCCGCGCGGCCCGATAATACGGGCCGCGAGAGCCGGAAGACCCCGAGGGCAACTCCGCGCCATGGATATCACTGGTTATCGACAACGATCGTGATTCCGCGGACGCTCGGCGAGTCCCGCGCGTAGGCGGAACCGCCGCGATCGTCGAAGAGCAAGACACCGAGTTGGTGGACGCCGTTCGACAGGAGCCGTGTGTCGAACTCGAGCGCGAAGCCGATGTTCGGACAGGCGCGGACCTCAGGCAGGTTCGCGCACTCTCCGGGACGGGGTTCGCCATAGGGGACGTTGCCCCGGGACTCACCGTCGATGATCAGCGTGGCGCCAAGGACGCGTCCGTCCGGATCCCACCCGTAGCCCCAGATTCGCGTGACTCCGGAGACGCGCTCGTTGTGCGAGGGAGTGACGAGGACGCTGATGGGCCGTTCATTGACCGGATTGCTCACGTTGATCGGGACCGGGCTGTCGGGCAGAAGGGTGACGCGGCCGGACGAGTCGGTCACTCGCAGTTGCAGGGCGCGGACTCCGTTCGGCACGGGCGGGTTGGCGCCTGCGGTGTTCAGCGTGTAGAAGAACCCGAGATTGGGACAATTGGACGGGGAGGGAGTCAGCGCCGCACAGGCGTCGGGCGTGGGCAATCCATGGGTCGCGCGGCCCATCGTGATTCCGTCGATCATCACGTCAACGGCGTTGACGCGCAGTCCGGGAATACCCACCCAGCCCGTCACGCGAATCACTCCCGATACGTCGGCATTGGCGGCTGGGGCGTCGATCGCGCCATGCACCGGAATATCCTTCGAACCGGTAACGTTGAAGCTGACCGGCGTTTCGGGATAGTTTGCAAACGCGCCACGCCGATTGACCGCTCGCACCTGGAGCGAGTGAGAGCCAGGGGCGAGTCCGAGCGCGGCGACATCGGCGTCGAACTCGAGCCCCGCACAGTTGACGATTGATTGCTCGGTGCAGATTCGGGGGCGCGGCGCGAACACGACGTTCGCCCGCGCGCGATAGCGGCCGTCGATCATGACGTCGGCTCGCACCAGACTCTCGGCGTGGTCCCATATCGCGCCACGCACTTGCAGGACGTTGCCGGTCTGGGCTCCCTCGACCGGTGCGTCGAGCCGGACGGTTGGACTCGCGGCGTCGCCCGCCGGCGGGTAGAACGTGATGGTTCGGGCGTTTTCCAGATCGCTGACACCATGATGGCCGTTGACCCTCTCGATGTAGGTCTCCTGACCGGCGGACAGGCCGACCGTTGGGGCGGGATGGCCACACATGAAATTGACGCCCGTGGTCATGTTCTTGTTGCCCGAGCCGTATCGGAACTCGATTCTCCCATCGCTGTAGAGTGTGGCGGCGAAGTTCACTGGCTGGGGGTTGAAATATGCCAGCGGAGTTTCACCGGCCCAGCGGAAGGTGATCGAATCGGGCGTCTCGCTGACGAAGACGCCTTCACCCTGCTGCAAGAAGCCGTTGGTCTGCATCGGCAGCCACAGCGGCGCGACTCCCTTCACCTTTCCGAGTTCGTTCGCGTCGTAACAAAGCGTGGGTGTCGATGTTCCGAACGAAAGGAGTCCATCCGACCAGACGCGGACCGATCCGTGGCGCTCGCCGAAGAACGTGAACCCGAAGGGGAGACTCACCGTCCGGTAGTCACCGAAGGTGCTCCGGAACAGCAGCCGCTCGCCATCGAAACGGAGCGGAGTGGCATTGGTGGAGAAAGGCGAGTTGGGCAACATCGTTGGAACGCTCCGCGTGATCTCGCTGGGGCCCGCTCCCGTATCGGGATCGGTGTAGCTCGCGGTGATCGAATCGCCCGCGGAAAGGCTCAGCCGTCCGTCGCGAAGATCGCTCGAGAACGCGCTCGTCGGCAGAGTCCCGCGATAGACGCCGCCCTCCCGATAAAGCAACAGCCGCTCACGGTCGCCGGAGCCGGACGATAACTCGACGTTGACGCTCGGCGCCGATTGATTGCCGTCGTGCAGAACGACGCGGAGCGGCTGACCCTGGATCGTACGTTCCTCATAGAAGCCGATCGCCCCCCGGTTCGAAGGGACTTCGAACGATGCCGCGACATGCACCGAATCTCCCGACGCGGATTGCGTCAACACACCGAGCCCGCGCTTGGCGAAGGCGCGCCAGATCTGCTCCTGAGACTCTCCCCTGAAGCCCACGCGGTCAGCGAGGAGGATCGCATCTCGCATGTCGGCCATGGAGGGCGCAGGCGTCGAGAGCTTCATGCCATCAATCACCAGGATGCGTACTCGGCGGCGGCCCTCGCGCTCGCCGAACTGGCGGATCAGGTTCGCGCGCATGTCCCACAGCGCGGCGGTCCAGATTTCGCCGTCGGCATGGACCTGCGGGAACGAGAGGACGCGGCCGAGGTTCACGTAAGTGAGCGGATTGGCGCTCATGTCGGTGGAGAACGGATAGCTGCGGCTGCCGGTCCCATAGACACTGTACAGGTACTCAGCGCGCGTGTAGATCCCATCCGGCGGAGTTCCCTCGGGAATCGTGAATTCGAGGCTGAAGAAGTCGCTCCAGGATTCGCCCATCGCGCGGCCCTGGTGGGTGTCGTAGCCTCGGCGAACCAGGCGCGAGCTGACCCCATGTGTGTACTCGTGCACCATCACGTGCGCGTCGAACGAACCGTCCGTGTAGCCGCCCGGATAGGTTCCGAGGAACATGGCGATCATCGCCGGAGAGCCGTCGTCGCGGCGGAAGTTCGAATAGAATGCGTTGTTGAGCTGAGCGAACTGCGGAGATCCGGCACCGAATTGGGAATACGCGTAGATCGCGTCACCTTCGATCCCTCCGCGGCCGAAGTTGTCGTTCTGGAAACTGCCCGCCGGCTCATCGAAGCCCGCCTGATGAAACAGGTCGTGCGCGCGGTTGATCCAATAGAACAGGTTGGTCGCGGCGGCGTCGCCGAACTGGTGCAGGTTCGGGCCGAATTCGAGCGGGAAGGCGAAGTTGCCTCCCATCGCCACCGGCGATACCGGACTTGGCCAGAATCGTATGCCATCGCGATTGACACCGACATGAGCGTTGTTGCCGGACGTGGTGTTGCCCGAGACCCAGCCGCGCGGGGATGCTACCGGATCGCCCATGAAGGACTGCATGGTCCGCTCGACGATCGGCGGCGGCTCGCGGAGGACGGTGCCGGGAGCCGGATGCGGGCGAGGACTCGAGCGCTCGAAGACGAGTCCTCGCGGGTTCTGATAGTGGGTGAGAGGCGAGCTGTCGAGCAGGCGTTCGGTCTCGTAGTCGATCACGGCGGCGTTACGTTCGATGCCGTCGCTCTCCTCGACCGTGAACGCCCATGCAGCCCGGAGCGCGCCGTTCACGCCGTACCAGACGAGTTCGCCCTGCGCGGCGGCGCTGCCCTCGTTTCGCGCGGCCGCGCGCGCCGCTCCACGCATCTTCGCGGCGGGAGAAGCGGGTAGTGGGGCGGTGGGGCGGTTGTAGAGGCTTCCACCGGCGTTGAGGACGCGGCCCGCCGAATCGACGTTGATGACGAATTCGGCATTGTAGACTTCCAGACCCTGAAAGCGTTGGCGGTAGACGAAGTGGGCCACGCCGTTGTGCGCTGTCTGAAACTCCTTGTGGACGTAAGTTCCGGCGAAATCGGCAGGGCCGAGATCGAGGGCCTTGGCGGCCGTGCTTTGGAGAAAGTCGAGTGCGATGGCCCGTTTGGGCCGGGCGTCTCCGGGGGTGAGCGTACCTTCTGCTTCCGAGAAGATCCTCCGTCCACCGGCGGATAAGGTGGCGCACAGGGCGAGGGCGGCAATTGCAAGTCGCATAGTGGAACCAATTCTAATATTGCCTGAATTGGGAGCAGAAGTTCCAGGAAAAGTTCGAGTCCACCCGAGCTCGTCTTACTTGGCCACGTAGCTTCTGTGCACCACGGCGCCGTGGCCTGCGTCCTCGGCCTCCGTGAGCAGGATCTTGCCATCCTCCTTCGTGGCGACCTTGGTGCGTTTGTTAGGATGAGTGGCCTTGGATTCCGCCGCAGCGACAGGTGCGTTGAGGAAGGTGTCGATGGCGCGAGCCGCCGGCGCGGGCTTCTTGTCTTTCACCGCGGACTTGGCAACGGCTTCGGCGGCACTGGACTCCAACAGCTTGGGCCACATCGCCGCGAAGAGCTCCGGCGTGGCATAGACGTCGGCGCTATTGATCTCGCCGTTGACGGCGTAGGCAAAACCGATGGCGTCAGGATGCCGGCGAGGCAGGGCCGACAGCGCCTTGCGGTATCCAACCAGCGACTTGGTAACGCGGCCGTCTTCCAACGCGAGTTGCATGCTGGTGCCGGTGGCTGCGCCCGCAGCCACGCCGAGACCCGCGCGCGCCTTCGCGACTTCGGCCCACACCTTCGATTGGTCCTTGCCCTTGACCGCCAGCTTCAACTCCTTGGTGGTCACCTGATTGGCGGATGCGTTGAAGTTCTGGACCGCTTCATTCCCGCGCTTGCTCCATCTTCCCTCCTCCACGCAGAAGGCACTGATGGGGATCTTGCCTGACTTGGGCGGAAGGATGAGGTCGGTCACCAGTGCGCGATCCTGCTGGCCGCCCTTGACGATGTCGCCGCTCTGGACGAAGACATCGGTGTCAGCACTGACATTTTCGATCGACAACTGATTTACGTTGCCGGTCTCGTGAACCACCACCGCTTTCTTCTCGATCGCCTGCTCGAGCGGCAGGTATTTCTTGGCCCCAGGCTTGGCGCCATCCCCGTGCACGAGGTACACGGAAAGGTTCTCATGAGTGTAGGGACCCGTCAGCCGCTGGCCAGCCAGCGCGCCGAGGGCGAATATCGAGGTAGAAAGTACGGACGCTGATAGGGTCCGCATGGGTCACCGCCTTTCTCTCCGCGCTCCTGGCCGTAGACGTTGGCGGCGGAAGAAAAGTTCCAGACGGTGATGGGCGGCGCGAATCGCCGGAGAAGCCCTGGTCCTAGTTGGACTCCCACTCCTTTTCGAGCATCCGCGCATATTCGCCCGAAGCAAACAGGTCGAACTCAAAATCGGTGGGCGGGAGGTCAGGGAAGACGGTGGAGTGCTGACGGCACAGATACATGTGGTCGGCGTAGCGATAATAGTGCTTGATGAACTCGCTGGCGAGCATCTCGCGCTCGGGAGCCTCGGCGAGGACGCAGTTCAACCCGATTGCGCGCTGGAAGATCGCCTTGTAATCGGCAACGCCCCATTGCTTGAGCTTGGTGACAACGCGGGCGGGCGGATTCTCGACGAGGTAAGCGGCGAAGCTTTGGAACTTGTAGCCACGGGCGCGGAGCTGCGGATTCGTTTCCACGTAATCGAGACACTGCTCGATCCATCGGAGCAGATCGCGACCGACATAGAACAGCATCCGGAGTTCGCAGTAGCGGCCATCGAGGAGTCGCGTTTCCAACTCATCGACGCTCAGTTCACCCTGCGGCAGAAGTCCCTGGAGCATCAGACTGGCCCGCGAACTCTCCACGAGCCGGCCGGGGCCCGAGGAATCGGAAAACGGGTGGAGAATCAGCGGCGGAAGCGTCCAGAGCTCGGAACGGGAACCGGACTCACGGAAGCGGACCGCGTCGGGGGTGCTGGGCATCGATACCTCACTGGTCTTTATCGGTTGCGATTTGTGAAAGCATTAGCGAATCAACTACTTGCGCTTTTCGAGCGTGCACTCGACGTCCAGGGGCTTGCCATCGCGCAGTACCCTCACCTTCACAGTATCACCCGGCTTTTTGGTTCTGAGAAGGTACGTGAAGTCGTATAGGTTCTGTACTTTCTTCCCATCGAATTCAACCATAATGTCCCCGCCCTTCAGTCCGGCCTTCCCCGCCGGCGAACCTTCTCGCACATCGGAGAAGCGAACACCCGTTGGGGGTTCCGCGAAGTCGGGGATGCTACTGAAGTACGGTCCATAACCACCACCGCCTGAAGTACCACCCGCGACCGGCTGGTGGGACGGTGCAACCCGGACGAACCTAGGCCGTGCGGGGTCGCTGGCGACCTTGGATGCCGCCGTTGCAATGAAGTCGAGCAGCTTCACGGCCTCGGGTGCGTCGATCTTGTCCCAGGTGTCGGAGGGTTTATGGTAGTCGGCGTGGAGTCCAGAAAAGAAGAAGAGGACCGGAACCTGCTTGGCGGTGAACGAGGTGTGATCGGACGATCCGTAGCCGGTTTTGTCCGCCATTTCGACCTTGAGCGGCGCGTGCTTGGCAAGGTCGTCGATCATCGCCTGGAAGCCGTCGCCGGTGCCGAGTCCGCCGAGATAGACCCTGCTGTCGCGAATGCGGCCGATCATGTCCATGTTGAACATCGCCACCGCCTTGTCGATCGGCATCGACGGGTGATTCACGTAGTAGCTCGATCCGAGCAGGCCCAATTCTTCGGCGGCGAAGGTCATGAAGACCATTCCGCGCTTCATCTTCGGCCGCGTGGCGAAATATCGGGCCAGTTCGAGAACGCCCGCCGTGCCCGAGGCGTTGTCGTCGGCGCCGGGATGGGGCTTGCCCGCTTCCGACGGCGCCATCGAGAACTGATGTCCGAGGCCGAGGTGATCGTAATGCGCGCCGATGATCACGTGCTCGTCCGTCTCGCCGGGCAGAAATCCGATGACGTTGTGGACCGTCTTCTGATCGCGCCGCAGGTCGACATTGAGGTCGATCGTCACCGAATCGGGGAAGGGGAAGCTTTGTGAGGAAAGATCCTTGTCGATCGCGGCCTGGATCTCCTTGAAATCCTTGCCGGCCTTCTTCATCCAGGCTTCGGCGACGGCGGTCTTGACATGAATGAACGGAATGCCCGCGTTCGACGGACCGGCGGTCCCGGCGAAGGCTTCCAGTTCGTCGGAATCGCCCGAGTGATTGTGCGTGTCGTTGACCAGGATCACGCCACGCGCGCCGTGGAGTTTGGCGTTCGTCGCCTTGCTGAAGAACTGCGAGTGCTCCGTGTAAACCTTGCCCGAGAAGACCGACTTCTCGTCGAACTCCTGCGGTTCATGGCGAAGAATCACGACGAACTTGTCCTTCACGTCGAGGTGCGTGTAGTCGTCGTAGTTGTACTCTTTCGCCGTGATGCCGTAGCCCGCGAAAACCAGCGAACCCGCGAACTTTCCGCCGGACGAGAAGTTGAACGGCATCGCCTGCTTGGTGAAGTCGACCGCCTTGGCGCCCGCGTCGAGCCGGTAGCGCATGCGGTTCGCCTTGCCGAGCCGCGCGTTGGTGGTGACCGGAAACGGCTGCAGGAAGTTCTTTCCGTCGATCGGGTGGAGCCCCAGCATCTGGAACTGCTTGGCGATGTAGTGCGCTGCCCTCTCGAGTTCGGGGGTTCCCGTTCCGCGGCCCTTGTAGTCCGGGCTGGCTAGCACCTTGACATGTTGCAGGTAGTGGTCCGCCTCGAGCCCCTTGGGCTGAATCGTCGAATCGGCGGCCGCGGCAAACAGCGCGGCGCAGGTGAAGACCCCGGCGAGTCTCGATCTCATGTAAGCGCCATTATCCTACTTCTTGGGGACGATCTGGGGCAGCACCGGATTGCCTTGTTGCGGAATCGGGCTGAAGCCAGGCAGCGAACAGCAGCTCTCGCCGGCGTTCTTCGCGGTGGCCTGGTAGCCGATCTCGGCCTCGATGATCTGCTTCAGGTTGGCGAACGGAACCGCGCCGCCGAGTTTACGGCCGTTGATGAAGATCGTGGGAGTCGACTGGACCCCGAGATCGGCGGCAATGTGCATCGAGCTCTCGATCGCTTTGATGGCCGCCGGGCTCTGCATGCACTGGTCGATCTTCGCGGCGTCGAGTTGCTTGGACACCAGCCACTCGTTGCGCTTTTCCTTGAAGTTCTTCTCGTTGAGTTCGGACTGCTTGGCGAATGCCCAGTCGTGATACTCCCAGAACGTCAACGCGTTCTCGTTGAAGATGCAACGGCCCGTGAGCGCGGCGTCCATCGCGTACGCATGGATCTTCACGAGCGGAAAATCCATGAAGTAGAGTCTCACCTGCGTGGGGAACGCGGTGAGCAGATTCTTGCGGATCTCGTCGGCTTCCTTCTGGCAATAGGGGCACTGGAAATCGGTGAACAGCACGATCACGACGGGCGCGCCAGCGGTTCCCATGCTGGGGCGGAAGTCCGTCTTGAGCTTGTCGAGTTCGCGCTTGAACGGATTCTGGCCGATGTCATAGGACCGGCCTTCGAGGATCTTCGAGCCATCCTTCGTCACGTAGTAGGTGCGCGCTTCGCCCGCCTGTCCGAGAGTCGCGGTAATTTTGATCTCGAGCAGGCCGGGAACATCGGAGGGCTTCGGATCGGCGATCACCACCGCCGCCTCCTTGGGATAGAGCAGCAGGTGACGCAGGTACTTTTCGAGCGTCGGTTTGTCGAGCGCGGATGGGGCCTGCGCGAACAGGCCGATAGAGAACAGGAGGGCGAGGGCGATTCTCATAGCATGGGTCCGATCTTCCACGGCACGAACTCCTGATGGCCGAGACGTTCGGCGCAGGTCCGTTCGCCCGAGGCGACGCGGAACAGCATGTCGAAGATCTCGCGGCCGATCGATTGAACGGATTCTTCGCCGTCGGCGATCCGGCCGGCGTTGATGTCCATGTTATCCGACATCCGCTTGTACATCGAGGTGTTGGTGGCGACTTTCACCACCGGAATCGTCGGGAAACCGATCGCGCTGCCGCGGCCGGTGGTGAAGCAGATCAGGTTGCAGCCGCCCGCCGCGAGTCCGGTGAGCGAAGCGGGATCGTAGCCGGGCGTGTTCATGAACACGAATCCGGGAGCGGTGATCCGTTCGGCATAGTCGACCACCTCGGTCAGCGTCGAAGTGCCTGCCTTGGCAACGGCTCCGAGGGATTTCTCGAGGATATTGGTGAGGCCGCCTTCCTTGTTTCCGGGCGAAGGATTGTCGTCGAAGCTGCCGCCGAACCGGTTCAGATACGCCTTGTAGCTCGCGATCATTTCCAGCAGCTTTTCGCCCACCGCACGATTCCGCGCGCGCTTGACGAGCAGGTGCTCGGCACCGATGATCTCCGTGGTTTCGGCAAGCACTGAAGTGGCCGCGATTTCGGCCAGCAGATCCGAGCAGTAGCCGAGCGCAGGGTTGGCAGTGATGCCGGAGAAGCTATCCGAGCCGCCACAGTTGGTCCCGAGCACCAGCTTCGATCCGGGAACTTCACTGCGGTTTTCCGCTGCCGCGCGTTCGATCATGCCCTGGATCACTTCCCGCGCCTTGTTGACGGTGGCGCGCGTGCCACCCGTGTTCTGCAGCGTCATGCCGGTGAGACGCTCTGTTCGCGGGGCGTCGGCGCCGAGATAGTGATCGATCTGGTTGACCTCGCAGCCGAGCCCGAGGATGACCGCCGCGGAGACGTTCGGATGCTGCAAGACGCCGGTGAGCGTGCGTTGAAGCTGCCGGGTATCGGGCCCGATCGACATGCCACACCCTTCGCCGTGCGGAAACGCGACAACTCCGTCGACGTTCTCCGGCAGTTGCTGGCCTTCGTAGCTGCGGGCGATCAACTCGGCGGTGTGCGCGGCGCAGTTCGAAGCCGCGACTACAGCGATGTAGTTGCGGGTGCCCACGCGGCCATCCTCACGGACATAGCCCATCCACTTGGGTCCGGTGGCAGGAGCGGCCGGGAAAGCGATGTCGCCCGTTGGGAACTCGTAGCTGAAAGTGATCTCTTCGAAAGCGACGTTATGCACGTGGACATGCTGGCCGGGCTCGATCGCGACTCGTGCGCGACCCATCAACTGGCCGTAGCGGAAGATTCCGCCGCCTGGCGCGATCGCTTCGAGCGCCACTTTGTGTCCGGGGGGAACCGCATCGGCAAGCGTCAATTCGCGGCCAGAGGTCCGGATGGTCTGGCCCTTCGCCAGCGGGACTCGGGCCACGGCGATGTTGTCGCGGGCGTTGAGGTGAATCGCGGAATTGTCCGCCGTGGGTGGTTTGGCAATGTCGACGAGGCTCATGTTTCCGTTTCTTTAGGAGAGTGACTTTCGCAACCAGTCGAGGGCAGTGGTCGAAGCGATGGTCCGGACCCGGTGCCGGTCCGGAATCGTGAAAAATCGGCGGGCCTGGGTTCCCTCCGGACCCGCGAGTCCGATGAACACGGTGCCTACCGGATTGGCTTCGGTGCCGCCGTCGGGACCCGCGTATCCGGTCACCGACAGCGCCCAGGTGCAGCCGATGCGTTCGCGCGCCCCCTCAGCCATCGCCTTGGCGACAGGTTCGCTCACTTCGGTGTGTTCGGCGATCAGTTCCGCCGGAACGCCGAGCAGCGTGGTTTTCATCTCGTTCGAATAGGTGAGGAAACCGCCCTTGAAGTAGGCGCTCGAACCGGGAACCGCGGTGATTCGTTCGCCGAGCATGCCGCCGGTGCAGCTCTCGGCGACGCCGAGCGTCGCGCCCCGCGACTTCAACATCCGGCCGACGGAGGCTTCGAGCGTCGCTCCGTCTTCCGAGTAGACACGCTCACCGAGCAGCTCGCGAATCTTCGGCGCGACCGCGGCGAGCTCGGCATCCGCCGCATTCTGTGTCGCGGCACGGGCCCGCAAGTGGACCTCGACATCGCCGGGCTTTGCGAGCACGGTCGTCACCACGTGCGGATATTTGGTGTAGACTGGCGCGATTAGTTGATCGAGGTCGGACTCACCCATTCCAGCCACGCGATACCAAACCGACGCGATGAACAGCGGCGGAAGCATCGCTTTCAATCTCGGCTCGATGTGATTGGCATACATCGGCTTCATCTCGCGCGGTGGTCCCGGCAGGAGCACGATTGCTTTCGGTCCCCCGAGCTCGAGGAATTGGCCGGGCGCGGTTCCGTTCGGGTTGTCGAGCGCATCGGCACCGTCGATCAGGTACGCTTGGCGACGGTTGTTCTCGGCCATCGACTTCTTCATGCTGGCGAAGCGATCGGCGATCGCTTGCAGCAGTTCCGGGCGGAAGCTCATGCAGCGACCGGTTGCCGTAGCCACGCATTCGCGCGTGAGGTCGTCTTCGGTGGGCCCGAGTCCGCCGGTGATGAGGATGATGTCCGAACGTGAGATCGATGCCGAGAGGGTCGCGGTAAGGCGCTCGCGATCATCGCCGACGATCGTCTTCGAGACCACCTCGACGCCGAGCTTGTTCAGTTGATCAGTGAGCCACAGCGAATTGGTGTCGACACGCGTGGGCGTCAACATTTCCGAGCCGATGGCGATGATCTCGGCGTTCATTCGATGTTCCGCATGGGAAGTCCGTTGACGCCGGCATCCAACCGGTAGAGCGCGCTGGTCGTGGTGACATACATCCGTGTCGAATGGCCGAAAGCGAGTCCGACGATGTTCGGACCCGACAGAAACAGATGCGCCTCGCGCGACGGCGTGACGCGAACGATGCCACGCCGCCCGCCGATCGAGGAGGCGACATAGAGATTACCTTCGGCGTCGAAAGCGGCGCCTTGCGGGCGTCCAAGTCCGCGATAGAAGACTTCGACGTGACCGTCGGGCGAAACGCGCTGGACACAATCGAAGCTCGATGTCGTGGGTCCGGTTACGTAGAGGTGGTCATCGGGCCCGAACGCGAGGTGATAGGCGGCGATGGAAGGTTCGAGCGTGGTGAAGACGTAGATCTGCCGGCTGCGCGAAATCTTGAAGATAGTACCCGAGCGATCGCCGACGTAGAGGTTCTCCTCTTTGTCGAAGGCGATTCCGGTGGCGACACCCATCCCTTCCACATAGACGGACATCTGGCCTTTCGGTGTCACCTGATAGATGATTCCGTCGTAGCGAGAAGAGACGTAGAGCAAACCCTCCCGATCGATCGCGATCGAGGTGGCGTTCATCATGTCCGAAAGGAACGGGCGGACGTTGAAGTTCGTGTCGATCTTGTAGACCGAGACCGGCGTCTTCTGGCCGCGCGAACCCGAGAACGTCGTGAAGATGTTGCCTTGGAAATCGACCGCTGGATTCGTCACCGGATGCAACGACTCGGCGACTTGCACGCCGACTTCGCAGCGCCACGGAGCGCTGCGCTCACCGTCGTTTTCGACGACCAGATCATTGTGGGGCACGCTGTCGGGCACGCGTGCGATGATGTAGTCGCCGGAACCGACCAGGAGCGGCGCCGAGACGTCTCCGAAGAGCACCTTCGGCCGGCCATCGGCGGTGAACCGTGATCCGCGGATTTGGAATTCGCCCCCCGGGATCGCCGCAACCGGGCTCACGTCCTGGATATTCGGTCTGTTACGTTCGAGCATACTCAATAAAGATTGAACCATCCGGCCAAAGATAAGACAAGCGCCGCGTAGACTCCGGCGCCCAAGTCGTCAGCCACGATTCCCTGCCCGGCGGGCAGAGCTTCCAGCCGACGCACGGGAAAGGGCTTGGTGATATCGAACAGGCGGAACAGGCAGAACGCCAGCGCCCAGCTCTTCCAGTTGAATGCCGCTGCACCGGCGAGCGTTATCCATTGCCCGAGAACCTCATCAATTACAACAATTTGCGGGTCCTTTGTGGAAGTGGAGGTTGCGGTCTCGGCCGAAGCCCAAACGGCCGGCGCGGTGAGGAGTGCGGCCAGCGCGAGGAACTCCCAGCGGCCCCATCCGAGGTAGTGATTCAAGACTATCGCGATGAGGATCGCCGCGCCGGAGCCGGCCGTGCCGGGCGCGGCGGGCGCCAATCCGCAACCGAACCAGGTCGCAAGCAGAAAGCTAGGCTTCATCGAGCTTCTTCTGCTGGAGAGAAAGCACTCGCTCCAACTCGTCGGGATCAGTGATCGGCGCGGGGATCGAGTAGCGCTCCGAGGCCCAGTTGCCGAGGTCGAGCAGGCGGCATCGAGCGCTACAGAACGGTATCTCCGGATCACCGGGCTTGACGTTCGATTTGCAGATCGGACACTTCATGTTGCCTGCCCTCGCGAAAGCTGCGCGGTCGAATGCACCGAAAGGATCGGAAAGTGGATCTTCGGTGGATCAGGCAGGTTCTGTTCGGGCTGGTCGACGATCTCGCCCACCAAGTCGTAGTCATGCGCTTCGGTCACGCGGAACCGCCGGATTTCGCCCGGACGGATCGGCAGTCCGTTGTCGTCGTTGATGTAGCAAACGCCGTCGATCTCAGGGGCCTGCGTCGCCGAGCGGGCTTCCCACAGCAGGTCAGTCTCGCGCGACGGACCTTCCACCAAAACTGGAAACTCTCGCCCGATCAGACTGCGATGATTGAACTTAGCGATCTTGCGCTGAATCGCTGCGAGCCGCCGCTTGCGGTTGTAGATGGTGCGGGCGTCCACCTTGCCGTCGAGTTGGAAACTGGCACTGGTGTCCTCGTCCGAGTAGGAGAAGACGCCGAGCCGGTCGAACTTCGCGGCCTGGACGAACTGGCACAACTCCTCGAAGTCCGCGTCCGTTTCTCCGGGAAAGCCAACAATGAAGCTCGAGCGGATGGCAACGCCGGGAACCGTCTTGCGGATTCGCTCGAGGATCTTCAGGAAGAAGTCTCCGTTCGATCCACGCTTCATCCGCTTCAACACATTTCCGGACGCATGCTGTAGCGGCATATCGATATATTTGACGAGCGAATCATGCTCGGCGATCGTTTCGAGCAGCTTCGGCGTCACCCGATTCGGATAGACGTAGAGGACGCGAATCCATTTCGGAAACGGCGTCTCGATTTGCGCGAGCCGGCCCATGAGCGTCGCGAGTCCGTCCCGGATACCCAGGTCCTCGCCGTAGCTCGTGGTATCCTGGCCGATCAGATTGATCTCGCGGACACCGTTGGCGAACATCCGCGTGGCCTCGGTGACCACGCTCTCAAATCTCCGGCTGCGGAACTTGCCGCGATACTGAGGAATCACGCAAAACGTGCAGGGATGATCGCAGCCTTCGGCGATCTTGATGTAGGAGAAGTGCCGGGGAGTGGAGAGAACACGCGGCGAGAGGTCGTGATAGAGATATTCGCCTTCGATCGCGGGTGCGCCGGCCAGTTGGCCCTCGCAGGCCGAGACGATCCGGTCGACCTCGTTGGTGCCGATCAGCGCGTCGACTTCCGGCAGGTTCTTCAGGATCTCATCGCGGTAGCGCTCCACCATGCAACCGGCGACGACGAGCCGCTTGGCCCGCCCCTCGGATTTGTACCGGCCCATCTCGATGATCGTGTCGACCGATTCCTGCTTCGCCGGATCGATGAACGAGCAGGTGTTGACGACGATGACATCCGCGTCTTCCGGGCTGGCGGTCAACTCGTGACCACGCGCGTTCACGTGGCCCATCATCACCTCGCTGTCAACGAGATTTTTCGGGCAGCCCAGACTGACGAAACCAATTTTCAATTGTGGTCCTGAGGAAAGATTGTCTCTCTTCAGGATAGCGTGTCCGGCACCGGATCTACAGCTTTGTGAGGTCGATGGCGCCCGCTCCGGTGAGCGCGCGCCGAACGTAGTCGATCTGGCCAGTGTGGTACGAGAGGTGGCCGTAGAGATGGATCAGGAACTGGCGGACGGTCAACTCGGGACCGAGGACGTTTTCTGGATACGCCGCGTCGAGCCGCGCGTCGTCGAGCGAGCCGATCACCGGAGGAACCCGCTCGACGAGCGAAGTGACCCGGGAGAGCAGTTCGGCTCTCGGCTGTGGCGATCCGTTGAACTCGGCGGGCCGGTCACGCTGGAACGGCTCGCCGCCGATGATCCGGAGTACGTACTCGCGCAGGTTGCCTTCCAAGTGCAGCGTGAGGTGGCCTGCGGAGTTGGCCATGCCTCCGGTGACGCGCCACAGGTCCGGCTCGTTGGCGAACGCCTTGACCTCCTGATGCAGACGGGTGAGATCGCGCCTAAACAATCCGGCCAATTCGTGTGCGAAGGTCATCTCGTTCCAGTATGCGATAGCATCTGAGGATGACACGAAGACAAATTCTCTCGCTGGCCGCGGCGGCGCCTCTCGTTGCCGGCAAGAAGCCGCTCCAATTCGACATCAAATGGGTGAACCCGCCCGCAAAGACTCCGCGTGGCGTGACGCACCACACGCTGCGGTCAGCCGCGATGGGCCTCGACGTGGGATTCAATCTCTACCTGCCGCCGCAATACACATCGGGCTCTGAGCGGTATCCGGTGCTGTACTGGCTTCACGGCGCGGGCGGAGACGAGAACGGCGGACTGCCGATCGCCACGATGCTCGACCAGGCGATCGAGTCGAAGCAGATGCCGCCCATCATCATGGTGATTCCGAACGGTGGCAAGCGCAGCGAGTATCGCGACTGGGAACCGCAAAACGTCAAGCCCGAGAGCTTCATCATCCGCGAATTGGTCCCGCATGTCGACTCGACCTACCGCACCATCAAGGAGCGGCGCGGACGCTGGATCGAAGGGATGTCGATGGGTGGCAACGGGTCGCTCAAGGCCGCGTTGAAGTTCCCGGATCTCTTCAGTTCGGTGGTCGCTTACGCTGGATCCTACGAGCCGCTGCCGAAGGACGGCTACCTGTATCCTGGCGCGGCTCCGGCCTTCCGCGACTGGATCGTGCAACTCGCCGAATGGTACATCGCCGATCACGATCCGTTCGAACTGGCGAAGTTCAACCAGCACCGTCTGGACGGCATGCGCATTCGTCTGGTCGCGGGCACCCGTGATGTGGCGTTCAAGGATTCCGAAGCGATTCACGCGCACTTCCAGAAGATCGGCGTGACGCACGAGTATGAAGTGCTGCTCGGCGTGGCGCACAACATGATGGCGTACTACGAGCGGGTGGGTGTCGAGGGATTCCGGTTTCACTTGCCCGCATTGCAGAGCAAATAGGAGTCCGCGCGAAATGAAGCGGGTGGTTTTCGCGGGCAGGTTCGACCCGGTTCAGGAAGACCATCTCGAAGCGGCTCGTCGCTCGGCTGCGGCCGCTGGCTTGGAGGAGGTCCTCTTCCTGCTGCTTCCCGACAGTCCGGACCAGCCCTGCCACGCGCCTTTCGAAGACCGCTATCGCATGCTCGAACTCGCGTGCAAGGGCCAGCCAGGATTCTCATGCGGAGTCCGCGGGCAGACCGGCGATGAGCTTTCGGAGAATCTTTGCCCGGAAGGCGTGGACGAGGGGACACCTCCCGATCGAATCCGCAGCATGATTGCCGACGGCTACCT
>CADECY010000147.1 GCA_902825945.1 uncultured Acidobacteriota bacterium
CTTCGCCCTTACCCGCTTATTCACACCCACGAATTGTGCTACAGAGCCAACAAGTCTTATCTACTATCAGGTGACGACATGTTTTATGTCAGGGACGTCGCGGAGGGGGACTAGCATGTCTTGATGGCGCGACTCCCTGACTTCGATTTAGGGACGGGCGGCAAACCTGCCGCCGTGTCACTTACCGTAGGTGCCGTGACAATGAACTGCCGTGTGGCGGGAATGGGAAACATCGAAGGCAGATTGACGCTCGTGCTGGCGCCGCCCTCCGAAGAATCGGCTCGAGAATCCTTCGAGGCGATCTTTGGCTTTCGCGAGATCCACAATAGTGTCATTCTGGCCGCCGAGGTTCCTACCTCTACGAATCAGCCCTCGTCAGATTCGGAACGGGACCAGGCAGTTGCAGACCCAGCACGGAAATCTGACCGAGGCGGCCGTAGCGGGAATTGACCAATCGCACCGGTCTTCTGCATGTCGTGCCGCAATTTGGCCAGACAATGGGCTGAGCTAGATGTTCGGCGTGGAACGGCCCTCCAGATGCTGGCACGGGTCGGCCAGCAGCGAGGCATCGCGCAGGTTTCATCGGTAGCTTGCCTGTATACTTCGAAGATGGCGACGCACCTGTTGCTCGATCCCGTGTTCAAGCAGCATCTCACCGGCAATGGACATCCGGAGCGCCCGGAGCGCTACGACGCGGTCACCAAGGCTCTCGATGCAGCCGGGCTTTCGAAGACTCTCGCGCGCATCGCGCTGCGCAAGGCGACGCGGGACGAGGTGATGCTCGTTCACACGGGTCCGTATGTGGATACGGTGTTTCGCGAGATCGGTGCGCTGGAGGATGGACACTACTTGCGCGATCTTTCGACCGGCGACACGGTGGTGGGTCCGAAGTCGCTCGACGTCGCGCTGCAAGCGGTGGGCGGTGTATTGAATGCCGTGGATGCGGTGACCGGAAAGAGGGCGAAAAATGCGTTCTGCGCGGTGCGTCCGCCGGGACATCACGCCACACCGAATCGCGGCATGGGCTTCTGTGTGTTCAACAACGTTGCGATCGCGGCGCGTTACGCGCAGCGCAAGCATGGGCTCGCCCGGGTGATGATCGCCGACTGGGACGTCCATCACGGCAACGGAACCCAAGATACGTTCTATGCCGATGGCTCGGTCTTCTTCTTCTCGACGCATCAGTCGCCCTGGTATCCGGGCACGGGGCAGGCTGATGAGAATGGAGAAGGGAAGGGCGAAGGCAAGATCATGAACTGCCCGTTCGCGGCTGGCGCGGGTGCCGAACAGGTGGTGAAAGCCTTCCGCGAGCGGCTTGCGGGCGCGATGAAGGAGTTCAAACCCGACCTCGTGATTCTCTCCGCCGGGTTCGATTCACGCGAGGGCGACCCGCTCGGGCGGTTTCGACTGACGGACGCGGACTTCGCCGAGATGACCAAGATCGCGCTCGACATCGCCGACAAACACGCGGGCGGACGCCTGATCTCGGTACTCGAGGGCGGCTACAGTCTCGAGGGGCTCGCGGCGGCGGTCTCCTCGCACGTCGCGGCGCTGGCGAAGGCATGAGTCGTATGCCGTACTTCCTGGCCTTGGCTTTCGCCATTCCGGCGCTGGCGCAAACCGCGGCGGACTTACAGTTCTTCGAAACGAAGGTCCGCCCGATTCTCGCCACGCAGTGCTATTCGTGCCATTCGGCGAAGGCGAAGACGCCGTTCGGCGGACTGCGTGCCGACAGCCGGGCGGACTTGCTGAAGGGCGGCGATTCGGGTCCGGCGATCGTACCCGGACAGCCCGGCGACAGCCGGCTGATTCAAGCCATTTCGTACAAGACGAGTCCGAAGATGCCGCCGGGCGGGCGCATGAAGCCCGAAGAGATCGAGGCGCTGACCGAGTGGGTCCGGCGCGGCGCGCCCTGGCCCGCGGAGGCGCCCGGCACGGTTCCCGCGGCGCAGGCGCGGCCCGCTAATTTCGGCCGCGATCATTGGGCGTGGCAGCCCTTGACGAAGCCCGAACCGCCGCGCGTGGAACGGGAAGACTGGCCCGCGAACCGGATCGACCGGTTCATTCTCGCCAAGCTCGAAAAGGCGGGTATCGGACCCGCGCTCGATGCCGGCCGGCACGTGATGCTGCGGCGCGTGACCTTCGATCTGACGGGACTTCCGCCCACGCCGGAGGAGATCGACCGCTTCGTGAACGATCCCGATCCGAAGGCGTACGAGAAGCTCGTCGATCGTCTTCTCGAGTCACCGGCTTTCGGCGAGCGGTTCGCGCGGCACTGGCTCGACGGCACCTACTACGCCGACAACATCGAGATCGGCCGGCGAATTCCGGCTCGGGATGCGTGGCGGTATCGCGACTATGTGATCGACGCGTTCCACCGCGACATGCCGTACGATCAGTTTCTGCGCGAACAGATCGCGGGCGATCTGATGCCCGCGGAATCGCCGGCGGACCGGCGGCGGCAGTTGATCGCCACGGGCTTTCTGGCACTGGGTCCGTGGGCTCTCGTCCAAGCCGACAAAGAGCAGTTGCGCATGGACGTGGTCGATATGCAGGCCGATATGATCGGTAAGAGCGTCCTCGGTGTTACGCTCGGGTGCGCGCGCTGCCATGATCACAAGTTCGATCCGCTGCCGCAGCGCGACTATTATGCGATCGCGGGAATCCTGCGGTCGACTCAGACGCTGTCGGGCCGCGTGTCGGGCATCTTCAGCGACGTGAATCAGCGGGCGCTCCCCGAGCCGCCGGCCGAGATGCGGGCGCGCGCCGATGCGCTCGAGAAATGGGAGAAAGAGCACGCGGAAGCGAAGGCGGCCGAGGAGCAGGCCAAGAAGGAGAAGAAGCCGGCCAAGGAACTAGCGCCGCTTCGCAACCGGATCGACATCCTCGAATACACCAAGCCCGATCCGCCATCGGCCTACGCACTTCAGGATGTGGACTTCCCGGCGGATTGCCGCGTCACGATTCGCGGCAACGCGAACATGCTGGGCGACGAAGTGCCGCGGGGAGCGCTGTCGGTCGTGCCCGCCGATCCGATGAAGCGGATCACCGACTTCACCTCGGGCCGGCTGGAACTGGCGCAGTGGATCACCGATCCGAAAAACCCGCTCACGCCGCGGGTGGCCGTGAATCGCATCTGGCATTTCGTTTTCGGCCAGGGCATCGTGACGTCGATCGACAACTTCGGTCTGCGCGGCGCGGCGCCCTCGCATCCGGAACTGCTTGATGACCTGGCGTCGCGATTCGTGGCGAACCAGTGGTCCGTCAAGAAGCTGGTGCGCGAGATGGTGACGTCGCGCGCCTACCGGCAAGGCAGTGGCGTCGAGTATCCGAAGGCGCAACTTCTCGATCCGGACAACCGGCTGTTGTGGCGCATGAACCGGCGGCGGCTCGAGGCGGAAGCGATTCGCGATGCGATGATCTCGGTATCGGGCAAGCTCGATCCGGCACGGGGCGGCCCGTCGCTGCCGTTGCAGATTCCGGGAAATGCGAACCTCGCGGCCAAGCCCGAGTTCATCGAAGACGGGGCGAAGCTCGGCGAGGATCAGAAGTTCCGCCGTACGATCTATCTGCCGAATCTGCGGCGCGGGCAATTGCAGTCGCTCGATGTTTTGAACCTGTTCGATTCTCCGGACAACAACCAGGTGACGGGAGTCCGGCCGGCGACCACGGTGCCGACACAGGCGCTGTTTCTGATGAATTCGCCGTTCGTGCGCGAGCAGGCGGAGGCGCTCGCGGCGCGCGTGGCGAAGCATGCGGGCGAGCAGCCGAACGATCGCGTGGGTTTCCTGGTGAAACTGATGTTCACGCGCACGGCAACTGTTCCGGATATCGCGATGGCGACCGCGTTCGTGAGTGGCGCCGAAGGCAAGGGCTTGTCGCGTGACGAGGCGTGGATTCGCTACTGCCACGCGCTGCTCGTGTCGAACGAATTCCTTTATCGTAGGTAGGTGGCCACTACACTTTTCGTTGCGCTGGTGGCGGCGGTGGCGATTCTGCATGTCGTGGCAGCCGCGAAGTCCGGCGGATGTCCGTTCGCCGCGGCGCTGGTGCTGGCCGCGGTGATGTTCGTCTCGTACGCGGCCGCCGCTTCGGGCCTGCTCGCCGATTTCGACTCGTGGCCGCCGAAGATCATGCCGTTCCTCACCGCGCATTTCGTCGCGACTGCCGCGATCGGTTTGTCGGCATACGGAAAGCGCCTCGCCACGAATCTTCCCGTGTGGGCGCTGGTGGGATTCCAGGCGTTTCGTATCCCAGTCGAGCTGTTGCTGCACGCATTTTACGAGGAGGGGCGGATTCCGGTGCAGATGACCTACGCGGGCCGGAACTTCGACATCCTCACGGGCATCACCGCTCTCGGAGTGGCTTGGCTCGCATGGCGCGGAACGTTGACGCGCGCCATGCTGACCGGCTGGAATCTGCTCGGCCTCGGACTCCTTCTGAACATCGTCACGATCGCGATCCTGAGCATGCCCACGCCGATTCGCGTCTTCCTGAACGAGCCCGCCAATCGCTTCGTCGCGCAGCCGCCGTACACGTGGCTCCCCACGATGCTCGTGACCACGGCGTTACTCGGACACATCGTGGTCTTTCGGATAGAATCGTTGCGAGGAAACGATTCTCGATGAAACGCAGAACCCTGCTCTCTCTTCCCGCCGCCGCGCTCGCGGCTGGTGCCGACGGACTGCCTCCCGTGACCAATCCCCGCGCCACGTCGGGCGACCACATCGAACCTGCCTGGAAGGAGATGCTCACGATCACCGTGGGCCAGAAGTCCGGCGATATCGTGGGGTCGAACGAACGCGCGATTCAAGCGGCGGTGGATTCGGTGGCGCGTTGGGGCGGCGGCACGGTGAAGATTCTGCCGGGGACGTATCGCTTCCGGAATGCCGTTTTCCTCCAGAGCAACATCCGCTTGATCGGGAGCGGACTCGACTCGACGATCATCAAGGAGCCGTCGATCAAGTCGGCGCTCGCGGCCGATTCCGATTGGTATGACCAGGAGATCACGCTCGCCAATCCGGCGGGGTTCCAGATCGGCGATGGCATTTGCCTGCGCGCGAAGAATCCGCACGACAATGGCAACACCGTGATCAAGCGGACGCTGGTTGCGCGCAACGGGAATCGCTTCAAGCTCGACCGGGCGC
This sequence comes from uncultured Acidobacteriota bacterium, assembly GCA_902825945.1. Classification (GTDB taxonomy): domain Bacteria; phylum Acidobacteriota; class Terriglobia; order Bryobacterales; family Bryobacteraceae; genus SYLY01. The sequence continues at coordinate 5,148 of CADECY010000147.1, forward strand.
TGCGCGAAAACACATGGCTTCCGGGCTCGCCCACCGCGGCGACACTGTTCCCGCTGTTCAGCGGCGAGAACATCAAGAACATCCGCATCGAGGATCTCGCTTTCGACGGCAACAAGGCGAACAACGAAGAACTGGACGGCAACTACGCGGGGTGCATCTTTTTGCAGGATTGCCACACGATCCAGATTCGGCGGGTGACGGCGCGCAACTATCGCGGCGATGGCATCAGTTGGCAGATCTGTCATGACGTGGTGGTCGAGAACTGTCACAGCCACGACAACACGGGCCTCGGACTGCATCCCGGATCCGGTTCGCAGCGGCCGCTGATGCGCAACAACAAGCTAGTGGCGAACGACCAGGGGCTGTTCTTCTGCTGGGGCGTGAAATACGGGCTCGCGGAGAGGAACACGATCGAGGACAATCGCCGGTACGGGATCTCGATCGGCCATCGCGACACCGATAACATCGTTCGCGACAACGACATTCGCCGCAGCGGCGAAGTGGGCATTCTGTTCCGCAAGGAGCGCGGATTCGCCTACAACGCGCACCGGAACCGGATCGAGAACAACCGGATCGCCGATGTCACCAAGGCCGGCGGCGTGGGCATCGACATTCAGGGACAGACCGGGCAGATCCAGATCCGGACGAACGAGATCCGGCACACGGCTGATCCGTCGACTCGGGTCGGCGTCAGGATCGGGCCCGAGGCGGGCGAGGTTACGCTTGCCGCGAACAAGATCGAAGGCTTCTCCGAGGCCGTTCAAGACATGAGGAAGAAGAGTGCTTAGCAGACGTACATTCGCGGCCGGACTCAGCGCCGCGGCGGCGGGATTGGCGCAGAAGAGTCCGCTGACCAAGGTCCAGGACGTGATGACTTATTCGGACGACAAGTTCTATTCGACTTTTCCGTCCGTGGTGCGCCGCAAGGATGGAGAACTGATCCTCGCGTTCCGGCGCGCGCCGAACCGCCGGACTCTCGGCGACAAGGGCTACACGCACACCGATTCCAATAGCTATCTGGTGCTCGTGCGCTCGCGTGACAACGGTTCGGCCTGGACGAAGGAGCCCGAACTCATCTACGCGCATCCGTACGGTGGATCGCAGGATCCGTGCATGACGATCCTGAAGGACGGCTCGATCGTCTGTGCCAGCTACCTGTGGACCTGGACGAATCGCGACACCAAGACGAGCGCTACCTACTACGCCGGCCAGTTCGCATTCCAGGGCGGATACATCGTGCGCTCAGACGATGGCGCGAAGACGTGGAAAGGTCCGTTCTATCCGGCCCCGGTGCCCGGCCGCGGGCTCACCACCACCTTCGGAAACTCGCTGCCCGCCTACAATCGCGGCGCGATTTGTCAGGGTAAGGATGGACTGCTCTACTGGATCGTTGCGTACGGCAAGGAGCCGATGTCGGGCAAGACGGATGTCCACCTGATGATTTCGAGCGATCGCGGCGAGACGTGGCGCTACTCATGCCCGACGGCAACCGATCCGAAAGTGGACTTCAACGAGACCTCGCTTTACGAAACCCCGAAAGGCGATCTGGTGGCGTTCATCCGCACGGCCGGGCTCAACGATCACACGGTGATCGCAAGATCGCGCGACGGGGGCAAGAGCTTCGAGCCGTGGCAGGACGCGGGCTGGCAAGGCCATCCGCATCATGCGGTGCGGCTCGAGGACAATCGGGTACTGCTGGTCTATGGATACCGGCATGAGCCGTTCGGAATCCGGGCGCGCGTGCTCGATCCGGAGTGTACGGACTTCAAGACGGCGCCCGAGTTCGTGATCCGCGACGACGGCGGCGGACGCGACCTCGGATATCCGTGGGCGGTGGCGCTGCCGGGACGCAAGGTCCTGGTGTCGTATTACTTCAACCTGAAGGACGGAGTCCGGCACATCGCGGGGTCAGTTCTCAGCTATTGACCGGGATGCACGTTCAGACGGCGCTGTTCATTGAATCCGAGACGCCGGAACAAATGTATGAGCGCGTGTTCCGGCTGCTGAAGCCGCGAACGCCGGCGCCCGCGATCGAGGTCCGCTACCGGCGGTTCGCCAACGCGAACAGCTTCATCCGTCTGCGCGAGGGCCGCCTCGAGGTGAAGATCAGCGATGTGATCGAGGGCGCGCCGACGGCGGTTCAGGAGGCGCTCGCCTTCATTCTGCTCGGGAAACTCTACCGCCGTCCGATCGCCCCGCTCCACGATTTCGCCTACAAGAGATTCCTGAACCGCGCCGATGTACGGAAGCAACTCGAAGTGGTGCGGCAGGTTCGGGGACGCAAGTTCGTCAGCGGACCCAAGGGTGACATCTATGACCTCGAACCCATGTTTGAACAGTTGAACTTGCGATTCTTCGGCGGATTCATGACGCGGCCGCGATTGGGCTGGAGCCGGTCGCGGTCACGCACGCTGCTCGGGCACTTCGATCCGGCGCACAATGCGATCATCCTGAGCCGGATTCTCGATCAGGCGCATGTGCCGATGCTCGCAGTGGAGTACGTGCTCTACCACGAGATGCTGCACCTCCGGCATCCCGTGGAGCACCGGGGCGCGCGGCGCTGTGTCCACACACCGGAATTCAAGGCTGCCGAGAAGCTCTTTCCCGGCCTCGCCGAAGCCAAGCAGTTGTTGAAGCGGCTGTGATGCGCAGTGATACAATCGTCGGTTCAGCATGAGCCAACCCGTCTACACACCGAACCCCGATTTCGTTTCCAAAGCCCGCGTTTCCGGCATGGACGCCTATCGCGCTCTGTACAAGCAGGCCGAAGAAAACCCCGAGCAGTTCTGGGGCAATCTCGCCGAGACCGAGTTGCACTGGTTCCAGAGGTGGTCGCACGTATTCGAGTGGAACCCGCCGTTCGTGAAGTGGTTCGTGGGTGGCAAGACCAACGTCTGCTACAACTGCGTGGACCGTCACGTGTTGGCGGGCAAAGGCGATCAAGTCGCGTTCCATTGGGAAGGTGAGCCTGGCGACAAACGCACGATCACGTTCAACGACCTGCTCGCGCTGGTGCAGAAGTTCGCTAACGTGCTGCTGGCGCAGGGACTGAAGACCGGCGATCGCGCGATCATTTACATGCCGATGATTCCCGAAGCCGCGGTGGCGATGCTCGCCTGCGCGCGCCTCGGCATCACGCACTCGGTGGTGTTCGGCGGATTCTCGGCCGAAGCACTCAAAGCGCGCATCCAGGATCTGGAGGCCGCCGCGGTGATCACCGCCGATGGTGGTTGGCGGCGCGGCAAGGAAGTCCGGTTGAAGGACGCCGTGGATGAAGCCCTCGGCGAATGCCCCACGGTGAAGACGGTGGTCGTGGTGCAGCGGACGAAGTCGGCGCAGACAATGGCCGCCGGCCGCGACGTCTGGTATCACGAGGCCGAAGCGAACGTGGGCGATACATGCCCGGCGGTGGAGTTGGACGCCGAGCATCCGCTCTACGTGCTCTACACGAGCGGCACCACGGGCAAGCCGAAGGGCATCCTGCACACGACTGGCGGATATCTGTTGCAAGCCACGATGACCACCAAGTGGGTGTTCGATGTGCGCGACGGCGACGTCTACTGGTGTTCCGCCGACATCGGCTGGGTGACTGGACACAGCTACATCGTCTACGGTCCGCTTTCGGCCGGCGTCACTGGCGTCATCTACGAGGGCGCGCCCGACACACCTGGTTGGGACCGCTGGTGGGAGATCGTGGCGCGCTACAAGGTTTCGGTCTTCTACACGTCGCCCACAGCGATTCGCGCGCTGATCCGCCAAGGCGACCAGTGGCCCGCCAAGCACGATTTGTCGAGCCTGCGTCTGCTTGGCTCGGTGGGCGAGCCGATCAATCCCGCCGCGTGGGAATGGTATCACCGCGTGATCGGAAAGGACCGCTGCCCGATCGTCGACACCTGGTGGCAGACGGAAACGGGCGCGATCCTCATCGCTCCGATGCCCGGCGCTACTCCGCTCAAGCCTGGCTCCGGCACGCTTCCGATGCCTGGCGTCATTCCCGACATCATCGACCTCGACGGCAACCCGAAGGGTCCCAACCAGGAAGGCTATCTCATCATCCGGCGTCCGTGGCCGTCGATGTTGCGCACGATCTGGGGCGATCCTGATCGCTACGCTGAACAGTACTGGGGCAAGGTGCAGGGCGTCTACTTCACCGGCGACGCGGCGCGGCGAGACGAGGATGGATACTTCTGGGTGTTGGGGCGCGTCGACGACGTGATGAACGTTTCCGGACATCGCCTGAGCACGATGGAGATCGAGTCGGCGCTCGTGAAGCACCCGGCGGTGGCGGAGGCGGCGGTGGTCGGCAAGCCGCACGAAATCACCGGACAATCGGTGTGCTGCTTCGTGACGCTCAAGAGGGGCGATCACGATGTCGAGGCGCTCGGCAAGGATCTGCGCCAATGGGTGGCGCACGAGATCGGACCGTTCGCGCGCCCCGATGAGATTCGCTTCACCGAGGCGCTGCCGAAGACGCGCTCCGGCAAGATCATGCGCAGGCTGCTGCGCGAGATCGTCACCTCGCACACAGTGAGCGGAGACGTCACGACGCTCGAGGACATGGGCGTGATCAACCGCTTGGCGTCGCAGCAGGACGAGGATTAGCCGAATGGTGTCGAAGGAAGTTCTCCAGAAACACCTCCAGTACACCGCGTGGGCGAGCAAGCTGCTGGTCGATGCGGCCGGTACTTTGAGCGCGGAGGAATTGACGCGCGACTTCGCCACCGCGGACAAGAGCGTGCTCGGCACGCTTGTCCACGTGTTCGCGGCGGACCGGATCTGGTATTCGCGCGTCGCCGGACCGGCCCAGGACTTCTTCATTCGTCCCGAGGATCACTCGCTCGACGTGCTTCGAACTGCTTGGCCGGCGCTGCACGAACGATGGCAGACATTCGCGGCGGGATTGACGCCGGATCAGATCGAGGCGACCGTCCGCTACAAGGATTTGCGCGGCAACGAACACGGGCAGCCGCTGTGGCAAATCCTGCTGCACATGGTGAATCACGGTTCGCACCATCGCGGGCAAGTGTCCGGCTTTCTCCGCGCCATGGGGCACAAGCCGCCGGCGACCGACTTGATCTACTACTATCGAGTGAACCCCTAGAGTCTGGCCGGGGTACAATAAAGCGCATGAAACTGAGTACTCAGGAAGAGTACGGGTTGCGCTGTCTTCTCCACCTCGCACGAGTGCCAGGGGGGCAATCGCTGACGATCCCGGAGATCAGCAAGGCGGAAGGACTCTCGGTCCCCAACGTCGCCAAATTAATGCGGATTCTTCGCATGGGCGGACTCGTGCAAAGCGTTCGCGGACAGTCCGGCGGCTACACGCTAGCCCGCACTTCCGCCGAGATTCCGGTGTCGGAGGTGCTCGACCTGCTGGGCGGCCAGTTCTTCAGCAGTAAGTTCTGCGAGCGCCACGCCGGCCGTCAGAGCGTCTGCAATCACGCGGTGGATTGTTCGTTGCGCGTGCTTTGGAACACCATTCAAGGAGTCTTGCACGAGGTGCTCGGCAAGACCACTCTCGAGGATTTGCTCTGTTCGGAAGCGGCGATGACCGATCTGCTCTCGTGCCGCGCCGAGGGCGTGCTCGCTGTCCTGCAGGTGAAGCGGGCAGCGGACACGAACCCGAATCCGGTATGCTAGGAAGCCGTGAAGAAACTTCTTTTCCTCCTGGCAACCTCCCTGACGATGCTGCTGGCGGCGGGTTCGCCGCAAGAAACCGAGGTCCGCGCGGCGCACGACGCCTTTAACGCGGCCGCGAAGGCGAAAGACAAGGCGAAGCTCGAAAAGCTTCTTGGCGATGAAGTCCGCTACGCCCATTCGAACGCGAAGCTCGAGACGAAGGCCGAAGCGATCGCCGCGTTCATGAAGACCGGCGCCAATTTCGAACTGATGCCCGGCTCGACGGTTCACGTCTACGGCAACACGGCGGTTTGGCAAGGCAAGATGACGGCGCACAATCCGGCCGGCAATATCCCGCTCGACATGGTTCAGGTGTGGGTCAAGAAGGGCGGATCGTGGCAGATGGTTTCGCGCCACACCTGCAAGCTTCTGCCGCCCGCCAAGTAAGGATTCGAGAATCGATCAGGCGGTGAGGGCCGCGGTTTCGGTCCGCACCGCTTCGTCGTTGAAGCTGTAGCCGAAGCCCCGCACCGAGCGGATGTAGTTCGGGTTGGCGGGATCGGCTTCCACTTTCTGGCGAAGGCGGAGGATGTAGACGTCCACCGTGCGATCGGTGACCGCGCGGTCGTGTCCCCAAACCGAGTCGAGCAATTGCTGGCGGCTGAAGACCACACCGGGCCGCGCCATCAGAAACTCGAGCAACTTGAATTCGGTGGCCGTGAGTTGGATCTCCTCTTCATTGAGCCACACACGGCAACTGGCCCGTTCGAGTTGAAGACCGCCGGCCTTGAGGCTCCGCTGCGGACCCGCCACCGGGCGGAACTGGATCTTGACACGCGCGATCAGCTCGCGAATGAAGAACGGCTTGACGATGTAGTCGTTGGCGCCGAGTTCGAGCCCGATGATGCGATCGGTCTCGGAGGCGCGGGCTGTGAGGAAGATCACGGGAATGTGCGCGAGTTCGGCGTGGGCGCGGATTCCGCGGCAGATATCGAGCCCGTCGGAATCGGGCAGCATGATGTCGAGCAGAATGAGATCGGGCCGCTCGCGGCGGCACAGCTCGATCGCGCCCTTGCCGGTCTGGCTTCCGACGGTCGCGAAGCCTTCCTTTTCGAGGTTGTACTTGACGAGCGAATAGAGGTCCGCGTCGTCTTCGATCAGCATGATCTTCTTCATGATTATCCTTCTCCAAACATAGCGCGGCTTTCGTTACGGTGACGTTACGGTTCGGTGAATTGAGCTTGAAGCGAGCGGGTTTCCGAGAGTCCTGTATCTCCCACCGGAAGCGTGAACCAGAAGGTGGAACCCGCGCCGGGCTCGGAAACTACACCCACTTCGCCCCCGTGCGTCTTCACGAGATGCTTGACGATGGCGAGCCCGAGTCCGGTGCCGCCGAGGTCGCGCGAACGGGCCTTGTCCACGCGGTAGAAGCGTTCGAACAGGCGTGATTGCTCGGACTCGGGTATCCCGGGTCCAGAGTCCTTCACCGAGAATTGAACGAAACCCGGGCTCTTCGGCGCCGGCCGCGCGCCCACCACGATCTCGCCGCCTTCGGGCGAGTACTTGATCGCATTGTCGAGCAGATTCCCGATCACCTGATGAATCGCAGTGGAATCCGCGAACACCTCACATTGGTCCGGCGCGGCTTCGATTCGAAGCCGGACATGCTTCTTGTCGGCGATCGGCCGGATCGAATCCACGCAGTCGAGCAGCAACCCGTTCACATAGTAGGAGGCGAACTGGAACTTCTCGGCCTTCTGCTCGATCCGGGTCAGGGTCAGCAGGTCCGACGCGAGGTTGGTGAGCCGCTCGGTATTGTTGCGAATGATCTCGAGGAACCGCACGTTGTGTCCGGGTTCATTGATCGCGCCGGCGAGTAGCGTATCGGTGTATCCGAGGATCGAGGCGAGCGGAGTGCGCAACTCATGCGAGACGTTGATCACGAAATCCTTGCGCACCTGCTCCTGCTTTTCGAGTTCGCGGTGCTCGCGCTGAAGTTCCTCGAAGATGCGCTCGAGATTGCGCCCCGTTTCGTTCAGGCGTTGGCCGAGGTGGCCCAACTCGTCCTTGCCGAGATCGTCGAGCCGCGCCTGGAATCGCCCTTCGGCGAGCTTGGCCGCGTAGTCGATGATCGTGCCGAGTTTCGATGAGACCGATCGCGCGAAAAAGGCCGCGACGAAGAAGGCGGGAATGAACGCGAGCACGATCGACCCGAGCATTCTCCCGCGAATCGCGTAGACTTGGCGCGTCACGCCTTCGAGCGGAACTGCCAGGCGCAACGCACCCTTTTCACACGGCACCGCGACATAGAGATACTCCGTGCCCACGGTTCCGCTGCGCCGGCGCGCCGACCCATTCTCGCCCCGCAGCGCGGCAGCGATCTCAGGCCGGTCGCGATGGTTTTCCATCTTGACCGCGTTGGCTTCGGTATCGAAGATGACCCGGCCATCCGCCGAGACACGCGTGAGCCGGGCCGCGGCGCTTCTCGAAGCCAATGCCACTTCGTGCCGGTCACCCTGCACCAGCGCGCACAGCGTTTGGCCGCGTGAGGCGAGTTCGCTTTCGAGTGTGTCGAGGTGGGTTTGCTCGGCTACGCGCGAGGCGAGAATATCCGCGGCGGCCAAGGCCACCAAAAGCACGCAGAGCGTGCCGAGGATCAGCTTGAGAAATATTCGGGCTGTCACGCGCGGCTTGCGGGCAAGCAATCCGATTTTAGCATCCGCCCTCGCTCAGGACCGTGAACAGTCCATGAATCGCGGGGATCTCGATCAGGCGATCAATTCCGGAATCAGCTTCCCGCCCGTCATCGTCGCCCGCTCTGCCCGCCCGTTGTGCAGATGCGTCAGGTTCAGGTGATTCAGCCCCAGCAGGTGCAGCACCGTCGCGTGGATATCGTGCACATGATACGGCTTCTCCACCGCCCGGAAACCGATCTCGTCCGTCGCGCCAATCGCCTGTCCGCCCTTCACGCCAGCGCCCGCCATCCACATCGTGAAGCCCCACGGATTGTGATCGCGCCCATACTGCGCGCCCTTCGCCGTCGAATTGGTATCGGTGAACGGCGTGCGTCCGAACTCGCCGCCCCACACGACGAGCGTCTCCTCGAGCAGTCCGCGCGACTCGAGATCGGCGAGCAGACCCGCGATCGGCTGATCGGAAACGCGGCACCACTTCGTGTGATTCTCTTCGAGCCCCGAGTGCGCGTCCCATCCGCTGCCGCTGCCGCAGTAGACTTCCACGAATCGGACTCCCCGCTCCACCAAGCGCCGCGCCAGCAGGCAATTGGTTCCGAAGCGAGCGGTCATCTTGTCGTCCATGCCGTACAAGCGCCGCGTCACGTCCGTCTCTTTGCTCAGATCCACCGCCTCCGGCGCCGAAGCCTGCATGCGATAGCCGAGTTCGTACGACTGCATCCGCGCGTCCATCTCGTCTTCGCCCGGAAACTTCTCGCCATGATGCGCATTCAGATCGCGCAGCAGATCGAGCCGCGCGCGCTGGCGTTGATCGGAGACATCCTCGGGCGGCGCGAGATGGAAGATCGGCGGACCTTCCTTCTGCAACTGCGTACCTTGATAGGTCGCGGGAAGGAACCCGGAGCTCCAATTCGTGGGTCCGCCACGCACCACCTTATCGTCCGTCAGGACCACGAACGCCGGAAGGTTGCGGTTCGCCGCGCCGAGTCCGTAGGTCGTCCACGCACCGAGCGAAGGCCGCCCCGCGAGAATCGAACCGGTGTTCATCTGCCGGACCGAGCCCACATGATTCAGCCCATCGGCCCAGCACGAGCGGATGACGGCGAGCTTGTCGATGCACGTCGCGATGCGCGGATACCAATCGGAAACCCAGAGTCCGCTCTGGCCATGTTGCCGGAACGTGCGCCGCGTGTCCACCAGCGGCATGCGGTGCGAACCGGTGGCGCTCGTTACCGGCAGCTTGAACGACGGCGGCGTGAGTTGGCCAGCGAGCTTCGAGAGCGCGGGCTTCGGGTCGAACAGATCGATATGACTCGGGCCGCCTTCCATGAACAGCCAGATCACTGACTTCGCGCGCGGGCGGTGATGCGCGGCCTTCGGCGCCAGCGGTTCGGCGCCTTCGAGCAGGCTGGCCAGCGCCATTGCTCCGAGGCCGCTGCCGGCGCTGGTGAGAAACTGCCGCCGGGATCGGATCGTGGCTCGTGCGTTCATGCGGCTCCTAAAAACGATAGACGAATTCGTTCGAGTTCATCAGCATCAAACAAAAATCAGCGAGTGCGTTTGCCGCGCCGGCGGCCTCCGCTTGGCGCCCGAGAAACGTCAATCCCTTATCGATCTCCCACGAATCGGGCTTGCGCGAAAACGCGAGATCGTAAGCAGCCTCGATTCGCTTCGACGCATCGCCGCCCGCTGTGCCCGCCACTCGCGCGGCGAACTGCTTCGACCAATCGGCGGTCAGGCGGCTGTTCAACAGCGCCAGCGCCTGCGGTGCCGTCGTCGTGCGATTGCGGCGCGAACACGAATCGTGAGTGTCGGGAAAGTCCGCCACGTTCAGCATCGGATAGGGATCGTTGCGCCGGACGAAAATGTAGATGCTGCGCCGGTTCCGCTCCTCCGCGTTCTTGCTGAGCTCCCAGCCACCCACGGGCTTCGCCGCTCCGGGCGGCAACTCCGGAAACACACTCGGACCACCGGCCGCCGGATTCAGCACGCCCGCCACAGCCAGCGCCGAATCGCGAATCGCTTCCGCCTCGAGGCGTTGCGGCGAGACCCGCCACAACAGCTTGTTCTCCGGGTCGATCTTGCGGGCCTCGTCCCGGCCGCGCGCGCTCTGGCGATACGTGCTCGAGGTCATGATCAGGCGATGCATCTTCTTGATGCTCCAACCGGACGCCGTGAATTCCGAAGCCAGCCAATCGAGCAGTTCCGGATGTGTGGGCCGCGAGCCCATCACGCCGAAATCCCCCGGCGTGGCCACAATGCCCGCTCCGAAGTGGTGATGCCAAATGCGATTCACCATCACACGCGCGGTCAGCGGATTCGCGGGATCGGTCAGCCAATTCGCCAGCACCGTGCGCCGGCCCGACGATCCATGCGCGGTGGGCTTCGAAGCGGGCGCCTCTTTCGGATCGAGAATCGTGAGGAAGCCCGGCTGCACCTCTTCGCCGGGTGACGTGTAGAGTCCCACGCCCAGTACATGCGTCGGCGGCGCCACCGGACCCACATCCACCAATCCCGTCCCGCGCGGAATCTCCTTCGGCTTCACGCTCTCGAACGTGGCGAGTTCGGCGCGCAGTTCGTCATAGCGCTTCTTCTGTTCGCCCTTCAACTTCGAAGCCACCGTGAAGAACGACGGATCGAGATACGGCTTCGGGCGCAGCGGACAAGTGTTGCAATTCTTGGACGCCAGCAGATGCGCCATCCATTTCTGGATCGGCGTGCGTTGCGCTTCGGGCGTCTTGATCGCGGCCACCGCGTAGTCCGGATATCGCTCGAGCAACTGCGCGGGCGTGTAGGTGCGCTGCGGCATCAGCAGTTCGTCGAGCTCTTTCCAGATGTGCGCGGTATTCGATTCCCACCGCGCGAGTTGCTCTTCATAGGCGCGCAGTTCGTTGCCGCTCACCAGCGGAAAACGGTCGTCGTGATCGGTGTTCGAGAAGAACGCCTGCAGCCGGTAGTAATCGCGCTGGAGAATCGGGTCGAACTTGTGATCGTGGCAGCGCGCGCATTCGAACGTGAGCCCGAGAAAGGCCGCGCCGGTCACCGAGGTGACGTCGTGCATCATCTCCTGGCGCGCGAGCAGCAGATCCTTGTTGTTGCCCTCTTCCGGATAGTGGCGGTTGAACGCGGTGGCGATGCGCGCCTCCATGCTCTCCGGCCATAACTCGTCGCCCGCGATCTGTTCGCGAATGAACCGGTCGTACGGTTTATCGTTGTTGAACGCCTGGATCACATAGTCGCGATAACGCCAGATGTTCGGACGCGTGACATCGTCTTCGAAGCCCGTGCTCTCGGCATAACGCGCCACATCCAGCCAGTGACGCGCCCAGCGCTCGCCGTACCGTGGTGACGCCAGCAGCCGCTCGATCGCGTTCTCCCAGGCTTTCGGCGATCGATCCTCGACAAACGCGCGGACCTCGGCCGGTCCCGGCGGAAGTCCGGTGAGATCGAGCGAAGCGCGCCGGATCAACTCCGCACGCGATGCTTCCGGACTCGGCGCGATGCCCGCGTTCTCGAGCTTTTTCAGAACGAATGCGTCCACCGGGTTTCGCACCCACGCGCCCCGGCTCACCGCCGGAGTGGCCGCGCGCGCCACGGGCTGGAAGGCCCAGTAACGGCGCTGTTGCGGAGTGAAGTCCGCGGCCATGGCAATCGAGGCCAATGCGGCGAAGGCGGCAATTCGCATTGGTCTCATACTACTATGTTGTCGTGGACCGGCGGGAGTTCCTCCTGGCGAGTCTGGCCGTGGCGCCGGATACCCCGGTCGAGGTGCCGGTTCGCGTGGTGATCGATCGCGATGCCAAGTGGCGGCCCGGACAACTGAAGGATCTTTCGGAGCGGATCTGGCCCGAATGCGCGCGCGACTTCCGGCGGGGCGGAGTCGTGTTGAAAGCCTCCCGCGGTGAAGGCCGCGTCGAACGGCCGCATGGGCGCGAACCCGTCATCAGCGGACTCGATCCCGCCGCGCTCAACGCAGTCATGACGGACCGGATTCCCGAGGAGTGGGATCGTGGCCGTGCCATCGCGGGCGTCACCACGCTCTATCGCGACTACCATCTCTGTCTGATCGCGCTCCACCGCGCGCATGGGTATCGGATCCCGTTCGTTGCCGTCAACACGTGTACGCATGAACTGCTGCATGCGATCCTCGGCGACATCTTCGAATCGAAGCCCAAGGGGATGACGGGCGAGTGGCGTGAGAGCCGCATCGACGCGATTGCCACCAAGCTCTGGTGCTGGGGCGACGGTGGCATGGTTCGCGAGTCGGCGCGGGTCTACGTCGATCGTTTGAAGGCGAGTTACTATCCGCGGACATGAGCGCCGCTCTGGACGATAGAATGGCCAGATGGCGTCCCCCACGCTTGCTACGGCTCCGAAGTTGAATTACTTCATCTCCCGCTCGGGCGCCAATGCCGAGTGGGGACTTTGGGTCGCTGAAATTCTGACGGAACTCGGGCACGAATACACGCTCCAGGATCACCACTTCCCGCTGGGAGCGGGCGTGGTCCACGAGATCAATGCCGGACTCGAACGGAGCGATCACGTGATCGCGCTCTACTCCGAGCCCTACAGCAAGAGCGACTACTGCATGGCCGAGTTCGAGGCGGCATACAACCTCGATCCACGTGGGAAGAAGCGGCGCCTGCTGATCGTGCGGCTCGACGATTGTGCGATTCCGCAAATCGCGTCGCCGCTCGTCTACCTCGACCTGCGCGACCGGTCGGCGCGCTCGCGCCGTCAGTTGGTCGCGCGACTCACCGGCGAGCGGCCGAGTTATCGCGATGAGCAGGTCCGCACGTTCACGGGTAACCTGCCGATCGTCGATCCGCACGCGTTTTGACGCGAGAAGGAACTGGCGCGGCTCGATGCGGCCTGGGCGGACCCGGCTGCGAATGTCGTCGCCGTGGTGGCGGGCGGAGGCACGGGGAAGACGGCGCTGATCGACAAATGGTTCCGGGGGCACATTCAGGAAGCGACGGTGTTCGGATGGTCGTTCTACAGCCAGGGGTCGACCGAGGACCGGCAGACTTCGTCCGATCCCTTCTTCAACGAGGTGACGCGATTCTTCGACGTGAAGGTCGACGGGAGCCTCTCGGTCTTTGCCAAGGCGGAGGCGCTGGCCCGGCGGATGCGCGAGGAGCGGGTGCTGCTGATTCTCGATGGACTCGAGCCGTTGCAGGCGCCCGACGGGACGTTACGCGACAACGCGATCAAGGCGTTGTTGAACGAATTGCGGACGCGGAACGCGGGGCTGGTGGTTTGTTCGTCGCGGCTGCAGTTGGTGGATGTGCCTTCCGATGAGCACCACTCGATCGCGATCGATCTCGACAACCTCGATCCCGTGGCGGGTGGAAAGTACCTGGCGTTCCTCGGAGTCCATGGGCCGCCAGCGGAGTTGGCAGCGGCGTCGATCGACTTCGGCAATCATGCGCTCGCGGTGACGCTGCTCGGCACCTATTTGGCGAAATACATGGGCGGCGACGTTCGACGGCGGGCAGACATTCCCGTCCTCCCCGTCGATCGTGTGAAACGTACGGGTCCTCACGCCCGCCGGATGATGGCCAGCTATGCGCGGATGTTCGAAGGCAAGCCGGAACGGGCGGTGTTGACCGCGCTTGGATACTTCGATCGGCCCGCCGAGCCGGAGGCGTTGCGCCTCGTGCTGCCGCCGATCACGGACTCCGCTTATCAGGACGCGCTCGACGGCCTGAAGGATGCCCGCCTGATTCTGGGCGCGGATCCGAAGTTGCCGATCGACTGCCATCCGCTGATCCGGGAGCACTTCTCGGCGGAGTCGACCCAGGAAGGTCACGCTCGCTTGTACGGGCATTACTGCAAACGAGCCCCGCATCGGCCGGACACGGAAGCGGAGATGGTGCCGCTGTTTCATGCCGTCTACCACGGCTGTCGAGCGGGAAAGCACCAGACGGCGCTCGATCACGTCTTCTTGGACCGGATCATCCGCGGCAACGACGCGTACTTGGTCCAGAAACTCGGCGCCTTTGGAACAGCTTTGTCCCTGCTCGCCAACTTCTTCGCCCGCCCCTGGGCCGAGCCCCACCCGAGCCTTTCCGCTGCGAATCAGGCATGGGTGCTCAACAGCGCAGCGTTCGCGCTCCATGCCCTCGGTCGCCTCGCTGACGCCGTGGAACCCATGCGCGCGGGCGCCGCCGCCGCCGCTCGCCTGGGAGACCGGGAGAACGCTGCCCTGTATCACAGCAACCTCAGCGAACTCCAACTCGCCATTGGCGACATCCCCGCCGCCATCGCCTCCGCCCGCCAATCGGTGGAATACGCCGATCGCAGCGGCGATGCCTCCGTACGCATGGCCTTCCGCACCACCCTGGCCGACGCCCTCCACGCGGCGGGCGAGATCGCCGAAGCCACCCGCCTTTTCCGGGACGCGGAGCGCCTCCAAGCCGAGTGGCAACCAGCATACCCCCTCCTCTTCTCGCTCGGAGGCTACCGATACTGCGATCTCCTGCTGGCCCAGGGCCAGGCCGCCGAAGTCCACCGCCGCGCGACCAGGCTCTTCGAGTGGCGCGTCCCCTCCGACCCACTCCTCGACATCGGCCTCGACCACCTCTCCCTCGGCCGCGCCACCGGAGACCGCACCCACCTCGACCAAGCCGTCGACTACCTCCGCCGCGCTGGCCAAATCCAAGAACTCCCCAAAGCCCTTCTCGCCCGAGGCACCCAAGCCGACCTCGACGAAGTCCACGCCCTCGCCACCCGCTGCGGCATGAAGCTCCATCTCACCGACTACCACCTCGCCCAAGCCCGCCTCCACCTCGCGAACGGCAACCCCGAAGCCGCCCGCCCGCACGTTGACGAAGCCGCGAAACTCATCGAACAAACCGGCTACCACCGCCGTGACCGCGAACTCGCGGAACTCCGGCGATAGAATGGCCGGATGGCGTCGCCCGCGGTTGCTCCAGCTCCGAAGTTGAATTACTTCATCTCCCGCTCGGGCGCCAATGCCGAGTGGGGACTTTGGGTCGCTGAAATTCTGACGGAACTCGGGCACGAATACACGCTCCAGGATCACCACTTCCCGCTGGGAGCGGGCGTGGTCCACGAGATCAATGCCGGACTCGAACGGAGCGATCACGTGATCGCGCTCTACTCCGAGCCCTACAGCAAGAGCGACTACTGCATGGCCGAGTTCGAGGCGGCATACAACCTCGATCCACGTGGGAAGAAGCGGCGCCTGCTGATCGTGCGGCTCGACGATTGTGCGATTCCGCAAATCGCGTCGCCGCTCGTCTACCTCGACCTGCGCGACCGGTCGGCGCGCTCGCGCCGTCAGTTGGTCGCGCGACTCACCGGCGAGCGGCCGAGTTATCGCGATGAGCAGGTCCGCACGTTCACGGGCAACCTGCCGATTGTCGATCCGCACCTGTTCGGGCGCGAGAAGGAACTGGCGCGGCTCGATGCGGCCTGGGCGGACCCGGAGGCGAACGTCGTCGCCGTGGTGGCGGGCGGAGGGACGGGGAAAACGGCGCTGATCGATAAGTGGTTCCGGGAGCACACTCGGGAAGCGACGGTCTTCGGCTGGTCCTTCTACAGCCAGGGGTCGACGGAGGACCGGCAGACATCTTCCGATCCCTTCTTCAACGAGGTGACGCGATTCTTCGACGTGAAGGTCGACGGGA
>CADECY010000148.1 GCA_902825945.1 uncultured Acidobacteriota bacterium
CGAATCTCAGCGTCCTCCTCCCTCTGTTGGCGGGGTCAACCCCCACTGAGAGTTTCGCGAGCCCAATTCACGATATAGTCTCGGGATGCCTCCGCCACTTGCCGCCGAGCTCCCCCGCCGGCTCGGACTTCTCGACGCGACGGCGATCGTGATCGGGACGATGATCGGCGGTGGCATCTTCGTGGTGCCCGCGCAGATCGCGCGCGACCTCGGTTCCGCTCCGATGATCTTCGCGGTCTGGATCGTTGCCGGCATCATCACATTCTTCGGAGCGCTGGGCTATGCGGAGCTCGGCGCGATGCTGCCACGGTCGGGTGGCCAGTACGTCTACATTCGCGAGGCGTACGGCGATGTCGCCGCGTTTCTTACCGGCTGGTCGTTCTTCCTCGTGATTCAGTCGGGCTCGATCGCGGCGGTCTCCACGGTTTTCGCGTTGTACCTGTCGTATCTGTTTCCGGGTGTTCCGGCGATCGTGCGGGTGGCGCCGCCACTCCTGATCGCGCTGCTCACCGCGATCAACTACGTGGGTGTGAAGCTGGGCGCGCGCGTGCAGGTGCTGTTGACGGCCCTCAAGATCACCGGGCTGGCGATCCTGATCGCGAGCGCACTGAGCGTCCCCTCCCAACTGGACCTCTCCGCTCCGGTCAGGATCCAATCGGCGCCGCTGGGCCTCGCCATGCTCGGAGCCTTTCTCGCCTATGACGGATGGCACGTGATCGCATTCGTCGCGGGCGAGGTGGCGAACCCCAAGCGCAACATTCCGGTGGCGCTCGCGCTGGGCGTGGCAGCGGTCGCGGGTCTCTACCTGCTCGCGAACCTCGCCTACCTGCACATCCTGCCGCTCGACCGGGTGGCGGCTTCGCAACGGATCGCGGCGGATTCGGCGGTGGCCACCATGGGGGCGTGGGGCGCCGTTTTCGTTTCCGCGACGATCATGCTGTCGACCGCTGGAGCGGCCAACGGCGCGATCCTCACCTCGCCGCGGATCTATTTCGCGCAGGCCCGCGACGGCCTGTTCTTCGAACGGTTCGGCGAGATCCACCCGCGGTACATGACGCCGTCGTTCTCGATTCTCGTGCAAGGCGTTTGGGCATCGATTCTCGCGCTGAGCGGTTCGTACGAGGCGCTCATCTCCTATGTGCTGTTCATCGCGTGGCTGATTCACGCCGCCGCGATGATCGCGGTGATCGTGCTGCGGCGCTCGCATCCGGAATGGCCGCGTCCGTACAAGATGTGGGGATATCCAGTGGCGCCGCTGTTGTTCGCCGCCTTCTCGGTCTGGTTCGTCGGAAACACACTCATCGAACGGCCCGTGTCGTCGCTGTTCGGGACGCTGATCTTCCTGAGCGGAATTCCGATGTATCTGCGTTGGCGCAAGCGCGAGCCTACTGCGAACTGACGCGGCTTCCCTGCCCTTCTCCGATCACGGCCGCCATACCGGCTGAAATCACCTCCTGCGCTCGCAAGCCATCGCGATGCGTGGAGGAAAAGGGTTGGCCGGAGAGGCAACGATCCACGAATTCTTCCAGTTCGGCTTTGTACGCCGGCCCGAAGCGATCGACGAACTCGGGCAATTCCGAACCATAGTCGCGCATGGTGAAGACGCGGTGCGCCAAAGGTTCGGAGCGTCCGCGCCGTCCGTATGCTTCGACGGTAATGTCTCGCGGACGCTGATCGAAGCGGCCCACGTGAATCTGGCCCTCGGTTCCGAAGATGATCGTCTCCACTCGATAGCCGGAAACGTGGTTCCGGCTCACTTGGATCTGCGCCTGTGATTCATCCTCGAACCAGAGCAGCAGCATCGCGTCATCGAAATCCTCGCGGCAGGTGGTGAGCGCGTGACTGTGGATACGCGACCCGATTGCGGCAGCCGTTCGCGGCATCTTTCCGGTGAGCCAGAGGATCTCGTCCACGTTGTGGACCGACATGTCGGGAAGGATTCCATCGCTCTGATAGCCATCGGGCGCGGGGTTGGAATCCTCGAGCGCCGAGTAGATCTTGAAGACGCGGCCCACGATTCCATCGGCCATCAACTGCCGCGCGTAACGTAGCGGCGCATCGTAACGCCGCTGGAAGGCGAGCATTACGGAGTGCGGGTGGTCGCGGTCGAGTGCGCGGCTGAATTCGCGATCGCCTTCGAGCGTGCCGGTGAGCGGCTTTTCGGCCAGCACTCGCTGGCCGGCGGCGATCAGGCGCGCTGCATGTTCGCGATGCAGCGAGGTCGGGGTCACGACGAAGGTCGCGTCCGCGACGCCGGAACTTGCCAGCGCGTCCACTGAGTGGAACACCGGGACATCAACTCCGAGCTTGGCGGCAACACGCCGGGCCTTCTCCACATCGATGTCGGCGATAGCGGCGAACTGGCACTTTCCTGTTTCTCTCGCGAGTTCCGCGATGTGGAGCGCGTGCACGGCGCCCATTCTTCCCACGCCCGCGATCGCGAGCCGCAACGGTCGATCAGCCATCAGACCAATCTACACGCTCACCACCGGACATGGCGAGTTGCCGATGATCGAGTAGCCGTGGGCGCGCAAGCGCCCGAGCCCGGCGGCCACGGCGCCGCGGCCGATTACGAGCAGGTCCGCGGCGGTTTCGGCCGCGACCTCGTGAATGACGCGATCCGGACTGCCGCCGCGCGTGTGGATCGCCGCGGCCGCCAGCCCGTTTTCGGCGAGCAGCCTGCCAATCCGTTCGCGGGCCTCGCTCGCCAGCACCGCCACCAATTCGGTATCGAAGTAGCGTTCTGGGCGGGCCTCGGCGGCGGGCACGGCGTGAACCACGTGGAGCGATCCGCCCGAGCGCGCCGCGAAGTCAGCCGCCCAGCGCAGGGACTCCACCGTCTTTGGGCTCAGATCGCACGCGCACAGGATCGCCCGGTAGCGATCGGGTGCGGCTCTCTTTTGCTCGGCGTGCTCGGAGGTCCAGATAGGCACATGCGCGTCATGCAGCACCTTTGCGGCGACCGAGCCGATCAGAAACCGGCGGAAGGGCCCCATTCCGTGGGTCGGCAACATGATGAGTCCCACCGGCTCACTATGCGCGTACTCGACGATGTCATGCGCGGCGTCGCCTGTTCCGATCACGCGGATCGCGCCGGCAAACAACTCCGGAAGGAAACCTTCGAGTCTCTTGCGATCCGCGTCCTTTTGCCAACGGGTGAGGTCGGCGACGCTGGCGGGGTACATCTCCGGCGCCAGGTGAAGGCAATCGGCCGGAGCCACCGTGTGCAAGAGAACGACATCCGCGCCGAGGATGCGCGCGAAGGCGGCGACATGGGGCGCCGCGGCGGTGCATTGCCCGGAGTAATCGACGGGGAACAATATCCTGCTCATGCCTCAATGTGGTGCACGCCTGCTGCCAAAGAGTCCGGTTCTTGGCCCCTGACTTGCTCTATCAGCCCGGTATTTGATCAAGACCGGTGTGATGACATCCACTCTGTGCGATTTGACCCGCACTCTGGGTGATCTCACGCGGGGCAAAGAGACGATAATGTTTTCTGGACCGATGGCGAAAGATACCGGACTGTCTCCCGAAGAGTTGCGGCACATCCTCGATCAGTTGGGCGACGGCGTGTTGATCGCCAACCCGGAGGGCGAGCTCGTCACCCACAACGTCGCGGCCAAGCGCGTTTACAGTCTGCTGGTGGGCGAGGACGGTAAGCTGCGATGGGGGGCCGACCCGGGCGCCAACGAGGTCCACCCGCTGGCGGTGGCGTTGCGCGGCGAGCAGGTGCGCGACGCCGAGTATTTTCTGCGTACGGCAGGCCAGCCCGGCGGCGTTTGGCTCAGTGCCTCGGCGTTTCCCTTGAAGGATGAGAACGGCCATGTACAGGGCGGGATGCTGGTGGTGCGCGACATCACCGAGTCCAAGAAGGAAGTCGAGGCCTTGCGGGATCATCGGGCACGCTTTCGTGCGTTGTTCGACGCCTTGTTCGAATTCGCGGGACTGCTCGATCCATCGGGCAGGGTGATCGAAGTGAACCGGACGGCTTTGGACTTTGCCGGCTGTTCGCTCGATGATGTCGTGGGCCGGGATTTCGCGGAGACGCCCTGGTGGGGGCTGGAGCAAAGGGAACGGGTCCGGGACGCGGTGCAAAGAGCCTCGCGCGGTGAGTTCGTTCGCTTCGACACGGTCCATCCCGGGCGCGACGGCAAACCGGTGAGCTTCGACTTCTCGCTCGAACCGGTAGCCGACGGTGAAGGTGCCGTTCAGTTCTTGATCGCCGAGGGCAGAAACATCGACACACGCAAGCGGGAGGAGGACCGCTTGGCCGAACACGAGTCTGCCTTGCGGATCGCCCTGCTCACCCAGAAACGATTCGGAGACCTGCTCGATGCCGCGCCGGATGCGATCCTCGAGGTCAGCAACGAAGGCCAGATCCTTTTCGCCAACGTGGCGGCGCTACGCACGTTCGAGTATTCGCGCGAGGAGTTGATCGGTCTGGATGTCGATGTGCTTGTTCCAGAGGATACGAGGAGCCGTCACCGCGATCACCGCGCTTCTTTTGCGGCCCAACCGGGCACGCGGCCAATGGGAGCCGGTCTCGAACTGCTGGCCCGGCGCAAGTCAGGCGCGCTCTTTCCGGTGGAGATCAGCCTGAGCCCCATGCAGCTCGAGGATGGAATGCGCGTGGTGGCGATCGTGCGCGATATCACCGAGCGGCGCCAGACCAACGAGCGCCTGCGGACGCTGCAGGAGCAGTTCACGGGCGAACTCGCGGAAAAGAATCAGCAACTGGAGCAGCGTAACGCCGAAGTGGAGCGCTCCAACCGCCTGAAG
The DNA here is from genome assembly GCA_902825945.1 of uncultured Acidobacteriota bacterium. Lineage (GTDB taxonomy): Bacteria > Acidobacteriota > Terriglobia > Bryobacterales > Bryobacteraceae > SYLY01. Next base: position 4,780 of record CADECY010000148.1, read on the forward strand.
AGCGAATTCCTCGCAAGCATGAGCCACGAATTGCGGTCTCCGCTGCACACGATCATCGGCTTCGCGGAGTTGCTCGGTGAAGAGCTCGAGGGTCCGTTGAACGCGAAGCAGAAGCGCTTCGCCGCCAATATCCATCAGGACTCGCAGCACCTGCTCGAGATCATCAACGATCTGCTCGATATCAGCAAGATCGAGGCGGGGCGCATGGAGTATCACACCGAACCATTCGCGCTCGCCGGCGCGGTGGATGAAGTGCTGTCGACGATCCGTCCGCAGGCCGAGGCGAAATCGCTCACGATCGACCTGCGGCTGGACGAAGGAATCAAGGCGGAGGCGGACCGGCTGCGCTTCAAGCAGGTGATGGTCAACCTGCTCACCAATGCGGTCAAGTTCACGCCGGAGTCCGGACGGATCTCGATTTCGGCGGTTGCGCGCGCGGGGCGCGCGATGATCTCGGTAACCGATACCGGCATCGGCATCGCGCGCGAACACCACGATGCCATCTTCGACAACTTCTATCAGGTCGGTTCCACCACCAAGGGCGTCCGCGAGGGAACAGGACTCGGACTCGCGATCACGCGGAACTTGGTGGAGCAACAGGGCGGATCGATCTGGGTTGAAAGCGAACCCGGAAAGGGCAGTACGTTCTCCTTCGTTCTGAACTCACCCCCCGTGGCCCCCGGGCCGGAACGGGCGGAGCCGTTCGTACTGATTGTCGAGAGCGACGCCGTGTCCGCGGAGTTGTTTTTGGACTATCTGAGGCAAGAGGGTTTCCAGAGCGTGTTCGCGCAGACGATCGCGAGAGGCCTGAAGATCAGTGAAGAACTTCAGCCTGACGCACTCGTGATCGACCTGCTGCGCCCCTCCGCCGAGGATTGGCGCCAGATCCGCGAGTTCCACCGCAACCCCAAAACGAGCCGGATTCCGGTGGTCGTGGTTTCGGTCAGCGAAGAGACACAGGTGGCTCGAACGTTCGGCGCGTCCTTCGCGCTGACGAAGCCAGTCAGCAAGCGCCGCCTGGTGGAGACGCTCGAATCTTGCTTTCAGGAGAAAGACCGGACACGATCGGTGCTGGTGGTGGACGACGAGCCGCTCGCCCGCGAACTGGTGGAACAGTTTCTGCAGGATGCCGGTTTCGAGGTGACGAGCGCTTCCGACGGTCACGAAGCCCTAGCCCTCCTCGGCGGCTCCCCGCCCGGAGCGATTATCCTGGATCTGATGATGCCGGAAATGAGCGGGTTCGAGATGCTGTCGCGCTTGCGCGAGGAGCCACGCTGGGCCGGGATCCCAGTGGTGGTGTTGACTGGCATCGATCTCGACGACGGCCAAGCGGCGATGCTGCGAAAGTCGGCGATCGCCGTGTTACCGAAAGGCCGTTCCTGGAAGAAGCCACTGTTGACCGCCCTCGGCCGGGCGCTCGGCAAATGACGATCCTCATCGCGGACGACAATAGTAAGAATCGGGAGTTGCTTCGAACCGTGCTCGTGCACCTGGGACACGAGGTGATCGAGGCGGCCAACGGAGCCGAAGCGCTTCAACTGGCCGCCGGAAATGAAATCGAGATCTTCATTTTGGACTTGCAGATGCCGGAAATCGACGGGTATGAGGCGGCGCGCCGCCTTCGCTCGGGTGCGCATGCGGAAACACCGCTGATCGCGGTCACGGCCTACGCCATGCAAGGTGACGAGCACCGCGCTCTCCAGGCGGGCTTCACATCCTACCTCTCCAAGCCCGTGCGGCTTGCGCGCCTCCGCGAAGAACTGGCACGCTGGAGTACGGTCAAATGAACAACCCACCAGTCGTTCTGCTCATCATCGACGACAGCGCTGGCAATCTCGAACTCCTCTCCACGGCGCTGCGCCGGCCTGAACTCGAGATCATCACGACCCAGGACCCAGAGGAGGGGCTGGATCTCGTGCTGACACGCCACCCGCAAATCGTGCTGACCGATCTGGTGATGCCCAAGATGAGTGGACTCGAGGTCCTGGAGCGCATCGTGGAATTCGATCCGTCGATCGATGTCGTCATCATGACCGCTCATTACTCGACCGAGACGGCGGTCGAAGCGATCAAGAAGGGCGCCAGCGACTACCTGAACAAGCCAGTGCGGCTCGAAACGATCCGGAATCGCGTGGACCAATTGCTCATCAGCGTCCAGCGGCGCATGCGGGCGCAAGGACTACAGCGCGAACTGGCCGAGAGCTGCCAGTTCCAGGGAATCATCGGCAACAGTCCGCAGATGTGGGATCTGTTCAGCCGGATCGAACGCGTCGCTCCGCATTACCGCACCGTGCTGGTGACCGGCGCCACCGGAACCGGCAAGGATCTCGTCGCGCAGGCTCTGCACAAGCTGAGTCCGGTATCGGGCGGCAATTTCGTGGTGTTGAATTGCTCGGCCGTCGTCGAGACGCTGTTCGAGAGCGAACTGTTCGGGCATGTTCGCGGATCGTTCACCGGCGCGGCGGGCGACAAGATGGGCCTTTTCGAGCATGCGCACAAAGGCACGCTGTTTCTCGATGAGATCGGCGACATGCCGCAGAGCACCCAGGCGAAGCTGCTGCGCGCAATCCAGAATCAGGAGGTGCAGCGGCTGGGCTCGCTCGTTCCGCGCAAGGTGGATGTGCGCATCGTGGCGGCCACCAATCGCGACCTGCGCAAGGCGGTCGACGACAAGGCGTTCCGGGAAGATCTCTACTATCGCCTGTCGATGGTCGAGATCGCAACGCCGGGGCTGGCCGAACGCGAAGGCGATCTGCCGCTATTGATCCGTCACTTCGTCTCCAAGTTCTCCACCTCCTACGGCAAGGCGATCCGCGGGCTCACCCGGCGCGCCGAGATCATTCTCCAGCGCCATTCCTGGCCGGGTAATGTTCGTGAACTCGAAAACGTGATTGGGCACGCGTGCATGATGGTGATGGGCGAAGTGATCGATGCGGCGGACCTGCCCGCCTACATGATCAACGCCGTTCCGGGCGGAGCCGTGAGCGTGGCGACCGCGGCCGGAGCGGGTACCGGATCGGCGCCCCTCGCACCCTCCGGTATGCCTTCACTCGAGGAAAGCGAGCGCACGCTGCTGACACAGGCACTCGACAAGAGCGGCGGAAATCAAACACAGGCGGCTCGCCTGCTGCGCATCAGCCGCGACACGTTGCGATACCGCATGAAGAAGCACGGGCTGCACTAGCCCTCGCGGATGGGTCCCGAACAGCAAGCCGCGTGGAGCATCGCCATCGCCGCGCTCGGCGGAGCGGCGGTGGGCGTGGAGCGCCAATGGTCGGGTCACGCGGGCCAGTCGCACTTCGGCGGCGTTCGAACCTTCACACTCCTCGGTGCTTTGGCCGGGATCGCGGGATGGCTGTGGTCGAACGAATGGTATGCGCTCGGCGCGATTCTGCTGGCGGGTGGAGTGGCACTCGCGATCGGCGGTTACATCGCGGCCAGCCGGCGTGACGTTGATGGCACCTCGGAAGCGGCGGCTCTCGTCGTCTTGGCGGCGGGAACGCTGGGCGGGCTCGGCTACTGGGGCTTATGTTCGGGCACCGTCGCCGTCACCGCCCTCCTGTTGATCGAGAAGTCGCGCTTGCACGCCATCGTTTCGAAGCTGCCCGAACAGGGCCTGCGCGCGGCTTTCCGGTTCGCGGTCATGGCGCTGATCGTGCTGCCGTTGCTTCCCGAAGGTCCATATGGTCCGCTTGGTGGAATCCGGCCGCGCGAGTTGTGGATCCTGGTGCTGTTCTTCTCCGGACTCTCGTTTGCGGGCTACGCCGCGCGGCTGGTGGCGGGCCCTCATCAGGGCTACGCGCTCGCGGGCCTGCTCGGCGGGCTCATCTCGTCCACCAACGTTACGATCACGTTCGCGCGAAACAGCCGTTCGGAACCGGAGGCCGCGCGGGTGCTCGCGCTCGGCGTCGTGACCGCCTGCACGGTCATGTACTTCCGCGTGGTAGCCGCCTGCTGGATCCTCTATCCACTTTCCGCGCTGCCACTCGGCCGGTTGCTCGCCGCTCCGGCCGTGCTCGGAATCGCCATGTCGCTCACGGCCTTGCGATTGTTCCGGGGCCGAACGGCGAACCTCGCGCCGCCATCGAATCCGCTTCAGGCGGGCTCGGCGCTGCAGATGGCGCTGCTGTTTCAGGCAGTCCTGTTCGCCACCCACGCCGTTCGAGCCCGATGGGGCGGCGCCGGACTTGCCGTCTCGGCCGCCGTTCTCGGGCTCACCGATGTCGATGCACTGACCATCTCGATGACCAATGCGGCGAAAGCGGGAAGTGCGCTCGAGGCTGCCGTCGCGGCCATCGCGATCGGGGTGCTCTCGAACACCGCGCTCAAACTGGGCGCGGCGTTGGCCGTGGGAAGAGGCGAGTTTCGTGCTTGGTGCGGGCTCGGACTCATGGTGCTGCTGATCGCCTCGGCGGCGAGCCTTTGGGTGGGTTGGCCGTAACCTTTGCGCCGTCTCGGCCAACTCGAAGAGCGATGGTTCGGGAATCGGTTCGCCGGCATCTCGCATCACAGCCGTTTCGGCACGTCTCGAACCTCCACATCACCAGTTCCCGAGCCATGAACCTGCGCGACCAGCTCACGTCCGCTGCTCTCGGCCCGCAGAGCCGTCACCGGTGCATTGAATGAATCGCTCGATCCGGATCCGCCACCCCCGGCACCGCGAAATCGATTGGGACCGCACGATGCGCGCCAAACCTCCGCCACTACCAGCCCGATTGGGATTCAACTGGGCGGCGGCACCGATACGGTGCTGGTTCTGATCAGCGATCTCTATCAGGGGTGGAGACCCGCAGAAGCGAAGCGAGTCGCGTCGATTGCGGCCTCGGGAGTCCAAATGACCCCGCTGCTTACACTGAGCGATGACGCAAAAGCTGCTTACGATCAAGCGATCGCCGCACAATTCGCAGTACTCGGAGTACCCTCTTTCGCGTGCACGCCGGGCCGCTTTCCGGACTTGATGGCGTAGGCCATCAAAGGCGACGACATGGGATCACGGATAGCCCGCTAGGGCCTTAGAGTTTTTCCTGTTGAATTCCGCCGAATCTTCGCGGATACTGGCGGTTACTGGCGGTATGCGCCGGTTACTCCTCCTTGTTGCTACCCTGCCGATTTGCGCGGCGACGTGGCGTCCCATCGAACCCTCCGAAATCTCGTTGAAAACACCGAAGATAGACGCCAACGCGGACGCCGAGATCCTCTACTGGGAGGTGAAAATTACCGACCACCTCCAGCCGCCTGACATCTGGACGGTGTACCGGCACTACCTGCGTGTGAAGATTTTCACAGAAAAAGGCGCAAAAGACCTGGCGACGGCGGAAATTGTCTCGGCTGGGAAGCAGTTCGTTCGCGAGGTGGCGGCCCGTACGATCAAACCCGATGGGTCGATCGTCGAGGCCGGGAATGACGCGATCAAGGATACGGACGTACTAAAGGGCAAGAAGGTCAGCAATCTCAAGGTCAAGGCGGTCGCTTTTCCGGCGGTAACGCCGGGTTCCATCATCGAGTACCAGTACACTCATACCTATCCGGACCGCGTGGCGAATTATGTCCACTTGGAGTTCTCACGTGAGTATCCGGTGCACTTCGTCAAGTACCTGGTCAAGCCGATTCAGAGCGAGTACGTACCGTACAAGATGCGGGTGATGGGGTTTCAGGCGAACGCTACGCCGTTTACGCCCGAACGGAACGGGACCGAAACGCACTACGCCACTACGGCGAGCAATGTGCCCGCGTTCAAGGAAGAGGCGAACATGCCACCGGAGAACGACGTACGCCCCTGGTTGCTGATCTATTACGAAGAGGACAAGAAGTTGACGCCGGAAAAGTTTTGGAAGGAGGTGGGCCGCGATTTCGCCCGCGACTTCCAGAAGGAGCTCAAGGTCGACGGCAATATCAAGAAGACCGCGGCGGAAGTGGTGAACGGGGCGGCGAGCGACGAGGAGAAAATCGACAAGCTTCTCGAGTTCTGCCGAAAGAACATCAAGAACGTCTACAGCGACAGTTCCGGCGTGACCGCCGAGCAGAGAAAGAACTTCAAGGGTAACGAAACCACGGCAGACACGATGAAGCGGAAGATGGGCACTGGCGGCGATATCAACGCGCTGTTCGTGGCCCTGGCGCAAGCCGCCGGACTCGAGGCGCGTCTGGCCCGGATCGCCGACCGGGGCTACAAGGGCTTCGACCCGCAAATGATGACCGCGCACTTCCTCGTGGCAGCAAGCATCGCCGTGAAGGTGAATGGCAACTGGCGGTTCTACGATCCCGCCGCCGCGCGGGCGCCGAAGGGATTCCTCCGGTGGCAGGAGGAAGGAACGCCGGCCCTCATCTGCGATCCGAAAGAGCCCACCTTCGTCACCACTCCGCTCAATGCCCCCGACCGCAGCCGCACTACTCGCCGAGCCGATCTCGAACTCGACATGGACGGCAATGTGAAGGGAAAGATCCGATTCGCCTATTCCGGGCACCGCGCCACCTCGCGCCGGCTCGATCTCGACCAGGACTCCGATTCCGAGCGCGAGAGGAAGGTGCTCGAGGATCTGAAGGAGCAGTATCCGGGCGCTGAGATCACCGACGTCAAGGTCGAGAACGTAACCGAACTCGACAAGCCGCTCATCATCTCGGCCTCGCTCGTCATGCGCGGATATGGGCAGCGGACCGGGAAACGGATGTTCGTTCAACCAGCCTTCTTCCAGGCGGGCGGCAAGCCGTTGTTCGGCGAGAGCCAGCGCAAGTATCCGATCCACTTCCGTTACCCTTTCTCCGATGTCGACCGGGTCTCGATCAAGCTTCCGTTGGACCTCACGCTCGACCAGCCTACCGCTCCCGGATCGTTCAAGATCGGTGAGACCGCCGAATACAAGACCAGCCTCGCCGCCGGTTCGGGTGGACAGGAGTTGATCTACACGCGCGAGTTCTTCTTCGGGAACAAGGATCAGATCTACTTCCCTACCGAAGCCTATCCCTCGCTCAAGAAGGTGTTCGATCACATCCACGAGCAGGACGGGCACACGATGACCTTGAAGGCGGCGCAATGAAGCCGCTGCTTGTGTTGGCGTTCGCCGCGACATTGGGGTTCGCCGCCGACGAGGCTCCGCAATGGCTGCGCGACCTCGCGGCGGGCCAGATACCCGGGCAGGATTCCAAGGTTCCCGCCGTCGTGCTGCTTCACGAGCGGACGGTGACAGTGGAGGAAACCGGGCGCGTCGTCGAACGCCGGCGCAAGGCCGTCAAGATCCTGACCAACCAGGGACGCCGCGAGGCGGTTGCCTCCGAGACGTTCATTCAAGGCGCGGGCAAGGTACGCGAGATGCAGGCGTGGCTGATTCCGCCCGATGGCAAGGCGCAGAAGTATGGCAAGGATCGAGTCATCGAGAGCGCGTTCGATTCGATGTCAATGTACCAGGAGGCGAGAACCGCCCGGATCGCGGCGGCCTCCGACGCGGATCCTGGAAGCGTGTTCGGCTTTGAGACCGTAACTGAGGAGAAGTCGGTCTTCACCCAGTTTTCGTTCGAGTTCCAGGACGGGCTGCCAACGATTGCTTCGCGCTTCCGGATGGTGCTTCCAGCCGGATGGGAGGCAAAGTACTTCGGCCTCCGCGGCGCCAAGGAACAGCCGGTTGTCGAGGGCAACTCCTACACGTGGGAAATGACTGACCTCCCGTTCATCGACCGTGAGGAGTCGAGCAGTTCGATCCGTGGTTCGGTGCCGCGCATCGCGGTCAACTACATTCCGCCTTCGGGCGCCGCGGTTCCGGTACGGCCGATGAAAGACTGGAATGAGGTTGGCGCCTGGATGGCCGAACTCGCCGATCCGCAGGCGAAAGCGGATGCCGCCATCACCTCGAAGGTGAACGAGTTGACGGCGGGAGCGGCGGACGAGTTCGCCAAGATCAAGGCGATCGCGCAGTTCACTCAACGAATCCGCTACATCGCGATCTCCACCGGACTCGCCAAGGGTGGCGGCATGAAGCCCCACGCGGCCTCCGAGGTTTTCGCCAAGTCGTACGGCGACTGCAAGGACAAAGCCGCGCTCACGCGCGCGATGCTCGGCGTGATCGGCATCCCGAGCTACGACGTATCGATCTTCTCCGGCGACCGCACCTATGTCGATCCCAAGTGGCCTTCACCCGCGCAGTTCAATCACGCCATCCTCGCCATCAAGGTCGGCAACTCGCTGAACGCCCCGGCCGCGGCCGACGTGGAAGGCCACGGGCGCCTGCTCTTTTTCGATCCCACCGACGAAAGTACGCCAGCCGGGAACTTGCCCGTTTACCTGCAGGGGAGTTATGGCCTCCTCGGATTCGACAGGGGCGGAAAACTCGTGAAGATGCCTGTGGCTCAGTCCACCGACAACCGGATCGAACGTACGATTCGGTTCGCGGTATCGCCCGACGGTTCGATCAAGGGAACGGTGACCGAGGCGCACCGGGGCACGGCGGCGGGGCAGGCGCGCTCGAAACACGAGGCGCTGGGCAAGGAGAACTACACGAAATCGATCGAGCGTTGGGTTTCGACATCGGCGCAATTCTCGACGGTCGAGGGCGTGAACGCGGGCTTTGACCCAGCCGCCGCAACGTTCGGCCTGAGCTTCAACCTCGCCTCGGAGCGTTATGCGCGCATGATGAATCCGCGGCTGATGCTGCTCAAACCCACAGCAGTGGTCCGGGACATCGGGCCTGATACGAACGAGTCACAACGGACGCGTGCGCTGATTCTAGACTCGGAGGCCATGGTCGAAACGATCGAGGTCGACCTTCCCCAGGGCTTCCAGGTAGACGAGGCTCCCGAGCCGTTGAAGCTCGACAAGCCGTTCGGCAGGATCGAATCCAAGTTCGAAGTGGCGGCAGGAAAGCTCACCGTCAAGCGGACCATCGAATTGCGCCATGTCCAGGTGGAACCCGCGCAGTATAAGGAACTGCGCGAGTTCATGGGCCTGGTGCGCGGCAATCAAACCGCGCCGGTGGTCCTGATCAGGAAGTAGCTACTTCAGCGCTGCTTCGATCGCCTTGGTGATCTCGGCCGATTCGGGCGGCGTCGAGGGCTTGAATCGTGCGATCACCTTGCCGCTCTTGTCCACCAGAAACTTCGTGAAGTTCCAGCCGACCTCGCCACCGGTGTGCGTGAGGAATCCATAGAGCGGGACCTTCTTGTCGCCACTCACCGGAACTTTCGAGAACATCGGGAAACTGACATCGTAGCGGCGCTTGCAGAATGACTTGATCTCTTCATTCGATCCGGGCTCCTGCTCACCGAAATCGTTCGACGGAAATCCGAGAACGGTAAAGCCCTGATCCTTGTACTTTTTGTAGGTTGACTCCAGACCGGAGTACTGTGGGGTGAACCCTCACTGGCTGGCGAGGTTGACGATCAGCGCCACCTTGCCTTTGTATTCGGCAAGGGACTGGTCCTTGCCATCGATGGTTTTGACGTTGAATTGGTGGATGGAATCGGCGGCTGTCATCGCCATGGCTCCCAGGAATAGAATCGCGGAAGTTCGCATGCGTCCATTGTAGCGGGTGGGGCGGCCTTTGACGCCGTCGCCGCCATGCGGTACCGTGATCAGGAGATGAAGCGCTTGCTCTCCGCCACGGTTTTCGCCGCTTTGCTGTTCGCCGCCGCCGACGCGCGCAGTGTCGTCAAGGAACTCGCCCCCGGAGTCTGGGTCCGGATGGGCCATCGCGACCGCAACCAGCCGGCCAACTGCGGCTGGGTGATCTTCAAGGACCACGTGCTCGTGATCGACGCCAACTATCCGTGGGGCGCCAAGGAGATCCTGCCCGAGATCAAGAAGACCACCAAGCTGCCGATCCGCTACGTCTTCAACACGCACTATCACGGGGATCACGCCTACGGTGGCAGCTTGTTCACCGCCGAGGGCGCGCAGATCGTCTGTTCGCAGGATTGCGCCAACGAGTATCGGACCAAGGGCCAAGCCAGTTGGGACAAAAACACCGCGACCGGCGAGTTCAGCCTGAAGCCCTACAAGCTAGCCCATCCCACCATCACCTTCGGCGACTCGATGGCGTTCGACGACGGTACGCATCGCGTCGAACTCCGCAAAGCCGGACCCGGACACAGCAAGGGCGACGCGGTCGCGTGGCTCCCCAAGGAGCGGTTCCTGTTCACGGGCGATCTGTGCGTCAACTGGAAATCTGGCAACAACATGGCCGATGCCGACGCCGATCACGACAACTGGGTCCGCGCTCTCGACAAGATGGCGGCGATGAAGCCGGCCACCGTGATCGTGGGTCACGGCGATCTGAGTGACACGGGTGCTCTGACGGCGCAGAAGGCGTACCTCGTGGACATGATCAGCGCCGTGCGCAAGGGTATCGCGGCGGGCAAGACAGGGGAAGAGATCGCAGCGGCCGTCGATCTCACCAGCCACAAGATTGGTTCCGACCCGGCGCGAAACCAAGCCTCGATCATCGCGATGCACAAGCGGTTCACGAAGTAGCGTTTTCCCGAAGGCGTGATCCGGAGGTAACAATCCGGTAATGTGCGGTTCCTACTCTGGACTCGTGGCCCGGCAAACTGGCTCACAATAAGGAGAAGGAAATGAAAAGCAGATTGATGATGATCGCGCTGCTCTCGCTCGTGCTCGCGCACGGGCAGGCCGCGCCGGAACTCCTGCAGAAGGCGATCTACACCCAGGAGACGCTCGGCAACCTCGACGAGGCGATCGCGCTCTATCGCAGGGTGATCGCGGCAGGAAAGGACTCGCGTGCCTACGCCGCACAGGCCCAACTCCGGCTGGGACTCTGCCTGAAGCAGAAGGGCCAAGCCGCCGAGGGCGACAAGCTGCTCCGCGAACTGATCGAGGAGTTTCCTGATCAGAAGGAGGCCGTCGCCAAGGCACGGCAGGCTCTTCCCGGATTGCAGCTCGACGCGGTCCCGTGGCCGGAGACGGGCGAAATCCTCGTCCATGCCGTGAGGGCGAACAAAATGACGGTTGGGCCGATGGCGATGGCGTTCGATCCGGCGGGGGCACGTGCCTGGCGGTTTCTAACGCGCGTCGATACCGACGGCGGCAACGTGCAATACAGCTATGCGATGGTCTCGCGCGACACGTTCCGCCCCTCGTCATCTCTGATGCGCCACATGATGATCGGCGAGTTGAAGGCGGACTATCAAGCCAACAAGGTAAGCGTCTCGATCAACGGCAAGCCGAGCGGAAGCGCTGAAATCGGAGACACGGTGATCGACAACGAGATGGGCATTGCCACGATCCGGCGCCTGCCCCTGTCGGTGGGCGCGTCGTTCGAACTTCCGTGGCGCGCTGGCGGCGGGAGTACGCTGCACAAGTTTCCCGCCAAGGTGGTGGCGCGGGAAATCATCGAAGTGCCCATGGGCAAGTTCGATACCTATCGCGTCGAAATGACAATGTCGCCGGTGATGCAGTACAAGTTCTGGGTAGCGGCTGATGCCAAGCGGTACATGGTCCGGACGGAGGCCATGGGCCAAGTGACCGAACTCGCCACCGTGCAGCCGATCCAGCGCGGCGCTGCGATTCCATACCAGCATCCACAAGGGGCCTTCTCGTTCCAGATTCCCGGCGATTGGTACGTGGGTCCTCACGAAGGTTCAGCCGGAAATCCAGCGGCCATCATCGCGGATCTCGACGGACAGTTCACGTCCATCGTTCGCGGCGAGACGATCGCGGCGGATCAGGTGGGGGAAGACGCAGTCCGCGCCGCGATGGCCAAGGCCGCGGAGGACGGCGGCCGCGCCCTGAAGAACTTCCAGATCCGCGCGAACGGTTGGAGGACGCGGACCATCGCGGGCCGGCTCGCGGTAAGTCAAGTAGCGGACTTCGAGACAGAACAGGGCGTCAAGATGGCGATGTGGCGCGTGTGGCTCCAGAAGGGCACGTCGCGAATCACATTCCGCACGCGGGTCGAAGCGAAGGATCTCGCGGCAATCGAGGCGAAGTTCGAGCCGGTGTTGAACTCGCTCGGAGGCAGGTAACAGCGGCGTGATCCGGCTGTTCAGACGCGGATTGGGGAGCGGTCACGGCGCGTGGCCGCTCCTCGTGCTGTTGGTGTTGGCACTGGCCGTGCCCTCGGCGGCGGTGTTGTGGTTCATGAACGCGGCGATCCGCGAGAATCTGGCCGAGGCGCAGCGGGAGCAACTGTCGCTGGTCCGCGATTCGGCGATTCGCGACTTCGAGAAGCGGCTCGCGCGCATGGACGAAATCGCACGCACCTACCCGGCGCCGGAAGCTTTCCACAAGGCCGTGGAGGAGAGGCTCGCTGCCTCCGCCGTTCTGGCCGGATATCCGGCTCCGTTGCGGATGACGGAGCCGTCCAGCGCGGCACTCGGGAAAGAAGCGCGCATCCGAGCCTTGTTGCGAAACGGCGACAAGCCGGCCGTGATCCGAGCGGTGACTGAATCGTTCGCGGACCGCTCGCTCGATCGCGCCACCGACTCGACAGGGCGCGTGATCGCGGCTAGCGCGGATCTGCTCGCCCTGCAGTTGCTCGGGAAGCCCGACATCGTGATCGCGCCACGTTTGAAGGCGCGCGTTCTCGACTACACGAATCCCGCGATGGGCTCCGATCAACGCCGCTTCCTCATGCGCGAGATGGCCCCGCTCGGGATCGAATCGGAGATGCTTGCGGCCGAGGACTTGGCGGCACGCTGGATCGAAGGTTCGCGCGGCAAACTGGCGGGCGACTTGCTTGCACCAACGGGGATCGATGGTGTCTGGCAGGTCCGGACGCCGGAAGGCCGCATGACGGCGCTACTCACCCTCGCTGTCTTGCCCGCCGGCCTGATTCCACCCGGAGCCGCGCCCGATTCGAATGCGATCGTCACCGACGCCAGTCCGAGAATGCCCGCTTGGCGGATTGCGTGGAAGCGTCCCGCCGCGGCCAGGGGCGAATCGGCATTCTACGTCTGGACCGCGGTCCTCGCCATCACGAGCATCGCCGCGCTGGTGCTGCTCACCGGCTGGCTCATCCTGCGCCAGATGAAAATCGCGCGCCTGAAGAACGACCTCGTCGCAACCGTAACCCACGAGTTGAGGACACCGGTCGCGTCGACGCGGCTGCTGGTCGACACGTTGCTCGATGCGAAACAAGACGATCCCGTTCGCACACGCGAGTATCTCGAACTAATCGCTCGCGAAAACAACCGGCTCAGCCGGCTGATCGACAACTTCCTCGCCTTCTCACGCATGGAGCGCAATCGCACGAGCTTCGACTTTCGCGCGGTAACGCCCGATGAAATCGTGCGCGGCGCCGAGGAGGCATCGGCGGACCGTTTGCGAGCCGAGGGTTGCGATTTCCGGATTCGCATCGGCGAGGGATTGCCTCCTCTCCACGCCGATCCCGACGCGTTGGTGACCGTACTCGTCAATCTGCTCGACAATGCCTACAAGTACTCGGACGCACCGCGCCGCATCGAACTCGAAGCGTTCCGCGACTCGGCTGGCGTGGTCTTCGCGGTCAAGGACAACGGAATCGGCATGAGTGATGTGGAGCGGAAACGGGTCTTCGAGAGGTTCTATCAAGCCGACCAGCGGCTGACTCGGCGCGCGGGCGGGTGCGGACTTGGGCTCAGCATCGTCGACTTCATCGTCCGCGCCCATCGTGGCCGCGTCGCCATCGAGAGTGCGCCCGGTCAAGGCAGCCGCTTCTCGGTTTCGATTCCTTTGGAGCGTCCCGTATGATCGTGCTCGTGGTGGAAGACGATGCCGCTCTGCAGCGCGGCCTGCGCGACAACCTCGTCGCGCAGGGCTACGACGTTCGCATTGCGAGCGACGGCGAAGCGGGTCTGCTCATGGCCACCGATCTCGATCCCGATCTGATCCTGCTCGACCTGATGCTGCCGAAGGTGAACGGCTATGAGATCTGCCGCGCCCTGCGCGAACGCGGGCACGCGAAGCCGATCCTGATGCTCACCGCCAAGGGGCAAGAGGAGGACGTGATCCTCGGACTCAACCTCGGTGCGGACGACTACGTCACCAAGCCATTCCGGATTCGTGAACTGCTGGCCCGCGTGAAGGCTCTGCTTCGGCGCCAGCAAACGGGCCGCGAGACGGTGTTCCGGTTCGGCCCGTTCGAACTCGACACCGCGGGCTGCAAGCTGTTGCGCGGCGCCGAAGCGGTGGACCTGACGGCGAAGGAGTACAAGCTCCTCGAGTACTTCGCCCGGAATCCGGGGCGCGCACGCACGCGCGAGGATATCCTCGATGCCGTCTGGGGACGCAGCATCGTCGTGACCGGGCGGAGCGTGGACCGGTGCGTGACGACGCTGCGCTCCAAGATCGAGGATGATCCGCACCGGCCGGTGTTCATTCAGACGGTCCGGGATGTCGGCTATCGGTTCGAGCCAGGGGAGTAGCGTGAAGGCAGCAACGCCTGCTGTTGGCGTGAATCAGCCCTTAGTTAGCAGGAATCGAAGCGAGCGGCAGTCGCGCGTGCGCGCGCCGCGTCACATCGAACTCGATCGCACCGACAGAGTTTGTAGCAATGGGCGCACCGCTATCGGCACCAATGCGGGTCCAGTCCAGCGGCAGACCAGCAGCGCTTGACATGCCAATCCGGTGCACGAGAAACTCCTGGGCATAATCGTCAGCAACTTCGTCAAACTGGCAATCGAGGTCCGGCCAGCCGAAGGGCGTCTCGAGAACCATAACCCTTGGAGGTAGGCGGCAAGGATTCGCCGTCATCCCGAGCGCCACATCAACACGATCATGTGGAGTTCCCGGTCATTCGGAGAGGACACGGTGAGCGGACGTTTGGCGGAGATTTCATCGGCTTCAACTCGGCATGATCAAAGGGGTCGCAGGAAGGCCAGAACCGAGTCCTCCGGCTTGAACCGGCCTTTCGGTGTCGATGGTGGCGGAAGCTTGGACAGCGCGTTCTCCTTGGCCGCCATGTCCGCTTCACCTAGATGTGCGTGGTCTCCGTGCTCTCATGGCCGAGCCAAAGCGCGATCATCGAGATGTCCACGCCCGACTGCAACAGGTGCACACCCGTGGTGTGCCGGATCACGTGAGGGGAGACGGGCTTTCCGATCAAGCTCGCGCACTTCCCGCCAGCCCGCGCAACCGCACGTTTGACCACGTAGCCGACGCCTTCGCGGCTCATGGCGGTTCCTCGCTCGTTCGGGAACAGAACAGCACTCTCAGACGCCTCGATTTCTTGCAGCCACGATTTCAGCGCATGTCCCGTCCTTGACCAGAGCGGAACACTTCGTTGCTTTCGCCCTTTACCCTGCAACCGAAGCAGCGCCGGAGGGCCGAACTCCACGTGCGAACGCCGGAGAGCCGTCATCTCGGATACCCGCGCGCCGCTGTTGTACATCATGAGCAGGGGCGCGTGATCGCGCCGCCCCGCCCAAGTAGCACGATCCGGTGCTTGCAGAATCGCTTGGATGCTCTCCGGTTTTTTGACCCCATTGGGAACCGGTTTGCACATGTACCAGTGACGGGCCGAATCAGGCCAGCCAAAAGCACAAAACAAACAACTAACCAACCAACGGAGGAAAGAACAATGCTGAATTGGACTCGTACCGCATGGGTGAGCGCCTTCCTGACTGCGAGCGCTGGCGCCGCTCAGGCGCAAATGCCCTACTGGGACTACATTGCCGCAAGCACGAACAGCGTGGGACCGGGTCACACCGTCGCAGCGCCGAAGGACGGCAAATTCTACGTCATCGGACAAGGCACTGCCAGCGGAATCGCAACGAACCAGGTATTTCGGATCAATCCATTGACGCAGACGCCGGAACTGGTCACACCACTCCCGAATTTCCGATGCGACAGCACCGCAGTCACGGCGCCGGATGGCAAGATTTGGGTAGTCGGCGGAAGGGAGGGCCTCGGACATCCACCCATCACCGCAACCGTAGTTGTCTACGACCCGAAGTCGAACACATGGACCTATAGCGCCAGCTTGAACACGGCACGTGTAAACCCGGCCGTCGCCGTGGCTGGGGACTTGAAAATCTATGCTTTCGGCGGCACAGAC
>CADECY010000149.1:0-7991 GCA_902825945.1 uncultured Acidobacteriota bacterium
AGCCGTCTTCGGCGGACGCGGCCGCGGTCGCCAAGATGGCTGAAAGCCGTCCCAGTGAAGCCGAGTTGCGCGCTTTCTTGCGGGAAGGAGGCCTGAAGTGAGAATGCGTTCCATTTGGGTCACCTGTGCACTGGCTACGATTTCCGCTGTGGTGCTCGAGGCGCAGTTCGGCGGTGTGCTCGACAAGGCGCGCCGCAGGGTGGAAGAAGCGAAACGCAAGGCCAAGCCCGTGACCGATCGCGCCGAGAAGGCGGCCGCGACCTATGCCGCGTGGTCCCCGGAACAGGAACAGCAGATAGGCGAAGCGACAGCGGCGAAGATGATCGCGATGTTCGGGCTGGCGAATTCGCCCGCGCTCGCCAAGTACGTGAATCTGGTGGGAGCCTCGGTGGCTCGCAACGCGTCGCGAGAATTGCCGTATCGGTTCGGGGTTCTCGAGACCGATATCGTCGGCGCGTATTCGCTGCCCGGCGGCTTCATCTTCATCACGCGGTCGGCGGTAGAAGGGATGGAAAACGAAGCACAACTGGCGGGAGTGCTGGCGCATGAGATCGTGCACGCGGCCGAGCGGCACCTCGAAACCGAGGTGCGGGGAAAGAAGACTTCGGTCTGGGCGATCGAAGAGGCCAAGCAGCAGGTGAACACGAACGAGACGCCGGAGTTTCTGCGCAAGCGCGCGGAGGCGCTGGTGCAGGATCTGTTCAATACCAAGCTGAGCCGCGAGAAGGAAGACGGGGCGGACGAGCGAGGCGTGCAGCTTGCGGCGCAGGCGGGCTATCATCCGGCGGGACTGCTGGAATTCCTGAAGACCATGGAAGAGATCCAATCGAAGCCGGAGGGACAACGCGCGACCAATCAATTGCTCTCCACCCATCCTCCCTTCGCCGAACGTGTGGAGCGCTTGCGCCCGATCGTTGCGCAAGCTGGAAATCAGGGCCAGACCAACGCCCCCCGTTTCCTCGCGGCACTGAAGTAGGCCTTGCAAAGCTCACGCAAGATCGCGCGCCTGCGCAAGGGACTCGCGTTGGTGACCGCGGCGGTGATCGCTGTGTTCGGCGCGATGCACGGGCGCGCAACTCTCGATTGGCTCGAAAACCGTACGGCGGATTTTCGCGCGTCACACAAGGCGAATCCGGCCAACGCGGATCGCGGCATCGTGCTCATCGATATCGACAACGCGAGCTTTCAGGCACTCACGGCCGATCTCGGACGATGGCCGTGGACCCGCGAGGTTTGGACCCGCTTGCTGAAGTATCTGGCGCCGGGCAAGCCTCGAATGGTGCTATTCGATGTGCTGTTCACGGGATCCGAGCCAGCCGCCGACGCAGGTTTCGCGCAAGCCATCGCGGAGGTGGGTCCGGTGTTGCTGCCGTTCGCCTTCACGGCGAGCCACGCGGAGTTGAACTCGGAGGCATCACCGCCCGAGAAGGCCCTAGTCGAGGTGCCGGGGCCCTTTTGGGGCCCAGAACTGCTAGCCCAGGATTGGATGCTGAACGTCCCGACGGCCGAACTGGCGCGCGCGATGACGGGGAGCGGGAGCATCCTCGGCGGCGCGGATGCGGACGGCGTCACACGGCGCCTGCCACTCGTGCAGCGCTATCGAGGCAAGACCTACGCCACCTATTGGCTGGCCGCGGCGCTCCGTGCACGCGACGTGCACGGAGTTACATTCCGGCCGGGCTCCTTTCGTGCTGGTGCGGTCGAGATCCCCATTGACAGCCGCGGGAACTTCGTTCCGCGGTGGAACGGGACTCCTGCGAATGCATACCGGCGGATCCCATTGATGGAGATGGTTTGTTCCTTGCAGCCCGAGATTTGCGGTCCGAACGTTCACCGGCACGCTCCATCGGAGTTCGCGGGAAAGATCGTGCTGATCGGCGCCAGCGCGGCGGGGAGCTACGAGGTACGGCCCACGCCGGTCGCCGAGTCCGCGCCGGGAATGTTCGTGCTCGCGACAGCGATCGACAACCTGTTGAATGGCGGCGCCGTACGAGAGACGCCACGGTGGCTCGGCTGGTTGATCATCGCGATCCTGTGCGCGATTCCGGCGTTTCTCGTAGGAACTTGGCGCGAGATCGCTGTACCGATCCTTCTCTCGGGCGTGATTCTGGGAGCCTATGGTGCGCTCTGCTTCCACCTGTACGGGCGCGGATACTGGCTGCCGATGATGGTGCCAATGATCGCGGCGGTGGTTTCTCTCGGCGGATGCACCGCTTATCGCTACTTCACCACCGACCGGGAACTCGCCAAGACACGCCACACGCTCGAGGCCTACGTGTCCCCGCAATTGGTGAGCTACGTGATGGACAACCTCGAGTCCATCCGGTTCGATGGACAGAAGCGCAGGCTGACAATTTTGTTTTCCGACGTTCGGGGATTCTCGACGATCTCCGAACACGCCGATCCAGTGAGGATCCTCGAGCAGTTGAACGAGTACTTCGAGGCGATGACCGATATCGTTTTCAAGCACGACGGTATCCTCGACAAGTTCATCGGCGACGGCTTGATGGCCCACTGGGGAGCGTTCACGCCGGACCGCCCCAACGCCGAATTGGCCGCACGGGCTGCCCTCGAGATGATCGAGAAGCTGGCGGAACTCAACCGGAAATGGGAATCCGAGGGCCGCACCCGTTTCGACATCGGCGTCGGACTCAACACGGCGGACGTGATCTTCGGTAACGTCGGAGCGGGCAAGAAGCTCGACTTCACGGTGATCGGAGATGGCGTGAACCTCGCGGCGCGGCTCGAAGGAGCGAACAAGGAGTATCACACGCATATCATCATCAGCGAGTTCACGCTCTCGGAATTGGGCGCCCGGGCGCAGGTGGTTCCGCTGGGGGATATCGTTGTGAAGGGGAAGACGGTACCGGTGGCGATCTATGAATTGAAGGGGCTGGCTGGATAGCGGCGGGGGATCTGCCAGCAAGGCTCACGAGCGACGCGTCAGACGCAGCCGTTTCGCCCGGGGATGTCAGCCTTCGGAGTTCGCGATCTCCTCTTCGACCCGAGCCTTGTCACGGTGGAAACCGATCCGTCCGGCCAGCCGGTATCGGTTGAGGGCGTAGCGTTTGCTGGTCAGTCCTTCGTTCAGTTCACCAAAGAGGCACACGGCGTGCTCCGGATGCCACCGGAGCGCCGACAGCACGGCTTGATCCGGACGGAGTGAGACGAAGTAATCCATATCGATACGGCCTTGCATCGACTCGCTCAGGCGCCGCGAGCGGGCCGCCTCGCCTCAGATGTAGGCCGCGACATCACGAACGTTCGCGATATCAATTTCCGCCTTCATGATAGCGAACTCTCAGTCTACCTCCGCGAGCCGCAGCGCCGGAGCCGCTACGTGTCCGTGGTCACCTCCGAGTAAATCTCCGCGTCTCCAAGCAGCCAGTTGAAGGCTTGGTGACGCTCGGTGGCGATACTCAGCGCATTGTGAAACGCGGCCTTCCCGCACGCATCGATTCGCTCTCCGCCAATCGCGAGATCGAGATCGACGGTGGGCAAATGATCGATGCGCAACGGTCCCCACCCGCACTCGCGCGCATAGGTCACGAAATCGATCGCAACCGGACGAAGCGAATACTCGCGAAGCCGCCAGTGGAGCGTCAGGTAGGTATTGGCCCACGCCTCAATCCGCGCGGCCGGGACCCGGCGTGTTCGCACCATCGCGCCCGAAGGTCCGCGCAGCAGTCCGAGGCGCTCCGCCACCTCCCTTGGATCGCACTGAGTCATGACATCCGGAAGCTCCGCGTGGCCGACCGCCCACGCGAGCACTACCATGCCCTCCGACCGCCACGACGCGTTGGCGGCGGTCTGCCGATTCAGTGTTCCCAGCGGCGCCGTAAGGAGAGTCGACTCTTCCGGCTCGATTTCCCCGGCAAAGAGCGGGCTCCGCGCCCATTCGCCGAGAGTCTCCCAGAGCGGTTCGGCGTAGCTTTCACCGGCGTCCGCGTCGATGATCCCGCGGCAATTCACCGCAGCCAGCACGAGCGCACGCGCGCGGACCCGTTCGGCATCCGGAGGATTCAACTCCGCCACTCGTCGATGATACTTCGCCGTGAACTATGATGTGGAGAACATGATTCGCCGCATCGCCACCATCGCAGCCGCGTTCGCCACTATCCTCGCCGCCGAAGACCTCCAAATCCCTGGGCTCGAAAAGCCAGTCGAAATCCTGCGCGACAAGTCGGGCATTCCTCACATCTACGCCCAAACGACGGACGATCTCTTCTTCGCTCAGGGGTTTGTCACCGCGCGCGACCGGCTCTTCCAAATCGACCTGTGGCGGCGCGTGGGAACGGGCAAACTCGCCGAAGTCCTCGGACCCGATTCGATCGGGCGCGACCGCATTGCTCGCCTGGTGAAGTTCCGAGGCGATTGGAACGCCGAGTGGCAGGCGTATTCACCGGACGCCAAACAGATCGCGACGGCATTCACCAACGGCATCAATGCCTACATCAAATCGCTCGAGGGAACACGCCCGCTCGAGTTCAAGATCGCGGGCTATGATCCTGGCTTGTGGGCTCCTGAAGACACGGTCGCGCGCATTGCCGGACTCCTGATGATCCGCAATCCGACTCGTGAAGTGCAGCGCGCTCAGGACATCGTCCGCTACGGACTCGACGCCGTGCAGAAGTTCATGCCGCCCGATCCGCTGATCCGCTTCGAGATCCCGCGTGGGCTCGACCTCACTGGAATCCACACGGGTCTGCTGCGCGACTACAGCGCGGCGATCGGCGGAGTGTCGTTCCCGGAAACCCAGGGCTCCAACAACTGGGTGGTGAGCGGAGCGCGGTCCGTCACAGGCAAGCCGCTCCTCGCCAATGATCCGCATCGCCCCATCTTGATCCCGTCGTTGCGCAAGACGGTCCACTTGGTGGGACCGGGATGGAACGCGATCGGCGCCGGCGAGCCCGCCCTACCCGGCATCGCGCTCGGACACAACGAGGACGTGGCGTTCGGATTCACGATCGTGGGAATCGACCAAGGCGATGTCTATGTCGAGAAGCTGAATCCGGGAGATCCGGACGAGTATGAGTACAAGGGCCAGTGGCGCAAGATGGAAGTGGTGCGCGAGGAGTTGGCGGTCAAGGGCTATTCGCAGCCGCGACCGATCCAGTTGCGCTACACGATCCATGGTCCCGTGATCGCGGAAGATCTCGGACGCCATCGCGCGTTCGCCTTGAAGTGGGTGGGCTCCGAGCCCGGCTCCGCGGGATACATGGGAGCGCTTGCCCTGTCTCGCGCCCGCAACTGGGAACAGTTCAAACAGGCGGCCGGACAATACAAGATTCCGTCCGAGAATCTCGTCTACGCCGATCGCGCGGGCAACATCGGATGGATCGCTTCCGGATTCGCGCCGATCCGCAAGAACTGGAGCGGCACCCTTCCCGTCCCCGGCCACACGGGCGAGTACGAATGGAGCGGCTATCTCCCGATCGACGATCATCCGATTCTGTACAACCCGCCGGGCGGCGCGATCTGGACAGCCAATCACAACATTCTGCCGAAGGGCTATCCGCACCAACTCGGATACGAATGGGCGTCGGCGTTCCGGGCGGGCCGGGCTGGCGAAATGCTCCAGGAGAAGGCACAGTTCAGCGTTCAGGATTTCCAGGCGATGCAGCAGGACACCACCTCGCACCCGGCACGAATGTTCCAGAACACCGTTATCAAACCCTGGCTCGCAACCCATCCACATGTCACGAAACTCGAAACCGAAGTGGCGCGCAAAATCGCCGATTGGAACTGCAACCTCGCGATGGACTCGATGGAGGCGATCGTCTTCGAATACTGGACGGGGAAACTGCCGCGGTTCGTCTTCGGTGATGGTCCGGGATCGAAGAGCGACCTCGTCTTCCTGCTGAACTACCTAGCCAAGCACCGCAACCATCACGCGGTGGAACAGGCGCTGCACGCGACGGTAGAGGATCTTTCCCGCAACTTCGGTCCCGATGCGAGCCAGTGGAAGTGGGGCAAGATCCACACCGTCAACTTCCGCCATCCGCTGAACGTCAAGCGGTTTCATCGTGGGCCGTTCTCGCGGCCCGGCGACGGTAACACGGTCAACTCGACGAGCGGAACATTCCCGCGACAGACGAACGGAGCCAGCTACCGCCAAGTGATCGACGTCAGCGACTGGGACAAATCGATGATGACGAACGTTCCCGGCGAGTCCGGAGATCCGGAGAGCCGCTTCTACGACAATCTGCTCGACGAATGGCTCACCGGGAAATACCATCCGATGCTCTACTCGCGCCGGGCCGTCGAAGCGGCGGCGGTGGAGAAGATCCGGCTGCTGCCTCGGTAGCCGAACATGCGCCGCGCCTCGCTCGCAACGCTGTTCACGATACTGGCCGCACTCGCCTTCCAAAGGCCCGCTCCGAACCGCGTGCGCGAGTTGGCGCCGGGTGTGTTCTTCTGGCAGGGTGACCGCGAAACCCAGCGACAGACCAACATCGGTTGGGTCGTGTTTCGAGACTACGTGGTGGTGATCGACGCCAACTTTCCCTGGGGCGCGCGCGACGTGCTTCCGGAGATCCGAAAGACCACGAACCGGCCTCTCCGCTTCGTCTTCAACACGCACTATCACGCGGACCATTCCTATGGGAATGTCGTCTTCGCCCAAGCCGGCGCGACAATCGTGTGCACGGAGGCGTGCGCCGGGGAGTCGCTGCGCAAGGGCCTGAAGGATACGCAAAACCAAGCCAAGGAACGGGCCTCGGAGCCGATTATCCCCGCCTCCCTCCGCTTCGAAACCGAACTCGCATTCGACGATGGCACCCAGCGTTTGGAGCTCATTCGCATGGGACCCGCACATAGCGCCGGAGACGCCGTGGCGTGGCTGCCCAAGCAAAGGATCCTGTTCGTGGGAGACCTTGCCGTGAACTGGGAACTCGGCAATAACGTGGGAGACGTGGACGCCGATCACGCCAACTGGATCAACGCGCTGGCCAGGCTCGAAACATGGCAGCCGACAACCATCATTCCCGGCCACGGCATACCCGGCCCCGCCGCCACCCTCTCGGGCCAGCGCGCTTACTTCGCTGAAATGCTCTCCGCGGTGACGAATGCGATCGCCACAGGCAAGAGCGCGGACCAGCTTGCACGCGATCTCGACTTGTCGCGGCACCGGCCATTCGCCGCCGATCCGGCCCGGGTGGCGAGCCAGGTTCGCACGATGTACCGGTTGAAGAACCGGCGGTGAACTCTCGAACCGGCAGGCCGAATCAGGCCGCTTCCGGTCCGCGCCATCGAAGCCAGGCCACCGCCCAGGTGATCCACGCCACGAGACTAATCGCTCCGCACCAGTACAGAAGCAATGGCTCGAAGCGCCAGACGACGATATGGTTGCCAGCCGGCAGCCAGTGTGATCGAAAGGTTCCGCGATCGATGTCGATTGCCTGTTCCCGGCCGTCAATCCACGCTCGCCATCCGGGATAAGCGACCTCCGCCGAAATCAGTTGGTCTTCTCTCGACGATTCCGTCTCGAACACAACCTCTCGGAGTCCGAACTTCACCACGCGAACCGCGCCGTAAACAAGGCGGAATCGCGGCGGCTTGGCTTTCACTTCCTGGATCGTGCCGTCCCCGGATACGAGCAGCGCGGTGGCCGTCTCCGCCAGCAACGGTGAATCAGCCGAAGGAACTTCGTAGTAGGCGCCCCAGCGCTTTCCCTCCAAATAGTTCAGCCGGAACCGCAAGTATCCTTCCAACGCCATTGGATCGTAGCCGTTGGCATGATGAATCCTGGTGATCGGAGACGTAAAGGCGACTAACGATCCACCGGGGCCGGACTCGACTCGCCCTGGCGCGGGCCCCTGGCCCATCCGCGCGCGGATCTCTGGAAAACTCGCGCGCGTCACCACCATCTCTCTGTCTCGGGGCGTTGCGTTCATCGGCCTGCCGGAGCTTCGAACGATCAGATCGGCCGAGGTCGCGGCGACGAGAAGCCAACCGGTCCACGCGGGCCACGAAAGCCGGTCGAGCACGAA
>CADECY010000149.1:8001-20657 GCA_902825945.1 uncultured Acidobacteriota bacterium
AGCCCGCCAGCCCAGCCACGCCCAACACCACCAACGATGACGCATACTCAGGGTAGGACGCGCGCTGAATCAAGTCTGGCACGAACCCGGGAAGCCGGCCCACCATGATGATCAATGCCGCGCCAGTCATCGCGACCAACCAGGGCCGGGTGACGGCACCCACCACGGCCAGTCCGAGCGGCAGCAAGCCGCAGTAGAGAAACCAATACGTGATGTCGAGACCAGCGGGTGGCACCCGGTTGGGATCCACCAGGGTCCAGAGGACAGCCAGAGGAATGCCTCCGTCCCCCACCCAATCGGTCCGATACTTGGCTACGCTCGCCTGCATCAGTTCCAGCGCGGGCCCCAACTGCACCAACGCCAATGCTCCAGCCGCCGCGAACGAGCCGAGCAGGCGCGGCCGTCGAACTGCAAACGCGAACGCCACCGCCCATGCCACCAATGTCATCGGTGTGAATCCGGCGAGTACAGTCATCGCGAGCACGCCCGCCAGCGCGACCGGCCGCGCCTTCCAAGCGGACTCGATGGCCAGCGGAATCCACGCCGCGACACACACGGCACCGAGATGCTCAGCGTGGGCCGCCATGAATCCACCCAGTTGAAACACCGACCCGGTGATCATCGCGGCGGCGGTCGACATTCCTGCGGAGCGCGCCAGCCGGTACGCTGTCGCACCGGCCAGCCACATGTGGAAGACCACGAGCAGTTCGAGCAGCCAAAAGAGCGACCCCTCGCCAGTCCACAGCGCAATCACATGTGTAACCATTCGAGGCGGATAGAACACCTGCGCCTGCGGATTCGCCGCTACCGGGCGGCCGCAGTAACTGTAGGGATCCCAGAGCGCGAAGTCACCCTCGCGGAGCGCGTCATGAGCGAGGTAGGAAAACGGAAGATGATAGGCAGGCAGGTCCCATGGAATTACGTGTGTTTCGGCGAGCACTCCACGGAAGAACAGCAGACTCTGCCCGAGCAGCAACAAATAGGGCAGCCAGCGCGGCAATCTAGCGAAGCCTCACGAACCGCGCCACTGACGGAACACCCACGCCATTCAATAGAAACAGCATGTAGTAACCCTCCGGCGCGACATTCGAATCTGGCGGGCCCTCGAACGTGATTTCGTCTCCGGACCTCGACGCCATCGTTAACGCGACGAGCCGCTGATCCATGTGGACTGAGTGCGTCGTCGCGGCCGGACGCATCAGAACCGCCCTCGCCTCCCCCGCCGTACCACTCGCGCGCACGATGAAGTTGCCACCGTAACCGATCTCCGCGGGCGCCGACGAAATCACGGGGCGTGCACCCCGGAACAGATACGGCGGACTGTAGATCTCGACGCGATGCTCGGGGTAGTGATAGGGAAACGGGTTGTGCGGACCGTCCTTTCCCGTGATCATCACGCGTCCGTCGGGAAGCAGCACCGCCGCCGCGTAATACATGCGGGGAACTTCGGTTGGCGCGATCGTGGTCCAAGTCTCCGATTCAGGATCGAACAACTCCACCGCGAACGCGGGATTGGCGCCCGATAACGCGGCACCGCGCCGGCTTCCTCCCGTTACCAGCACCTTGCCGTCCGGCAACAGGACCGCGTCGCACATCACTCGCCCCGAACGCATGGGGCTCGTGAAGCGCCATTGAGGATCCGGCGCGGCGAGATCGAGGATCTCGCAGGTGTCCGTGGCGTCAACGCCCCACCAGATCCGCTGATACTCATCGCCCGCGCCGCCGATCAGCATCACGCGCGCCGCGTAACCGGTCTCCGGCTCGAGCGGCAGCAGGAGCCCGTTGCCCTGCCCTGGATAGGTGCGCCCGAACGGGTGTTGCGTCCGCAGGTCAGCGGCGTCCCATGCTCCCGTGCCGGGATTCCAGAATCGCGTCGCGAAACGCGAGTGGACCATGAGCTTGCCCGACGGCAGCAGCAGAACGATCGGGTAGGTGTCGATGATCGCTTGGGCGGCGGGAAAGTGCCTGGAAAACGGATTCGGAATCGCCGATTCGGGCCCGATGTTCGACACCGGATCGAAGATTTGAATCGTGTTGTTGACAGGCTGTTCGGTGCCTCCCACTCCGCCGGGACCGCCCACGATCGCAACGCGCCCTCCCGGCAACGGACAGCATGACGGATACCAGCGCCCTTCCGGCATCTGGCCAATCAGGCTCCACGCGCGCGTCGAAGGATCGAACGTATGAATCGACTTGATGTCGAGATGGTGGCCTCCCGCCACAAGGAGCCGGCCATCGGCGAGGAACGCGTGGCCGCTGCAGAAGATGTGAGGAGGGCCGTCGCCATCTCCATGGCCGCCGTGACCGCCGGCGTTCGTCGTCGGAGCCACCGATCCGTTCGACGGATCCACCACGCGCGCGGCAGCAACGGAAGTGTCGTCGTCCGAAAACCCGAACAGCAGCACACGTCCGGTCCTGAGGACGGCCGAATGAATCCCAACGATTCCGGCGCGAAACCGGACAGCGTTGCGGCCGAATACCGCCGGATCGGGCTCGAGCCCCGAATCCACCGGAAACGGACCGAACCAATCGCCTGTCGATCCGTCACGCCAGAAGTGATCGGCTCTCCGGCCCTTCATCGCGATCGCTTCCAGATTTCCGGCGTCCACAAGGGCCACCTTGTCGTATGTCTCGGAGCCGAACCGGGCGAAGCCCGCCCACGGAAGCTCAGCCGTTTGATTGTCGCGCATCCGATACTCGATTCCGCCACCTGCCAACGGAAACACGAGATGGAAGTTACCGTCGGTGCCCTCGAGCCAGCAATGCTGCCCCGCAACGCCACTGGCGACGCCGAACGGTCCAAACCATTCGCCGGACTCGCCGTCCCGCCAATAGTGTCGGAGCGTCGCGCCAGACCGGATCACGGCTTCGAGATTCCCGAACGATCCACTCAGCAGCGCAACCGCCTCCGCCGCTTCGGTCAACGGCACAATCATGGGGTCGAGCCAATCGATGATGAGAGGCGGCTTCGTCCGGTCACTCGCATCCACCGTTGCCCGGGCGAACCCGATCCAATGGGCTAGCCCGCCGGCAACCGCCACCACCACCTCGAACCGGCCGGGAGAACTCTCCACGAGAGCCGGCGAGCCCGCCGCATCAATTGACCCGGGCAAGTAGACCGGACCATGCCAGATCGCGGGCGGCCGTTCGCCCCAATCGTGCACCACGCGGACGCCTTCGCGATACACGCAGTGGAACGCCACTTGCCCGGCGGCGTTCGATTCGAGCATCACCGCCGCCGTCACGTCATCGCCGGACCCGAGTGCGATACGTGGCCCGCGCCACGGCAACGCCGAGTCGCTCTGATCCCGGAAGTAATGATCGACGCCGCCGTGCTCGCGGGGCGTCACGAAATCCAGTTCACCAGTCGCGGAACGGATCGCGAGGAACGAGCTATGAGATCTCACCACGGCACCCGATATTCTATCCGACATTCAACAAAACGCTGGGTGTGGCCGCAACCTCGCGAAATCTAGAAACTGTAGCGCAAGCCGAACTGCAACTGCCGGTTCGATCCAAAACCGCTGAGCGTTCCGATCGTTCCGAGGCTCCGGCCGAAGTTGACGGGCGCCGTCAGGTTCGCGCCCGGAAGCCCGAACTGCGGAGTGTTGAACAGATTGAATAGTTCGAAGCGAAACTGCAACGAATGTGGCTCGGCCAGCGCGAAGTTCTTGAACACAGAGAAGTCCCAGTTGAACGCCGCCGGCCCTCGCACCGCGTTACGGCCCAGGTTTCCGAAGGTGCCTGCCTGCGGAGCCCGGAACGCCGCCAGATTGATCTGCGCGTTGGGAATATCGGTGACAGAGGGCTTCCAGGAAATGCCCGGCACGACATCAGCGCGCGAACTGGCCGTACCGATGCGCATCGAATCGCAGCCGCACACCACGTTCACTGGAAATCCGGTCCGCATGACCGTCATTCCATTCACCTGCCATCCGCCGCCTACCGCGGTTGGCAATCCCGGCACCTTCGGCAACTCGTACGAATAGTCGAACTGCAGCATGTGGCGTGTGTCGAAATCGGCGTTGCCGTAGGCATCGCGCCGGTTCTGATCGTCTTGCGAGGCCGTTCCGAACGCGATGCCGCCCTCGTCGAGGGTGTGCGACCACGTGTAGTTGAGGTCGCCCGTCAGGCCGCGGGCGAAGCGCCTGCGAAAGCTCGCCTGAAATGCGTTGTAGTTCGAATTCAGGTCATTGCGGTTCAGCGTGATGTTTCCGAACTGCGGATAGGGCCGCTGATTGGTTCCTGGAAACAGGCGGTTCAGGTTGCGTGGCCCGGTCAGGTGCAGGGCCCGGTTCCCGACGTATCCCACCTGCACCATCGACTCGCCGGGAAGCGCTTGCTGCACATTGAACGTCCATTGCTGGGTGTACGCGGTATTCCAGTCCCGTTCGAGAGCCGTGAACGACGTCACTCCGCTGAACGACGTGATGGCGGGAAAAGGAAAACCCACCAGAGCCGGGACCTGCTGCCGTGTGATGGAAGAGGCCTGCTGCGAAATATTGTTCGGCACGTTCTGCGCCATCGCGGCGTTAAGGCTGGAATAGAAGATTCCGAATCCGGCGCGGATCGCCGTGCGCTGCGACTTGCGGGGAGTCCATGCCACTCCCAGCCGGGGGCCGAAGTTCGTTCTCGGCGCGTTCAGAAGCGTGGTTCCCGGTGGGTCCAGCTTTCCCGCCACCGGATCGAAGTTGGCGATGCGGCCATCGGACTCGGTGGGAGACGTGTCGTATTGATAGCGCAGTCCAGCGTTGATCGTCAGGCTCTTCCATGCCTGGATGTCGTCTTGCACAAAGAAATTGAAATATGTGTTCCGCATCCCCGCGCGCGGCTGGCCGAGCGTGCCCACCGAGAACGGGCTGTTGATCGCGAAATCGGACACGGTCTGGTAGGTAACCGTACGCTGAAACCGCAGTTCCTTGTTGTCCTGGTTCCGGATGATCTGTGTGCCGAACTTGAGCTGATGGCGCCCTCGAACCCACGACATGGTGTCCAGCCACGAATAGGAGTTGTTGGCGACCAGCAGGTCAAACAGGTTCGGCCCGAGGCCCGCCGATCCGCTGCCGATCGCGGTAATCGGAAACGCGCGGGTCTCCTCGTCTTCCGCCGATCGGGGATCGATGTGCATGCGATTGAACGCGACACCGGCTTCGTTGAGCAGCCTCGGCGTGAGCACCTTGGTGTAGGTGAGTTTGGAATTCTGAAGCCGGCCCGGAATTGCCTGCACCTGGCCCTGGGCGACGCCGAAGAAGTTCCGGGTGAGCGATTCGTTCATGTTGAACCGGAACGAAAGCGTATCTCCGGAAGAGGGCCGGTAATCCACCTTGATCGCACCCGTGTCTTCGGCGAGTGCATTCGAGACGTTGCGTACGAAGCGGCCCAGCCGCGGTTCAGTGGCGGAGGTTTCTCCGTTCGGCAACGGCAGCAGATCAACGACAGGACGAACCGCGGGGGCCACTGTCCGGCGAAATTCCGCCGCCGGGACGAACGTATTCTGCGTAATGCCCAGACGTTGCCGCACACCTTCGTAGTTCCCGAAGAAGAACAGCTTGTCGCGCACGACGCGCCCGCCGAGCGAACCGCCGAACTGGTTCAACCGGAACGGCGGCTTGATGCCGGTATTGAAGTAGTTGCGGCTATCCAGCTTTTCATTGCGGATGAATTCGAACAGTCCGCCATGCCATTGATTAGTGCCGGACTTCGTGATCAGGTTCACGACGCCTCCCATCCCTTGCCCATACTCGGCGGAGAATGACGACGCGTAGACGCGAAACTCCTGCACGGCATCCACGCTGGCACGGGTGATGCGGTTTCGCGATGCGCCGTAGGTGTTGTCGAGCGAATCGAAATCGACGCGGCTGGCGTCAGCGCCATCGACCAGAAACCGCAACCCGCCCTCGGAGCGGAACGTCGATGACCCGTTGACCGCCTGCTGCGTGGCTCCGCCCAGCAGCACCGTGCCTGGGATCACCGTCAGCAACTGCGTCAAGTTACGCCCATTCAGCGGCAGATTGTTGAGCTGCTGCTGTCCGACGATTCCTCCAAGCGTCGTGGAGGCCGTGTCCACCAGCGGTTGTGCCGCCGCGACCGTGACCGTCTCGCTGACCGCGCCCGGGTCGAGCGTCAGTGTGATTCGGACACGATCCGAGACGCGTACCCGGAGGTTTTCACGGACTTGCGTCTTGAACCCCTGCGCCCCAGCCGACACCGAATAGACGCCAACCGGTAGAACCGGGAACACGAAATTCCCTTCAGGACCGGCCGTGGTCTCAACAACGGCCGCGGTCGCGTGGTTGCGCGCGGTCACCTTCGCGGCGGGAACCCCGGCACCCGTGCTGTCCTCGACAACCCCCAGGATGGTGCCGGAATCGAGTTGCGCCCAAACACTCGAGACCAACAGTAGGAAACAGAGTGGCATTCGCATGGCGGTAGTTTATCCCATCGAGCGAGCGAGTGCGATGGCCGCGAAGGCCGAAGGACCGATGAAACGAGCCGATCATTCCAGTTGGTAGTAGAATACAGTGGGTAGTGGGTCAACTGAAACGGGATGCCATGAAAGCGAGCACTGCCGTACTGGCAGCAGCGCTCTTGGTTTCGGCCATGGGGAGCCAGGCACAGCACCGGGATGCGTCGCCGCCGGCCGCGCCGGTGCAGCGGCAATTCCTCGACCGCCATTGCGCCGCCTGCCACAACGATCGCGTGAAGAGCGGCGGTCTGAGTCTGACTCAGGCCGAATTGTCCAAGCTGGAAGCGCAACCCGAACTGTGGGAGAAGGTGGTGCGCAAGGTGCGCACCGGAGTGATGCCTCCTCCCGATGCGCCGCAGCCGGCGGACGCCGAGCGGCGGGCGCTGTTGACGTTCCTCGAAACCTCGCTCGACGCCTCGTGGAATGCGCGCGTGAATCCAGGCCGCACCGAGACCCTGCGCCGGTTGAATCGGACCGAGTATCAGAGCGCCATCCGAGATCTGCTGGCGCTCGATGTCGACGCCGGGGCGCTTCTTCCGGCCGATGAGAGCGGACACGGCTTCGACAACGTCAACGTCGGCGATCTCTCGCCAACGCTTTTGAACCGCTACATCGCCGCGGCCCAGAAGATCAGCCGGCTGGCCGTTGGAACCACGCAGACTTCGCTGCAGAACGACACCATCAGCCTGGCCGCCGATCTCACACAGGAAGATCACTTGCCCGGACTGCCGCCCGGCACGCGAGGCGGCGTCTCGTCCTCCTACACGTTTCCCCAGGACGGCGAATACGAGATTCAGATCTCGTTAATGCGCGATCTGGCGGGCGTCGTCAGCGGATTACGCGAGCCGCGCTCGCACGAGATGCTGGTGCTGGTCGACCGCGAGCCGGTGCAAACGTTCACGATCTCGAAGGCGGTGATCGGCAACGAAATCCTGAACGAGAAACCCTTGAAGGCACGCATCACGGTGAAGGCAGGCCCCCACGATCTGGCCGTGACATTCGTCAAGGACGGCTCCTCGCTGATCGAAACTCCCCGCCAACCTACGTCATCCCGCTTCAATGACCGGCGGCACCCGCGCACCGCGCCCGCCGTTGACCGCGTCTCGGTGACCGGCCCCTTCTCGCCCAAAGGCGCGGCGGATACGCCAAGCCGGCGCCGGCTGTTCGTCTGCCGGCCAGCGACTCCGGACAAAGCCTCCGAAGAGAAGTGCGCGGCAACGATCCTCTCGACACTCATGCGCCGCGCCTACCGGCGTCCGGTCGAGAAAGCTGAAATCGAGGGGCCGCTGGGCTTCTATCGCAAGGGGCGGACCCAAGGCGATTTCGACGCAGGGATCACGATGGCCGTGACCGCGGTGCTGACCAATCCGGCGTTCCTGCTCCGCGTGGAGACCGACCCGAAGAACGTGCCGGCGAACGGTGTCTACGGCGTGAGCGACCTCGATCTGGCTTCGCGCCTGTCGTTCTTCCTGTGGAGCAGCATTCCCGACGATGAGTTGCTGGACGCGGCGATTCAGGGCAAGCTGACCCGCCAGCCAGCCGAGTTGGAGAGGCAGACGCGCCGGATGTTGGCGGACCGCCGCTCGTACAATCTGGCCACGAATTTCGCCGGCCAGTGGTTGCGGTTGCGCAATATCGACGCGGTGGTGCCGAGCGGCAACCTGTTCCGCGACTTCGACGACAATCTCCGGCAATCCTTGCGGCGCGAAACCGAACTCTTCTTCGATAGCGTCGTGCGCGAGGATCGCAGTGCGCGGACATTCATCAAGGCCGACTACACGTTTCTGAACGAACGTCTGGCCAAGCACTACGGAATTCCGAACGTCTACGGCAGCCGGATGCGGCGTGTGACGGTCGGCCCGGAGAGCCGCCGCGGTGGTCTGCTGCGACAGGGCAGCGTGCTGTCGGTCACGTCGTATGCCACGCGCACGTCGCCCATTCTGCGCGGCGTTTTGGTGCTGCGGAACATCGTGGGCGCTCCGCCGGCCACGCCTCCACCGAACGTACCGGCGCTCGATGAAAGCACGATGGCGGCGAATCTCCCGATGCGCGAGCGTTTGGCTGCCCACCGCAACAACGCGGTATGCGCGAGCTGCCACAAGACCATCGATCCGGTGGGCTTTTCGCTCGAGAACTTCAATGCCGTGGGACAGTGGCGAGAACTCGAAGTGGAGGATCAGCCGGTGGATTCGTCGGGCGCGCTGCCCGGCGACAAGACGTTCCACGGTATCGACGGCCTGGAAAGCGCCCTGCTCCGCCGTCCGGAACTGTTCGTATCGGCACTGACCGAGAATCTGTTGACGTTCGCCCTCGGTCGAGGCGTCGAATACTATGATGCACCGGCCGTTCGCAAAATCGTGAGGGACGCCGGGAAGGATGAATACCGGTTCTCGTCGCTCATCGTCGGAATCGTGAAGAGCGCACCGTTCCAACTGCGGCGCGCGGAAACCGCCTCGACAGCCAGCAGATAGGGAGAAGGACAAACCGTGTTTTTGACCAAGAAGGCGATTCCCAGACGAACGCTGCTGAAAAGCGCGCGGGCCGCCTTGGCGCTGCCTCTGCTCGACGCGATGATCCCCGCCTCCACGTCATGGGCACAGACACCGGCGAAGCCCGTGCGGAGGCTCGGGTTCGTTTTCGTCCCGATGGGCTGCGATCATTCGCGATGGACTCCACCCGGCCAGGGCAAGCTTACCGAGCTTTCCTACTGTCTTGCCCCGCTCCAGCCGGTGAAGGAACAGGTTACCGCCGTCACCAACACGCGGCTGGGAAACGCCTATCCCGGTACTCACGACACTTCCAATGCGGCGTTTCTCAGCGCGGCGAGTTCGAAACACACGGAAAGCTCGGATTACTTCCTCGGAATTACGGTCGATCAGATCGCGGCCAAGGAGATGGGACGCGAGACGCAACTGGCTTCGCTCCAACTCGCGATGGACCTCAATCCGCTGGCCGGAGTGTGCAACAACGGCTACGCCTGCGTCTACCAGAACTGCCTGTCGTGGTCGTCACCTACGACTCCACTGCCCTCCGAGGCTCATCCCAGAGTAGTATTCGAGCGCCTTTTCGGCGAAGGCGGAAACGCGGATGCGCGGCGCGCCGCGCTCCAGAACCGCGCCAGCCTGCTCGATTCGTTCACCCAGGAAATCGCGCGGATCAAGCAGCGTGTGGGCGGACCCGATCGCGCGCGCCTGGATCAATACCTGGAGAGCGTGCGCCAGGTGGAGCGCGAGATCGAGCGCGCCGAGCGTTCCGTCGCCGAGAACAAGGCTCCCGATCTCGACCGGCCCGTGGGCGTTCCGGCGGCATTCGCCGAGCACGCCAAGCTCATGTTCGACCTGCAGATACTCGCCTTTCAGGCGGACATCACGCGCGTCATCACCTTCCAGCTCACCCGCGAACAGAGTAATCGCACTTATCCGGAGATCGGCGTCTCCGACCCACACCATCCCACCAGCCATCACGGCAATGATCCGGTCAAGGTTGAGAAGATCGCGAAGATCAACAAACATCACGTTACTCTGTTCTCCGAGTTCCTGCAGCGATTGAAGGCCACTCCCGACGGCAACGGCTCGCTGCTCGATCACACCGTCTATCTGTACGGCAGCGGCATGGGCAATCCCAGCCTCCACGATCACGAGAACCTGCCGATCCTGGTGGCTGGCGGAGCGGCGAGCGGATTCAAAGGCGGGCGGCACATCCGATTCGACAAGGGAACGAGTCTGGCCAACCTGCACCTCACCCTGCTCGATCAGATCGGGATTCATCTGGATTCGTTCGTCGACAGCACGGGAAGGGTCGAAAACCTTTTCGAGCGAGTGGACGTCGCTTAGGAGACGCGGTCATGCATTGGCGAAACGTTGCTGGACTCGCACTGCTTGCGGCCGGGCTCGCGGCCGAATCGGCCCGATCCCCGCTCGCCGATGCCGCGGAACAACGCGACACTGCCGGCGTCCGGAAGCTGCTGGCTGCGGGTTCACCCGTGAACGCCGCGCAGCCCGATGGGACCACTGCGTTGCATTGGGCCGTCTTTCACGACGACACCGGCTCAGTTGAAATGCTCGTGAAGGCGGGCGCGAACGTGAACGTGATCAATCGCTATGGAGCGCCTCCGTTGGCGCAGGCGTGCATGAATCGGAACCCGGCCGTGGTGAAGCTGCTGTTGCAAACCGGCGCGGACGCAAACGCCGCGATGAAGGGCGGAGAAACCGTCCTCATGTTGGCCGCCCGGTCTGGGGATGTGGACACGGTGAAGGCGCTGCTGGCACGGGGTGCCCGCCCGAACTCGCGCGAGCGGCTCGGCCAGACGGCGCTGATGTGGGCGGCGGCGGAGGGACACACCGCGGTGGTCCGCGCGCTGATCGACGCCGGCGCCAGCGTCAACGCAACCCTCGATTCCGGGTTCACCGCATTCTTCTTCGCCGTGCGCGGCGGCCACCTCGAAACGGTGCGCGCATTCCTCGCCGCGGGCTCTGATGTCAACACGATGATGCGGCGCTCGGGCCGAGGCGGCGGCAGGGGTATCAGTCCTCTCATGCTGGCCGTTCAGAACGCCCATTTCGAACTGGCGATTGCGCTGATCGACGCCGGCGCCGATCCCAACGACACTCGCACGGGATTCACACCACTCCACATGATCGCGGCGGTCCGCAAGCCCGACTCCAGTGATCTCAGCGATCCGGCCCCCGCGTCCGGTTCCGGACGCCTGTCGAGCGCGGACTTCGTGCGCGAAATCGTCAAGCGAGGCGCCCAGGTCAATCTCCGCCTGCCCGCCGACGCCCCCAAGCAATCGGCCACGTCGTCCAGCGTCGGCTCTCCAGGAGCAACGCCGTTTCTCTTTGCCGCCGATCGGGCCGACGTTTCCCTGATGAGGCTGCTCAGCGAACTCGGGGCCGATCCCTTGTTGCCGAACCTCGACAACACCACGCCACTACTGGCCGCCGCCGGTGTGGGCACCAACGAACCGCAGGAGGAGGCGGGCGAGGAGAGCGAAGCAGTGGAGGCAGTGAAGCTTCTGCTCGATCTCGGCGCGGACGTCAACACCGTAGACACGAACGGCGACACGGCGATGCACGGGGCCGCCTACAACATCAGCCCCGGCGTCGTGAAGCTGTTGGCGGAACGGGGGGCCGATCCGCAAGTTTGGAAAAATCCCAACAAGGCCGGCGGAACTCCGCTGTTCATCGCCGAGGGCTATATCAGCCGTCTCCCCCGTCCTGATGGGCCAACGATCGCCGCCATCACCAAGCTGATGCTTGCCGCCGGGATTTCGACGGAAGGTCCGCGCCCGAAGATCGTCGATAGTTACGAGAAAGAAGCCGCGGAAGCGTCCAAACGCCTCGAACCGCCGAAGTAAGCCTCACCGCCGGGCGATCGACACGAGCCGCAATCGCGGAGAATCGTGTTCATCCCCCGCCCATTCTGGCGCGGCCGCGGAAGGTTCGAGTCCGTAGTGGCCGCGGAGGTCATCCAGAAGCGCCATTTCGAACAGCATGAATCCGCTCATCGGCGCGGTCTGGATCTCCAGTACGATCCGGTCCAGTTCGCGCTTTGCCTTGTCGCGATTCCCTTCCGCGAGGTAGCCGGCCGCGCGGGCCCGGGCGATCGCAACACGAGGTACGCCAGGGAGCCTCTCCACCTGGGCCAGCCAGCGCCACGCCGAATCGGGCCGGCCGCGATGGCGCGCCTGGAAGTAGGCGATCTCGCATGCGTACTCGCCGAGAAACTCGCGCGACACGCCCTCATACAGCTTTACCATCGGCGCAAGCTGGCGGTGTGCACCGTCGATGTCTCCCGTATCGAGGCAGCGGAGGTAACCGAGATAGCGGCTCATCAGGAATCCCGCGGCGTCGTCGTGAGGGACGGCGATCACCTCGGTCACTTGGCGCGGCCAGTGTTCCGGGCGCCGCCCGACGGCGGCCGACGCGAGGGCCGCGAACAAAACCGAGATCTGACTTCCGGTCCGGCTGCCCGTCACCAGGGCTTTCAAGACGAACCCGGCATTTCGCGTGCCGTTGTATTCCAAGGGAACTACGCTCAGCAGGCATGCCATGCACAACGCCACCGCCGCCAACCCGAAAAAGCCCGCGCCCAGCACCGGACCCTCTAGAATGGCGATCAGAAACAGCAGGAAGAAGAGACACGCGCCCGCGAAACAGGCAACCGGCCCTCCGGCGAGCGCGATGAACAG
>CADECY010000150.1 GCA_902825945.1 uncultured Acidobacteriota bacterium
TCGGTGATCCAGAGATCCCCGCCATGGTCGAGGAGGCTCTGCCTCGACATTGCCAAGCCGAGCCCCAGCCCATTCCGCTTGCCGAACGTCGCAAACGGCTGGTACAGCTTCGCCCGGATCTCGGGCGCCACTCCCGGACCCGTATCCGATACCTCCACCTCGACACTGCTACCCGCCAGCTTCGCCTCAATGCGGATCTCGCCGCCCTGCGGCATCATCTCGAGCGCGTTGGCGATGAGATTCATGAACACCCGCTCCACCCTCGACCGCTCGAGCAAAACCTCGATATCGCCGGGAATCTCGGATCGGTTCGTGACATTCTACCCCGCCTCCGCATCCTGGTTGGTCTCGACCGCCGCCGCCACCACGTCCGCCAATTGGCACAGCTCACGTGCCCCACGATTGCCGCGCGTCACCTGTAGCAGGTCTTGCAGCATCTCCTGGATCTTGCGGCTCGACTTGTAGATGTTCAACGCCAGCCGCTTCACCTGCACCGGCGAGAGGTCGGTATCCACCATCATCTCCGCTCCGCCGTAGATCGCCGCCAGCGGGTTCCGCAGGTCGTGTACGATCGAACTCGCCATGCGGCCGATGGTCGAAATCCGCTCCTGCCGGATCAACTCCTGTTGGGCCACTTGCAGCGATTCGCACATGCTGTTGAACGTCGCCGCCAGCCGGCCCAACTCGTCCTCACCGCTCACCGGCACGCGGAATCCGTAGTTCTGGCGGGCGACCTGACCCGCGGCCTGATCGAGCATCTTCACCGGCTGCACGATCCGCCGCGCCAGCAGGTAGCTGATGCCGAGCCCGGCTGCCACCGCGCATAGCCAGATCAGAAACAGATAGCGCTGCAGAGTGCTCACCCGGTAGCGCGCTTCGTCGAACGAACGAAACACGCAAAGCTCGCCTGTTACCTTTCCTTCCAGATCCACCAGCGGACGCCTGTAGGCGGCGTACTCGCTCACCCCATCGCTGACCAGATCCTCGAGCTTGACGCGCGGGAGGCTGGTTTGAAGGGCTTGCGTCGAACGGTCATTCAGGGTGGAGGCGAACACCTTTTCGCCGGAGATGAAGAGGAACTCGCTGCCCCCGGTGGCATCCTTGAGCTTTTGTGCCACCAGGTGATTCACCACGTAGCCGGTCACGAGCACGCTCATCAACTGCCGATCCGCGCCGCCATCCACGTAGACTGGCGTCAGCACCAGTTGGAAGAGCTGGCCGTTGATCTGCGAGAACCCAACCGCCTGCTTGGGGAACTTGTCGCGAACCTTGCCAATCATGCTCCAGTTCGGCGGAAGCGCCACGGGTGACTGCGAATCGAGCGCCGCCACAGGATTGCCCGCCGGATCGGCCACCACGAAGAACGCGGTCTCCTTGAGCGTGTCCGCGACCTTCTCCCACAGCTCACCCGCGGCGTCACGGATCGTCGGGCGATGACGCGTTTGAAAGGCGGAGCGAACGTTCGGCATGCTCGAAATGATGGCCGCCACCGAAGCGAGCGAGTCCGAGCGGGATTGCCACAGCGACTCGTAGGCGAGAAAGCTCGCCTGCGCTTCCTGTTGGAGCGTTTGATTGGTCGTGTCGAGCATCTGGCGCTGCAGCAGGAACCCCGTCACGCCGAATAACGCCGTCACCGCCACCGATGTCGAAAGCCAGATCTTCGAGAGCAGCGACAGGTTCATCGCTTGCCTCCGTATGCCTTGTCCTCGGGTGGCTTGCCGTACGGCTTACCGTACTTGTTGGCGTGCGGCACCTCGACGAATCCCGACTCGGAAATCGCCGCCGCTGGAATCGCGACATCGCCGCCCGCCACCGTGATCTTACGTTCGAGTGCCTTCAGCGTCGCCTCGGTGGCGCGCTCATGCCAAATCTTGAGCGTGTAGTCGCCCGCGGGAACATTCTGGATCCGGAAGCTGCCATCGCTCGACGACGAAGCGTACCACGGCGAGGGCACCACCACGATCACCGCGCTCATCGTCGCGTGGATGTTACAGAACACACGCACCACGCCGTCGCGCTGGAAGCGGATCTTGTGCGTGCCGCCGGGCGGATAAAGACCCGTGTCGAAGGGCTGGCCCGCGAAGTTCGAAAAGGCGTTGTGAAAGATCGGATCGTAATTCGGCAGATCCACGGTCGTTCCCACCGGGACGACGCTGACGTGCGGTATGAATCGCTTACCCTTCTGCGCGATGACCTGGACGCGGCCTTCCGGTATCGGGGCCTTGCCCTGCGCGGGCTCGAGCCAAACGGCAATTCCCTCGGCTGAGCGCGCCTTGGCACCCCTCGCATTCGACAGGTTGAACTGCCCGGCGACCGTTGCCGCATTCAAGGGCAGCGCTGCGAGGATCGCGGCAATGAGCCGCGCGCGGCTAGAACAGATACGCCACGGAAAGGTCATAGCGATTGTTCTTCCTGTTCCCCGACCCGATATAGGTGGTGCGGATCTGCATGCCCTCGAGAGTGAGGATCACGTTGGGCGCGAGCTTGTACATGAAGTTGAGAGCAGTGCTTCTGTTGACGCCGATGTTGTTGAGCAACAGATCCTGGTTGCGATCGTCATGGATACCGCCGAACAGATTCATCGTGATGCGTGGCGTGAACGGAACGGCAAACTGCGCCCAGCCACCCTTGCTTTCCACGGGAATGACGCGGTTCGGGCCGAGGACCTGCACACCTTGACGCATCGCGCCGAAATGGTGGATGTTCTTCCCGGTCCAGGCCAATCCGCTGAACTCGAGCTTCGACCAGGGATTGGCGAACCAATCGACGGACACCAGCCGTGACGGAACGCTGATTCCATTGACGTGGCTTTCGCTCGCGTGGAACCCGGGCGCGATCGCGACGCGGCGCTGATCGTCGAGATCGTGCGCCAGTTCCAGCCGCCCCTCGATTCCCGGGCGCCGCCGTTCGAACGCGACAGGCGCGGCCGTCGTGGAGTCTTCAGACGTCTGATACAACGCCACCTGTCCCTTGAACTGCGTTTGCGCGCCCGCGTTGACGCGCTGCTCGAATCGCACCTGCGGCTGCCACCGCCAGAGATTGCCCGCCGCTGTCAGCGGCGAAACGCCAGCGAAGCTGAAGCTCGACGGATCGCGCTGGGAGAACAACGGCTTTTCCTGGCCGAAAAGAACGCTGCGCGTCTTCCAATCGACGTGGATGCTCGCCGTCCGCAACCGGAACGGGGCGTAGTTGGTGTTCTCCGTATTGCCTTCGTAGAAGTCCATCATCATGGACCCGCCCACTTGACCGCCGAAAAACGCCGTGGGCCCGGCATAGTCGAGCCCGATCATCGACTGCCGGAAGGTCATCGCCGAAGTCGACCGTCCAGGAATCCGCGCTGCCGTCGTCGAATGATCTTGATTGTTCGCCTGCCGCCCGTTCCGATAGATGTTGGCGAGCGCCATTCCCGTCAGCTTGATGGGAAACTTCTGGCTTGCCTCGACCTTGGTTTGCGCCTGCTCGTCCACGCGACGCTCGGTGATTCGCGCGCGCTCTTCTACGGTCGGCTCACTTGGGGCCGGCTGACCGCGCAGTTTCTCGATCTCCGACCGCAGACTCTCGATCTCCTTCTTGAGGTTGTTGTTTTCCTGCTCCAGACGATTCAGCCGGTCGACGACTTGATCGAGCGACTGTCCCCATGCCAAGGCAGGAAGCGTCATGAGCGCTCCCGCGAGCAGCAGTTTACGGCGATCCATCGTGGTTCTCCCGAATCAATTGCTCCAGCTTGCGTCGAAGTGCCATCGGAGAATAAGGCTTCGCGAAGTAGGCATCGGCTCCCAGGCGGCGGGCCCGGTCGGGCGACGCCGGATCGGGACTGCCGCTCGACACGATGATCGGCGTGCGCGCGAACTTCGGGTTGGCACGCAGCTTCTCGATCAATTCGAAGCCATCCATGCGCGGCATCTCGAGATCGGTAATCACGGCGGCTACATTCTCGCGCGCCTCGCCATCGAGTACGCCGAGCGCCTCCACGCCCGATCCCGTCACGCGAACCTCCACCTCCGGCACCGTGCCGAGCGCGATCTCCAGGTTGGCGGCAACCTGCGGAGAGTCTTCGACAATGAGAACAAGGCGGGGCATCAGAACCTCGGTATCCACTTCCTCATTCTTTCCCAGTGCGTGGCGCCTGGAGCCGCGCGACTTGTTAATTCACTGTAAACACGATAGCCGATCACGGCAGGAACCGGTATCCCACGCCGTGAACGGTGAGGAAGTGCCGGGGTGCGTTGGCGTCTGGCTCCAGTTTCTGCCGCAGCTTCACCACGTGCGCGTCCACCGTCCGCGTATTGGGGAACGATTCATACCCCCACACCGAGTTGAGGATCATGTCGCGCGTCAGCGGGCGGTCGGGATTCTGGAGGAAAAAGACCAAAAGATTGTACTCGGCGGGCGTCAGCTTGATCTCGTTGCCCGAGCGCTTCACCACGCGGCGATCGAGATCGATCTCTGTGTCGGCGAATCGAAGCACGGCGTGCGCGTCGGCGCTGGTGCGGCGCAACACGGCGCGGATGCGGGCCAACAGTTCCCGCCTTCCGAACGGCTTGACGACGTAGTCGTCGGCGCCCATCTCGAGCAGGATCACCTTGTCCACTTCTTCGCCCACGGCGCTCAACACCACGATCGGTGTCTGCACCTGCGCTGCCCGAAGCTGCTTACAGATTTCGGTGCCGGTCATTCCGGGCAGACGCAGATCCACGATGAGGAGGTCAGGCTTGAGCGTGAGCGCTTTCTCATACCCAGTCCGGCCGTCGAGCGCCGAAACCACGCGAAAGCCCTCCTGCTCGAGCATCACCGCGATCGTGTCTTGAAGCCCTTCGTCGTCGTCGATTACGAGAATTGTCTGCATGCCGCTCCGAAGCGAAACCCGCGCTCCTGAGATTGTACAGGATTAATCTCGGCCCGCGCGCGATCCCCGCAACTCCTGGCCGGCAAACGGCATCTTACCTTTCGGGTTGGTACGATGGAAGTTCCCACCCGCCCGCAAACGAACGTAGAGGAGAACGACGATCGAAATGGTGAAGCGCGCACTGACGGTATTGCTGGCCGCATCAGCGGCCTTCGCGCAATACAAGCTGGAGCCTGCCGGAGCACCTCCGTCCGAAGTGGCGGCCGCGATCTCGGCCGAACTCCAACCCGCCGGACACAAGGTCCTATCCGGCGACGGCAAGGTTTGGTGCGAGCTCTGGTTCCGCAAGGGCGCCCCCACCGGTCCGCAAACCACCGAGAACGACGTTACCTGGAAGAACGTCGTGGCCGGCGCAGTGGTTGGTGTCATCCGCTGGCCCGCCGCAGGCTATGATCGCCGGGGCCAAGGGATCAAGCCCGGAGTCTACACCCTGCGGTACTCCGTGCATCCGGTCAATGGAGACCACCTCGGTGTCGCTCCCCAGCGCGATTTCCTCGTGCTCACGCCCGCCGCCCAAGACACCGATCCCAAGCCCGTCAACGTCTTCGACAACCTGATGAACATGAGCCGCAAGGCTTCCGGTACTCCGCACCCGGCGGTTCTCAGCATCTGGAAGATCGACGGTGACTTCAAGCCGGGCCTCGCTCAGATGGGCGAGCACGACTGGGTGTTGCAAGTGTCGCTGGGTGACGTGAACATCGCAGTGACGGTGGTCGGAAAGTCAGAGGGGTAGCCGGGGCGCGCTATCGAACCAGTCCTTGGGGCTCGTTACGATACACTGCGCGGCGCGAGTCGAGTTTCGGCGATGGCTCCATGGCAACGAGATCGATTTCCTCCTGAGCGAGGCATAGTTTTGCCGACGCGCCCGGCACGTTACGGAAAACAACATCGCGAAGATCCGCTACGGCGTGACTCTCGTCATCACGGTGCTCGGTGGCTACTGCCATCGCGACGACGACTTTCCTGAAGAACAGACGTCGGCGAGCGCCTAACGCGGGTGCTCGACTCATCGACGAATGCAATTTCGGCGCGAAATCTCGCATTTGGAGAAAGGCCGATCTCCTCACGCTGGTGGTCGAACTCGATCAGGCAATCAGTGTCCAGCGCCTTTCGCTCATTCCGCTAGCCGGCGTGGACACTCTCGAGACGTTCTACCGACAGATCGAAACGGGAGGGGCCGACTGACAGGTGTGCCAGTCGTCTATTACAAGGCTGCCGTACAGGCGTCGAATGACCGGATCAACCGGGTTCGCCGCGGACTGATCGTCGAAGGACTCCTCCGACAAGGCACTTCTGCCGTGATCATGGAGGACCTTCGGTCGCGGAGCCTCGTTGTGTAGACGACCGCCTTACCGCCCCTTAGGCGTCCACCGGACCTCGGCCGGGTCGAATCGGTATGACTCCACCCGTGGCGAGTTCGGCGCGTCCCTTGGAACCAGCCGTGCCATTGCGGACTTCGCTTCCGCATGCGCCGGATTCCCCGCGAGATTCACCCACTCGTGCGGGTCCCGCGGACGGTCGTATAGCTCCTCCGATCCATCGGCGTAGCGAATGTAGTGCCAGCGCTCGGTGTAGACCGCGTGGTTGCCGCGCAGGAACGTGCTGATCGCGGGCCGCTCCCACTTCGCGGCGGGATCCTTCAGAAGCGGGCGCAACGAGACGCCGTCCGCCGAGGCGGGAGCAGGAAGTCCGGCCAAGTCGGCAAGCGTCGGATAGACGTTCATGGTATCGACCGGCGCAGCGCAGCGGCTTCCCGGCTTGGTCACGCCTGGAGCCGCGATGATCAGTGGAATGTGAGTGGCGCGCTGCCACAGAGCCTGTTTGTGCCAGTGCCACTTCTCGCCGAGATGATAGCCGTGGTCTGACCACAGTGCGACGACCGTATTCTCGCGCGCCGGGCTCGTCTCGAAGGCATCGAGAATCCGGCCGAGCATCGTGTCGGAGAAGCTAATGCAGGCAAGATAGGCTTGCACGGCCCGTTTCCAGTTGCCGGTGGTGACCACCAGATCATGCCGCGAGTGCTCGTTGAGGGCCATCTTTCGCCCGGCTTCCGGGAGATCGGCCAAGTCGTCATCCTTCACCGGCGGTAGAACCACTTCGTCAAGCGGATACAGGTCGAAGTACTTCTTCGGCACGAACCATGGGATGTGCGGCCGGAACATCCCCCCGGCAAGAAAGAACGGCTTGCCGTGATTCTGTTTCAAACGTTCGATGGCCCAGGAGGCGACCTTGTAGTCCGGCATCTCTTGTTCGCGGACGTCGACTGGCGCCCAGTCGAAGTTGCGCCAACTGACGGATGGCATCGGCGTGACGGGGCGTGCGGGTTCCGGGTCCGGCGGGAAGCTGTAGCCGTCGGTCATGCCATCGGCGCGCGCCTTGGGATTCCAGTGGAAGTACTCGTCCCAGCAACGGGGATCGTTGTAGCCCTGCCCATGATGAAAGAGCTTGCCCGCACCCATCGCGCGATACCCGTTGTTCCGGAAATGTTCGGGGAGTGTCACCGCGTTCGGCATCGCGATCCGCCACGGCTGATCGTTGTCGTAAACCCCGCTGGTGGTGGGCCGCCGGCCGGTCATCAGCGCCGATCGCGAAGGATTGCACAGCGGCGCCGCGGTGTGCGCGTCGGTGAAAAGCGTGCCCATTGACGCGAGCCGGTCGACGTTGGGCGTCTTGACCTGAGGATGCCCGCCCAGGGCGCCGATCCAATCATTCCAGTCGTCCACGGCGAGCATCAGGACGTTCGGCCGCGACTGTGCTCGCGCAAGAGGCGCCGCTGCCGCCGCGCCCAGAAAGGCGCGGC
Source organism: uncultured Acidobacteriota bacterium (assembly GCA_902825945.1). Taxonomy (GTDB): domain Bacteria; phylum Acidobacteriota; class Terriglobia; order Bryobacterales; family Bryobacteraceae; genus SYLY01. Next base: position 7,707 of record CADECY010000150.1, read on the forward strand.
GGCTCATGGCAGCGGCGTGGGAGAGTCCCATGGGTACCTGCTTAGACGGCCGCCCGCTTGCGCATCGGCACGGCGGTTTCCGTTTTCACGGGTTTGCGCTGCGACATCGTGACACGCTGCACTTGATCGCTGACGCAGACGAGGAACATCGGCTGCTTGGCGTTCTTGAGAACGTCGATCACGCGTTGCCCGCTCTCTTCGAGATAGAGATTGCGGCCGTCGGTCAGCAAGTGCATCTCCGAGCCGGGCGCGAAGAGGTCGGCCACTCGCTTGCCCATCTCCTTCTGCAGGAACTTGAGAACCCGGCGGATCTTCTGCAGCGAGAAGCCTTTCCGGCGGAGTTCAGCGATAACGGCGATCTCCACGACTTCACTAGCGGCGTACTCGCGGCGATGACCTTCGTGATGCGGCGAGACTACCTTCTGTTCGTCCCACCATTGAAGCTGGCGCAGGCTGACTCCCGCGATCCTGGCGACATCGGCGGAGGACCAATTCTGGCCGGCCGCGGCCTCTGCGGCAGAGGCTTCAGGGCGTGTTCGCTTTGTTTTAATCATGTATGCTCGTTCTCGTTTCGGAAACAATTCCTCAGTCGATTGTACTGAATCGGCGGATTCAGTCAATATCCGCTGGGCAAAATAAGTTCTTTATATTCAATGGCTTTCGATCGAGCCACGAGGGGATGTGGGTCGATCCGGTACCACTACAAGGGGTTCCGGCGCGCATGCGAGCGCTACCCCGAGTGTTCCTTCACCGCTTTCGGTGAATGGACGGAGCGGGGTGCTACGGGCGGGAGGAATCACCGCGTTACGCGCGCCCGCCAGTATCGGATCGCGAATACGGCACCGGCAAGCAGGATGACGCCCGTCGCGGCTTTCCCGTACGTTTCCACGTAGCCAGCGGCGGCGCGCCAGTTGCCCGCGAACGCCCGGCCAAGAGAAAGCAGAATCGCATTCCAGGCAAGGGCGCTGACGCCGCACAACAGGGTCGTCACCGGGAGGTTCATCCTCGACATCCCCGCGAAGAAGGAGACGATCGCTCGCGTCCCCGCCAGAAAGCGATTCGCCACGATGACGCCGTATCCGTACTTCCGGAAGAGAGCCTCGGCGGTATGCAGCGTGCTCACGGGCAGCACGCGGCTCATCCGGCCCGATACGACACTCTTCTCGAAATAGCGGCCGAGGAGGTACGCCGACAGGAATCCAGCCACGGAGCCCGCTGTCGCCACGGCGAGCGATGGCCAGAATCCAATCGTACCGATCCCGATCAGCGTGCCCGCGAAGATCAGAAGGATGTCGCTCGGCGAGGGCGGTACTAAATTCTCGATGTAGGCAATGAAAAATACGAACGCGAGTACGCCCAGCGGCGAGAGCGACTGCAGCCACGAGATGCCCTGTTCGACGATGCCCATTCTACAATCTACTACGCAACTTTGGCCGCCTGCGATGTACAATAGCGCCTTATGGCTAAACTCGGCTACATCGGACTCGGAATCATGGGCTACCCAATGGCCCGGAACCTCGCTCGCGCCGGACACACGGTCGCAATCTGGTCGCATACCGCTGAAAAGTGCAAGAAGCTGGCGGGCGAGGAGAAGAACATCGTCGTCTGCGGATCGGCGAAGGAAGTCGCCGAACAATCGGAGGCGGTCTTCTACTGCGTCGGCGACACCAAGATGTCGGAGGATTTGGTCTTCGGGCCCAACGGCATTGCCGAGGGTGCCAAGCCGGGCTCGGTTGTGGTCGACGCCTCGACAGTGGCGCCGTCGGCTAACGTCAGCATGGCGGCCCGCCTGAAGGAGAAGGGTGTCGAGTTTCTCGGCGCTCCCTGCACCGGCTCGAGGCCCGGCGCCGAGAGCGGCAATCTGACGTTCATGATTGGCGGCGACAAGGAGGTCTTCGAGCGGACTAGGCCGTTCTTCGAGCCGATGGGCAAGCGTCTCTATTATTGCGGCGGCCATGGGATGGGCATGCACGCCAAGCTCACGCAGAATCTGATCCTCTCTAACCTGTTGCAAGCATTCAATGAGGGGCTCGTCCTGTCGACCAAAGCGGGCATTGACCCCGAGCTGATGCTCGACATCCTCGACAATTCGGCCGCCAAGTCTGGCCTGATCGCCTTCAAGGCTCCCTTCGTCTTCCGTCGCGATTTCTCCACCAACTTCTCCGTCAAGTGGATGCACAAGGACATCGGCCTCATGCTCGAATCGGCGAACGAACTCGGCGTGCCGCTTCCGCTCACCTCGTTGACGCAGCAGATGTTCCGGGCCGCGATCGCCAACGGGACGGGGGATGAGGACATCTGCTCGACGATCAAAGTACTGGAGGGGATCGTGGGCGTCGAGGTTAAGAAATCTTAATGGTTGTGTCTTCCGATTTTTGTTGAAATCCTAGAATTCATATTCTACTATTGGAATCAAGCCGGAGAGGCACTCCCACCAAAGCGAGACTAACCTCACTAAACATAGACCCCTGAAGCAATTCCTCTCCGGCGCCCGCAAGGGTCTCCCTTGCGCGATGATGGGGTCTTGAAAATGAGGAATTCACGTCTCGATAGCCACGCTCTCATGAGCATGGACCTTGCTCGGTCCCTTGGCGCGGTCGCAAACATCGGCCAGAGGCAAGATTAAGAAATCTTAATGATTGTGTCTTCCGATTTTGCTTGAAATTCTGAAAACCATATTCTAAGATTGGAATTAAGCCGGGGAGGCAACTCCCACCAAAGCGAGACTAACCTCACTAACATAGACCCCTGAAGCAATTCCTCCCCGGCGCCCGCAAGGGTTTCTCCTTGCCCCAGAGGACTTCAGTCCAGTTCGGGAAACGAACCCGAGCCGATGGCGTGCTACGATGGGTCGTGAAGGCGGAATGCGCGCTCTAACCCTACTGGGCTCTACAGGTTCCATCGGAGTTTCCACTCTCGATGTCGTGCGCCGCTGGCCAGACCATTTCCGGATCTACGCACTGGTTGCGGGCCGAAATACCGAACTGCTGGCTCGCCAGATCCAGGAATTCCGCCCCCAGGTGGCGGTTGTCGAGACGGACAACACCCGAGACACCTTGATTCAGAATCTCGTAGCGCTCGGCCTCCCAAAATCGGAATGGCCCGGCTTGCTCCACGGTTCTCAGGCGCGCGTCGCGGCTTCGACAGCGCCGGAGTGTGACTTCGTTCTGTCGGCGATCGTCGGTGTCGAAGGGCTCGAAGCGACCTACGCCGCAGTCCGCGCGCGAAAGCAGATCGGGCTTGCAAACAAAGAGGTTCTGGTCGCAAGTGGCGAGATCGTCATGCGTGCCGCACACGAAACGGGCACCGAGCTGATCCCGGTCGATTCCGAACACAACGGTGCCCACCAGGCGCTCCGCTGCGGCGATCGCAAGGAGGCCCGGCGGCTGATCCTGACCGCGTCCGGTGGTCCATTTCGTAACACACCCCTCGAAGATCTTGCTTCGGTGACACCGGAGCAGGCCCTGAAGCATCCGACCTGGAAGATGGGTCCGAGAATCACGATCGACTCGGCCACGATGATGAACAAGGGCTTCGAAGTGATTGAAGCCTGCTGGCTTTTCGGATTCAAGGCCGATGAGGTCGATGTCGTGATCCATCCGTCTTCTTCGGTACATGCGATGGTCGAGTACGAAGACGGGTCGGTGATGGCTCAAATCTCGACAACGGACATGCGGATGCCGATCCAGTACGCGATGACCTACCCGGAACGCTGGGACGCGCCGGTACCGCGCATGGACTGGTCCCAGCCCCGAACGCTCGAGTTTTTCCCCCCAGATGGAACAAAGTTCCCCTGTCTGCGTCTAGCCTATGAGACGATCCGGGCGGGCGGGACCGCGTCGTGCACGTTAAATGCGGCGGACGAAATCGCCGTAGGGGCTTTCCTAAACGGGGAAATCCCGTATCCTGGAATAGCAGAGGTAGTGGAGGAGACATTGGCGCGGGTGACGCCTCGGAATCCTTCGACAGTCGGGGAAGTGCTGGACGTCGATCGCCTCTCACGGGAAGTGGCGCGGCGGGTGGTAACGGAACGGCGCAAGAGGTGATGCGAACATGACAATCGTCGACAACATACTTTGGATGCTCGTCCTGATCGGGATCATGATCATGATCCACGAAGCCGGCCATTACTGGGCAGCGCGCTACTTCGACGTCAAAATCGATGCATTCAGTTTCGGTTTCGGTCCGCGCCTGTTCGGCTTCAAGCGCGGCGAGACGGATTTCCGGGTATCGGCGATCCTGTTCGGTGGCTACGTGAAAATGGGAGGAGAACAACCGGGAGAGCAGAACGACGATCCCCGCTCATTCCTCAACAAGCCCCGCTGGCAGCGCATGATCATCGCGTTCGCGGGTCCGTTCATGAACATCATTCTCGCGGTGGGTGTCCTCACCGGCCTCTACATGGTGAAGTATCCGAAGTTCCCGGAGGCCGCACAGGGAATGGTCGGCCTCGTGATGCCGAATTCCCCGGCCGCCAAGGCGGGAATCAAGGAAGGCGACCGCGTGATCGCGCTCGACGGAGCGGCGAACCCACAATGGGAAGACATCATGCTCAAGGAGATCTCGAGTGCGGGCCTGCCCATCGAGCTGAAGCTCCAGCGCGGGCCGGAGCAAGTCTCCGTGACGGTGACGCCCGAACTCGACCCCAAGGCGGGCGTCGGCTCCATCGGCTGGGCCGAACAGGCCGAGATCCAGATCGGCGGCGTCGAAAAAGGGATGGACGCCGAGAAGAAAGGGTTGCAGCGCGGCGACACGCTGCTGTTCGCCAATGGCCAGCCGATTCGCTCCTCCTACCGGCTGCGGGAAATCGTGCGGGCCAGCCAAGGCAAGGCCGTGGAAGTCATCTACTCGCGCAACGGCCAGCAGGTCACCACCTCGCTCACTCCGGCCGAACATGAATACGATGGCCAAAAGGTCTGGATGATCGGCGTGCGGCTCGAGCCGCGCGTGACCTACGTAAAGCTCCCGTTCGGAGAAGCGCTCGTGGAATCGACCCGGCAGAATCTCAAATCAGCGACGATGATCTACTCGTTCATCCAGCGGATGATTGAAGGGAGGATGTCGCCGAAGTCGCTCGAGGGACCGATCCGCATCGCGCAGTTGTCGGGCGACGCAGCCCGCGAGGGGGCGGATGCCTTCTTCGGACTGATGGCGATGGTGAGCCTGAACCTGGCGGTTTTCAACCTGCTGCCGATTCCGATTCTCGACGGCGGCGTCATCCTGCTGTTGTTTATCGAGATGATCTCGCGGCGCGATCTCAGCCTGCAGTTCAAGGAGAACGTGATGAAGTTCGGGTTCGTTTTCCTGATGTGCCTAGTGGTCTTCGTCCTATACAACGACATCTCGAAGGTCCTGCCCCGAAGCTGATCTGAAACAAGCACCACAAAAAAGTGGTTCTTTTCTCTTGACTCATCGGCGAAGTTGCCTTAGACTAACTTCTGAGGCGCATTGCCATGACTTCTATTTGCCAAAGGATAAGGTTCGACATGCCTTACCCGCGCGGGTTCGCTGAACTACCGCGTATGGGCGAGTGGAGGCCTGCCTCGCAGGGAGATAGCTCAATGGTAGAGCAGCAGACTCATAATCTGTCAGTTGCGGGTTCGAATCCCGTTCACCCCATCTCGTCTCCTCAGGGGACAGCGAGACCCGGCACCCCCGGACACCTCGACTAAGCGCAAAACCGGCATTCCGGTCTCATCTTCGTCCAGCGAAATTCCGTGCCGTACCGGCGGAAACAGCACCGTTTCGTGACTCTGCTCCAAGGCTGAAACTGCCGTCGAGCCAGACCGGAGCAGCGGTATCGCTCCGGCGCGGCGAAGCGGCTAGTGGCTTTCGACCGTCGCGCGGCGGGGATGGATGGGGCCGGAGCGCCGAAATCAACAACAAACAAGGAATCATTTATTACCATCAGGGAGGACAACGTGTTGTTCTGGAAGAAAGTAACTGTCGGAGATCAGGAGCGTGTCCTGGTCACCAAGAATGGCCGCTTCGTTTCGATTCTCGAGCCCGGCGAGTACCGTCTGTGGACGGGCCCCACCGGTAACTTCGAGTTCGAAGTCCACAACCTCCGCGACCTCGTCTTCTCGAGCAACTGGGCTGACTTCCTGGTGGCCGAGAAGCCTGAGTCCGTCGAGCGGAACTTCCTGGTGATCGAGACGGGCGACCGTCAAGTGGCCGTCGTGTCGATCAACCGGAAGACCAATCGCGTGATCGGTCCGGGTAAGCGGGTGCTGTTCTGGAAGGCGTCGGCGAAGATCGACTTCGATCTCATCGATGCCGTCGAGAATCCTCGGGTTCCGGCGGGTCAGCTCGATGCGCTGACCCGCTTGGGGCGGGAGAGCACGGTGCACGTGCAGGTAGCCTTCGTCGACGAGGCGAAGGTGGGATTGCTCGTCATTGACAACCGGGTCGTGCGGACGCTCGGTCCGGGATCGTATGGATTCTGGGCCGTCGCCGGCGCTCCCCGGGTGGAAATCGTGGATCTTCGCCGGCAGCCGATCGAGGTCACCGGTCAGGAAATCCTGACCAAGGACAAGGTCTCGCTGCGGGTGAACATTCTCGCCGACTATCAGGTGGTGGATCCGGTGAAGGCCAAGCAGTCGGTCAAGGACTTCGCCGAGCATCTGTACCACGTTCTGCAGATCGCGGTGCGGCAGACGCTCGCCAAGCGGACTCTCGAGGAGGTTCTGTCGGACCGGACCGATCTCGACGAGACGGTGGCGGCACAGGTGCGCGCGGATCTCGCTGATGTCGGAATTCGTGTGGGTGCGATCTCGCTCAAGGACATCGTTCCTCCGGGCGAGGTGCGCGCAATCTTGAATCATGTGGTCGCGGCCGAGAAACAGGCCCAGGCCAACGTGATTCGCCGGCGTGAGGAAACGGCCGCGACCCGGTCGTTGCTGAACACGGCGAAACTGCTCGAGGACAACCCAATCTTGCTCCGGCTCAAGGAGCTCGAGACGCTCGAGAAGGTTGTCGAGAAGGTGGACCGGATCACCGTGACCAACGGACTGAGCGGTCTGCTCGACGAGCTTGTGACGGTGAAGCGGGGAAGCTGAAAAGCCACACCCGTGGTGACCGGCTCCGGCGCGAAATCATGGGTCAATCCTCACGAGAGGAGGTCGTGCGCCGGAGCCGTAGGTTGAGCTACATGCCGGACGGATGGATCTCGCGGTGGCCCGGCAACGCACGTCGTCAACAGAAGTCGAAAAGAGTCACCGCCGCCGATTTCCGGCTAGACTAGACGGCTCCAGTGCGTGCGTACCTGACGTCCCGGTCGTGGATGTATGAGGGCTAGACGGTGGCGCTCGCGTGCGGGCACCGGCAAAGAGGCGTCCTCATCGCGGATCTCGCCCATCCCCATGGAGCGGATCGTTTGTTTACCGCCGATCAGGGTGTTGAAGACGCGCCCTTGGCTGCCATCGGCAGTGACACTCCTGGCCCGATGGCTTCGCTCGCCGGCGAACTCGAAACAAGCGGCTACGAACCCGCATCCGGCATTGGTCCCCAGCCAGCCGCGCTGCTCGAAGGCACAGGCCCCCAGTAGACGGTTTCCGGCCCGAAGACCGGGCCTGGAGCCGGCGAGGAGGGAGGTTTTGCAGGCGGGCCCGATGGAGAAGCTCCCGCGCCGCCCGTCCGCGCGATCGCGAAAGGGCAGAACGCCGACATGATTGAAAAGGGCAGTAGAAGCGCTTCCGAAATCACCGACCTGGCCTCTCCAAGCGATTCATTCGTCATATAGATCTCCTTGGCAGATCGGGGCCATCAGAGCCCCTGCACCCGATCGATGAACTGAAATGTGTAGAGATTCGCCAATTTTGGAGGAAATGGAGTGATGGCCGAGTTGACGGTCATGATTCCGCGAGCTCCTTCAAAGGCGCCCGTTCCGGTTCGAAAGGCCCCGTAACCGACTAGGTTTAGGGCTGGACCGGGAAAGCCATCCAGGGCAATGGCAAAGCCGTACCCTTCTTCAATGTTGGGAGAGATAGAACCGATCGAATAGCCATCATCGCCAAGGAAGGCGATCTCCGTACCGTGCGTTTGCCAGGGGAGCGGCGCTTCGACTGTTCCAGGGGTCTTCGGGTTGAATGGGTCGAACCGCAGGTGAGTTTTCAGGCGCGCCGCAACCGCGTCTTGCAGCGCAACGTTCGTTTGCAGACCCTGGTTGCCTGCGCTGTAGGTCAACGTGGCAAGCTTCATGATCTCTGTTACATCTGCGCCCACCAACCTCCCGTCCGTGACCACCTGCTGGATCGGCTCCTTGGGATCACCAGTCCCTAGTAGCGTCACGAAGGAAGATCCGCCGAACGAACCCGGCTTGTTGAGCCGGCGTTCTTGCGGCTGAGGAGTGACCTGGCCGGGCTTCGGATTGATGATACGAACCAGGATGTTCCCGACGAGCCCGAGGGACCCGTCAAGATGTCCGTTGACGCAGAAAGTTGCGTCCGCGCCCGCGAACGAGCCCACGCCTACCGTAACCTTCCCGCTTGCCGCAATGTACACCCGGCCGGTACCGTCGAGCCCGGGATAGGTGCGGCCAGTGCCGAATCCCTCGATGTAGTCACCATCCCGGCCGGTTTGCAAACGGAAGTTCCTCATCGCGAAGCGCTGCGACCGGTTCGGATCGTAGCGGGCCGGCGGCGGCGCCACCCCAGGATGGACGATTGCGTTGTCCGGGATCACCTGCCAGCGTGTGCTCATCGATCCAGACCGGGGCCCAACTTTGTTCGGGGCCGTTCGGCCACCCTGGCTGAGGCCCGACTCAATGGAGAGCGGCTGCACTTGCCCATGAATTTGCACACCGGCAAGGTCCTGAGCGTTTGGCCTGCCCGGCATCGGGATCGGCACATTTGGCTTGTCCGAAAGCGGAGTGACGGCGCAACTCAGGTAGGCTGATCCGTGCAACAGCGTTTCGATATCGTCTCCGAAGAACATCAGGCCCGGGGGAGGCTGTGGGGGGGCGGCGGGGGCGTTGCTCATTGGCTTTCTCCTCCTATGCTCGAGGTCTTACGGCGGGACCTGCGAGTTCGAAAAGGGATGTGATCGAGGTAAGGTGCGGCAGAACCGTTCCCAACCCGACATTCGTCTGGAAGCCTTGCACACCCGCGAAGCATCCGTCGCCCCAGTCCATGGAACCGAATCCAGCAAACGCCTGCGGCTGCAAGGCATCCGGAATGCCTGTCACCGGAAGGATTTGGCTGCGAATCTCATCGGTAGTCAAGTGCAACGATCCCACCGGTCCACGTTCTTGGGTGGTAAAGGAGAAGCGCTCCACGTCAGAAGCCGCCGAGGGAGTAGTCTGCTGGAAATCGAGGAATACGTCGTGCTCGCCGATGTCTTCTCCGTACTCATACCAGCACGACGGGATAGCCGACGTGGAGAACCTTGTTGTGTATCGCCGGATTCGCTCGTTGACCTCAAGCCGGGCCGGCGGCAGTACGCCCGGCGGCTGGAAGTGGGTGGAGGTGAAGGAGGGTACATAGGTGCCGGCAAGCAGATAAGTAGCCTCTAAGTCGAGCTTCTTTGCGCACTCGATTTCCGGCGCCGGATCTCTCGTCACGAGCGGTCCGGGATTAGCAATCAGCACGAGGACACTCAACTGGAATGAGTCAGGCAGCTTGAACAAGCCTGTGATGGTGAACATTCCCAACTTGCCCGCGAACGCACCGCTTGCCGAGTGGAAGACCCCGTTCAGCGCGATTCGGATGCGAGGTTCCCTCATACCGAAAATCGGATATGTCCGTCCAGCGCCGATTCCCCTGACGCGATTGCGGGAATCCTGCCCAATCGTGAATTCGACCTCCGTTGCCGCCAGGCGTTGCGATTGACCTACCTCCCACCGTTCAGCGGGAGGCCGCTCGCCGGGCTTGGGTACGTAGCTCGCTGGAATTGGCGAACAACGGAATTGAAACGGCGCTCCGAACTCGTCAACACGATTGGTGATGCCTTGATGCGGTTCACCGGCCGCGCCCGCGGAGCTGATATCGAACCGGTGAAGCGTGCCCCGGAACAGGATGTCAGCCGGGTATCCGCTCTGGCGATTAGGTTCGTTCGGACGGGCTGGGTCCGGAAGCGCCATGAGGCAATAGCGGGCATGTTGGTCCAATGCCGCTTGAAACTCCGGCCGTTTGTTCTCCATTCGTTCACTCCTCCTGGGTGTGAGACGTTTTTGCCCATGGCTCAGGGCATCCAAGACCGCTGCGAAGGACTCGGCATTCGCTTCTCAGCAGCCTGCCAACCATATTCTCCGACTCCGAGTAGGATGAGTATACATGCAAACGGCATCCAAGGCAAGATGAATGCTGAATGCTGATTTGGTTAAGTTCGCTCAGCCGCTCGCAATGGCGCCGTGAACCAGGATAGCGGGCCCGGAACGGAGTGGCGTGGCGGAAATGAGATCAAGTAGACAGCCCCAGCGGTCGGCGAACAGAGCGATCACAGGGCAAAACCTGACGCGGGAGCGGGAATTGCCGCGACAGCCGGGTCGGCGCGCCCGATTCGCGTCCGATGGCGATGGACGCAGCTACGCAACGGGAGTTCATCGAGTTGCGGAGGCAACATCCGCCGCCCGGCGGGTTTGATTCAGCGTGGCGCCGCGATACCGGATTCGATCGTTCAACTCCCCCAATGGCGCACCTGCGGCTCGCGGAGTAGCGCTCCATCTGAAGCCGAAAGAATCTCGCTCGGCGGATTCTGGTAAGGCCCTCGCGGGGCGCAAGGCGGGTATAGGATTTCGACAGCTCTTCATGCTTCGTGCACGTGACTACAGTAACTATTACCCAGCCCGGCCAAGAGCGAAGGCGCGTCTGTCGCGCTGAAAGCATCCCCTCGCAGTGACGAATTCGTCCCTGTCCAGCCGCCTCGAATTCCGTGCGAAGTTCCTGCTGGCGAGGTCTGTCAGGGCATGCGAGATGAGATGCTTCTTTGCCAGAGCCGCGGGCCAGAAGTAGCCATTTCTCCTCTGGAGAACGCAGTCGCCGCCAAAGCAAGCTTGGCCAGGCGTCGCAGCACGCGGACGCTTCAGCTTTGCCACCACCGATCGGGGTGCGAAGGGTTCTCGCGAACCAGGGGAACGAGCTCTTGCGCAAGATCTGCTGATCGCTGCGATTCGATTGCGCAGCGACCCGCACAATGATAACCTTTCTGAGTATCGGTCCCGTGTGGTTATTGGAGGTTCAGTGATGACTGCCGAACAGAGCCGGGCTGGATCATTCGTCAATGCATGGCGAAGAGCTAGCGCAATCGCGTTTGCCCCTGCCGTGTCTCTGCCGAGTCTGGGCCTCGCGGCCGCCAACGGGACGGCAAGCATCGTGGCCCGCGCGTCCGAGGGGTTGTGGGCGGCAACTGGTGGCATCTTCGGAGTGGTGGGCGAGTACGCGGAGAGGGCCTCGTGCGAAATCGCCGATCAAACCCTCGCGCTCGGGAAGGCATCTCTCGAAAACATTCGCATCTCTCTCGAGAACGCGGCCGGAGAGACCAGCGGCAAGTCATCGGGCGAAGTGATGGCGGACACGTTTCTGTCGAAGGTTCCGCGTACGGCCGGTCTTCCGCTCATGGCCGCCTACCATGCCGCAATCGCGGCCACGAAGGTCCCGGCGGTCAATGAGGCACTGGAAGATGCTTGGGTGGTTTTCTCGCGGCTTCTCGACACCCGGTCCTCTCATTCCTTTGTGGAAGATCGCACGGTCTCGGCCGATACCGACGCAAAAATCCGGTTGGGTTTTATCTACATGGCGATCGAGGGACCCGTTGGTGCTGTGTTGGGCGATGTCAAAGGCATCGTGGGCGGTGTGGCGGCGCTCGGCATGGGCGATTTTTCCTGGTTGGAGCAGGGTGCCAAAACATATTGGTACAACATGGAGTACGTTTACGACAAGTGGCTGGCTGACGAGGCTCAACCCCAAAGCGATCTGCCCATCGGTGAGTTTCTGGCAAGCCTGGCGGGTGCGATCATCAAGAGATTCCCGGCTGGATTCGTGGAAGCACTCGGGACGCAGGATGTTCGCGAGATTGCGCGCGAGGGCATCGAACAGAGCGGAGAGTTCACGACCCTGCTGCTCTTGTACCCGTTCACCGCCTTCCAAGTGACCTACGACGTGGCCAAGTTCGTCTCCATAGGGTGGCTCGAGCCGTCGGACTCGCTCGCCTACGCGATCTGCGAAGCGGCTTTGGCCGAATCGGAATTGCCGGACGCGGAGAAGCGGGAAGCGGCATTCAAACTTCGTAAGACCGCGGGAAACGCCACGATCGAGTTCGAGTACTATGTTCCGATCCTGATTCCAAAGAGCGGGGAAGTGTTGCCGTACACCTACCGCGGCGATATCTTCGGCGTTCCTGAAAAGCACGGGACGATTGCCCGGTCCGTGTTCGAGACGGCGGCGATCCATCGCGCCCAGTCGATCGTCGCGGAGTTGATCCAGTACCGGGCATTCCTCTGGCTGTACCGTGACGAGAACGTGGCCAAGGAAAAGTCGCGCAGCGAAATCGTTCGCAAATTCGGTGAGGATGTTGCACGCCGTCTGGATACCGCGGAGCGGCTCTACCCACTCACGGCGGAGCAAGTCAGTTCTTTGACCGCCGGGGGCCGGCGAAGCGCGCCGGAGGTACGCGCGCTGGTTCGGTGCCTCCTTCGCGACCGCGGCCTGCTAGAAGTGGCGCAACGAGTAGCGGGAGACGACGTTGCCTGTTACGATTACTAGCCTGACTGCCTGGTAACCTAACGAGGGGGTCCCCCGGTAATGACGGGCTGGCAGCAGCTGTTTGACAGATCCCGGCGTCCCTTAATCCTAAAATCGGCGGTTGAGTTGGACGCTTGAGGTGGAAACATCTGGTACAAAA
>CADECY010000151.1 GCA_902825945.1 uncultured Acidobacteriota bacterium
GGCGTTGCCCAACTGATCGATGACGGAGAATACGTGGACGCCGGTAGCCCGCAGCCGCGTTCCGGTCGGAAGCGCACCGACCGGGCCGATGACGTGCTCCGCGCCAGCGATCAGCGTAGCTCCAGTGATCGCTGCAATACCAGAAGCCGCTGGAATTGTCACCACTTCCCGGAAATTGTCTAACGCCGGGATCCCAGTGCGTTCCTCAAACTCGACGACAGTCTCGCCCGCGCCGACCACATCCAGTTGCAAGGGCTTGTCCGGGACGGGGCGCAGCACGGAGTGATTCGAGGATCGCAACCTCGCCAAGGCAACGGGTGAGTCCTGGCGAAGCTGAGCGAAGCGTGAATCCGCAGTGAGGGACAACTCGTCTGGCGGCAGCGGTGCATGTGTCAGGTTAGCGGTATAAAGGCCCGACACCGTCCGGGAACTCACCGACAAAGACAGCGGCCTCAGATACACCTCTTGGTTGGCCGAATAGCGCTCAGTTTCCGTCTGCACGGTCATCCTGACGAGGGCCTTTCCGCGGTCCGCCAAGGCGAGGTAGTCCACCGAGGTACCGAAATCAGAAACCGTCAGGCTCACTTTGCTCTCGCATGGGAGTGCCTTGCCGAAGCATACAAGGCTCGGATCGAGGGACTCGAGCTCGAGCTTGGCGCCGCTCAACGAAGAAGAATACCCGATGCCGGCCACATGATCCTTGCGAAGCGCGAACCTGCGAGTGCCTCCCTGCGCCGTACCCACCTCGAGGGTGAGTTCTTGGCCCGGCGCCGCGGGAAACGTTGCCGATGAAGGAGTGAGCTTGTGGACGCCCGCCGTGAGGGGCCGGATCGAGACCCAAGCGATCCCGGCTGGGAACGGTTCCGGGGTCGAGATCAGGGTCCACGCGCTCGGGCTATTCGAGAGAAACGTCAAGGACACGGGCACACCCGGCCTGGGCCGCTGCGCGATTCCCAGATCTCCGCTCTCCGTAATCGGCGCGAGTCGGACAGGTATCGACACCCCGCCGCCCACGGTGCCGTAGAAATAGGTGAAGGGAAGAAACAACCCCGAGGGAGCCAGGCGAACACGGATTCGGCGGAGCGGATATGGTTTGCTCTTCAGGCGAACCTCCACGAGCGCCTCACCGGCGTCAGCCAGCCCTTCGATCGCGAGAGGACTCGCAGGCGATTGGCCCCCACTCACGCGCACCAGTTCCGTGCTAGAGGCACTCACTTCGAGTTCCTCCGATGCGCCTGTATCAGAGACGCCACCCAGTGTGATGGTCTCCACGGCGTCGCGGCCAAGGAGGACTACGGCCGGCGGTGACGACAGTACCTCGATTCGCGGGAACTGGACTCGCAACTGGAAGCCGTCCTTCTCGGAGCCGTTACGATCCGGGGCGCGCACCCAGTGAGCATCGGTGGTCTCCCCGAACACGAGGGCCTTGCCGGGGCCACGATACCCCGTTTCCGGCCGGATCGCGATCACACGATCATCGCCACGTCCACCGAACCGCCACGCGTACTGCGGAACCGCATCGGCCCCGGCGTGAACGAACCATCCATCGGTGCCACCCGCTGGTTCCGCTTCTGGCCCCGGGAGGTCGAGATCGGACGAATCCGTGAATCCGCCGAGGTAAAGTGAGAGATCGCCGACTGCGATCGATTCGAATCCATCCCGTCCACTGCCTCCGAAGTATCGTGACTCGAAGACGCGCAGGGTGTTCTCGTCGAGCCACGCAACAAAACCATCCGAGGCTCCACCGGCGAACCGGTTTACGGCAGGCACAGGCAGTGATCGGGAATCGGTGGTTCCAGCGAGATAGACTCCGGAGCCCGTCATCGCAGCGACTCCTCCGAGACGATCCGTTCCCTCGCCTCCATAGCGAACGGAGGCCTTCACTTCGAGATCCATTTGCGCGGTGTCGATCCGAACCGCCCAGACGTCAACACCCGTTCCCGAGCGAGCAGAGGTGCCGGGGAACAAGGGCGAATCGGTCTCGCCCGCCACCACCACCTCCGTCGCGGAGACCCATCGAGCGCTCAGTGCACGGTCATCACCGGTGCCATCCAAGAGGAGAAATCTCGACCGCGTGTTGCGCTGCCGGACGAGACCCGCGAAGGCGATCAGCCCTCCGTTGGCGGAGGACTGGCCTGTCCAAGAGCCATCATCGGTGTCGCCGGCGACAAAGAAACCCCCACCCTCCAAGGTTGAAGTCGCAGCCCGGATCCGATCCGTTCCCGGACCTCCAATCGTGAAGGCGGTTCGGAGTTCAGAGCCAACCAACTGAATCAAGAATCCATCCGAGGCTCCGGAGACCGGAAGCCGCGTAAAGGAGTTCGAATCGAAGGCAAGGACTTCCCGGGACGATGTGGTGCCCGCTATCCAGAATCCGGTCAAATCGGTCATGAATGCGGAAGGCTCTTCGTCTCCCATCCCGCCCCAGATCAGCGTGGTGATCTCACCGCGGAGGGACTCGACGCGAACGAACAGGTCCGCATCACCGCGGCCGGTCCAATCGGCTGAGCGAGTCACTCCGACCCGAATTCGATCGGTGCCTCCGATCAACCTGTCGTCGCCGCTACCGCCGTCGACCCTGCTCCACTCGACCACTGGGTCGATCCGAAGGGGGGCCGACCTGTCATGCTCGCCCACCGAGAAACCGAACCTGCCCCCGCCGACTGGTACGATCCGGCTCGCAATCAAGCGGCCGCCCTGGAATACGCGCGGCCCGCCGTGAAGGAATCCGTCACCCGAGATCGCGCCGTCTGGCCGCAATTCCGGACTTAACCCGGAAACTTCGAACGTGGCGAGGGACAGATCGGCTCCAGGATGGACAATCAGGTCGTACTCGAGGGCTCCGTCCCGATCGTAGAGCACCCAGTCGATACCGGGGTACAACCGATGGCGCTTCAGTTCGGCGTAAGCGGGGACACCCTCCGAACATAGCTTGGCCGGGAGTCCAGGCTTGCAGTAACGGCGAATCTCGCGCACCTTCCTGGTGACGCTCCAAGTACCTGCGCGCGCACCGAGCCAGCGCATGTGGACCGAACCGAGGCCGAGGCCGGCATCCTCAACAGCAATGGGTCCGGAAGCCGAGAATCCGAAGTACTTCGCCGCCGATGGCCCCTGTCCGAGGTTCGGTTCGAACCGAACCGCCGCCACGGCGAACGCGGGGCCTATCAGGATCGCAAGGCAACCGATAGATCGCGCACGAAGAGTATGCATTCCGTTCCTACTTCGCAACAAGTAATGACAAAGCCCAACCGGCCACCGCCGAATCGCACCGCACTCCTCGAGATCGTGGCAGAACGGTTGGCAGCCCACCGCGCTCCTATCAGGGTGCCACGTCCGGATCCACCAGGCAAGGGATCGCGGCGAACGGAAGTTTCCGGAAACGCCTCCGACGCGGCGCGAGTCTGACAATCAACGGATGATGATGAGCATGAGCGGTTGCCTTTCGCGTCCCGCCACGACCTTCCTGACGTTGATCGCGGTATGCCTGCCAGCGCACGCCCGTCTCTGCATGGCTCCGGAGCAGACGGATCTCCGGAGCATGATCGAGAAGGCGCCAGTCATCTTTCGCGGCCGCCAAGCCGGCTGGCTTCCCAAGCCAGCGGACCAGGTCTACTCATATCACAACGTGCGGATGCGAGTGGTTCGAGCTTTTCGTGGCAGTCTTGGCGCGGAAGTGGTGGTGAAGTTTCCGTCGATGAACTACCCTTCGAATCCGGGGCGCTTGCTCATGTTTACCGGAGGCCGGGAATGGCTCGTCTTCGCGAATCCCGAGCGCGATTCGCTTCATCTCTCCTACGATTCCTGCTACAGCGCGCTTCCCGTTGCGCCGGTGATGGCGGAGGGAGACTCCGGAACGGTGGCGGAGAGACTCGAGGCCGATTTCCTCGCCGGGCTTCGGCACGCGGATCCGAAAGAGCGGGAGTTCAGCGTTCATCGCCTCGGGGGACTTCGTTCGCTGCAGGCCTTCGCGGCGCTCCGCGCGGTCCTCGCTGAAGGCAGTCCGCGAGAGAGGTTCTGGGCGGCGGATGCCCTTCTCTCGGATGGGCAAGAAGGCCAGCTTCGGCCACACGCGATCGATGCTCTTGCGGAGGGCCTCATCGATCCGGATCCGCCGCATCGCGCCACGTCATTCCGGGCAATGCAGCGGTATGCGGGGACGCAGGAATGCCAACAGTCCGATCCGCCGGCCGATCTCGATTGGCAAGTCAGCCAGTGCCTCGCCGCGTGGAAGGGCCGCCGCGGGGGGCGCTGAAACGGTGATGACACGATTGGCTCTTGCCCTGTGCCTTGCAGCAGTCGCGGCGGCTGAGTCGCGGACGGTGGAGGGTGCCGACTTGCGTGCTGTCTCGGCCCAGGCGCCGTTCGTGTTCCGGGGCAACTGCTCGATCTAAAGGGAGATCTTGCTAGGTTCGCGGTGGAGCGGGTTTACCGGGGAAAGTCCGTTGGCACGGCCGAGGTGCGGTTCCGCCCGCTCGCTGGGTGCTTGCCCACGATTCCGGCGTTGTTGCTGTCGAACTCGCACTGGCTCGCCTTAGCCAATCGCGATGTGGAGCAGTGGATCACGGCGGACCGGTGCGCGGGCATGATTCCGGTGTCTCCGATCATGAAGCGCGGAAGCGGGACTGTGACGCTCGAGGGGGATCTGCTGGAGGGATTGTCGGATCCCAGTGCCGCGGGCCGTATCGCGAACTGGAAGGCGCTCGCAGCGCTTGGATTCAGCGCTGATCGCGAGACGATGATCCGGCGCCTCGAGTCCTCGTCCGCCGCGGAGCGCCGTTGGGCGATCTTCGCGCTCGAGAACGTGTGGGAGATGGAACCACACTTCGCCGCCGAATTGGCAGGCGGATTCGCTACCACGAGCAGATCGCCTCTCCGCGCGAAGTATCTCCGGAGCGCCCGAGGGACTGTCGACGACGTGGTGAAGGGCCGTACGGCGATCGTCGAGTTCATGAGCAAACTGCCGGCAGCCGAGAAAGCGAGTTTTCGCGCGAACGGACTGCAAATGTTGCGGCACTATGTAGAAGCCGCGATGATCGAGGAGCATATGCCTTCCGTTGCGGCGCAACTCCGGTGGCCGGACGCAAGCCTTCGCGCGGAGGCATTGGTATCGATGCTAGCTGGCGCTATGGTGTCCGAGTGCGAGATGCCAAGTCCGTCCCAGCGTTCCGCGGAGAAGATCGCGGAGAGAGCCTCGGCATGCGCTGCCTGGTGGGAAAAGGCCAAACCGATCGAGTGAGTCCGTCGATTGAACGCACAGTTCGACCTACGGGCGGAAGCGGGAGAGGAACACCCAAGGCGCATCGGCGGCATCGATTCTCGCCGTGCCCAAGCCGGGAAAGTCCGGCGAGTTCGTGACTCCGAGAAGCAGTGCCGATCCGTCGAGCGCGAGGGCCGCGCCGAAGAGCGCCTCCTGGAACGTTCCCGCGAGAACGGAAGCTCCGAGCAGCGTCCCGCTGGCGTCCAGCGAGAGGACAAAGACGTCCGCCGAATTGATCTGACCTGGCAAGTTCGGTGGCAGCCCGCTCGTGTCTCCCCGCAAGCGCTCGCCGGGAAAGTCAGGATCGGTGGTCATGCCCGCGATGATCGCGCGGCCGGAAGCATCGACGAGCAAGCCGCTTCCGTCGTTGAGACCCACCGAATTACCCGCCCCCAGGAACGTGAAATAGACCAGTTCGCCGCGAGGACCGAGTTTCGCGGCGAAGTTCTCCGGCACCGGTGCGTACGTAACGTGGACAACGCCGCCGGCACCGATGGCCATTTGCAGAGGCGCTGGTCCGCGAGGTGGAGCTTGCGAGATCAGCGCCCAACCGCGGCCCCCGTCCGAACCTCGATGAAGAGACCCATCCGGCCCCATCGCGAGGATCACCGCAGGAGTTCCGGGAAGGAATCCGAATCGTAGCACCGGACCGAACGGCGTGCGGAAGGTCTCGGGCTGACTCAGTGTCGCTTTCGTCACGCTTTGGAGCCCGCTGTCGGCTGAGTAGTAAAGCCGCCCGGGTTCGGATGGGTCGAACTGCAGGGTGGCGGGGAATGCCGATTGGATCCCGGATTGCAGTGCCTGCATGGGAAAAGTCCGGCCTCCGTCATCACTGAGATAGAGCGTGCGCACGGGCGGCCGGGGCGTGGGTCCACCCGTTCCGAACGTGACGAGGGCGACCGTGTCAGGCGCGGAAGGATCCACCGCCAGGTCGAGAATCGGCGCGCCGAACTGGCGCTGCGTCCATGTTTCCGCCGAATCGCGGGTGGTGTTGAAAGTGGGACCGGCGCCGAAAAAGGCGACGTTCTTGTCGGTAGGATGGGCAGCCAGATTGATGGGACCGGCGAGCGTTGGCAGCGTCGCCTCGGTGAAAGTCGCACCACCGTCGTCGGAATAGGCGAGCACCGGCCTGCCTGGCGACGGGATGGCCAGCCAAAGGCGGCCCGCCCCGAATGCCATTGCGATCGGGCTGCTGTAACTCGGGCTCGAGTTCAGGACCATCCAACTCCAGCCGTTGTCGTCGGAGCGCAGCAGTCCCGCGGTGGTGGCGGCGAAAATCCGGTTCCGGTCGCCGGTATCGGCCAGCATGAACCGCACGGCGCCCCGCTGGATCGCGCCAGGAGGGGAGACCCGCTGCCTGTCTTCGATGCGAGCATAGGCAACAGTGGCAGGAGCGGATCGGAACGCATTCGGCGTTGCGAGTCCGGCGGCACCGGTGACAGTTCCGGTGAGCCACAAGCTGTTATCGGGAGCGGCGTAGCCGCGGAGGGCGATCGCCTGCGGCGGGAACGCCGTGGTCACGCGCGAGCGTGTACCGTCGGGCCGGACATCGAGAATCGACGCGCCGGGCGCTACGGTGGGCTGCCCCGGCGTGAAATCGGGCACGAGCCAGCGTACGGTGCCGGAAGGCGTAACGGTGAAATCCGCAGGCAGCCCAGAGAAGGGCGAGCCGAGCGCGTAGGATAGGACCCCAGTGGAAGGCACGATGCGAACGAGCGCGGTCCAGCGCGCGTTTCCGGTTGGAGGCAGCGCGGGGCCCACCTGCGCCGTGTAGCGAAAGTCTGGCGAGTTCGTCTGAATGACGGCGATGATTTCGCCCGCCGGACCGGCGCGGAGCGACCCGAGCTCATCGGGTCCGCCTCCACCCAGGTAAGTGGCGAACGTCGTAGTCGCGCCATCGGCGGCGAGTTGCATCAGGTAGGTGTCGCCCGCGCCGCCGAGGCGCGCCTGCACCGGGCGGACCACGGGAAGGTTGGGGTCATTCGTGTTGCCGCCGAGGAGGATATTCCCGTTGGCGTCGACAGCGATCGCCGAAACAAAAAGCCGCCAGGATGCTTCGCCCACGCCCCGGCGCCAGAGAATCTTGCCGTCGGGGCCGAGCTTGGCCACGGTGATGGGAGGACAAACCTCCTGGAGAAAGCCGCAAGGAGGATTCGTGGCGGCGACCACGATATTGCCTCGCTGATCGCTCGCCGTCAGGATCGGTTGCCCACTCGAGAGCCTGCCCAGCAAAGTTGTTTCCACGTTAGCCGCGTGAACGGTGGCGGCCAGAACCAAGGATAGTAGCGTGCGCATACGTGTACGCCTTTCTGCCGCCGTTGGGCGGCTCTTCTCCGCTTATGACCCCAGGATACACCCGCGCTGGAAATTCGAGACACGGCGGCGCGTCACGGCGAGCCGAACGCGAAATCGAGAGACCGGGTACTTGCCCCGTGCACTCGCACCTGGGCACCTTCGAGCCGAGCCAGCTTCGACAGCACTGGGTCCGATTCGGCGAAGACGAATCCGAGCCGAATGAGCCGTAGCTCCACCGGGGAAATTCCAGCGTCTCGAGTGTCGAACCCACATCGCAAGAGCTCATGGCGTTCTGGCCCAATCACGTCTTCATCAACCCGAAACGCGGGCCTGCTACCCTAATCAGCATGTTCTCGCTACGTTGGCTTCGCGCGGCAGCCATGTTCGCCGCAATGTTCACCGCGTTGTTGAACGCCCAGTTCGACACCGCCACGGTCCTGGTCACCATCTCCGATCAGTCGGGGCTCCCCATCGCCTCGAGCAAGGTCTCACTCGACAGTGTGGAGACCGGCGTGCGGCAGAACGGCGCCACCGACTCGTCGGGCAACTTCCAATTCTTCAATGTCAAGGCTGGCCGCTACGTCCTCAAGGCGGAAGCAGGCGGATTCAAACAGGGAGTCACGCAGCCGTTCAGCGTCACCGTCGGCGCGCGCCAGCGTGTCGATCTGGTCCTCCAACTCGGCACCGCAACCGAAACCGTAACCGTCAGCGACGCGGCTGCGCGACTGGAAACAGAAACGTCTTCACGCGGAACCGTCATCGGCACACAGCAAGTGGTCAATCTGCCACTCAACGGCCGTTCCTACGCCGATCTCGCGCTGCTGGCGCCGGGCGTCCGCCGCGCGGGCATTGCCGACTCGCGCGACGCGTCGTTCAACGTGAACGGCATGCGGAGCTCGCAAAACAACTTCGTCATCGACGGTGTCGATAACAACGCCTACGGCACGTCGAACCAGGGATTCTCGAATCAGGTGGTCCAGCTTTCGCCAGACGCCGTGCAGGAGTTCCGGCTCGAGACCAACAACTTCTCCGCTGAATTCGGGCGCGCGGGCGGCGCCGTGATCAACGCGTCGATCCGCAGCGGCACCAATCAGCTTCACGGAGCGGCGTGGGAATACCTGCGCAACACCTCACTCAATGCCACGGGCTTCTTCAAGCCGGTGAACAACCAGAAGCCGACGCTCATCCAGAATCAGTTCGGCGGCGCGCTCGGTGGAGCGCTGAAGAAGGACAAGATCTTCCTGTTCGGCGACTATGAGGGTTATCGCCGCGTGAGCCGGCGCGTGACGTTCTCCTCCCTGCCGACGGCCGATCAGAAGCGCGGGATTCTCGGAATCGCGGTGCGGAATCCGATCACGGGCGAAGTCTATAACGGCACGGTTCCCAACGCCGCGGTGACGCGATTCGGGCGGGAGGTACTCGACGGGCTGCCCGATCCGAACCTGCCCGGAACGGCAAACAACTTCGTCGACCAGCCGCGGCGCAGCGACGTGAACGACAAGGGCGATCTCCGCTACGACCACTACCTGAGTTCGAAGGTCAACGCGTTCTTCCGCTACAGCCACCGCTTGATGCAGAACTTCGAGCCGCCGCCGTTCCCGGGTCCGTCGGGCGGCGACGCGAACGGAAACGTTCGAGTCTACAACCGCCAGTGGGCCACCGGATGGACGTTCACCGTCGATCCCACTTCGCTGCTCGAGTTCCGCATGGGCGTGTCGGTCACCGAAGGCGGAAAGACTCCACTGTATGTGGGCGAGCAAACGATCATTGAAAAGCTGCGGATCCCGAACGGCCCTACCGACAAGCGTTTCACCGGCGGCACCTATCGCCAAGCCGTCAACGGTTACACGGGATGAGGAGTCCAAAGTTCGAACCCGCAGTTCCAGGATCCAATGGTCTACAACCCGAAGGTCAACTATACGAAGGTGATGGGCCGCCACTCGGTCAAGACCGGATACGAGTTCCAAACCATCGCGACCGAGATCGACGACTTCAGCCCGAAGTACGGCTCCGATGGCTACAGCGGCCGCTTCTCGCAAGTCCCCGGATCGGCTACCAACAACCTGCAATTCCTCGCTGACTTCATGTTCGGCGCGCGCAGCGCTTACAGCCTCGCGACTCCGGCGATCGTGAACTATCGCCAAAAAATGCACTTTCTCTACGTGCAGGATGACTTCAAGCTCTCACCGAAACTGACGCTCAACATGGGCATGCGGTACGAGTTCGCGACCCCGCAATGGGAGCGCGACAACCGGTTGACCAACTTCGATCCGGCAACCAATCAGTTCGTGAACCCCACCTCCGGCGGGATCTTCGCGCGATCGACGATTCGTCCGGACCGCAACAACTTCGCACCCCGCCTCGGCCTCGCCTGGTCGGTGATGCCGAAGACCGTGATTCGCTCGGCGTACGGCATCAGCTACATCCACTTCAACCGGATGGGTGGCGAGAATTTGCTCGCCTACAACTTGCCGCACATTCTGAATCCCGGCGTCGATTCGCAGCTTCCGCCCGCGGTGAACAACGGACAGCGCCTGTGCACTTCCACCGCGCAAGGACCAAACGATTGTTTCCGCGCCACCGAACAAGGCTATCCGGACAACTTCCTCTCGCTCGCCAACATCCGCGTGATCAACACCCGGACCAACCACATTCCGTCCGATCTTCGCACCGGCTACAACCAGAATTGGCACTTCACCATTCAGCGCGATCTCGGCAAGGACTTCGTCTTCGACATCGGCTACGTCGGCACCCGCGCGGTGAAGCTCATGATCCTTGGCGACTTCAACCAAGCGCGTCCGAACAATCCCGGCGAGGCGCTCTCGCTGCAGGCGCGGCGCCCGATCCAGGCGTTCGGCTATATTCAGAGCGCCTTCGGTGGAGGCTTCCTCAACTACCACGCGTTGCAGACCAAGATCGAGCGGCGGTTCGCGAGCGGCGTATACTTTCTGAACTCGTTCACATGGTCGAAGGCGATCGACAACGCCTCCGGCCACCTCGAGGCGCAGAACGGCGACAACTCCCGCGTGAACTACCGTGACCTGCGCAACGAGCGCGGACTCTCGGGCTACGACCAGCGGCTCAACAACACCACGACGCTCATCTATGACCTGCCGTTCGGCAAGTCGCGCAAGTTCGGGTCGTCGTGGAATCGCGGTGCCGACGCCGCAATCGGCGGCTGGCGTTTGACGGCGATCAATTTTGCGACGTCGGGCATCCCGGTGAACCTGTCCTATGGTCCGGCGGCGACATTCCAGGTTTCGGGTGCGCCCACGTACCGGCCGAATGTGATCGGAGATCCGCTGGTGCCGTCTGATCAGCGCAAGGCGGAGTTCTGGCTCGATCCGACCAAGGTTCTGCTCCCCACCGACGTTTCGCGGCCCTTCGGAAACGCCGGACGCAATGCCGTCAAGGGTCCTTCGCTGCACCAGTTCAACCTGGGCTTGCACAAGGATTTTTCGATCACCGAAACGCACAAGATCGAGTTCCGTGTGGAGGCATTCAACCTGCTCAACAAGACCAACTTCGCGTCTCCGAACGCCAACCGGTCGTCGAACGCGTTCGGCACGATCACGTCGGCGCAGGCGGCGCGCGAGATCCAGTTCGCACTGCGCTACGCATTTTGAGGAACACGCGCACAACGGACTCGCTACGGCGCCCGGCCTCGGCGTGCTCCTGAACATTTGGTGCCGCGCCTTCGCGGCCTGTGCGCTTCCGAGAAACAAGATCACATGAAATTCCGCGTGTGAAGCGCGGACAGTGAATCGGCTTCGCCTGCTTCGAATCCCAACCGGAGCAGGCGTTGCCGTCTGGACTCATGCATGTCTTCGACGAGCGCCCCGAGTTCGCGCGCCCCTCGCCGGATCGCTTCCGGCTCCCACGAGCCAGCAGCGAGCAACAGGAGCGAATCGTAGACCTCGGCGTTCAGCCCAGCGGTATTGCGAAGCATGTCGTGCCGGCGGTGTACCGCAGCGGCCAACCTGGGCAACAACCCCGGATCCGAGCGGGCATGCTCGCGAAGATGAGCGAGTCCGAAAGCAACATGCCGGGCTTCGTCCTGCGCCGCCATTCTCGCCACCGCCGCGGTGACGGGATCGGGCGCGTGCCGCTCGATAAACCAGAGCAGCGAAAGGAACGTGCCTTCGCCGAGAACAGAGAGAAGGAAGGAGGCGATCGCGAAATCCGGCTCGTCGATCAGCGTCTTGAGCGACTCCTGTCCGCCCACGGTCGAAAGTCCGAGCGCCGGGCGCTTCAGTAGCGCGCGCCTCGTGAAGACCTCGATGTGACGCGCTTCATCCGCCGCCTGAATCGCGAGCAACTGCATGACTTCGCGGAAGTGCGGATGCATCTGCGCGATGAAACGGCTGGGCACCACGAGCGCGGCCGTCTCGTTCTCGATCAGATACGTCATGATCTGAACCACCGCATCTTCCACTTCATCGGGCAGGTCGAAAGGCTTTTCCCAGGGGATCGCGGTCTTCGGGTCCCATTGCGCGGCGGCGGCTTGCGCGTAGAGCCGCGCGGCATCGGGCGCCCAGAGTTCCACCCGGTCATGGAGAGCAAAGCGAAAGTCTGGAACGCCGGCTTCGACAGTCGCACCACGAGCGGCGAGCCCCCAGGTACCGGGCGGGTGCGTCTCCGGCGGCGCAAGGGCCGATCCCGCGCGCTGGGCACCATGCCAACGCGCCGCCAGCGCGGCACCGCACTCGATCACGCCACTTCCATCGCGCCATTGGAGCCGGTGTCCGTTGGCGCGGCACCATGCGGCGAGATGCGTATCGAGATCAGCCGCCGAGCCCGTCACCTCGACTCGCGAGCCCGCACCAACGGCCCGCAAGGCACGCAGCACGAGAAGATGCGCGCCTTCTTCGAAGCCGAGATCACCGAGATCTACGCGCATTGACCCACGACGCGCGAAACAAATTCGCCGATCGTGCCGAATCGCTTCACCGCGCCCTCGAGTTCCGCGTAACCTTCGATCCGGCCGGGGAGCCACGCCTTCAGCCCTTCAAGATCGAGTAGCGGGCGAACGGCCGCATCGGAGTATTGCATCGCCAGCAACAAGCCGGTGAACCGGGAGATCAGCGAATCGGGCGCGCCGTCGAGCACGGTGAAGTTGCAGTGGTCATAGAGCGGAGTCTTGGAGAGAATCCGGGTGCTTCCGGCCGGCAACGTGCGCTCGTTCAGGAAGAGCAAGTGATTTCCGTCGATCATGCACGCCGCATCCACTTCCCCGGCCGCGAGCGCGCGGGCCGCGTCGCGCTCACCTCCGATATGATCACCGTGCTTGCCCACCAGAACATCGAACGGAACCACTTCGAAATCGCGCCCAGGCTCCAGTCCGGCGTTCGCGAGATGGTGGAGCGGAATCAGTGTTGCCTGCGGCGAATCGCGCGCGCCCACCGCGACCCGCTTTCCGCGCAGGGCGCCGACCGAAGCGATTCCGCTGGCCGTGTTCGTCACAATCACCGACGCAAGATCGCGATCGGTGTCGCGCATTGCGATCGCCGTCGCGGAGCGTCCGAGCTTCCGCGCGATCCAGTCCGCCTGAATCCAGGCGAGCGGCGAGTTCCAGGCCACGTGGATGTCGCCGCGGAAGTGAGCTTCCACCTGGCGCTCATAGCTCGTGTAGAGGATGTAGTCGAACGGGAGTCCACGAGCTTCGAAGAAGCGCGTGAAGCCGTCCCAGATCGTGACCACCTTCGGGTCGTAGGCTACCGCGCCGAGAATGAGTGTATCTGTCATGTTGTGCTCCGTGGTCAGAACAAAGGCAGGCCGCAGACGGCCTTGCCGATGAAGTCATACAGCACGTCAGTCGTTGGCGCCATGACGCCCGCCGCGCGCGCGTCGCGAAAGTAGCGGTCCAGGCCCACTTCTTTTCGAAACGCGGCGCCGCCGCAAACGCGCATCGCGGTATCGGTCACCTCCACGGCCGTTTCACCCGCCGCCGCTTTCACTTCGAGCACGCGAAGCATCGTGTCTTCGCGGCCGGTTTCCATCGCGGCTATGGTGTCCTCGAGCAACGTGCGCGCCATGTCGGTCTTCACACGCATGCGAGCGATGTAGGCACGGATCGTCGGCAGCTCGGCGAGACTCGATCCGGAGTCGGAATGGCGAATCGCTCCAGCATGTTTCGCGGTCCGCTCGACCGCGCCTTCCATGAGTCCGATGGAGCACGCTGCGTTGAGGACCGAGAAGACGGGCAGCACGACTCCCATCATCACGTCGAAGCCCGCGCCATCCGCACCGAGCATCGCGGACGCTGGGACCCGCACGCCTTCTGCCGAAACCGGCGAGGAATCGTTGCCACGAAGCCCGAGCCCTTCGAACGGTCCGTGAATCGTGAGCCCACTCGCCACCGTGGGGACCAGCCAGATCGTTGATAAGCCATCGGCGGCCAGCGGCTTCGAGGACCACACGTAGGAGGCCGCATTGGTGGCGGAGGTGATCCAGCTCTTCTTCGCATCGAGAATCACCGAATCGCCACCCGCGGTCGCGGTGCTGACTGGCGCCCAGAAGTGGCTGCGCGAACCAGCCTCGCTGAACGCGAGCGTGGTGAGGTGCGCCCCGGACGCCACCGCCTTCCGTGTGTCGGTGTCCGCAAACTTCTCGAGCACGGCCGCGCCGCAGTAATGCATGCTGGCAACCATCGCGGTGGAACCGCACTCTCGCGCCACGCGGCGGATCACTTCGGCGGCGCCCCGCACGCCGAGTCCGAGCCCTCCGGCATCCTCCGCGCTGATCGCGCCGAGCAATCCCGCAGCCGCCAGTGCCGCGATGGAGGCCTCGGGAAAGGCGCCGGTCCTGTCTACATCAGTCGCGTGCGCGGCGATCACGCCACTGCACGTCTCTTCCAGTTTTCGTCTCAGTTCAGGTGTCAAATTTCCTCGCTTCGGACCGCTCCGGACGCGAGGCGAGAGACACCTCAACTCGCGGGCAGCGGCCCTCGATCAAACCCGGCGACGCCGGGCGTAGTCTGCATTCAGCGTTGGTGCTTGTTGTCGCTCATGCTCTTTGAAGTTTACCTGAGTGGTGACCTGCCGGAGGGCCAGCTTCAATTCGAGCTGCACGATCCGGGGCGTATTGGCCGCCCGCCGGGAAAGGAAGGATCGAAGGTCGAACGCTGATCGCGCGAGTTGATTCGCGAGCGGAGTCCGCATATCGCAGTCCGATGGTCAGCGTGACATGGGCCCTCGCATCTCGGCCGTTCTGCTTGAAGCTTGCCACAGCGTCATCCAATTTGGGCCGTCCAGACCAAGCGTCGGGGCACTGCCCTGATGAGGAAGCACGGGCCCCCGGCTCTACACTCTGGCGTTACTCATTCCCTATCGACAATGACTTTGCAGATCTTACGGGCCTAATGCCATTCACGGCGGAGGCATCGTTACTCGTATCGTAATGCCCGGACCGGCTCGATGCGCGCCGCCCGGCGCGCGGGGATGTACGCCGCGACGAGCGTGATAAAAATCATCGCGACGACCGCGATTGATGTTGGCATGCCGACCTTGGCGGGAAGCCCGGGGATCTGGAATGCGACAACGGTGCCGAGCAATACGCCTCCGGCCGTGATGATCAGAGCCCGTCGGAGAATCATTGCGAGTACGTTGCTGCTTGTCGCACCGAGGGCCATTCGCAGGCCGATTTCATTGGTGCGGCGGGCGACCGTGTAGGCGAGCAGGCCGTAGATTCCGATCGCGGCGATGAGTCCGCCGAGCGCGCCGAAGAGATTCGCGAGGTACGTGGTCAGACGCTCGGGAACGATCGAGGCGTCAAGCTGATCGGCGAGCGTCGTCATGCGCTCGATTCGGGCGTCCGGCGCGACCTCTTTCGCGATCCGGCGCGCTTCATTGACGATCGCTTGGGGCCGAATCGCCGTGCGGATCAAGTATTGCGAGACGATGTTCTGGTCTTGCAGCGTGTTCATGTACATGGTCCGAGGCGGAGTCTCTTTGAGTTCGAGATATTTGGCGTCGCCAACGACGCCGATGATCTCGTAGACACTCTTCTTGCCCTCGAAGCGCACATGGCCTCCGATCGCGCTCCGGTTCGGAAAGTAGTGGCGCGCAAAGGATTGGCTCACGACCGCGACGCGCGGCCGGCCGTCGTCGTCAAAGCGGAAGTCGCGGCCTTCGAGCAGGGGAATCCCGAGCGATTCAAAGTATCGCGGTGTGACCGAGTTGAGCGATGTGTAACGGCGAGCATCGGGTGCTTCGCTGAAACCGTCGATGAGCACCATGCGGCTCGCTCCCGCGCCTTGGATGGGCGACATCCCGCCGATCGACGCCGAGCGGACGCCGGGAAGCGACTCCAGGCGGCGAATCAATTCCAGTGCGCGCGGCTTCTCATGCCCGCGTGAGCCATCGAGTTGCATGAGAACGACGTTCTCGCGGTTGAAGCCGAGGTTGAGGTTACGAAGATCGGCGATGTGGCCGGTGTAGAGTGCGGCTGCAGCCAGCAGCACGACCGCGATGGTGACCTGGGCGGCGACGAGAGCATCTCCGGCCCTGCGGGTTCCTCGTGACGGCTTCGTTGAGAGCGCCGGCGCGATGCCGAATAGTAGTCCGGTAACGATTGCGACGGTTGCCGTGAGGAGCAGCGAATCGGCGTCCGGCTTAAGATCGAGGACAACGCGCTCGTGAAGGCGCCCGCCCGCCATGATTGTGGTGAGGGCGTTCACCGCGAGGTACGACACGCCGAAACCGAGCGAAGCGCCAATGATCGACAACAGGAGCGACTCGGTAAGTACCTGACGAATCAGCCGTAAGCGGCTCGCGCCCAGCGCGGCGCGGATTGACATCTCGCGTTGCCGGCTGGCGCCGCGCGCGAGCAGCATACTGGCGAGGTTTACGCAGGCGAGCAGCAGAAGCAGGCCAGCGATGCTGATGACGATGGCGATGGGTTTTCCGAATCGTCCCGGGAGGCTGCCGCCGCCGTTGCCGGCGAACTGGACGAAGAACTTCATGCGCTTCCACTGGGGGTCGCTTCGCGTGCGGGTGAGTTCCCCGAGGGTGAAGCGGCCGAGCGACTGGAACTCGGCGTGCGCTTGTTCGATTGTGGCTTGCGGCGCGAGCCGGCCGACGATCGCCATTCCCGAATCGAGACCAGGCGTGCACGAGACCCACAGGTCGGTCGGCGAGCCGATTTGGAAGCCAGTGAAAGCGACGGGGGCGACCCCGACGACGGTAATCGAGCGATTGTCGATCGCGATCTGCTGGCCGAGGATCGAAGGATAGCGCTGATAGAGAGACCACGAGACGACCGCGGTCTGGCCGTTGTCGCCGGGACCGATCAACCGGCCGAGTGTGGGCGCGATGCCGATCACTTCGAGGAAGTTCGGCGTTACATGATCGGCCGCCATAAAGACGGGTTCGCCGCCTCCGATGGCGACTTCAGCACGGTTGTCGCGCGAGAAGCCGGCGAGCGCGGAGAATACATGGTTGTTGTCGCGAAAGTGTTCGTAGCTCGGAACCGACCAGCCGTTGTTGAGCGGCTCACCCGGATACTGTTGCAACAACTGAATAATCTCGTGCGGGTTCCGCACTGGTAACATCTTGAGCAGTATGGCGTTGCCGATTGTGAAAAGTGCAGTGTTGGCGCCGATGCCGAGGGCAAGCGACACGATGGCGACTGCGGCGAAGCCACGGCTGCGGCCCAAGCCCATGATGGCGTATTGGAGATCCTGGGAAACCGAGTCGAACCACGGCGCGATCCAGACGCCGCGGGTCTCTTCCTTGTGCCGTGTCAGATTGCCGAACTCGCGGCGCGCAGCCGTTTCGGCCTCTCGCGGGTCTTCGCCCCTCTCGATTCGGTCTCGGATGGCCATGTTGAGATGGGCTTGGAGTTCGTCCTGGATGTCGTCGTCGTGCCGTTTCACGGCTTGACCTCCGCAAGCCGCGCGATAGCTGAGGTGAGCGCAGCCCAGCGCGATTGCTCGTTGGCAAGCTGCTTACGGCCAGCTGCGGTGAGCTGGTAGAACTTGGCGCGTTGCTTCTGCTCCGTTTCTCCCCAGTGCGCCTTCAGCCAGCCGCGCTTTTCGAGGCGGTGGAGCGCAGGGTACAGAGAACCGGTCTCGACTTGCAATACATCGCCCGATCCGGCGCGGATCGCGATCGCGATGGCATAGCCGTGGCGAGGGCCCCAACGGAGTGTCTGCAAGATGAGCATGTCGAGCGTGCCCTGAAGGAGATCGAGTTTCGGCATGGCTGTAGACATCATACATCCATGGAGGTAGCCTGTCTACATGCATGGATTCGAGTGCGGGTCACAGGATTGGCGGTGTTTTGAGAGATAAAGAACAAGTAGTCGCGAAGGGCACCGGAGACCGGGCCTGCTCGGCCCTGGGTACCAGCAGCCTCACGCATCGTCGCCGTCGGCTGGTACGAAACCGGGTACCGGGCCAGTCTCCGCTACACTATGAGCGTTTATCGCGATCCGTGGCCCGAATGAATCTGAAGGCGTCATTGGCCGCGTCAGAGTCCCTCGTCGAAACGGCTGACGACAGCCACTTTGACAACGAGAGTATACTGAAGCCGGAGGGTCAC
Organism: uncultured Acidobacteriota bacterium; assembly: GCA_902825945.1. GTDB lineage: Bacteria > Acidobacteriota > Terriglobia > Bryobacterales > Bryobacteraceae > SYLY01. Next base: position 18,094 of record CADECY010000151.1, read on the forward strand.
CTATGGACCGCAGAATCATGATGTGGGGACTGCTCGGGCTCTCGGTCGCGTTCAGTTGGGCGCTGATTGGGTTCTTCGCCGGACCCGACTTCAACGTCGGTCGATCGACGCTGGCCGCCGTTACCGCTCCTGTGTCGCTACTTGGGCGCAAGATGCCGTTGGGGGTTGAGGCGTCCATCCTGCTCAACGGCTGCCTTTACGCTCTTCTGGGGCTCGTGATCGAGACGACGCGGCGCGTTCTCGCGAGAAGTCAGTAGGGTATCAGCCTGCTGCGGCAATAGGGAACGAGCAGTCCCGTTTGTTCCGGCGAACTGGGCCACGCCTAGCGGCTACCGGCTGGCGGCCGTGGTCCGCCGCTCATTGGTACCGAACCGGCGCGAGTCGTGAGATCCGGCCGCAACTGGTGTTTTGTGGGGTTATTGCCGTTCAGGCCAAGATTTGAGATCATCATGCCCATCTGGCAAACGCACAACATGGTGTCTGGCGGCTATAGGCGGAAACGAGCCGCTCGCCGGCCGCGGGTCACAAGGGTGTTGATGGCGTTGCTCTTGTCATTGGCGTCATATGGCGTGGCCGCACCGGCCGCCTCGCTGCTCACGCTTGCGCTCGCCGATTGTGACGACGTAACGGTCGCGCCGCGGGGCGATTTGTATTTGGCGTGTCATTCGCCATCGGACAAGTTCACCGTGCCGGTAATCGGGCAGAAGGCAGCGAACGATGAGATGGATGGGTACGTGATCCGGCTGCGCACGAACACGAATGAAATCGTGTATGTGACAAGACTCGGTGGAGGTGCCTACGACTTAACGTCGCGCGTGGCGGTGGATGCCCATGGTAACGCGTGGGTGGCGGGTTACACGAAGTCGGCTGATTTCGCTGTGACTGGCGATGCTTGGCAGAAGACATTCGGCGGTGACGGCGACGCGTTCCTGGTGAAGCTTTCGCCGGAAGGCCGCGTGTTGTTTTCAACCTTTATTGGCGGCCCGCGGAACGACTTCGGCAATGCGATCGCGCTGGTTGACGGCGAGCCAGTGATCGGCGGGACCTCCGATGGTAACGGCTTTGTGCAGCGCGGCCCGTCGCGGCGCGTGACATTCGGTGCATCTGGTGAGGAGAAGCTGACTGGAATCGCTTATCATGCCGGGAAGATCTATACGGCGGGGTATACGAAGTCGAAGGATTGGAAGCGGCTTCGCGGGCCGAGCGATGCGTTTGTTGTGCGATTGGATGCGAAAACCCTGGCGGTTGAGCACGAGGAGTTCTACGGCGGGATCGGGGATGACTCCGCGTGGGGGATTGCGGTCGACAAACGAGGGCGCGTCTTCATTGCGGGGCAAACCAGTTCGCCCGATCTACCGGGCGGGCGGCGCGGGTTTCAGAAGAAGAATCACGGGGCAACGGATGCGTTCGTTGCCCGAATCGGCGGGCCTGCGACGTACTTCGGTGGCGCGGGGAAGGACGAGGCCGGCTACGACGGGCAGAACATCGCGATCGATGCGGAGGGCGATGTGTGGATCGCCGGAATGACTTATTCGGCAGACCTCGCGGCCGAGGGCGCGTATGGCGGCGGGGATGGAGATGGCTTTATTGCTAGATTCTCGAGGGCGCTGGACAAGTTGCGCTTTGCGGCCTACGCGGGGAGCCCTGCTCGGGAAATTGGGGAGGGCATTGCGATTGTGCCCGGCGGCGCGGTGATGACGATGGTCCGATTTGGAGAAGGCGTTTCGGTCGGGCCGTTTTTCGCGCAATCTGTGATCACCGTCTGGCGGCGATAGTTTCCGTTGGAGGCGATGGCGGCCCTCGGCGCAGGCGGAGACGAGCGCGCTGGCGCTTTCATCAAGCATTGGCGGACGATGAGTAGTCCTCCGGATCTCAAGTAGCAAGCCAGAGCCAAGGCGACTTCCGGGGCGGAGCGAATAGCTCGCGACAAGTCCGTTCAGGGTGGAGCAAACCAGTTCGACCAGAGCATTCATTCATACTACCCCGCGCACATCGCGGGCCCACCCAAGTAGCGAGGAACCCGAGCTTCGCGTCCGGAATCGCGCTTGTACCTTGAACGAAGCCGTCCGAACCGAGCTACCGAACCACAAGCTTCAATCCAAACTGCACGATCCGGGGCGGATTGGCCGACCGCCATGTCCCAAACGCCGGATTGTTCACCGTGTTGTCGAACTGATTGAACTGCGTGTGGTTCCACAGGTTGAAGATCTCCGCGCGGAACTCGAGCCGCGTGGATTCCCCCGAGCGGAAATCCTTGTTGATGTTCAGATCCCAGTTGTCGGTGCCCGCATCGCGAATGA
>CADECY010000152.1 GCA_902825945.1 uncultured Acidobacteriota bacterium
CCGCCCAATAGCTGGGAGGCTCTTCCCCCAGATCCTCAGCAAGACGCCGAATCTGCCGGCAGATTACGGTGATGGGCATTGGCGGCTTCTGCAATGCGAAGGCTTCGATGTTCCTCGAGTCTTGCCCAGACCGTCCTGTATTCGCCAGCATCGGCGTGTTTCCTCCGCGCCAGAGATGAGCGCCACTATTGCCGGTGAACGACGGCCGGGCCCGCACTCCCATCCTGCGTTCATCAGCCTCTCGAGGTCCCCCGGTGGCGCCGACATGCTGAATCAGCGCTGCCCTTTGGCAGTTGATTGATCCATCCGCAGCAAGATTGCCATGTCCGTCACCGGACCAGGTTCGCGAGGATTTCGATCATGGGAGGCTGGGCCGTGGGGTACATTGGCGAGCTTTGCCGCGGACATCACGAGTTTGGATCGAGCCCGTTTGCCATCGCAGCCTGCCTGTCCCTTCGATGAATCTCGACCGTGAAAAAGTCGAACGGCGAGGATCGCACGCTTCGGCGCGGCTTCGGGGCCGCATGGAACGGGCAGCCGCCAGACTCCCCGGATTCCTGCCCGGCACCCAACGTGTGCTCAATGACGAACCGCCAGGCCATCCGGCCAAATCCGTTGAGCAGCCGGTCGATTCCCGGTATGAAGCGGCGTATCGCATCCGCCGTTCGCACTGCCGGTCTCATCAAGGGAACCAGCAAGCGCCATAACGTCATCGGATATCCCAACGACCGGGCCCGTTCGCGTCCGATCAGACCTTCTGACATCCCGAAGGACAGACGGCGTGCCCACTCACAGTGCCCCATACCCATTTGCCGTGGCACGTCCATGAGCGCCGCCACCAGAGCCCGCGCGTCTTCGTCGGGCGGACCATCCAGGTCAAACACCATTTCCGCCAGCCGTTCGGTGGCGGCCTCGTTTTCGCATTGGAGTTCCGGCATCACGCCCAGCAGGTAACTGGCATAGCGCCAAAGCTGGATGAGTGCCTCGCGTTCCTTGGGGTCGAAGGTGAGCCCGAAGCGTTCCATTGCTTGCAACAGGCCCTTGGAAAAGAGCAAAACGGTCGCGGCCATATAACACTGGTTGATCGGCGCTCCCCAAAGATCGTCGCGCCACCGGCCGTCCCGGCGCGTGAACGCTCGAACTTGCGCGTGCATGATGCGTACCTTGATGGTCGCCTTGAAGCCGTCCGAGAAACGCCGAAGACCGCCCGGTAGCGATACCAAATAGACATATTGACCGGTCTCGCCCAACCGCCGCATGCTGCGCGCCTCGAGCCGCCCCGACATCGTGAGCGGCTTGTTGCCCGCGGGCGACGAATAGCTGAGTGGTAGCGATGAGAGCGCGAGCGCCAACACCCCGGCGGCGCCGGAACGGAGAAACATTGCTCCGCCGTGGTCCAGTTGGTCCCAGTTGACCCACCCCGGCACCGAGTCGATGCTCGCGAAGAACTCCCGCAACTCCGGCGGCGCTTGCGGCACGCTCTCGATCCCTTCATCGAGCGCCTTTCGCAGCAAGCCGTATCCCTCGCCGGGCTGCATCCGGGCGAAGAGCGCGACCAACCGGTCCGCGAGCGGGTCGCACTGGCTCAGCATCTCAGCGTACCGGTCGATGCCCGCCAGTCCGTACTTGAACCGCGCCGCTGGGCCCATTCGAAAGCACGCCGAGGATTTCAGGGCCGCGGTTGTCTTGGGCATTCCCTGACGGCCGCGGTCCGCGTTTCCCGACGCTAGCGCGTGCTGAACGGGTCCGGCTGGCCTGCTATTGGCTGGGTAGGGACAGCTTCGATCTCGCGACGCAATGGGCTCCGCGGTGTCGCTCGCGGCGTTTCGACTGATGGTGTGGGGCATCCTTGGCTTCTCCTCGCTCTGCACTCACTCCATAGAGCGCAACCCGGCCACCGAATCCCTACGGCAATCTTCGAACAGGCCGGCCGCCCGCGCCGAATGGCCCGCAACCGCACTTCGTTGCTTGCTCCGGACGTCAAACACATCCGTATCGGGATCTCTCAAAAGTCCATCCGGAACCCCAACTGCACGATCCGCGGCGCCCCCTGCCCATTGATCCGCCCGAACGCAGGATTGCTCATGTCCGTCACCGGATCGGCCAGATTCCGCCGGTTGAACGCGTTGAACAAGTCCGCGCGTACTTCGATCCGCCGCCGTTCGGCGAACGATACCGTCTTCACCAGCGACAGATTCTCGTTGCGAACTCCAAAGCCGCGGACATTCGGCAGGAACGTTCCGAGCGTGCCCAGCGTGAACGGTGCGGGCGCCGTGAATGCATCGCGATTCAGGAAGAGATCGCCCTGCTGGCCGGTCAGCGCATTCTGCGGCTGGAATCCGCCCCGCCCCGGACCCGTGCGAATGGCCGCACCGGTGTGATTCGGCCGCAGGTGTCCGTTGAAGATGGGCAGATTGTTCGGTGTGTTGATCCGCAGTGGCGAGCCCGCTTCGTAGGTAAGAATTCCGGCCACGCCCCAACCGCCGAGCACGCGATTTTTCGCGAACACGGGAAGGTCGTAGCTGAAACTCGCCGCCAGCCGCTGCGGCACGTCGACATCGCTCAGTCCCTTCTCGGCGCGGCGATTGTATTGATCCTGCGGACGCGCGAGATCCACGTTCGTGAAGCTGATATCGGAAAGGCTCTTCGACAATGCGTACGACGCCAGGAACTGCAGGCCGTTCGAGAAGCGCTTCTCCGACTTCAGAAACAGCGCATGATAGGTCGAGTTGCCGGAAGGAACGTCGAGCGTGGTCACCGTCAGGAATTGCGGAAACGCGCGCAGCGACTGCGCGAGCGTTCCACGGAATCCCGCGTAGGGCGCGCGATATCCTGCGGCGGCCACCAGCGGATCCGTGATGTTGCGCGTGAGCAGCGATCCGAGTGCGAGATGGCGGGATTCGAGCTGGTTCACGTTCACGAGCGAGTTGTTGGTGATGCCGTGCGCCATCGTGCCGACGTAGGTCGCATCGAGCAGAATTCCGCCTGCCATCTGCTGCAGGTTGAACTGCCATTGACTCGTGCGCGAAAGGCGTCCGCTGCCGCCGGGGCGGAACTCGGTGGTGGTCGCGTTCTGTCCGTTGGCGATCGCCGGGTCGATGAACGGGGGCAGCTTCACCACTCCCACGGGCCAGCCCGCGTCGATGTTGAATGCCGGAGTCAGTCCGCCATCGAGCGTCGACGCATCGATGGCCGCGTTGAATCCCTGCTTGTTGTTGTCGATCCCGATCTGCGGCGAGTAGAACAAGCCCGCACCCGCGCGCACAACGGTCTGCGATCCGAGCTGATAGGCGAGACCGAGGCGTGGCGCATGCGCGCCGTAGTAGGTGGCAATGAAGTTTCGCACTCCGCTCCGCCCCGGACCATTACCCGCGAAAACCACAGCTCCGCGTAATCCCGGGGCGGACGGATTCGGCGCGTCGGGATCCATGCGGCTCAACCGGTCATACATCTCGTAGAACGGAACTTGGAATTCCCAACGATAGCCATAGTTGATGGTCAGCTTGCGCGTGATCTTGAAGTCGTCTTGCGCGAAGAAGCCGTAGTACTTCGACCGGTCGCCTGTGGGCGCGTTCAGCGCCATGGTTGCGCTGTTGACGGCTCCTAATAGGAAGCTCGCGTAAGAATGCCCGGTGCGCGCCACTTGCGGCTGGCTGGTGGCGAACTGCGAGAACGTGTATTGGCCTTCGCGAAATCCGAGCGTGGCCTGGTTGAACTGATAGTAGTCGTAGCGGAGCCCGAACTTCCAATTGTGTTTGCCGGAGGTCCAGGCGATCGAGTATTGGAGATTGCTGTTCGTCGACGTCGTGAAGCGGTCAGCGCCGAAACCGAACCCGGTGAGGCCTTGCCCTTGGAAGCGCACGCCCGGGAAACCCGATTCGAACGCACCCGGAACCGAGAGCCCGATGTCGCCCGATTCGGTCAACGGCGAGTAGAAACGCGTGATGCCGAGTTGCAGGCGGCTGATCACGTTGGGACGCGCGATGAAGTCATAGGCGAAGACCAGATTGCGGATGTCGATGCCCTGGTCGATGAGGTCGGAGATGGGCAGGATGAATCCGTTGCTGTTCAAGCGATCCTCGAATCGTAGACGGTAGCTTCCGTTCACGCGATGCCGCGGAGTGAACTGATGATCGAGCTTGGCGAAGTAGGAGTTCAGGTCGAGGATGCTCGGGAGCGCTCCGAGGTGATTGTTCGCCAAGCCCGCGCCGCTCGGCAAGGGAATCACTGCCTGAAACTTGCTCGCGAACGGTGAGATGCGGCTCGAGGGAATCCGGTTGTTCGGGTAGGGCTGGCGCTGCTGCGCGGCATTCGCGGTGGCTGGATCGAAAATGCGCTCGGCGCTCTCGGCGAAATCTCCGGCGCGCATCGCGGCCGTCGCGAGAGTTCCGGTGCGGCCCTGCACATCGTTGAGGCGCCGGAACCCGGTGTAGTTGGCGAAGAAGAAGGTTCGATTGTGCCCATCGTAGATGCGCGGCAGCACCACCGGGCCACCGAGCGATCCGCCGAATTCACCCTGGCGCGTGGTGTCGGCCTTCACTGCGTTGTAGCGGCGCGCATCGAGCACGCCATTGCGGAACAGCGCGACGAGATTGCCTCGATAGGCATTCGTGCCCGACCGCGATGCCATCATCACCGCGCCGCCGCCAGTGCGCCCGATCTCGGCGGGCGTGAACGCAGTCTCGACGCGAAACTCCGCCACCGTATCCAGTGAAGGCGCACCCGGACCCGCGACGTTCTGGCCCGCGTTGTACGACATCGGGACTCCGTCGATGTAGACCTCATTCGCGTAGGTTCGGCTGCCCGCGATCCGAATGCCTTCGGCCGCGCCGCTGGCGCCTTGCGCGCCCGGAGTCAATTGCACGAACGCGAACGGATTGCGGATCGATCCGGTGAGCTGATACGGCAGCTTGTTCACCATGTCGCGCGAAATCTGTGTCGCGACAACGGACGATTCCTTCTCGAGCAGCGGCGCCTCGGCTGAAACGGTGACGCTCTCCTGCGCGGCGCCGACTTCGAGCACGGCGTCGATGCGCAGGGCGCGATCGGTTTCGAGCAGCACGCCGCGCTGGTTCCATGCCTTGAATCCGGAGGCGGTGACGCGGATATCGTAGGCGCCAATTCCGAGCGACGCGAATCGAAATACACCCGAACTGTTGGTGACGGCCTGACTGGACACACCGGTCAGCGTGTGCGTCGCCTCCACTTGCGCGGAGGGAACAAGGGCGCTGCTCGAGTCCGTCACAACCCCGGTGATCGAGCCGAGTCCCTGAGCCCGCGACGCGGTGCAACCGGCCAATACGAGAAGCAGGTATCGCATAGCGGTGAAGTCTATCACCACTTCGCACCCGAAGTTGATATATACTCGCTTACAATCTGGGCACGCACCGAAGGGCCCGGACGATTTCCGTGGGGGCACCATGAATGTGAACCGAACGCCCAAGGTGGCGGCTTCTCTCCTTTTGACTCTAGTGGCGGCGCTGCCGGCGAGTGCTCAGTTGACCTCATCCGGCGCGATGTCCGGCCAAGTCACCGACGAGCAAAGCGCGGCCGTCGAAGGCGCGACCGTATCGATGACGGACAAGTCGACGAGCATCAAGCAGTCGACGACCACGAACGACGCCGGACGCTACATCTTCCTGAATGTCGCGCCCGGACTCTACGACGTCTCGGTCACGCAGACCGGCTTCAAGGAAGCGCGCCTGCCTGGACAACGCATGCAAGTGGGCGGAGTGCTCACGCTCAACGTCACTCTCCAGGTCGGCTCCACTTCGACGAGCGTCGACGTGCAGGCCTCCGCCGGCGCGGAACTGCAGACCACATCCGCCGCGCCAGGAACCACCATCACCGGACCCGCGCTGCGCATGCTTCCCAATCTCGGCCGCGACGCCAACGCGTTCGTGACCCTGCAGCCCGGTGTCGCGCCAGGCGGCGAGATGGCCGGAAAGCCGAATGACCAAAATGCGTTCTCGGTGGATGGCGGTAACATCTCGAGCGATCAGGATGGCAACTACCGCAACTACACCTTGTCGAGCGGATCGACGGCGCGCACTTCGGGTGGCGATCCTTCTGGCGTTGTCCCCACGCCAGTCGAGAGCGTCGAAGAGTTCCGCGTGAGCATCGCCAACCAGACGGCCGACTTCAACGCCGCGTCGGGCGGACAGATTCAGTTCGTCACCAAGCGCGGCACCAACCAGTTCCACGGTTCGGCCTACGAGTACTTCTTCGGGACCAACTTCAGTGCCAACACCTGGGCGAACAATCGCGTGGGAACCCCGAAAGCGAAGACACACGAGCATCGCTTCGGCGCGGCTCTCGGCGGCCCGTTGACGCCGAAGCTCGGCGGACACAAGACCTACTTCTTCTTCAACTTCGAAGGCCGGCGTTTCCCGCAGGTCATCACCTATCAGCGTGCCGTGCCGACGCCGCTCCTGCGGGCCGGCGTGATCCAGGTTCCCGACAGCACGGGCACGTGGCGTCCGTACAACCTGAATCCGCGACCGGTGACGGTGAATGGCACCACGTATCAGCCGGCGGTCTGTGGAACCGGATCGTGCGATCCGCGATCGATCGGCCTGAATCCCGTGATCTCCGAGATCTGGAGCAAGTACATGCCGGAGCCGAACAATCCGCTTGGCGGCGATCGCTTCAACACGCAGGGACACATCTCCAACATCGCGTTGCCGGTGAGTTCGAACTTCCTGGTCGGCCGCATCGATCGCGACCTGCATCCGAATCATCGCCTGATGTTGAGCTATCGCTACTTCCACCTGAAACAGTACACGACGAGTCAGGTGGACATCGGCGGCTTTTTCCCCGGCAACACGAAGGGCGTGCCGAAGGCCCTCACGGACCGTCCGCAGACACCGTCGTTCTATGTCGCCGGTTTGACGAGCGTGCTGACACCGCGCCTCATCAACGATTTCCGTTTCAACTACACGCGCAATTCCTGGGAATGGGGCTCGGCGGCGGCACCGCCGCAGTTGGCCGGCCTCGGCGCGGCGGTGGACCTGCCGCTGCTCCCCTACGAGGTCAACCGCGGCAACTCGCTGTCGCGCTACTGGAACGGGCAGGACAAGGTGGTGAACGACAGCCTCACCTACGTTTCCGGCAACCACCTCTATCAGTTCGGCGGCACCTATTCGCGCTGGTTCCTGCAGCATCAACGCAACGACAACGGCCTGAACATGACCACCACGCCCACCTATCTGATGGGCGCGGGTGATGGAATCCTGACTCCCACGGCGCTGATTCCCTCCACCGTTCCCGCCAATCAGTATCCAACCTGGAACAACTGGTATGCGACCATTCTTGGCATGGTGGCCGAGACGCGCGTATTCTATCCGCGCAAGGGCGGCGTGCTGCAACCGTTCGGAACCTCGATCAAGTCTTCGAGCATCGTGTCGCACTACAACGTTTTCTTCAACGACACCTGGAAGATGAAGCCGTCGTTCACGCTCACCTACGGGCTCGGCTATCAGGTGCAGATGCCGCCCTACGAGATCAATGGCAACCAGCCGATGATCGTCGATCGCGACGGCAATTCGTTCACCTCGGCTGACTACCTGGCGCAGCGCGAGAAAGCAGCGCTCGCTGGCGGAGTCTATCAGCCCATCGTCGGATTCAGCACGATCCGCAATGTCGGCGCGGGCCGCAAGTATCCGTATGATCCGGTGTACAACGTCTTCAGCCCGCGCCTAGCTGCATCCTGGAATCCGTCGTATCGAGATGGACTTCTCGGTAAACTCTTAGGCTCCGGCACCACGGTGTTCCGCGGCGGCTACGGACGCATCTTCGGCCGCGTGAACGGCATCAACATCGTACAGGTGCCGCTGCAGGGAACTGGCATTGGTCAAGCGGTAGCGTGCGTCGGCGCATCGCGCGACGGCCGCTGTCTCGGGCCCTCGGGTGTCGATCCAAGCACCGCATTCCGCATCGGCACCGATGGGCTCAGCGCGCCGATCCCGGCGGTCGATCGCGTGCTCGAACAGCCGTTCTTCCCCGGCGTGGGCCGCAACGCACCGCTCGGCGAAACCTGGGTGCTCGACACCAAGCTGGTTCCGCCGCGCACCGATCAGTTCACGTTCTCGATCCAACGCCAGCTTTCCTCGAAGGCGCGAATCGAGCTCGGCTACATCGGCATGATCAGCCGCAACGAAATGTGGCGCGCCGAACTCAACGCGGTTCCCTACATGACCACGTTGAACGGCCAGACCTTCGCCAACGCATACGCGGCGGTCTTCCAATCCCTCTATGCCGGACGCGCGGTGACGCCGCAGGCGTTCTTCGAATCCGCGATGGGCGGAGCGAACTCTCCTTACTGCGCGGCATTCGCCAATTGCACCACCGCGGTCGCCACACGCCTGCGCGCCGACATCCTGAACACCAACGTTCGCCGCGTCTGGTCGTCTCTCGACGCCGCTCCCGGCTGGACCCTTGGACGCACGCTCACCAGTTCCAGTCCGAATCAGACGCTGCGCGTTCCGGCCAATGTCAGTGGCGCTTCCTCGAACTACAACGCGGTCTACCTGAGCGTGTCGATGTTTGATTGGAAGGGCATCACCGCGACCTCGAACCTCACCTTCAGCCGCGCGCTCGGCGATGGCGGTACAGGCCAAAACGGCATCACGAGTCTCGACACGTTCCGCCGCAACACGGACTATCGCACGCTCGGTCACGACATTCCTTGGGTCTACAATCTCTACGCACTCTACGACGTTCCGTTCTTCGCTAAACAAAAGGGCGTGGCGGGACGCGTGCTCGGCGGATGGTCGGTCGCGCCGTTGCTGCGCGCGCAGAGCGGAAATCCGCTGTGCGTGGGGACGGGCGGTGAATCATACGGAAGCTGGTCGGGCGGATGCGCCGTGGGATTGTCGCGCTACACGAGCGGCAACACCCTTAGCAGCGGTGTGGAGTCCAGCGGTACGGCGGGACGCGACGGCAACGGATCGCGCGGCGGTTCGGGACTGAATCTATTCGCCAATCCACAAGCGGTTTACGACAGCTTCCGGCCGATGGTCCTCGGACTCGACGGACGCATGGGCGGCATGCTGCGCGGATTCGCGCGCTGGAACGTCGACATGGCGATCAAGAAGACGATCAACGTGAAGGAAGGCATCGGCGCAACGTTGAGTTTCGAGTTCCTGAACTTCTTCAACCACTTCAATCCGGCCGATCCGGGCTTGAACGTTTTCGCGCCCACGAGTTGGGGCGTGGTGGGCGGACAGGCGATCGAACCGCGGCGGTTGAATCTCGGGCTGCGAATCTTCTTTTAAGGTTTGGATCGCGCCGGGCGCGGTACAATCCCCCTAATGAACAAGGTCTTCGGACACCTCATCTGGGCCGCGATTGCCGTCCTCGGCGCCTTCTGTCTCGGCGCCATCGCTCTCAACCGCGGCGAAGCGATCAACAGCTTCTGGCTCGTAGTCGCCTCGGTTTGCACCTACCTGATCGGTTTCCGTTTCTACGCGAAATTCATCGCGACGAAAGTGATGATGCTCGACGATTCGCGTGCCACTCCATCGGAGCGGATGCGTGACGGGCACGACTTCGAACCGACGAACAAATGGATTGTCTTCGGACACCACTTCGCCGCGATCGCCGGACCGGGTCCGTTGGTTGGGCCGACACTCGCCGCGCAGTTCGGCTTCCTGCCCGGAACGCTGTGGATCATCATCGGCGCGGTACTGGGCGGGTGCGTACAAGACTTCGTGATTCTGTTTTGCTCGATGCGGCGCAACGGCAAATCGCTCGGACAGATGGCGCGCGAAGAGATCGGCCGCGTGGGCGGATTCACGGCTCTGCTGACGGTGCTGCTGATCATGATCATTCTGCTCGCCGTCGTGGCGCTGGTGGTGGTGAACGCACTGAAGGGAAGCCCGTGGGGAACATTCACCATCGCAGCGACGATGCCGATCGCCGTCTTCATGGGCCTCTACCTGCGATATCTGCGGCCCGGCAAGGTACTCGAGGTTTCCGTGATCGGATTCCTGCTCGTGGTCGCAAGCATTTTCGGCGGACAGGCCGTCGCGCACTCGGCCACATGGGCTCCGTGGTTCACCTATGGCGGCATCGCGCTCGCCTGGATGGTGATTATCTACGGATTCTTCGCGAGCGCGCTTCCCGTCTGGCTCCTGCTCGCGCCACGTGACTACCTCTCGACGTTCGTCAAACTCGGGGTCGTGATCATGCTCGGCGTGGGAATCCTGTTCGTGCGGCCCGAACTGAAGATGCCCGCCTACACTCAGTTCATCGACGGTACCGGACCGATCTTCGCGGGCAAGATCTTCCCGTTCTGCTTCATCACGATCGCCTGTGGCGCGATCTCGGGTTTCCATTCGCTGATCTCGAGCGGAACGACGCCGAAGCTGATCGCGAAGGAATGGCATGCGTGGCCGGTGGGGTACGGCGCGATGGCGCTCGAAAGCTTCGTCGCGATCATGGCGATGGTCTCGGCCTGCGTACTCGATCCGGGCGTCTTCTTCGCGGTGAACTCGCCCGCGGGCATCGTCGGCTCGACGGCGGAGAAAGCGGTGGCGACGATCAGTTCTTGGGGTTATCCGGTTGATGTCGCGACAATGGCGAAGCTTGCGAAGGACGTGGGAGAAGACACGCTCTTCTACCGCACCGGCGGCGCACCGTCGCTCGCGCTCGGCATGGCCCACATCTTCGCGTCGAGCGGCGGCGGACAGGCGATCCTCGGCTTCTGGTATCACTTCGCGATCATGTTCGAGGCGCTATTCATCCTCACGATCATCGACGCGGGCACGCGCGTGGGCCGCTTCATGCTGCAGGATCTGCTCGGCCACTTCTACAAGCCACTCGGCCGCACGGGCTGGATGCCGGGCGTGATCGGCGCGAGCGCGGCGGTCGTCGCCGGTTGGGGCTACTTCCTCGTGCAAGGTGTGAAGGATCCGCTCGGTGGCATCAACTCACTGTGGCCGCTGTTTGGAATCGCAAACCAGTTGCTCGCTTCGATCGCGCTTTGTGTCGCTACGACGATCCTCGTCAAGATGCATGGCGCGCGCTACATGTGGATCACCTGCGTGCCGCTCTCATGGCTGGTGGTGGTGTGCTACACGGCGGCGCTGCAGAAGATCTTCTCCGATCTGCCGCGCGTAGGATTCCTCGCGCTCGCCAATCAACTGCAAGCGGCGATCGATTCGGGCAAGGTCGCACCCGCGCAGATCGCGGCGACACAGCAACAGATCTTCAACAACCAACTCGACGCCGTGGTGTGCGGCGTGTTCCTGGTGCTGGTGACGACGATCCTCGTCGATTCGATGCGGCTTTGGTACCGGATCCTGAGCGGGTCCGAGAGCCGTCAGGTGAACGAAGCGCCGTTCGTGTTGTCGCAGTTGCGGCCGGAGGAAGTGTAGCGATGGAACGGCTGCGCAAGATCGGACGGATACTCATGGGAATCCTGCGGGAGCTTTCGGATGAGAGCGCCTATGCGCGTCATTTGCGCGCGCACGGGGCTGTGCACTCGGGCGACGAGTGGCGCAAGTTTTGCGAGCACCGGCTGCGGGCGAAATATGCCCGGGCGAAGTGTTGTTGAACCACATCGATTGAGCGAACCCATCAGCGAATTCGCGGCTTCTGCTACTACCCTGGGGCAATAGACGCCCGCATCCGTGAATGCGAGGATTGGGGTACCATGCGTCCGGCGATCGATCATGACCGGCTGCAAGGAACTGATCAAGACGTTCTTCTTCGAGTTCGTTCAACTGTTTTTCCCCGATCTCGCCGCCAAGCTCGACCGGGAGGTCATCGAGTTCCTCGACAAACAGGTGTTCACCGATGTGACGGAGGGCGAAAGGCACGAGGCGGATCTGGTAGCCAAGGTCCGGTTGAACGGCGAACCTTCGTTCTTCTTGTTTCATGTCGAGCCACAGAGCTCGGCCCGTAACGAATTTCCGCGGCGGATGTTCAGCTACTTCGCACGGCTGCATGAGACGTTCGGGCTGCCAGTCTATCCGGTCGCGGTCCTGAGCTACGACGCACCCAAGACCGAGGCGCCGCATGGATACGGCGTGACGATCGACGGGTGGCAAGTGCTCGCATTCGAGTACCGGTCGCTGCAGTTGAACCGGATGTCGTGGCGCGCGACTACATCCGTCAGGACAACCCGGTGTCGTTGGCACTTGCGGCGAAAATGCGGATGGAGGCGCCGGAGAGACGCAAGGTGAAGTTCGAGTGTCTGAGACTGCTGTGGACGATGAAGCTCGATGCCGCTAGGATGGAGATGATAGCCGGGTTCATCAATTCGTATTTGAAGTTGTCGAGAACGGATGAAGAATGGCTGGAGGCTGAAATGGAAACGGTGGCACCGGAGAACAAAGAGAAGAAGGTCCTGTTCTGGACCCACTGGCACGACCGGGGGTTCGATGAGGGCTTGGAGCAGGCCCGGCAGGAGAACACGGCGCGGGCCTTGCGAGTGGTGGAGCGGAACTGGCGCCGCCGGTTCGGCACCGAACTTCCTTCCGGCATCCAGGCCCGTGTGGCCGGACTCGATGCCGCGGGGCTCGATGAGTTGGGAGATGCGATCCTCGACTTCAGCCAGCCGTCCGACGCCGAAAGGTGGCTGTCACCAGATCCAGGCTGAGCGATTTCAGCGGCCTGGCCACGGATCCCAGTCAAGCCCGAGGGTCGTCGATCCGAGTGTATCCCCGGCGGCAACCACGGTGAGGCTACCAGCCGCTACAGGTGGACAGGCCGCGAAAGACGCCGCCAGGACTGCGTTGTAGTACAGATCACCTGTGCGCCACTCTCATCGCTTGGTGGTAGGTTACAACACGTGCCGAGGAAGATCTTCTCTGCCCTGCCGTGAGCCGGCCCCAGAACGAGACGGCGGCCAGCGCCACACTCCAGCGCTGGCCGCGCTTGATTCGCAGCTTTCGAAGGACCATCGCCGATTGAGTGGAACCGCGACGGCCGAGATCCACACTTGGATTAGTTGATGGTGATCGTGTAGGTGATGTCGAGCGAAAAGCCGCCAGTGCTGGTTCCACCGAACCGGATCGTATGGACTCCAGGCGGCAGCGGTTCGACCATGAGCCAGTATCCGTCTGACGCCGCCGGCGCTACGAAGGTCCCGGCCGGTGTATTTCCATAGGGCCAGGCGGAACCCGGCACTTTCGCGCCGAAGAACTGAAGAATGTTGTCTTCGTTCGGAAGTCTGTACTGGAACGCAGCAAGGCCACGATTGCTCAACGTTACCGGGACGCTGGCACCGTCGACGATTGCGAACAGCGAGGCCGGTGTCGAGATAGCCGCCGCCAACTCCTGCAACTGCGGCAGCGTGCGGACACCCGGAGGGTCGAAGAGATCGCCTGGCACCTCCGCCCCGGTATTGTCGACCCAGGCGTTGATCAATGGAAAGAACAAGGCCTTTCCACGCGGAATAGCGCAGCTTCGGGACGGTGCGGAAGCCGCAAAGCTGCCGGCGAGGAACCAGACGGCGCCGGACTGGCCGATCGTGCAATCCACCGCACCGTCGGTGAACAGGGGATGAGTGATGACGCCATTGGTATGCAGCGGCAGCGCCAGAGCCCACTGCCACCAACGAACTCCCCAAACTGCGTACGGCGCACCGTGTGGATTCGAGTTGGGGTCGTTTACCGCACCGGGCGCGAGTTGCGACCCGGCGGCTCCGCTTGCCGCTCTTGCCGCAGATTTGCTGTCGGCCGCCAGTGCGGCCATGGACCCGGCCGTCAAGACGGCCGTCAGGAGGATCGTCTTGCTTCTCATACTAGGATCTCCCTTCATTCCTACTTTCAAGCCATTCGAATCGGAAACAGGAATGTGCTTCCAATGTGACGCAGAGCAATTCCCTTACCACACGGCTGCAAAAGGCCCCGTGCATCGGAGCGGCCACTGGTGCTGCCGAAGACTCTGTTCTCAAGCGAGTTAGTTAACAGCAACGAGCGCTCTTTACTCCGCCTCGAGCCGGCTCCTGGCGGGCCAAGGCGCCGGCGTCCGGAATCTGACCCACTTTTGGGGCAAGACGGGCTTCGCCGGCCGTGATGGAGCACCTCGCACGGGTTGCAGTATTCGTTGATCACGCCGTCGGTCGACCACGTGAGGTTGTACTTCATGTGATTGTGCGGAAACTGCGGAAGCGCGCCCACACGCATCGCGACCGTGTCGATCCGCCCGAAGCGGCGGCACATGCCCGCCGCCAGAATCCCGATGAATCCAGGAACGAGCCCGCACTGCGGGACGAACACCTGGCGTTCGATTGCGCGAGCCGCCAGGGCTCGCACGCGGCGCGTGGTCACCACATCCTCGGTGAGGTCGAAGTACGACGCTCCGGCGATCACCGGATTCACGTCGAACGAACAGGCTAAGCAGACCGCCGCCATGCGGCCTCGAGCCACCTCGCGAATCGCTTCGGCGAGCGGCTCGGCTCCAGCGATTTCGAGGACTCGGGTGCGGACCGGCGTCGCGGCTGCCAGCCGTTCGAGCGCCGCCGCGTCGCGATCGGCGACAGTCACCTCGAAGCCGGCGGCTCGCGAAAGCAGCTTGGCGATACTTGCGCCGATCTTTCCGACGCCGAGAATGAGGACGGGGAGCACAGCTCCCTTATCAGGCCCACGCGGCGAGCCTTCTTGTTACACTCAAAGCGAATCATGACGCTCAGGCCCGTGCGCCGCGGAGCGGGTTTGCTCTTCCTCTGGGCGGCCTGCGCGCTTCCCGCCGACTACACGTTCAGTGACGCTCAGCAACTGCTGAAGACCTACTGCGTGAAGTGCCACGAGGGCAAGTCCGCCGTGGGTGGATTCCGCCTCGAAGCGGTGGCGGCGGCGGATTCGATTCGAACCGAACCGCGCCGTTGGACCTCGCTGAGCGCCCGCGTCCGCAATGGCGAGATGCCACCCAAAGGATCGCCCGCGCCAAGCGTCGAAGAGCGCGAGCAACTCGCGGCCTGGATTCACAAGGCTCTTCGCGCGGAGGCCTGCACAGCCGGACCCGTGGCCGGTTCTTCGATGATGCGGCGCCTGAATCGCGACGAGTACGCCGCCACCCTGCGCGACCTGCTCGACATGCATCTGGATGTAGCGAAAATGCTCCCGGCCGACGGCGCCGGCGGCGAGGGGTTCGACAACGCGGCGGAGACGCTGTTCCTATCGCCGCTCCATTCGGAGAAGTACCTCGAGGCAGCCAAGTTCGCGATGGACTTCGCGGCGAAGGAATACAAGTCCCGCGTGAAGATACTCGTGGCCGCGCCAGGCAAGGGCGTGACCGAGGCACAGGCAGCTCGCCGGATTCTCGAGAACTTCCTCCCGAAAGCCTTCCGGCGTCCAGTCCAGGAGGCGGAGGTCGCGCCGTACCTCACGCTCTTCCAGGCCGCGCGCAAGCAAGGTCAGCCCTTCGAGCCGGCGATCTTCTTCGCATTGCGCGGAGTTCTCGTGTCGCCGATGTTCCTGTTCCGCTACGAGCCACCGAACCTGGGCACGCAGGCACGCCCACTCGATCAATATTCGCTTGCCTCCCGGATCTCGTACTTCATCTGGGGCAGCATGCCCGACGAACTGCTGTTCGATGTCGCGGCCGAAGGAAAACTGCACGAACCCGCTGTCGTGCGTCAACTGATCGGGCGCATGCTGCGCAACGATCGCTCGTTCGACTTCGCCAAGCGCTTCACAGAACAGTGGCTCCGCACACGCGAACTGACCGCCGAAAAGGCGCCGGACGCGAAGCTGTTTCCCACCTATGCGGACGACGAGGAGTTGCGCGGCGATATCCGCTTCCAGCCGGTCATGTTCTTTCGCGAACTGATGGTGCGCGACATGTCTGTGCTGAACCTGATCGATTCGAAGTACACGATCGGCACGAGCAACATCAGCAAACATTTCAATCTGAAACTGCCGCTGAAACAGACCGCCACCAAACAGCCGCAGTGGGTGGAACTGCCGCCGGACAGCCATCGCGGCGGCGTGCTCGGCATGCCCGCGGTGTTAGCGGTCTCGTCGTATCCCTATCGCACGAGCCCGGTGCTGCGCGGCGCTTGGGTGCTCGACTCGATTCTCGGAACTCCGCCCCCGCCGCCTCCGCCGAACGTCCCCGCGCTCGAAGAGGTGCATGACGCGAAAGCGCCCAAGAGCATGCGTGAGCGCCTGAGTCAGCACCGCAGCAATCCTGTCTGCGCGAGTTGCCATTCGAAGATCGATCCGCTTGGGTTCGCTCTCGAGAACTACGACGTGATCGGCCGCTGGCGCGACGAAGAGGGCGGCAAGAAGATCGACGCGGCGGCCGAACTCGCCGATGGAACCAAGTTCGACGGTCCGGATCAACTCCGCGCCGCGCTGCTCGAGCGTAAGGACCTGTTCGTCCGCAATCTCGCGACAAAGATGCTCGGTTATGCTTTGGGCCGCGGACTCACCCTGAAGGACTCCTGCGCGGTGGATGAGATCGTCGCGAAATTGAAGGAAAATGACTATAAGGCGCAAACGCTCATCGAAGCGATCGTGCTGAGCGCTCCGTTTCGCCAGCAAGCGCCCGCGCCCCGAACTCCGAAGGAGACACGTGTCCATGACAAGTAGAATGCCGATCTCCCGCCGCGCGATTCTGCGCGGTGCCGGTGCCAGCCTGTGCCTGCCCTGGCTCGAAGCGATGACGCCGGCTCGTACCGGTTCGGTGAAGGATCCTGTGCGTCTCGCGGCGCTCTACGTGCCCAACGGTGTCAACGTTCCGCTGTGGAAGCCCGAAGGCGAAGGGCGCGACTACAAGCTGTCGCCCACGCTCGAACCGCTGAGCCAGTTGAAAGATCGCATCACCGTGCTCAGCAACCTGTGGAATCAGGCTTCGAAGGGCGGCGACGGACACTACGTCAAGGAAGCGGCGATCCTCACGTGCACCACGATCAAGAAGACGCAGGGCGCCGATCTCGCCAACGGCATTTCGATGGATCAGCTCGCGGCCAAGAGCGTCGCGCTCGAGACTCCGCTGCCGTCGATCGAACTCGGCGTAACGCCCGTCGCGATCGGGAACGATGCGGTGGTCGGCTACACGCGTGTTTACGGATCGCACATCGCGTGGGCCAATCCCACCACGCCGCTCGCGCGCGAAATCAACCCACGCTCGGTGTACGAGCGGCTGTTCCGCGCCGCCGATCCGAAGTCGAACACATCGAAGCTCGATTCGCTGCTGCTTGACCGTGTGCTCGATGACGCCAAGCGCATGCGGACCCAGGTGAGCGCGGCCGACAAGATCCGGCTCGACGAGTATCTGTCGGTAATGCGGTCGATCGAAGAACGTGTTCAGCGCGCCTCGGCGCCCTCGAAGAAAGCCTGGAAGCCGCGTGTGCCGATCGATGGGAAGACGCCGCCGGCCGAGAATCCCGCCGATCACGCCGAGCATGTCCGCCTGATGATGGACATGATCGCGGTGGCCTTCCAGTCGGACACCACGCGCGTAGCGACGTTCATGTTCGGCAACGCGGTGAGCAACGTCAGCTTCCGCTTCCTCGAAGGCGTGAGCGCGGGCCATCACGACGTGTCGCATCACCAGAACGATCCCGACAAGCTGAAGCAATACTTCCTGATCTCGCGTTGGCACATTGAGCAGTACGCCTACCTGCTCGAGAAACTCGCGGGCATGAAGGAAGGCGGCTCCACGGTGCTTGACAATTCGATGGTGCTGTTCGCGTCGGCGCTGAGCGATGGTAACAAACACTCGCCGCACAATCTGCCATTGGTCGTCGGCGGACTCGGCGGCGGTCGCATCGACGCGGGCCGGCACCTGATGTTCACGGAAGATAGTCCGCTGTCGAACCTCTATGTCTCGATGCTCGACGCCTTCGGAACGCCCGTGGAACGCTTCGCCGATAGCACGGGTCCGCTGAAGGGATTCCTGAAGGATCCGGCATGAGGCCTCTCCTCGCCGCGTTGCTCTTCTCGGCCGCCTGTTCCGCTGCGGACTTCTCCGGCATCTGGACGGGACAGCTTCCCGGCCGCAACGGCGGAGATCCGATCGATGTCGCATTCAAGCTCGAACAGAAGGGCACCACGATCACCGGGAAGCAGTATGGCGATTACCGCAGCAGTCCGATTGTCGAAGGCTCGGTGACCGGCGATCAGGCGGTCTTCGTGATCGTTGCATCGGAACAGGCCGGCAATCAGATCAACGAGACGCGTGTTCGCTTCACGGCGGTGTACAAGGATGGCGAACTCGAGGTTACGCGCCAGCGGGAAGCGTCCACCAACGCTGGTAACAAGGGCGGAGTCCAGTTCCGGGGGGACACCAAGCAGACTTTCAAGTTGCGCAAGTTAACCTGAGCCGATTCATCTGCATTTTCACCGTACCGGGTCAACGCGCCGCCGGGTACTCGCGTACCCGCGTAGGCGAGATCTCCGGATACTGATGGTTCCGCATCTCTCGCCAGTACAACGTCGGCAACTACGCATATGGTTGGCCGGTTGTTAGGATTGTGCCCGGACGATGGCCGTGTCAGGGTCCGCCAACGTTCCGGGGCGCCTGACGGCCAATCTGATTCCGATGCCCGCTTCGACTTCTGCGACGAGTTCGTGAAAGTCGCGCACGCGTCGCCCGTCACCTGGAACGTGCGTTCCGCCGGTCTCTCCGCCAAAGCTGCCTTGTCCGGGAAAGCCGTAGCATCGGCGCATGTGGTGAAGTCCATCTTCTCGCGTCCCTCTTCCCAAAGAGGGGCCTCCCTTCTGAAGTAACGCGCGCAACGGATTCGGCTCCGGCGCCCTGCCAGAGGCATGTTCCTAGTAACGGGCTTGGCGCCGCACCTGCGCGGCCTGCGCGCCTTTGTCGAGATCGATCGCGTCTACGAGACCGAACAAAACGCGATTGGCGAGAGAGCAGCCGTTCATTTCATCAGGTGGACCGCTTCTACTCCCGCCCTCCGGCGTCAGGCGTGCAAACTCGCGCCGCCAGTCCGAGTCCAGGCTCTCGCCGTCCGCGAGGTTCAGAAAGTCGTAACGGTAGCCGGACGGAATGAAGCGCTTCACACCCCCGCGCCAGCGCAGGTACGAATCCACGAACGTTTCGGTCCTCCTTCACGGCCGAGGCAATCGCATTGATGGCGTCGCACCTGACGAGGCTGCCCCCCGGGGACAAGTCAACTCACTGGACATCATAGAAGTCGTAGGTGTAACTCCACCGAAATGACTTACCCGGCCCGGCTTCGATATCGATGTACGGCTCCGGCGAAAAGACCGTGCGAATGGACCAGTAGACGACCTTGGTGATCGGCCGGTCACCGCGAATCCGGACACCCGCGCCCGCCTTGCGATTCTCGAGCCGCAGATCGTAGGCCGACGGGGCGCTGCTTCCCTCGAACTCACCGAACACGCTCTGGCCCTGCGCGAGCTCTTTCAGATAGTGGACCTCGCCGCCGCGCGTCTCGGCGAGTCCGGCGGCGAACGGGCGCACCGGCTTCAGGTCGAACGGGAACTTGACCCAGGTCGCGGGTCCGGTCGGCTGGCCGTCCATGACGAAGAAATTGTGGTTGTACTGCTGCGCACGGATCTCTTTCGTCCCGGTGTTCCGCAGTTCGTGATCGATGATCATGCGTGATTCGCCCTTCACCAGCCGAATCGTCTTGGTGTAGCGGTACGCATGGCCGGATGCATCCTTCAGCGTGTGGACGAAGCGGATGCGGTCGCGCCCGGCTGTGGTCTTCCACTGACCGTGGTCGACGATATCGTAAGTGCGGAAGCCCTGGTAGGCGCGCTCCTCGGGCTTGCGGACCACGCCCACGCCAATGCGGATGAATGTGCCGCCGGGCTTGGCATCGGCGTAACCGAGGCCGCCATCCGCTGTCCGGAACTCCTCCACCGGACCCATGATCGCGTCATGCAGCTTCGGATCGTACTTGGGGAACCACTGCCCAAAGTACTCGTGGTTCTTCGTCTTCAGCGAGTACGTGTTGCCGGACCAATCGAATCGCGTTCCGCGATAGTAGCCGCGCTCGGGATCGGGCAAATAGAACTTGGCTGTGATGAGGCCGTTGCTGATCTCGGCCGACGGGAAGTCCGCCGCGCCGAGCAGTGCCGTGCTGAGCGCGATCGCCGTGAATCGAAGTCCGTGCATGTTGTGAACCCGAAAGCGAATCATTCGCCACCTTCCCGTGGAATTCGCCTCGCGCACTCTACATCCTTGTCCGTCCAGAGGCGGTATCCTGTCATAGGTTTGCGCGGCGGCTCGGTGATCGTGCCCGCGTTTCAGCCAGTTCAAGACCGGTTTGATTTGTCAAGCCGAGGAACTCCGCACCTCCCAGTCTCGCTGTACCCAACAGATCAGTGCTTTGCCGTTGCCATCACAGTATATACTAGTGTCTACTCGCAATAGTACATTTCTGTATTAGAATGTTTGGGAGATGCC
>CADECY010000153.1:0-2077 GCA_902825945.1 uncultured Acidobacteriota bacterium
GGGCTTGCGCGCGGTAGCCGTGCGCGAACGCGCCCCGATGTCCACGACAGACGGATCGAGCGTGGTAACCGCGCAACCGGCGCCCGTCACCACCAGTTGCTGCGATGCCCCCGGACCCGCGAGTACGATCCGGTCCGGCTGAAGCCGCGCGCCAAAGGACACCACCGCCGAGGTCCACGCGAGGCAGACATAGATCGCGCGTCGATTACGATTCGCCATGTCGCACCGGTTGATTCAGCGAGCCTGTACCCAACCATAACACCAACGCGGAAGCGAGTGGCAAAACGCCGAACAGCACGAAGACCGGAGCCCACGAATAGGCGTCGATCAGCCATCCGGTCACCAGCGCGAATACCATTCCGCCGAAGCCGGAACCCATGCTGCACAGGCCCCACGTCGAGGCGAGTGCGTTTCGCGGCAGAATGTCGGCCGGTATCGAAAGCAACACCGCGTTGCTGGCCGTGTATCCGGCCATCGCGAGCGAGACGAGTGCCATCGAAGCGATCGGGCTCTCGACGAAGACCGCCGGAATCGCGCTTGCCATCAACGCCGTCGTCAGCGTCACGGAACCCTTGCGCGCGCGATTGATCGAAACTCCGCGGCCGAGAAGGAATCCGCAGAACCAACCACCGGCGATGTTGCCGAGATCGGCTGCGAGGTACGGTATCCAGCCGTACTTGGCGATGGTCACCATGTCGAGATGGCGCCCGTTCTTCAGGTATTCGGGAAACCAGAAGATGTAGAAATACCAGACTGGGTCGAGGAACAGTTTCACGACCGTGAATCCTCGAATGAAGCGCAGACCCAGCAACTCGCGCACCGGTACCGGGGGCCGCCGAGCCACTTCCGGCTGCGGCGGCGTTTCGTAGAACAGCAGCCAGACCACGAGCCAGACGAAACCGGTGGCGCCGATGGCGGCGAAGGCGGCGCGCCAGCCGAACTCGAGAGAAAGGAAGATCACCAGCGGCGTGGCGATCAGCGCGCCGATCGCCGACCCGCTATTGAAGATTCCGGATGCGAGGGAGCGTTCGCGCACCGGGAACCATTCGGCGACGACGCGGATTCCGGCTGGCCAGTTGCCCGCTTCACCCATCGCGAGCAGGAATCTCGTGGCACCGAGCGTGACGGCGTTGTAGGCGAACGCCTGCAGGATCGACGCGGCTGACCACCAGCCGACGCACAACGCGTACCCGAGTTTGGTGCCGAGGCGATCGATCATCGGTCCAGAGACGCCATTCATGATCGTGTAGGCGACCATGAAGGCCGAGACCACGCGCGAATAATCGACGTTCGACATGCCGAACTCCTCGCGCAGCATGGGCGCGAGTGCGGAGAGCGTTTGACGGTCGAGATAGTTGATCACGGTGGCGAAGAAGACCAGCGTGATCATGAACCAGCGGCGCGCCGAGGGACGGTCCATGGGTATCGGACCATTGTGCCTCGAAATGGCGCCATAATTGTCGGATGCGTTTCTTCATGTTTGCCCTTTCCGCCCTGGCAACCGCTGCCTCGGCGCAACTCAAGCCGCTGTTCGACGGCCGGACCCTCGCCGGCTGGACCCAATGCAACGGCAAGGCAACCTACCGCGTGGAGAACGGCGAGATCGTGGGACGGACGGCGGAAGGCAGCCCGAACTCCTTTCTCTGCACCGATCGCGAGTATGGCGACTTTGTCCTCGAGTTCGAGACCAAGACGGACCCGCGGCTCAACTCGGGTGTGCAAATCCGGAGTCACCAGTACAGGGGCGACACGGAGGTGGTCACCGATAACAAGGGCAAGCGCAAGGTTCGCCACCCAGCCGGCCGCGTTCACGGTTATCAGGTCGAAATCGCGAACGAAGCCTCCGGAACATCCGGAGGAATCTACGACGAGGCGCGGCGGGGCTGGATCGCCAACATCGTGGATAATGCGGGCGCGAGCAAGGCGTTTCGAGACAACCAATGGAACCGCTATCGCGTCGAGGCGAACGGCGATTCGATCCGGACCTGGGTGAACGGAGTTCCCTGCGCGAATCTGATCGATTCGGTGGATCTGTCTGGCTTCATCGCGTTGCAGGTGCATTCGTTCAAGGGCGACC
>CADECY010000153.1:2087-20179 GCA_902825945.1 uncultured Acidobacteriota bacterium
GGAAATGGGCTTCGAGGTCGAAGTGGACCCCGAGCGCGACGCGGGCGGACTGCAGGCGCCCGGAACGCGAGGTTGGCTGGTACACACTGGTCCGATCGGCGATACGCCGCATGCGGCGCCGAAGGACTGGAACGAGATGACGATCTCGGCCCACGGTCGCCGGATCACGGTGCATGTCAACGGGGTGAAGGCTTCGGAATCGGTGGACGATCCGGGCCGGCTCGACGGCAAGTTCGCCCTGCAGTTGAATCCGCGCCTGCCGCTCGAGGTGTGGTTCAAAGAGATCGAAGTGATGAGTGCGGGAGGGAAGCGATGAACGCGGCGAAGAATGAAATCACGATATTGCTCGACAAGGTCCGGAATGGGGACAAGGAGGCTGAAAACCTCCTGTACGAACTGGTGCATCCCCATTTGCGCATGCTTGCCCGCCAGGTGCTCGGTGGCGAAACGCGAAAGACGCTCCCCCAGCCGACGGAACTGGTCAGCCAGGTATACGTCCGTTTGGCTGGAGCGAAACTTTCCTTGCGGGATCGGAAGCACTTCTACGCAATAGCGTTTAGAGCAATGCGAAGAGAGATCATCGACATGATTCGCGGGGAGAAGATGCCGATGCTGCCCATCGAATTCGTGCCCGACGGCAAGCTCGCGCGATCCAGCCGGGTCGAGGTCGCGATTCTAGTCGACCAACTGCTCGACAAAATGGGCGAGGAGTTGGGACAGGAGTCCGTGGCGATTGTCGAGATGAAGTACTTCTTCAGCATGACCGACGAAGAGACGGCGGAAGCGCTCGGCCTCGAGTTGCGGACCATGCAACTGCGGTGGCAAAGCGCGCGCATCTGGCTCTTCGAGAAGATGGAGGGAAAACCATGGCAGGCCAAACCGGCGAAGAAGAAGGCCGCGGCGAAGTAGTCGCGACGGTACTTCTTGCCGCGATGTCGCTTCCGCCCGAAGACCGGGAGAGCTACGTCGAGCAGGCCTGCACGGATCCGGATCTCCGGGCGGAAATTCGACAGCGTGTCGAGTGGGAGGAACGGATGGGCGGCTTCCTGCTGGAACCGCTTGCCGATCGCGAGCGGTTCGACAGTCCGTTTCAGCCGGGGGAAACCGTGCTCGATCGCCGGTTCCGGATCGACCGGATCGCGGGAGAGGGCGGAATGGGTGTGGTCTACGAGGCGTTCGACGAGCGCTTGAAGACACGGGTGGCCCTCAAGTGTCCTCGCTTCGAATATCGCAAACGGCTCTCGGCGGAGGTGCGGAAAGCGTTGTTGGTGATGCATCGTAACGCCTGCCGCGTGTACAACCTTCATACCGAAGAGACCCAGATGGGGCCGGTGGACTTTCTCAGCATGGAGTTTCTAGAAGGGGAAACGCTGGCCTCGAAGCTCGAGAGGGCCGAGCCCACGTGGGTGCAATCGAAAGAGGCCATGGCTGTGGTCGAGCAGATTCTCGACGGACTCGCGGCCGTCCACCAGTGTGGCGTCATTCATCGCGACCTCAAGCCCGGAAACGTGATGTTGACGTCGGACTCTTCCGGACTGCGTGCTGTCATCACCGACTTCGGTATCGCCGACGCCGGTGACATTTACAGCTCGAACGTGCGCGGCGCTCCCGCCTACGTCGCGCCGGAACTGTGGAAGGGGAAGCCTGCGTCGGTGCGCTCCGACATCTATGCGTTCGGCGTCATCCTGTTCGTCATGGCCACGGGGCGTGCGCCATTCGCTGACGGTGCGGGGTGGGAGGAACGCTTAGGGAAAGTGCCGGACCTGCAAGGCGTCCCGAGAACATGGCGCGCTCCGCTCCAACGCTGTCTCGACCCTGATCCGGCTCGCCGGTTTGCGAGCGTCGCGGACCTGCGCAAGGCATTGCATCCTTCCCGGCGATGGTTGATCGCCGGGGCAGGTGCGGTGGCGGGAGTCGCGGCCGCCGAGTCCGTACGGCGGACTTGGTTTCAAAGCGATGTTCGTCTGGCGGTCCTGCCGCCGCCGGACGGCACGGACCCGCTCATGCAGGGCCTGCTCCACGCCGTTTCCTACGGTTTGGCGCAATTGCGTCCGCCGCGCCGGAGGCTGACCGTGAACTCGGTGGCTCAGTGCCTGCTGGACCGGGTCCGCGATGGCAAGCGCGCGGTGGAAGTCTTCGCCAGTACGCATGTCCTGCTGACGAGACGGGATGGCGACCGCGTCGTGATCGAACTTGCGGAGGCAGGCTCCGGGCGGCGGCTGCGCGCCTGGGAAGACTCTGCCTCCCGTGCTGGTTTCGACGCGCGTCTGTTCGCGCTCCATGCTCGCGTGATTGGCGAGGTGACCTCCGAGTTTGGACTGGCGGCGGCTCCGTCGCGCCCGGGGCTTCCCGAGTCCGTCTACGCGGACTATCTCCGCGCACTTCACCTGACGAGGCTCGATGTGCGCCACTCGCTCGAGGCGATTCCCTTGTTCGAAAAGGTGGTCGAGGCTGCTCCGGATTCAGCGCTCGCCCACGCGGGCTTGGCCGAAGCGTTGCTCAACGCGCAGTATGCGAAGAACGACCCTTCCTATCAGGGAAGGGCGCTGAGCGCGCTTGTCAAGGCCGAGCAACTCGATCCGGAGTCGCCGCAAGTACACGCGATGCTCGGCCGCCTTCACGCAGCCGGTGGATTCTGGGAGCGCGCCTTGGCCGAGCACCAGCGGGCGGCGCAGCTTGACCCCTCGAACGCCGATCCGCACGTTCAGATGGGATACGCCAACGCGTACCTCGGCCGGATGGAAAGAGCCGAGGCCGCGTTCGAGCGCGCGGTGCAAATCGAGCCGCGATCCTACCGGGCGCGAACCGCGATGGGCCTGTACTATTTCGAAGTCCGGCGGATGGATGAGGCCGAGCGCGAGTGGTTGGAGGCTGCCCGGCTCGCTCCCGATCAAGCTTCGGTGCTCACGAATCTTGCCGAACTTTTCGCCAGCACGGGCCGGACCGCGCAAGCGGCTCAGCAGGCGCGAGACAGCATGAAAATTCGCAAGACGCTCGCGGCGTTCCAGATCCTGGGAGATATCGATAGCAGGGCCGGGCGCTGGGCGGAGGCGATTTCGAACTACGAGCAAGCGCTCGCGTTAGGCCCCCCCAACTACAAGGTTTCGGGTGTCCTGGCGGCGGCATATCGGGCCGCCGGACGTTCCGAGGACGCGGTAAAGGCTCTGCGGACTGGCCTTGCCAACGCGAACCGCGCGATCGCGGGCAATCCGAGGGATGGAGACCGGCTGGCCTGGGCGGCCTATTATCACGCTCACCTCGGAGAGGTGGATCCCGCACGGGCACGAGCGCACGAAGCACTTGGCATCAGCGCCAGTCCGATGATGCGGATTCGCCAACGGCTGGTCCTGGCGTTCGACGCATTGGGCGATCGGGCGTCCGCCATCCGATTGATCTCAGAGGCGCCGGGCAAACTTCGTCAGGAGTTGGCCAACCTCGAGGAACTGTCACAGGATCTTCGGCGGGATCCGGTGATTCAACCATTGAAGAAATAGGAGAAAACTCAATGCCCAACGAAACTGCGGACGGCAAGAAGGCTTACGTCGTGAAGCTGCCGCACAACATGGAGCTTCACGTGGACTTGGCATCGCCCCACCCGACAAGTCTCCGGATTCTGTTCGCGGACGGGAACGGCGTCCAATTTGAATATTCTGGAGAGAAGGGTAAGAAAGGCACTGTCAAGCCGATCGGCGCAGTGGATGTAAAGGTCCTCGCGTCCACAGGAACGAAGCGCTGGACACCCATGGCGTCATCGGCTGCCCGGCTCACCGCAGTGAGCGCGGCCTTTGCGACGAGCGGGGCCTTTTTGGAAACGGGCGAACACTAAAAACGATTGCCCAGGACTAAACCCCCTGTGAGTACTCCCCCCATCCCGCCCGAGTTTGGCGTCTCGATTGCTACGTACCAGTACAGAGCAATGGAAACCCTTGAGAAAGCGGCAACGGTGAACCGGATTATGAAAAATTTACCGAGTTCCACCTGGAAAAAGTTACCGACTCTCACTCCTCACTTCTCAGGGTTCTCCTCCACGGGCGGGGTGGGGACCCCATCTGTCGTGGGATGGTGTTCCCCCCGCCCGTGCTCGCGGAATCGGTCTCGCAGACTGAGCCAGCAGATCAGTACTGCGAGGAGCTGTCTCCTCCACAGCTCAGGCCGATAGGACGCAGCGCCGTGGCCTCCCTCTCCATGGCGCTGCTCCTTTCTTTTCGGTCTCTTTCTTGGTCTTCTCTTCGTGCTAAAGTACTATTCGACTCCTCTAGTACTGGAGCCTTGAATATGAGCAACCTCCCCCACAACCTCACACTCACGTTCCTGGCGGCCGGATTGACAATCACCGGCTGCGCAACCAAAAAACACGTTCGGACCAAGATCCAACCTCTTGAAGTCCGTGTAGAAAAGCTCGAAGAGAAATCCAAGACCCTCGAAACCGCCCTTGCGGACTCTGAGCGGGTGGCATCGCGCGCCGACGAGCGAGCGCAGTCGGCGGACGGTCGCGTTACCGAGGTTTCCGCCACGGCCAAGACTGCTGCCGAACGGGCCGCGAACGCGGAGAATACCGCCGGAGTGGCCAAGTCGCTGGCGGAATCGAGCTTCCAGAAATCCCAGGATGTGGAGCGGAAGCTGACCACACTGGGGACCGCTCAGGCCTCGACCGTGTTGGCAGACAATTTGCAGCTGGTATCGAGAGACAACGTTCTCTTCGGGGTCGGCGCAGTGCTCCTTTCCCAGAGTGCGCGCGAACAGCTCGACACCGTGGCCGCCAAGCTCCCCAAGGCGCAGCGCTTCGCCCTCGAGTTGCAGGGCTTCGCCGATCCGAGCGGACCGGCGGCTCGCAACATCGAATTGAGCCAGCGCAGAGCCGAAGCGGTGGCCCGATATTTGAACATTCGTCACAGTATTCCTTTGCACCGCATGCATGTACTCGGCATGGGAAGCGAGAAGCTGGCCCAGTCGAAGTCTGTCGCGGCGAAACGGTTAGCCCGGCGCGTTGAGGTGAAATTGTACGCGGGAGATGGAGGCACCACGAGTGGCACCCGTCCCGCGGCTGCCACCAGCGCGGCGGTCAGGTGAGTTCTCACTAGCGGTTTTTCAAGCGGCCTGCATCAGCTCTCGGAGATGAGGCAGTCTGCGGCGCGGACCACAGCGTTCGGCAATCGGCGTGGGCCCTGCACCCTCGGGGCCGGCGAGGCCGGATTGCTCCGCGTGCGCGGGGTGGACAATGGTAGTGGCTTAGGACGCGCCGCTATCGGATGTCCACTCCGCGACTTGTATTGTTTTGCGGTGTGCGCCTATCGCGCGATGCTGGCTAGATCGCGCGCCAACGCTTCGGCACGCTTGGCGAGCGTCAGCGCTGTAGCCGGATCGCTCGCTCGCATATCGTGCGCCTGCTTGACGAACGAGTTGGCCCGGCGAAGATTCTCGCGCTGCTGCCCGCTGAGCGACACTCCCGCCACCGATGTCAATGCAGTCTCGGCCGCGCGGATGGCGGCGTCGATCTCCTGGTGGAGCCGCTGCTGTTCGGCTGGTGTCACGATGGTCGTCAATTGAGGCGCCGGGGCAGGGGGTTCTGGGGCCGGGGCCGCGGTTGGAGGCGGCGGCTGTGCCACCGTTCGTCTGGCCTTCTTCTGGCTGCGGGCCGGCTGCTTCTTTTGAGGAGGTGCCTGGGGTACGGGCGTCTGCACCACGTCGTCCGGCAGTTCGGGAGACGGTGGAGCCTGCGTCGCCACCTTGGGCGGCGCCGCGAGCGGCTTGGGCGGATCGGGCTTGGGCGGCGGAGGGGGAGTGATCACGGCGGGCGGCGCGGGCTTCGGCTTCCTGAAAAGCGAGCAGCCGCTCAAAGCCGCCATGAACGCTACCGACAGGAATCGCCGCATCAGGCGGCGCCCTCGACCGGAGGCTCGTGCCGCGCCGGTGCGGCGGCCGGTTCGGGCTCGGGGAATCGCATACGGAATGTCGCGCCTCTTCCTGGATCGCTATCGAGTTCGATAGCGCCATTATGCAGTTGCACGATTCGAAACGTCATAGCTAATCCGATGCCGGACCCCCGATGTTTGGTCGTGAAATAGAGATTGAAGATCTTGTCGCGGATGGATGGTGGAATGCCTGGCCCCTGGTCGCTCACCCGCAACACTGCGTTCCCCCCTTCGTGGGCAACGCCTATCTCCAGTTTGCCACCATTCGACATCGCTTCGATAGCATTATTTACCACATTTAGCGTTGCTTGTTTGAGCAGGTCCGCGTCCCCCCGTATGGGTGCCCGCAGATGGGCATCAACGCGGATCGAAACACCGACGCGGCTTGCCTCCGGCCGCACCAGCCCGGCGACCTGATGAGCCAGGTCCGCCAGATCGACGTCCTCCCAGTTCAACTCCACCGGTCGAGTGAAATCGAGGAACGTCTTGACCACGCGGTCGAGCCGGGCGATCTCGCCGCCGATCACGTTGACTTCATTGTCCACGGATTCTTCCCGCTCGAGCTTGGAGCGCAGGATTTCGAGGTGCAGCGCCATCGCGTTCAGGGGATTCTTGATTTCGTGCGCGACACCTCCCGTGAGGCGGCTGATCGCGGCCAGGCGCGACGAGATGTCGAGCTGCGAACGGATCTGGCGCCGCGTTTCGACGTCGCGGAGTGTCAGTAGCACGCTTCCTTCGAGCAGTTCGACGTTGGCCAGCACTCGTACCGGCTCTTCGCCTGGACGGTCTAGCATTAGCGCCACGTCGCGCACCGACTGCCCGGTGACCAGCGCTTGGCGGATCGTCGAGCCCAGAGGCGTCGACAGTGGAAACAGGTCGTTGAGCGAGCTCGAAGCCATCGCCTCGCGGGTCATCCCGAGCATCCGTTCGGCGGTGCGGCTGGCGCGCTGTAGCCGGTGGCGCGGGTCGAATAGCAGGACGGCTTCCTCGAGCCGCTCGAGCATCTGTTCGATGTTGGCTTTGAGTTGGGTGGCATCGTCGCGCGCGCCGCGGAATCTCTGACTGAGCGTGTCGAGCTTGGACTGAATGTCGGCGAACTCCTTGACCTCACGATCGCCTTTCGGTCCCTCGATCCCTTTCGGTTGCTCTTCGACACCGGTCGTGATCTCCTCGATGCGGCGGCTCAACCGGTCCAGTTTGCGCAGGATCACCTTCGAGAACAGATACGAAAGCAACACGGAGGCGAGCATCGAAAGCCCACTCACCGCGAGCATCTGCTTTACCTGCGGCATGATCGCGTCGCGAATCAGCACCGAGGAAACGATTGCTCGAATCGTCAACACCGGAGTCTGCTCGCCCGGCGCTCCGAGCGGCACGACGTTGACATAATCCGGACTTTGGCCGCCTCCCTGAAAGACGACTTCGAGCAGGCGCTCGTAGACGGGGCGCCGCGTCCACTCGTTGAAGTCAGGCAATTGAGGGACGATCCTCGGTTCTCGTTCGAGATTGGACGCGAGCACGACACCGGCACTGTCGCAGATCAGAATTTCGACCACGGCTAGCGATCCGCTCAGCGTCTTCTGCAGCACCTCCGGCAGCGCGCGGTCTTCCAGCACCAGGCGGCGCCACAATTCCCGGTTCTCTTCGGGCGTCTTCGGCGCGGGCTTCGCGGTCGCGGCGCGCTCGTTGAGGCGCAAGACAACCAAGTGGCGCACCTGGACGGAAATCGCCTGGGCCCGCTCGATCGCGTCCTTGAAGTTGGCCTCGGCCGCGATCCGCAGGCTGAGCAGGCACTCGGCGAATACGAAGAGCGTGACGAGTGTGACGATCGAGATCTGGAGCTGCGTCTTGAGGGACAAGGCGTCAACTCCCCGCCGCCGGGTAGGTTCCGCTGTCGGCCCCGTACTCCTTCAGCTTGTTGAAGAGTGTCTTCAGGCTGATGCCGAGAATCTCGGCCGCCCGGGTCTTGTTGTTCTTCGTGTGCGCCAACGTCATGAGGATAACCGACTTTTCCGCCTGCTCGATGGTGGTCCCTAGAGCAATCTGGATGCCGTCCTTCGCCGCTGGCGCCGGGGCGGCATCGAAAGCGGTTCTTTGTGGCGCTGAAAACGACGGCGGCAAATGGCGCGCCTCGACCGGGCCGGACCCGGCGATAATGGCGGCCCGCTCGAGAACGTTTCTCAGCTCCCGCACGTTGCCGGGCCACGGATGACGTTGGAGCCGCGACAGAACGTCCATGTCGATCCCGGTGACCTTCAGCCCGTGTTTCCGGTTGAGGTCGAGCAAGATCGATTCCACCAGAATCGGGATGTCGTCGAGCCGTTTGCGAAGCGGCGGGAGTTCGAGACCGAAGACGTTCAGCCGGTAGAAGAGATCTTCGCGGAGCAGGCCCTTCTTGATCGCCTCGGCCGGTTCGCGATTGGTCGCGGCGAGGACACGCACATCCACCGTCACTTCCGACTTGCCGCCGAGCCGCCTGACCTTGGAATCCTCGAGAACCCTCAGCAGCTTGGCCTGCGTCCCAATCGGCATCTCGGCCAACTCGTCGAGCAGCAGCGTCCCGCCCTGCGAGAGTTCGAAACAACCCGAGCGCCGTTCGACGGCACCGGTGAATGCTCCCTTCTCGTGCCCGAACAGTTCGCTCTCCATGAGTGTTTCCGGCAGCGCGGCGCAGTTGATGGCGACGAACGGACCGGTTGCCCGCGGACTCAGCGCGTGGATGGCCCGCGCCACCAGTTCCTTGCCGGTGCCGCTCTCGCCCGTGATCAGCACCGTGGCCTTGCTCGGCGCCACTTGGCGAACGAGCGAGAAGACCTGCTGCATTGACTCCGAACTTCCTACCAGATCGCCGATCGAACCCTGATAGCTCAACTGGCGCTTCAGCCGCTCGCTTTCCTCGGCCAGCCGCTTTTGGCTCGCCGCGCGTTCGAGAAGAAACTTGAGTACACGGGGCTGGATCGGCTTTTCGAGAAACCAGAAGGCACCGAGGTCGTGAATCGTCGACAGCGCCGTTTCGATGTTCCCGAACGCGGTGATCATGATCGCCGGCACCCGCGTGCCGGCTTCGTTCAGCCGCCGGAGCAATTCCGATCCATCGATGCGCGGCATCATCATGTCGGTGATCAGCACATGCGGATCGAACACCGGCAACTTTTCGAGAGCATCCTGGCCATCACTCGCGGTCTCGGTCTGAAATCCCCAGCCCGAGATCATGGCGGCGAGTCCCATGCGCTGGTTCTCCTCGTCGTCGGCAATGAGAACGCGCGTCGTCGGTTGGGGCGTGGCCATCTCTCCTAGTCTACGTCCACCGCGAGGAACAAATCGGCGGTCCGGACCGGAGCCGGACCGCCGTACCCAAACGCATCCGTCGATGCGATCCAAGGAGGGACAGCTTACGCTATTTGGGAATCACCAGGAGGAGGAAGATATCAACCGAGGCCGCTCTCGGCCGTGTGTATTCGCCGCGCGGGTTCTCGTTCACCGCCCTCGCATTCCGCACGGCGCAGGTCCACGGGTTCGCGACGGCGAATCGTGCGACAACTCCGCATCGCCGTCGAATAGGGGCTGGGGCCCTCGATGCGCTCACCACGCCATGCGTGCGTTGGACACTTCGCGCCAGGGCGAAGGTGCTGAAAAGGGGCAACGCGACGAGTTCACGCCGGGTCGAGGTCTTGTTGGCGGAGGCCGCGAGGCTGGGGATCCGCGTAGTAGCGGCCGGCGCCGGATTCGGGAATCGCACGATTGATTCCATGGTCTGATCGAATTCCTTCTAATCATGGAAACGTGCGAACCGCGTGTGGGGATTCGCTCCCCGGATGCTTTTACTAAATCTTTACAAAGGCCGAGAAGTAGCCACTGCCTTCGCCTGGCTCCGCGGTCGCGGTCCCGGAGGCATTGGATTGCGCCGCGCCGGGATCTGCCGCCGCCGCGGGAGACCCCGCGGAATTCGTGCGTGCATCGGAAGTCTGGAGGGCGGGAGCCTGTGCGGCGGGAGCCAGCGTGGCGGACGTCCGGCCGACACTGTTCGCCATCGCAGCCAGATTCGGGCTGAACTCCGGGAATGACGGTTCATCGATCTCGATTTCGGGTGCGCTCGATTCCGCGAATGCGAGCGGCACTAGTTCCGGTTCAGGCTCGCTCTCGGGTTCGAGATCTTCCATCACCGGTGGCTTCGAATGAGATTCGACATCGAGAGGACTCGAGAACAACGGCTGGGCGGGAGCAGCGTCTATCGGTTCCGCGATCGGCCCCGCCGCCTCGGAGGGCTGCGCCATCACGGGCGCCGGCGCGACCGCCTCGGCTGGTCCAGGCCTCTCCACGGCCGCAACGGGCGCCTCGATTTCCGCTTGCGCCACGGGTTCCGGCTCTTCTGCTATCACCGGCTCGAGTTCGGTGAGCGCCGTTGGTTCCGGCTCCGCGACGAGTTCGATCTCCAAAGCTTCTTCCTCGAAGTCGAACTCATCGTCGAACGCGGTCTCCACGCCGAACCCGGCTTCGTCGTCGAATGCGGAAATCGGCGCGGGTTCGTCCGCCGCCGGGTCGAACGGGTCAGTCCCAGTGTCGAACAGTGCCGTCTCGATGTCCGGCTCCGACGCAGAGGCGGCGGCCAGCGCGGCCACGGCCCCAGGGATGGAACGGGTGGCGAGTGCCGGGATCGCACGCGGGCGCAGTTCGACCTGTGCGGGCGGAGCAATCGTCTGGAACCGGCGGACCGGCCCGAGCACACGGGTTTCGAATGTTCCGGCGGCGGTGTTGTAGCTTTCTACCGTTCGTTCGAGGTTTCCGCGGAAATCGTCCATGCGCTCCTGGTATTCGCGCAAGCTTTCGAACAACGATTGGCCGAGCGCGTTGATTTCGCGAGCGGTCTCGGTCAACTGGTGTTGCTTCCAGCCGTGCGCCGCCGCGCGCAACAGCGCGATCAGCGTCGCTGGCGTAGCCAGCACGACGTTCTGCGCCGCGCCGAATTCCAGCAGCGCCGCGTCATGCTCGAGTGCCGCGCCGAAGGGCGCCTCTCCCGGCAGGAACGCGACCACGAGTTCGGGCTTCTCCTCGAAGAGACTCCAGTATTCGGGTGAGGCGAGGTTGGCGATGTGTTGGCGCACCGCGGCGGCATGTTCGCGAAGCTTGGCGATTCGAACCTTCTCTGGAGCTTCGGCCGCTTCCGAGAAGGCCGTCAACGGAACCCCGGCATCCACCGCGATGAGCCGTTGACTCGGCAGGTGAATCACCAGCGCGGCCGGGCTGCCGGCTGGCTCGAAGTCGCAGTGCTCGATCATTCCCGCAAGTTCAACGACACGGCGAAGCTGTAGCTCGCCCCAGCTTCCACGAGGTGATGGCGCGGCGAGCGCCGCGGCGAGCCCCTGCGTATCGCTCTGGATCTGCTGCTGCGCCGCCAGGAGCGAGGCAACCTGATCGGACAGCCCTGTGAGCGCGGCAACACGGTCACGCTCCATCCCGGCGATCGCGCCGGCGATACGCGCAAGCCCGTCGCGCAGCGGCCGCACCGCTTCGTCGAGTGACTGCTGCTTGAGTCCCACCTCTCCCCGCGGTGAATCCTGTACCTTTTCGAAAGTGGCGCGCGCGAGATCCATGAAGGCCTGGTTGCCTTGCTGGAACGTCTCCGCGGAGATCGCTCTCAGGGTCTGCTCGAGGTTCGCTTGTGCATCATCAGCGGCCGCGATGCGTGCTTCGGTTTCGGCCTGCTCGGCCCGTAGCGCCGCAACTTCATCTCGGAGCGCTTCGGCCTCTTCCTTGGCGTTTTCGGCCCGGGCGGCGAGTTCGACCGCGTCCTTTTCGGCCTGCTCAGCCTTCTCCTCGTGAGCCGCTCGCAGAGCTTCGAGAGCGCGTTCGTGGCTGCGTGTCACGAGCGTCACCTTTTCCTCGGCCTGCCGTTTCAATTCCGCCAACTGCGTGTCGAACTGTTGTTGGGCGCCGTTGAGCCGCGCCGCATGATCGAGCGCATCCTCGAGCCGGCGTTTGGCGTCGAGGTTATCGCGTGTCAACTCAACCAGACGGGCTTCTTTGGCCGCCACCCGTTCGCCGAGCGCGACTGCTTCCCGCTGCGATTCCGCCTTCACCCGGGCTTCCAGAGCCGTCATCGCCCCCTTGGCCAGGTACTTCGCCACGGCGAAGCCGAAGACGATTCCCAAAACCACGCAAGCAGTGAGCGCCAGTTGATCCACGCAAACCTCCAATATTTTGTCGGATGACGGTCTTCTATCGGAAGGCGCGGAGAAAACCATGAGGCTGGCTCAGAGATTTTCCGCCGTTTCCTCAGGGTGATACCTATTCCCGAACCCGAGTGCTACGCTAGAGAATTCATCCAATGCTTGGAGGATTCTCATGTCCCGTTATCATTTTTCCCTAGTCCTCCCGGCTCTGTTCCTCGTCTCCTGCGGCGGCGGAACCCAGCCGGAAACCAAGAAAGAAGAGCCGAAAAAGGAGGCTGCGGCCGCGCCGGCACCGGCCGGTGAAGCTACCATCACCGGAAAGGTCATGTTCACCGGCACCAAGCCGGTGATGCGCGCGGTGAGCATGGACGCGACACCCGCCTGCGCCCGCATGCACAAGGACTCGCCCAAGTCGGAAGAGGTAGTCGTCAACGCCGATGGCTCGCTACGCAACGTGTTCGTCCGGATCAAGTCCGGGCTGCCTGATCAGAAGTGGCCGGTTTCGGCCGCCAAGGTGACCGTCGATCAAGTGGGCTGTGTCTACAAGCCGCACGTCGTTGGCCTGATGGTGGGCCAGGACATCGAGTTCCTCAACAGCGACGAGACCAACCACAATATCCATCCGTTGCCCCGCACCAACCGCGAGTGGAACGAGTCGCAGCCTCCCAAAGGCGATCCGAAGGTGAAGCAGTTCGCGCAAGAGGAACTGATGATCCCGGTCAAGTGCAACGTTCACCCGTGGATGAAGCTCTACGTGAACGTTGTTTCGCATCCGTTCTTCGCCGTCACCGGCGAAGATGGAACCTTTACCATCAAGGGCTTGCCCGCCGGCGAGTACACCGTCGAAGCGGTTCACGAGCGTTACGGCGCGCAAGAGACCAAGGTCAAGGTCGATGCCACCGGAACGGGCAAGGCGGAGTTTACATTTAAGGGGTAGAATAGAAGTTCTCCCCTCCACACTCTATGCCGGACTGGTTGCATCGATACGCAATTTTCCTTGCTGTTTGCACACTATTCCTTGTCGTCGCCGGCGCTTCCGTGACGTCCACTGAATCGGGCCTTTCCGTTCCGGATTGGCCGCTCTCCTATGGACAGGTCATGCCGGAGATGAAAGGCGGAATCTTTTACGAACACGGCCATCGGATGGTGGCGACCACGGTCGGTTTCCTCACCATCATCATGGCCATCTGGTTATGGCGCGCCGACCCGCGGCCCTGGATGAAACGTCTGGGATTCGCGGCTCTCGGGGCGGTCATCTTCCAAGGCATTCTCGGCGGACTCACGGTCATTTATCTTCTTCCCAGGCCCGTGAGCATCAGCCACGCGTGCCTCGCCGAACTCTTCTTTTCGACTACTTGCGCCATCGCGCTGTTCACCTCCCCGCACTGGAAGTGCGGCCCGCTTCCCGTGGCCGCAGCAGGATTTCCGGCCAAGCCCGGAACGGTCGTCTGGCTTCCGGCGGTGGTGTTGCTACAGGTCGCGCTGGGAGCGGCGTTCCGGCACAAGTGGCTCGACCTCACGTTTCACGTCGCGGGTGCGTTCATCGTTACTGGAGTGGTCATGTATTCCGCAATCGTATTTTTGATGAACTATCGTGAGCACGCTCCGCTACGCACGACAGCCACCGCTTTGCTGGTGATTACCTTCGCGCAAGTGTTCCTCGGCGTGGCGGCCTATATGAGCCGCGTCGCGACCGCGGACGCTCCGCAGCCGATGCCCGTGATGGTGATCTTCACCGTCGCGCACGTCGCCCTCGGGGCTTTGACGATGGCCACCAGCGTGCTGATGGCGATTCAGGTGCACCGTCATGTGCGCCTCGCACATGTGGAGGCGCCAATGACAGGCGTACGCTACGCTCAATGATCCGATCCTATATCGAACTCACCAAACCCAGGATCACCTGGCTCATCCTGATGAGCACGGGGATCGGATACTATTTCGGCATCCGCGAGGGCGCCTGGACATGGCTCTCTCTGCTCCACACGATCATCGGCACCGCTTTGATCGCGAGTGGAACCGCGGCGCTCAACCAGTGGTACGAGTCCGACGCCGACTCGCGCATGAATCGCACCAAACAGCGGCCCATTCCCTCGGGCAGGCTGACGCGGAATCAGGCGCTCGTGTTCGGAATCGCTCTGTCGATCATCGGCTTCGCGGAACTGGCTCTCGGTGTGAATCTGCTGACGGGACTGCTCGGACTGTTCACGCTCGTCTGCTACCTGGGCCTCTACACGCCCCTGAAGAGCAAGTCCTGGCATTCGACGACAGTCGGCTCGATTCCGGGAGCGATGCCGCCGCTCATCGGGTTCGCGGCGGCGGCTGGTACGCTCACCGCCGAAGCATGGGCACTCTACGCGATCTTGTTCGTCTGGCAGTTCCCCCACTTCTACTCCATCGCCTGGATGTACCGGGAGGACTACGGCCGCGCCGGAATCCGGATGCTGCCGGTCGTTGAGCCCGACGGAACCTCGACCGCGCGGCACATTCTTGCCTTCCTAATTCTGCTGTTCCCGGTCAGCCTGATTCCGTCGATGCTGTCGATGACGGGCAGGTTCTACCTGGCGGGCGCGATTCTGATGGGACTTTTCTTCTTGCGGGCGGGAGTCAGGGTGGCCCGCGAGAAGACGCTTCTGAACGCGCGCAAGGTCTTGCTCGCCTCGGTGGTCTACCTGCCGGTGCTCTATGGGCTCATGGCCGTTGACCGTCCGTAGCACGCTAGCTGCCGCGGTTTTTCTCCTTGCCGGGTGTTCGCGAAGCGGCAGGCCGCTCGAGGTGTTGAACTCGGTTCCGCCGTTCACGCTGACCGCGGAAACCGGCGAGGAGGTCACGAGCGGCGCGGCGCTCGGTGGCAGGGTCTGGATCGCGAACTTTATCTACACCACGTGTCCGGGCCCGTGCCCGCGTACCACCCGGCAGATGTCGATCGTGCAGTCCCGCCTGAAAGACGAACCCGATGTCCGGATGGCTTCGTTCACCGTGGATCCGGAGAACGACGGTCCCACGGCGATGGCCGCCTACGCTCGGCGCTACGAGGCGATTCCCGGGCGCTGGTACTTCTTCACCGGCTCCAAGGACGTGCTGAACAAGCTGGCCCTCGATACCTTCTTCCTCGGCAAGGTGGACGGAAAGAGCGTCGATCACTCCACACGCTTCGTATTGGTGGACCGCAAGGGACGGTACCGGAATCACTATGACAGCGTCGAGGCTGGCGCAATCGATGCCGTGGTGCGCGACGCCAGGATTCTGCTGAAGGAGCCCCAGTGATAGCGATCTCGGATTTTCCCGCGCTGAATGCCTCGCTCAACGCCACCGCCGCCGTTCTGCTGTTCACCGGCTACCGGCTCATCCGGCAGGGCAAGCGCGAGGCGCACCGGAAGGTGATGCTCGCCGCCTGCGCGGTGTCGGTCGCGTTCCTGTGCTGCTACCTGATCTACCACTTCCAGGTGGGGTCGGTGATGTTCCAGAAAGAGGGGCTGATCCGCACGGTCTACCTGACGATCCTCGCGACGCACACGATTCTCGCCGCGACGGTGCCCGTGCTGGTGATCATCACGCTGCGGCGGGCTTTCGGCGGTGATTTCCGGCGGCACGCGGCGATCGCCCGCTGGACCTTTCCGGTCTGGATGTATGTGAGCGTGACGGGTGTCGTGGTGTATTGGATGCTCTACCGGATGTAGCGGTCCGGCCCACGCCAGGATGTGATCGCGTTCGTGCAATGCGTAATAATCGACCAGTATGCCGCTTGCGCTGATTCTACTCGCTGTCACGGTCTGCTTCGCCGAACCCTGGAAGCGCCACACGATTGACGCCACGGGCCGCGGCGCCGATGGCGTCAAACTCGCCGACGCCAATGGCGACGGGCGCCTCGACGTCGTGAGTGGATGGGAGGAGGCCGGTGAAGTCCGCGTCTACTTCAACCCCGGCCCCGGGAAGTCCCGTGATCCTTGGCCCACGGTCACCGTTGGCAAGGCCGCCTCGCCCGAAGACGCGATCTTCGCCGATCTCGACAACGATGGCTTCACCGACGTGATCAGCTTCTGCGAGGGCAAGACGCGTGCGGTGTTCGTCCACTGGGGCTCTCGCGCCGGAACGTGGGAGATGCAACCCGTTCCGGCCGCGCGGGACCGCACGATGTGGATGTTCGGCGCGATGCTCCAAGTGGATGGCAAGCACGGCGCCGACATCATTGCCGGAGGGAAACTCGCGGGCGCCGGGCTCGGTTGGTTCGAATCGCCCGCCAATCCCCGTGATCTCGCCGCCTGGAAGTGGCATCCGATGCGGCCCGTGGGATGGGTGATGTCGATCCTCACTCCGGACATGGACGGCGACGGCGACAGCGATGTCCTGTTCTCCGACCGGCGTGGAGAGCGATCCGGCGTTTACTGGCTAGAGAATCCGTCGTGGAAGGAACATGCGATCGGATCCGCGGGCAGGGAAGTGATGTTCATCGATTATGTGGATTTCGACCGCGACGGCCGCAAGGATGTGCTCGCCGCCGTCAAACCCGGCGAGATCCATGTGCATCTCAGCAGGTCCGCCAACGGGACGAAGTGGGAGAGCTCGGTGATTCCCGTCCGCGCGAACGTGGGCACCGCGAAAGCCGTTCGCGCCGCCGACCTCGACGGCGATGGCACGCTCGAAATCGCCTATTCTTGCGAACAAGCACTGGGCGAAAAGACGGGCGTCGTCTACCTGAAGCGAGCGGCGAGCGGAGAGTGGATCGCCCACGATGTCGCGGGCCCCGAGGGCGTCAAATACGATCTCATCGAACTCATCGACATCGATGGCGACGGCGACCTCGACATCCTGACTACCGAGGAGGTCGACCGGCTGGGCGTGATCTGGTACGAGAATCCGGCGCGGTAACGGACTTCGCGTCAGGCGACAGAGCGTGCGTTCGAGGTGACGAACAGATTGCGTTCGCGGAACCGCGGGGCTCTCGAGTAGGAGACAAGCCCGTATCGCCAGTCCCGGGCTGGCAAACCATGGCGCCTTCAGGTAGCGTTTGGAACTTGCGTTCGGGCGATGGGAAGCTCTTCGCCGCGTCATTCAATTCAACCAGTCGGGACCGAGCCCGAATTGCTCCGCCTCCCTTCGCGTTTCCTCCCAAATCGACGCCGGCGGAACGAAGATCGGGTCCACATCTTTCGTCGACTGCAGGGCTTGAAGCTCCAGCGCCATCGCCCCGCCTCCGGGCAGATTGACCTCGCCCGTCACCTCACGCGCGCCCAGGCGCTGGGAAAGTGCGTCAGCGCGGCGACGATGGTTTCGCGGTCGAGCATCCTCTCCGGATGTGGCATTTCGAGGCCGCGTCCCGCCCCCATGCTACGCTCGAATCATGGGGCTTTCCCAATCCGTTTTTGCCCAGAAGTTCGGAATCACCGCGCACGACCTCGAAGGTTACCTTTCCGAGGCGCTGTCTCGGGGCGGCGATTATGCCGACCTCTACTTCGAATACGTCGTCACCACGTCACTCTCGCTAGATGAGTCAATCGTGAAGTCCGCCACGCAAGGCGTCTCGCTCGGCGTCGGTGTCCGGGTGATCTCCAGTGAGCGCACTGGATACGCCTACTGCGATGGACTCGAGCCGGACAAGATCCGGCATGTCGCCCGAGTGGCGGCCTGTATCGCCGATGGTCCTGCGTCGGTGCCGAAAGCTGGGTTCGTCGAGTCGGACCGGCGTAATCTCTATCCGGTCGTCAACGCGCCGGCCGACGCGCCGCTGGCGGAACGCGTCAAGATCGTCAGGCGTGCCGATGAAGCGGCCCGCGCGCACGATGCGCGCATCTTCCAAGTCCAGGCGGCCTACGTCGATGTGCTGAAGCATATCCTCGTCGCGACCAGCGACGGCGTACTCTCGTTCGACCGGCAGCCCATGGCCCGTCTCTCGGTGGCTGTGCTCGCACGCGACGGCGATGGCGTTCCTCAGCGCGGATACGCGGGCGGCGGCGGCCGCGTCGAGCTTTCGCACTTCGAAGGCGATCGCTCTCCCGAAGCCTTTGCACAGGAA
>CADECY010000154.1 GCA_902825945.1 uncultured Acidobacteriota bacterium
GGCCGAACAGCCAGGCGTTCGCCGTGACGGGGTCGTTCGGCAACGCCAACGCGCCCAACCTGGGATCGCCGATCGGGGGCTCGACGGTGGACGGTCCGACAGTGTTGTTTTCCTGGAACAGGATTCCAGCAGACAACGGATCGAACACGGTCTACCGGCTCTACGTGCAGGATTTCGCGCGCAATCAGCCGGCGCTCGACATCGTTACCAATCAGAACTTCTGGGGCGCGCAGTTTGCTGCGGGCCGCCGGTACGATGTGGTGGTGATCGCGAATCCGAACTCGGCCAATCCGATCCAAGGCCCACCTCAAGGCTTCACCACGCGGGGCGCCAGTCCATTGAGCCCCACTCTGGTGTCGCCCCAACACCAGGGGAGCGTCCGCCAAGGCAACGTCAGACTCGCATGGACCCCGCTTCCAGGGGGCCAGTTGTATCAGTACTACATCGCTCGCCAGGGTGCGGCAACGGCGGCGGCGGCCGGAGTCACAACGGGAATAGAAGCACAGGTGCCGCTGCAAGTGCTCAACGGTCAGGATACCGTTCACAACGGAATCGTGCGAGTATGCAGCAACGGTTTGGCGTGTACGGCGGATTCGGAAGCAGGATGGGGCGTTTGGTCGAACGCAGCAGGGGGGGCTGGCGTCACCACGTTCACGCTTACTCCCTGAAGTTGAGCAATTCCCGCCTATGTCACGTACTGGGCGGGCACTCCGCATCGGCCGGACATCCTGCTCCCATCCGCATCGCCCCTCCCGGTCTCTTGCCCTCGGGAACCACCTAGCGAAACATTATCCAGAAACATAATAACTATTACATTACCAATAGTATTCGGTAGGCCTCCAAAAAGGAGAGGTGCACATGGTTCTCCAAACAACCTCTCCTCGCAACTGTGGCCGAAGCAGCGCGAGGTCCTGGAAGCCCTGACATCGGGTTCCGCAATTTTCCGAGGGCGGCGCCAAGAGCGGCGTC
Organism: uncultured Acidobacteriota bacterium; assembly: GCA_902825945.1. Lineage (GTDB taxonomy): Bacteria > Acidobacteriota > Terriglobia > Bryobacterales > Bryobacteraceae > SYLY01. Next base: position 970 of record CADECY010000154.1, read on the forward strand.
CTCCGCTCCACGGTCCACCTGTGGTGTCGTCAAAACACCGTCTTCCGCGCGGCGCTTCGCGATGCGGAAAGCCAGCAAGCCAACATCATGCTCGACGGTCTCCGCGAGCGGGCAGCGAGGGGCTCTGCAAACGTTGACGAAATCATGACCGATCCGTCGGCTCCGGCTTCAGTCAGGCTCCGTGCCGCCACTCTGATCATTCAAGCGGTTGCTCAGGCCGACACCTGCGCCAAACCGGTCGAACCGAGATTCACCACGTCGGATGTCGACCGCATCATCGAAGCGGGAGCCGCCGTCGGCGAGGAGGCGATGCTACGCCAAGCCATTCCTGCTGAAGCGGAGCGCGAGCCTGTGGCCTCGGCGGGCGCGCAGCCAATCGAGCAATCACCGGTTGCCCGAAATGTCGCGTGTCCGTGCGGGAGTGGCGACAAGTACAAGCGTTGTTGCGGCAGGAATGCCCCCGGCGCCTTCGGTCAGTCTCGTGCGGCTTGAAGTCGACACAATTCGACAGAATCATACAGCTTCTTGATATTTGACAATTGAATATCTCTGCCGCCAGCGGTGACACCACGCGGACCCGCCGCCACATGAGGGGACCTCCGGTTCACGGACGTGCGCGGCTATGTCGTGCGGAGATGCTGGCGTAGCTACCAGAGGAACCGCAACGCCAACTGCGCATCGCGGTTGTCGGCCATCGTCTCGGTGATGGTGCCAAACTTCGGTGTGTTGAACGTGCGGTTCGGGATCTGGAACTGCCTCGGCGTTCAGGATGTTGAAGAACCCGGCCCGGAACTGGCGGAATCCGGCTTGGCGTGACGATCGGAAAGACCGGCGAGCCCTGCATGATCGAGGAAGATCCGGTGCACATCAACGACCTTCAGGCAACGATCCTGAATTGTCTCGGCTTCGATCACACCAAGCTCACCTACCGCCACATGAGCCGGGATTTGCGGCTCACCGATGTGCGGGGCCATGTCGTGCGGAAGATGCTCGGCTAGACTGGTTAGTGATGCGCCTCGCCGGCCTCCTGCTGCTCGCTCTATCCTTCGGATTGGCTCAAACCGACTACAAGACGGACTTGGCACATCCGCGTCTGCTGCTGCCCGAACGGCGATTGAAGCTCGTCAAACGCGAGAGCCAGCGGCAGTCGATGCGTTGGGCCGCGTTCGAGACGATGGCCAAGGGCAAGATCCAGTGGCCCGAGCCGGGATTCGCGCTTTCCCTTTATTACGTGGCCACCGGGGATGAAGCCGCGGGAAAAGCGGCGATCGATTGGGCGCTCAGCGCGGCGGGAAACGATCTCCATCAGTTGGCGATCGTCTACGACTGGTGCAACGGACTGATGGCCGCGGGCCAAGCCGGCCAGATCGGCGCGAAGATGACGCAGTTGCTCGAAAAGACGGCGCCCGCCAAGGATCTGGCGTCGATCCGGTCGCGGGTGATGGCGGCGATCGCCCTCAACGGACACGTGGACGGCGTGGGTGCGAAGTACGTGAAACCGGTGGTAGAGGACTGGTGGAAGCAGGAGATCGTCGGGGCGATCGCGGCCGGGCGGAATCCGATCGAGCTTCGCGATCACATGCCGATGTTCGAGATGTTCCACGCGCTGCGTGACAACTTCGACATCGACCTGCGCGAATCGGCCGCCAAGTACTTCGCCACGCTGCCCGCGTTCCATATCCTGGCGCACTACCCGGCGCCGTATCCAGCCGCCGAGAACGAATATCGCGTGCCGCTCATGAAGTCTCATGGCGAGCCCGACGCGCGCGAGGCGGCGCGCAGCCGCATCGCTGGACTCATGATGGTCGGCTACGACAACAACGCGCAGGAAATGCAGTTCGTGCAAGGCTGGCTGATCCAGGACCGGTTTCTGCTGCGGAGCGCCTACGGGATTCCCTACGAGTACCTCTGGGCGAATCCCTACCAGCCCGGATTGAGTTTTCATTACCTGCCGAACGTCTTCCACGATCCAGTGACTGGACGGCTCCTGATCCGCTCGACTTGGGAAGAAGACGCGGTTTGGTATTACCAGAGCGAAGGCACGACGCAGATGTTTCGCAGCGGCGAGATCGTCAACCTGCAGGCAGTGAAGGAGCCGATCGAGATGGGCAATACGCACCTGCTGCCCGCCGCCCTTTCGTCGAAGTTCAAGGCCGGACTCGAAGAGCCGAGCCGCTACTATCTGATCGGTCTGAAACCGAAGACGCGGTATGAGATCGAAGTGGAGGACGAGGATCTCCGCGAGGTCAGAAGTGACCAGGGCGGAGTGGTGGAGCTAACGTTCCCTGCCAAGCGCCTCGCGGTGGTGCGCATGAAGGAGAGTCCGGCTCCGTAGCCTCCCCCGGCCGTGGTTCGCAACGTCAGCTTCAGCGCCAGTTGTATGAATCGATGGCGTGGTCACCCTGCCGGAGGTTCTGCGCGAACTTAAGGCAGACCTCAGGTCTAGAATTGGTAACGGATCGCGAGTTGCATGACGCGAGCGTCACCGGCTCCCGTGATCCAGCCGAAATTCGTGTTTCCGACCGTTGTCGCCGGGTTGGAGAAGTTCACGGTGTTGAAGAAATTGAACGATTCCCAGCGGAGTTCGAGAGCCTGCCGTTCGGAGATCCGGATCTCTTTGCGCAGGGCGAAGTCGGTATTGAACTGTCTTGGGCCATAGGCCGAGTTGCGCGCCGCGTTTCCAGCTGTGTTGATTGCCTGGATCCGGTAGGCGGCGGAACTGAGGAAGTTGAAGCGATTGTCTTTGGGGTTGACGCTGGTATTGGCTTCTCCCACCCTGTCGGGACGGAGTCCGCCGCCGTTGCGGTTCAGGAATCGATAGGATTGCCCGTTCGCCGGGTCGATTCCGTTGCCGTTGAGTCCGACATTGATCGGCAGGCCGCTGCGCCATGAGACGATGGTCGAGAGCTTCCATCCGCCGAGCACCCAATCGGCGCCGCGGCTCAGGTTCGAACCCCAGCGGTGGCCCTTACCGAAGGGAAGATCGTAGGTCACTGCGGTCGTGTATCGATGGTTCGGAGTCTGATTCATTCGGGCCCACTCGAATTGGTCATAGAGTTGAGGTGAGGCGCCGGAGTCCCACGCGCCCACCTGATCGAGAGACGACGCCCATGTGTAGGCGGCGAGCACGTAGAGTCCGAACGCGTAGTTGTGTTCGAACTTGGTTTGGAAAGCATTGTACTTGCTCTTGGCGCGGCTCGCTCCGGTTTGAATGCCTTGCCAGAGCGGGAACGGACGGTTGGCGGCGACACTGCCATCCACGCCGAACGGCGTCTGATTGCGCTCGTACAATCCGAACATGTTTCGTCCGTTGTTGCCCACATACGCCATTTCGAACGTACTCGCACGCGTCACCTGGAACTGCAAGGCCACGTTCCATTGCTGGATCATGCCGGAGCGCTGGTCGCGCTCCCGAGTCCGCAGGCCCACCAGCCGGGAGTCGAAGTTGCTGAGCACGCCGTTCGGGATCGGGTCTGAGACGCGGACCGGAGCGGGTCCGGTACCCACGCGGATCAACGTGGCTTGGATCAACTGTGGCGGATTCAGCGGCAGATTCGCCTCCGATCCATAGATATCCTCGGCGTTGTAGAAGATGCCATAGCCGCTGCGCAGCACCACTTTCTCCGGCACGATCTGCCAGGCGACGCCGAGACGCGGCCCAAAGTTGTTGCGGTCAGTGGTGACGAGATACTTGTCGTTACCGTTTTGGCCCGCGATCAGCAATCCCTGATTCGACGGGTTGAAGTTGACGTTGACGTTCTTGCCGTTGCCGTAGAAGGGAGTAGTGTACTCGTAGCGCATTCCGAGGTTGAACGTCAGCGTGGGGCTGAACTTGAAGTCGTCTTGCACGAAGAAGCTCATGGCGCGCTGGAGCTGATTCACTTCCGGAACCGTGTTGAGCTGCACGCTCTCGGGAAGGCCCATCAGCAGGTCGGCCATGCCATCGTTGGTGTAGCGTCCGAGGAACGAATAGGCCGGCGTGCGGCGGGTGATGTCGATGAAGGTGTTGTTCTTCATGCGCAGCTCGAGTCCGGTGCGGAGGAAGTGACGCCCGGCCTGAATCGAGACCGCGTCGACGATCTGGTTGAGCCATGGGCGCTGGAACTGCGGGCGGAAGTTGCGCGTACCGAGTTCGCGATAGTTGGTCACCGAAATCAGCGGCAACCCGCCGACCTGCAGCAACTCGGGCGGAATGCCCCGGAAGCCGAACGAGTCGGCCTTTTCGAGATTTGCGCTGGCGTGCGCGAACTCGGCGAAGGTCCGGTTGAGTCCGTAGCGGAAGGTGTTGACCACGGTGGGCGAAATCACGCGAGTCCATGTCGCGGCGAGCGATTGGTTGTCGTTGTACTGGCGGCCCTGATTACCGACGCCGTCGGCCAATCCGGGGAACAGCGCGTCGCGGCTGAATTCCTGGCGGAAATAGCTGAAGCGGCCCATGATCTGATCTTTCGCCGACGCGTAGTAATCCCAGCGCGTGTCGAACTTATGGGTGTTTTCCTTGCCGTCGCGCTGCGCGCCGAAATTGTTGGCGGGCCGTCCCGCTTGCACTTGCCCGGTGAGATTCGCCTCCGGGTACAGGTCGACGATCTTGCGTCCGAGCGAATCGATGCGGCTCGCCGGAACCGTGCGATCGGCGAAGGGCTGGTTGTTGTTGGGATCGATGATGTTCAGACCGAACACGCCACGGCGTTGGGCCGCGTCCGGCACGGTGACGAGAAAGGTTTCAGCGAACGTTTGGCGGAAACCTTCGTAGGCGCCGAAGTAGAAGAGCTTGTTCTTCACCACCGGACCGCCGGCCGTGCCGCCGAACTGATTCCAGCCGAGATTGGGCTTGGGCAGATTCAGCAGGTTGTTCGTCCAACCGCGCGCGGCGAGAGCAGCGTCGCGATTGAAATACCAGCCGGACCCGTGCACAGCGTTTCCGCCGCTTTTGATCGAGACGTTGATGACGCCACCGGCCGAGCGTCCGAACTCAGCGGAATAGCTGTTCGTCTGAACCTTGAACTCGGCAATCGAGTCGGGCGACGGCTGCACCACTTGAGCGCTGAGCGCCTGCGCGTTCGTCGTGCCCTGGTTGTTGTCGACGCCGTCGAGCAGGAAGTTGTTCTGCGTATGGTAGTTGCCGTTGGAGACGAACCAGCCCGGCCCCCGGGTCACCGGATTGAGGTTGCCGTTGGCGACTCCGGGCGCGAGCAATGCCAGTTCGGTGTAACGGCGGCCGGCGAGAGGAAGCTCCACGGCGGTCCGGCCGCTGACCACTTGTCCGAGCGAAGCTTGCTCGGTCTGCGCGGCCACCGCCTGGCTGGTGACCTCGACCGTTTCGCTCACCTGCGCGACGTCGAGCCGCACACGAATCAGGCGGCGCTCATCGACGTTGATCGTGACACCGGTCAGCTTGACGGTCTTGAATCCGGGCTTGGCGGCATTGATCTCATAGGAGCCGCGCTGGATCGGGCTGAACACCGCATAGCCGTCGCCGGAGGATTCAACGGCTGATTCGGTGCCGGTGACGGCGTTGCGCAGCGTGATCCGCGCCCCGCCAATCGAGGACTCCGATGCATCCTGCACGAGTACGCGCAACGACGCGGAATCGGTTTGGGCAAACAGAGCGAAGGAAAAAAGAAGTGAAGCGAGAAAAGGTCGTGACATCGTTCTCTTGACGATACCTATCCTATGTCAAAGGAGCATGTCAACTCGGTTAACAAACTGCCGTGGCTTCCGATGGGGCGCCGATTGAGACTATGCGCGGAGAACACGATCGAGCAGCGGATACGCGACCACCCCGTGCCACTCATGAGCGCCGTCGTGACGATCGACAGTCAGGTTGCCGGGTTTGCCGTATGCCTTCCATGCGCCGCGCATGCGTTCGAGCGAAGGCTCGATCCACTCCTTCACCATGAGTGCGTCTCGCTTGCCCACTTCCCACAGGCAGGGCCGCGGGGCGATCAGTGAGGCGATTTCCGGCACGTCGCCGATCGTGAGCAGGCCGGGAATCACCTGGGCGCCGCAACCGTAGCGTCCGCGGATCCGTTCCTGCATCACGTTGAGCGCGCCCGAACAGACGGCCACTCGGACCTTCGGCGAGAGAGCAGCGGTCAGCATCGTCATTCGGCCTCCGTAGGAGAGCCCCACGCAGCCGAGTCTCGTCGCATCGACGGATGGATGCCGGGCCAGCAGTTCGAGCGCCCACAGCGCGTCGCGCAGGTTTTCGCCCATCAGCACGCGTCCGAGCAGTTGCATGCGGACGAACGTAACGCCGCACGCGTCGTTGCCCCGATACGCCGCCGCGTCGCCCAGCCGGCGCCCGAACGGCGTGAAGCACGGCGCCGCCACCACGTATCCGCGCCGGACGAGTTGGCGCCCGTAGTCGTAGTTGACCTTGGTCATCTCCGCGCGGGCCACTTCCGTCTTGGCGATCCCCACGATCGGATCGTACCCGGCGGTACCATGCCCGTGCAGCGCAAGCACGGCCGGGCGCTTTCCGCCAGACTTCGGCACGAGCAAGTGAACCGGGAGATCGCGTATCCCGGGAGCTTTCAGGATCAAAGACCGCCGCGTGTGATCGGACTCCTCCGCGACGGATTCTTCGACCGTGGTCCAATCCGCGGGCGGATCGATCGCGCCCAGCATCGGCCGCAGTCTTGCCGAGAAGGCCTGCTGCCACTGGCGGCATTCCGCTTCGGTCGAACCCCGGAATCGCATCGCGAGTGGAGCCTTCTCGGCGAGTTGCCGGATCTCGGTTTCGATCGACTGCGCTGTGGCGAACGGCGCCGCGGCCAAGGTGGTGGCGATCGCGCGGCGGGTGAGCATTCAGTCCACCAGCGCCTGCGTCACCGCGTTCTGGAAATCGTATCGGATGTTCAGGTGAGCATACGGCATCAATTGCAACATGAGAATCCCGATCATCTCTTCCTTCGGGTCCACCCAGAAATAGGTGCCATACGCCCCGCCCCAGCCGTAGCTTCCGGTCGAAACCAGCTTGGCCGCGGCACCCGGATCCGCCATTACGCGGAAGCCGAGGCCGAAGCGGTAGCCGCGCAGCGAGTCTTCCCACATCGGTAGGTCGCCGATATGATTCCGGCTCATCAGTTCGATCGTTTTGCGCCCCACGATCCGCGTGTTGTCGAGCCTGCCGCCGTTCAGCAACATCTGTGTGAACCGGCAGTAGTCCTCGATCGAACCCGCTAGTCCGCCGCCGCCCGAGAAGTACTTGCCATTTCGCTGCGCCGGACCTTCGGCCCCGAGTCTGACCAGTTTCCCATCCTTTTTCTCGTAAGCGGTCGCGAGCCGGGACAAGTGCGAATCGGGCAAGTAGAAGTGAGTGTCCGCCATCCCGAGCGGATCGAGAATCCGCGAACGGAAGAAGGCGTCGAGCGATTGTCCGGAGACCACCTCGACGAGCCGTCCCACGACATCGGTGCCCGGTCCATACTCCCAAGCGGTTCCGGGCTGGAAGCTCAGCGGGAGTTTCGCCAGCCGCCGGATGCGGTCTGCCAGGACGTCGTCTGGCTTACGTTCGGCATTGAGCTGACGCACGAGGTCCTTCAGCGGACCCGAGGTCTCGGTCGCCAATCCGGCGGTGTGGGTCAGGATATGTTCGATCGTGATCTCTCGTTCGGCTGGGACCAGCCGGTAGCCGGCCGCCAACCGCTCGTGGGGGCGATTGGCGATTGCCACCTTCATCTCCTTGAACTCGGGCAGGAACTTCGACAGCGGGTCATGCAACTGATAACGCCCTTCCTCCATCAGCATCATCGCGGCGATGCTCGTGATGGGCTTCGTCATCGATGCCAGGCGGAAGATATGGTCGGTCCGCATCGGCGCCCGCGTCCCGAGATCGGCGAGGCCCTGCGCTTCGAGATGGACAACGCGGCCCTTGCGGGCAACCAGGGTTACCGTGCCCGCGACTTCTCCCGAGTCGATGTATCGCTGCATCACTTCGTGGACGCGGCGCAGACGTTCCGCGGACAGTCCGGCATCCTCGGGCTTGCCCGAGGGGATCTTGGCGGCTGGCAGCAGAGCGGCGAAGACAAGAAGGATTCGAAGGGGGCGCATATCGGTTCAGAATACCTGACGCGGCGGCGGAGCGTGCCACTCCCGTGGATCGCGCCGGACTACGCGGGAGTCCGGCGGTCCTTCCCGATAGCTGAGCAGCGATCATGCAACCGAGCCTTGCCGACATCGAAGCGTTGAACGCCCACGGTCCGTACAATGATTCCGTCTGGACGGCGGGCGGTGCCGTGTTGACCCACGAAGAGGCTCTCAGCGGACGCGGGCATTATCTCGCCAAGACGTTGCGCGAGGTGTTGACCGCGCGCTTCACCCGGGGCGAACTGGCGGAGATGTCAATCGCCGATATCGGCTGCTACGACGGTTGGATCCCGCACGAGGTCAGCGATCTTCCGTTTCGGAAAATGGTGGGTGTCGAGCCGCGTTTGAAGAACATCCGCAAGGGCGAACTCGCCCGCAAGGTCTTCGGTATCGATACGCGTGTCGAGTTCCGCGTGGGCGGGCTCGAGAATCTGGAGCAATGCCTCGGCGGAGAGGTCTTCGATATCGTCGTCTCGACCGGCCTGCTGCACCACGTCGAATCGCCTGCCGAAGCACTACGGGCCATGCGTCCGCGATGCGGGCGGCTGTTATTTCTGGAAACGATCGCGCTCGACTCGAGAAAGATCGGTGATCGCGCCCGGGCTGGGATCGAACCCAGGGATGTCGTTTACTTCGGGCGGGCGAAAACGGTGGGCATGAGCGGGAACAAGCTAGAGTCGTCCTACTACGACGGTTCGGCGACCGGGCTCGAGGTGGTGAGCATTTCGTCGTTCGAGACGATCGCTCTGAGCTGCGAGGCCGCCGGATTCTCCGCGCCGAAACTCGAGGCCGATCCGGACGCCTATCGCCGCGCGGCCTGGAAGGGCCGCCGGCCGTTCCACGCCGTGATCTTGACGGCCTAGCCCGCGCCGGTTCAGGTAGACCTGGGCGCGGCACACGGGCAGCGGTACGAGCGCGAACTGGCGGCCACCCTCATTCCCCGGGAACATCTGAACCCGCTCTATCGCCGATTCTGCCTGGGTGCCTCGAGGGTTCAGCATTGCGGTTTGCAGCCTGATCGCGAAGCGCGGGAAACGGAGGGCAAGCGAATCAATCGCGAAGTGGGCGGAGGCGGAGCCCGAACGGGAGATCCTTCGCGCATTCGTCCACGCTCCCCACGACAAGATGCGGTCGAGTTCGGAAAGTCCCTGCTCGCATCCGGTGATCTCAACGGGGCCGAGACCGAGTTCCTGTGGGTTACGCGCAGGTGGAACGCCGATTGGCGATCCGTCTACCGCTCGTTCCACTATCTCGCCTGGACCGCGGAACGGCGCGGGGCCACCAGCATGAGGAATCACTACCGGGAACCGCTCTCGATCGCCAATCCCCACTATCCTACCGATGCCTGGCCCGTTCTCGCGGCTTCGGAAACCGGCCAGTTCTCGAGCCAGCCCGCCACCGCATCGGCATCGAGCGGCCGGGCGAAATAGAAGCCCTGCTGCCGGTCGACACCAAACGCGAGCAGCGCGGACATCTGCCTTTCCGATTCCACGCCTTCAGCGACGATTCCGTAGCCCAACGCATCCGCCATCGAGATAATCGCCTTTACGATGGACTTCGACTCGTTTTCCATTCCCGCCACGAACGCTTTGTCGATTTTGAGCGTATCGACGGGCAAGCGCTGCAGGTAGGAGAGCGAGGAGAAGCCGGTTCCGAAGTCGTCGAGGGATACCCGGACTCCCAACCCGCGCAGCGTCGCCAGCACGGGGACCACTCCGTCGAAGTCTCCTGCAAACGCCGTCTCGGTCAGCTCGAGATGAAGCCGGTCCGGCGGGAGCCCGCTCCCGGCGAGGGCATCCTTGACGTCATCGATGATGTAGCCGGCGAGTACTTGGGTGGCCGAGACGTTCACTGAAACAGCGGGGCGGCCGGGCCAGTTGACCGCCGCCCGGCATGACTCCATCAACACCCAGCGGCCGAGTGCGAGGATGTCACCCGAGCGCTCGGCCATCGGGATGAATTCCGCCGGCGGAATCGAGCCGTGTTCGGGATGCTTCCACCGGACGAGTGCCTCGAGCGCGTGACAGGTGCGGCTCGATGCACTCACGATCGGCTGGAACACCACCGACAGTTTGTGATTCGAGATCGCATCGCTCAGGCACTGTCCGAGGAAGTGGCCCTTGGCGACCTGTTCGGCCAGCGCCGGATCGAAGAGCCGGACGCGGTGATGCTTGTTCTGCTTGGCGGCGTACATCGCGAGGTCCGCCGACCGCACCAGCTTGTCCTGCGTGTCGCCATGGTCGGGAAACAGGGATATGCCGATCGTGGCATCGACCCATACCGTCTGGCCGCCCGCGTCGATCGGCCGCACAACTTGCTCCCGCAGTTCGAGAGCCAGCCGCACCGCCGCGTCGGGAGTGGCGGCATGCACGACGGCGACGAATTCGTCGCCGCCCCACCTGCCGAGGTCGCACGAGGCGCCCAAGGTCTGCGACAAACGTTCCGCGACCGCGGATAAGACCCGGTCACCGGCGTGATGGCCGCGTACGTCGTTCACTTGCTTGAAGTCGTCGAGGTCGATGAAGAGCACAGCGAGCCTCGTTCCCGGACGCGCCGAAGCGAGAGAGGCATTCAATCGCCTCGTGAGTGTCGACCGGTTGCAGAGCCCGGTGAGCGGGTCGGTCGAGGCAAGGCGCGAAAGCTCCTGTTCGTACCGCTCGCGCTCGCGGATCTCCGATAGCAGTTTGTCGGTTCGATCACGTACCTTGATTTCGAGACCCTGGTTGGCGTCTTCCAGCGCCTTCTGCAGAGAACGTAACTCCGCGTTGGCGTTTGCGGTCATGTCGTGCTCGATCTCCTTCTCGCGCAGCAACTGCTGGTTGAGGCGCGTCAGCCGAAGAGAGCGAATGACGGAGTTGTTGGCGATGCGCGCCGAGATCGTAAGCGTCAGGAAGCACACGATTCCGAGCACGCCGAGGGCCTGGTTCTCGGGGCCGGGGTGGCGGAGAAAACAGGCCGAAACCGGGAGCAGGAGGATGCCGATGTAGCTGACGGTGAGCGCGAGGGACGCCGACAGGACCGCCGTGGCCCCTCCGGCCAAGCCCGAGAGAATCGCCGCCATGGCCGCGCGCTGCGGACCGGAGAGTTCGTCGAAGAAGAGCAGTGGGAACGCGGCCCATACGATGCCGGTGGCGAGCGAGGTTGCCGCGAAGGCCAGGATCTCTCGCGAACCGTCCCTGTTGGTGCTGCGCGCCGTCACCCGCTGCCAATAGACCGCTTGGGCCGCCCTGGCGAGCAGCACGGCTGCCATCACCAGCCACCAGGCAAACACTCCCACCATGCCGGTGCTGTTGGCGGTGAGTTGGGCGAGCAAACTCGACGCCGAAGCCGAAACGAGCAGGCCCCCTACACCATGACGATAGAGCAGACTCGCGGCGTCGTTACGAATCAACGCCTCGCGCGGACCGACTCCATGGCCATGCTCCATCTCCCTGCCTATCGGCGGCGATTGGACTTAGCGTTAGACCTTACCCACACCGGCGGCAATGGCCGCCGGGCGCAGGCGGATTGGGCCGGGGATTGCAACCTTCCAGCGCCGCGGAACCCGTGCTGCGAGAAGCTCGCCCTCCTGATAACGCTCGTGGCCGCGGTTGTCTCGGCGAAATCGGCTTCCCCGTGACGATTGGCTGTCTTCGGTAGCGTAGGGATTCGTGTTTGCTTTGGCGCCTCGCCACGCGGATTTCACCAAGCGGCCGAGTTATGAGAACGGCGGGTGGTTCTGCCTGGATAGTATCTTCATGAACCGATGTGACGCGTCAACTGACCGGCGTGATGGGATTTAGGTCAACGTTCGCGACCACACCGGTGCCGCCTTCGTGGCCGCCGGATGCTTACCGGGTGTGCCTGCGCCTCGGCGGTGAGGCAGTCCATCCCGGTTGGCCATCTCATCGACAAAATCGACAAATTGTAGAACCATCGCTGGGCGGCGCGCATCCTAAACACTGACGTGATGCGGCTGCTCAAATTCGGATTTCCCTCCTATTTTCTGTGTTTAGCGGCCGCGCACGCCCAGGACACCACTGGGGCCGGTTCCGTGGCGGGCGTGGCCTCGGAGACTCCGGCCAAGCCTCTTGCGGGCGCCCGGATCTGTCTGGTCGAAGCAGACAAGTGCGCGACCTCGGACGCGCGCGGAGCCTACCGCATCGATGGGGTGCGGGCGCGCGGCTACACCATCGAGATCAAGGCACCGGGGAGGACGCCCGTGCGCCAATCCGGAGTCGAGGTCCGTGCCGGGCTCGAGGCGCGAGTCGACATCGCGCTGCCGTCGCTCGACATGCAACGGCAGGAGGTTACGGTCACTGAGTCCGTCTTTCTGCCCCCGGAAGAGGTGAAGAACTCCGCCTACCTCATCCAGCGGCGCGAGATCTCCAAGTCGGCTGGCGCCCTGCAGGATGTCAGCCGTTATGTCCAGACGCTGCCGGGTGTGGCGATCGGTTCCAACGACTTCCGCAACGACATCATCGTGCGCGGCGGTAGCCCGCTCGAAAACTTGTTCATCGTCGACAACATCGAGATTCCGAACATCAATGCGTTCGCCAATTTCGCGGCGGCGGGCGGTACAGTGAGCCTTCTCGACTCCGAACTCATCAACGACGTCAATTTCCTCACGGGCGGATATCCGGCACCATACATCAACCGGGTGTCGAGCGTGTTGCAGATCGCACAGCGCGAAGGCAGCCGCGACGCGTTCCAGGGCCGCGCCACGCTCGGATTCGCGGGCGGAGGCTTGATTCTGGAGGGTCCGCTGACGGAGCGGGGAAGCTGGATCACTTCGGTCCGGCGCAGCTTTCTCGATGCGTTCACTGACGACCTCGGTTTCGGTGGCGTCCCGGTCCTGTACACCTACAACACGAAGGCCCTCTATGACCTCACGCCCCGCGACCGGATCTGGGCGGTCAACATCTCGGGTAACGATCGGATCCGTCTGGGCGCGAGCGAGAAAACAGCGGCAGAAGACGAAGAGATCAACAACCTCGACATCCGATATCAGGGTTGGCGCGCGGCGACCGGATTCAACTGGCAGCGGCTCCTCGGGTCGCGGGCGGTGGGACTGCTCGGAGTGACGCACTCGGTGGCGAGCGTGGACTCGACGGTGCGTGACCTGGTTCGGAATGGCGTGCCTTCAGCCAATACGCCCATCGCGGACCTCATCTCCCGGAGTCCGGCGATCTTTTCGCAGGACGACCGTGAACGGGAGACCACGATCAAGTATGACGTCACCACGTCGTCGCTCCCGGTTTTCGACAAGCTCCAAACCGGCGCCAGCTACAAGGTTTTCGGACTCCGCTACAACACCGCTTCGCCCTTCGGTTCGAGCATTCCGTTTTCGCGTGTACCTGACGTCAATCCGTTCCGGCTCCGGGAGAACTTCACCGCGTTCCAAACCGGAGCTTACGCGCAGTCGTCGCGCAACCTCACCGCGCGGCTCAATGTAACGTGGGGCGGCCGATTCGACAACTACGAGTATATTTCGCGAAATCGCTTCAGTCCCCGGGCCGGTGTCAGCTATCGTTTGACGGACAAGCTCTCCTGGAGAGCGAGTTATGGCAAGTATTTCCAGCAGCCCTTCTTTCTGTTCATGGCGGCCTATCCCCAGAATCGCGACCTCCTCCCTATCCAGTCCAGCCACTATGTCACGGGCTTGACCTGGCTGGTGAGCGACACGCTCCGGTTCACGGTGGAGGGCTACGCGAAAGATTACAAGGACTATCCGGCCGCGACTCAGTTCCCCCAGCTCTCGCTTGCCAATGTGGGCGATACGTTCGCGACACGCGACATCCTGTTCCCCATGAGCGGCGCCGGGCGCGGACGGGTCCGAGGGATCGAATTCTTCGTCGAGAAGAAGTTCAGCGACAAGTGGTTTGGGCAAGCGAATCTCGCGTTCAGCCGAACCCGGCATGCGGGAATCGACGCGATCTACCGTCCCGGGGCGTTCGATTATCCCCGGATCGCCAATGTCGTGGGAGGATACCGGCTTTCGCCGAAGTGGGAACTGTCCGGTCGCATCGCCTATCTCGCCGGACGGCCCTACACTCCGTTCGATATCTCGGAATCGACACGGCAACGCCGGGCAATCTTCGACCTGTCGCGGGTCAATACCGAACGGGCCCCGGATTATGTCCGGGCGGACATCCGCGCGGACCGCGCGTTCACGGTCCGCGGGAAGCCGCTGCTGGTGTTCATCGGTGTCCAGAACATGTTCAACCGGAAGAATTTCGCCCAGTTCAGTTGGAACCGGCGGCTCAACCAGCGGGAGGTGCGTGAGCAGTTGGGCCTCTTCCCGCTGATCGGGATGGATTGGCGGTTCTGAGGCCCATGAACATTAGCGGCGGCGCTTGACGAAGAAGAGCGCGACCAGACCGCCACCGACCAGACTGAAGGTCAGCGGTTCTGGGATTGCCTGCGGCTCGGCGAAGAGGAAGTCATCCATCACGACGGCGTCGTCGAGTCCCCCGTAGGTGCCGTCGATTCCATTCGAACCCGAAATGATGCGGACGCGTCCGATTCGTTCGCCCGCGTTGAAGGACACGCCGAGGAACGAGAACGACCCTTGCGAATTCTGGCCGTTGGCGGTCGGGAATACGCCAGGAACCTGGAACAGGCCTAGCGAGGTCCCGTCCAAGGCGAAGAACTCGAGGGAGGCCGACCCGGTGTAGTCGGCATCGGAAAACACCACGCCGAAACCGCTGACTGTGGCGAGCAGCAGGGGCGATCCAGGTTGGGAGAAGGTCACGTCGGTGATGTTGCTACCCATGCTGGCGAACAGTTTTGCCGGGCTGAAGGGATCGAATTCCGCGCCCGGGCTGCCGAACGTCGCCTCGCCGGAGAAGTCGGTGTCGCTCACGCGGAAACCGGTCCCGGGCGTGGTCAGCGACATTCCGCGTTGCCGCCCCGCCGGATCGACGCCCGAGGTTCCGTTGAAGAAGTTGCCGGAAAAGTTGTTGGGTGAACTCTGCCCGGCTGGCACCGCGTCCCAGTTGACCTCTCTCCGCCCGCTGGTACAAGGGGTGGGTGAGCAGGCTCCGGGTGGGTTCAGCGCCCCTCCGAGGTCGGCGCGGAACGTGTTGATCAACGTGTTGAAGGCGACATCACCGGCCCCGCCCGTTGTGACGCCCGATCGAATGATGGGTGCGGCGAAGGTGGCTTGGCCGATAGCCATGCCCAGAATCGCTATGTTCACATAGTGTTTCATTTTTCTTCATCTCTCCTAGTTGAGGGTTTTGGCCCCTTGTGGGAGTATAGCGGCAGTTCCAGTACGGAGTCGTCAATTTTCGGTAAAGATTCTGTGGAGCTGTTTGGGTTCCGAGTGTGGCTTCTGAGCCACTGGGGAGCCGGACTGTGGCTGTGGGGCCACGCTTTGTAAAGAAGAATTTTCTTTTTCTTCAATCACTTGCATCCATCAGGCCCGATCCCGTATTGTAAGGGGAACATCGAATGCGCTTCGAGACTACCGTCCAGCGTCCTGTCGAAATCACCGGAGTCGGCCTCCATTCGGGAGTGCCGGTGTCGCTTCGGATCTTGCCCGCGCCTCCATCGACGGGTATCGTCTTCCTCCGGACGGACCTCCAGCACTTCTCGATTCCCGCGTCGTATCGCTTCGTCGCCAAGGTGAGCTACGCAACGAGTCTAATGCGTCAGGGCGTACTCATTTCAACGACAGAGCACCTGCTCAGTTCGCTCCACAGCATGGGGATCGACAACGCCTTCATCGAGATCGATAACCTCGAGGTTCCGATACTCGACGGATCCGGGCAGCCGTTCGTCGAAATGATCGAGCGAGCGGGCATCAAGACTCACCGGCGGCGCCGGAGATACCTTCGGGTTCGTCGGCCGGTTTCGGTGGAGGGTAACGGGAAACGGATCACGATCCTGCCGGCGGACAGCTTTCGCCTCACCTGCGACGTCTTCTTCGACCATCCCATGGTGGGACGCCAGGTGCTCGAACTCGAAGTGAGTCCGGAAAACTATGCCACCCAGCTGGCGCCGGCTCGGACCTTTGGCTTCCAGCACGAACTCGATCAGATGCGCAACATGGGCCTGATCCGCGGCGCGACACTCGACAGCGCGGTCTGCTTCGACCACACGGTAGTGCTGAATCCTGGCGGGTTGCGCTTTCGGGACGAGTGCTGCAGGCACAAGGCGCTCGACCTCATCGGCGATCTGGCGCTGATCGGAAAGCCTCTGCTGGGGCACGTGATCGCCGAGAGGGCGGGCCACGCGATGCACGTCGCGCTGGTGTCGAAGATCATGTCGGATCCGTCTCTCTACGAGTTGCTCAACCTCGATCAGATCGCCAGCCGCGCCGTCGAAGCTCTGGTATCGTAAGCAGAGAATGCGCTCGATTCCGACGCTGCTTTCCGGGCTGCGCCTCGTGATGACGCCGTTCATCGCGCAGGCAATCGCAGCGTCGCGTTTCGGGGAAGCAACGGGACTGCTGTTCATTGCCGGCATGACGGATTTCTTCGACGGCTTTCTCGCGCGGAAGTACGGCTGGATCACCAAGGCTGGTGCGATCGTCGATCCGATCGCCGATAAGGCGCTGCTCGTCTCCGTCTATGGGGCGCTTTGGTGGGCCGGAGCGATTCCGGGGTGGCTGCTGGCGCTCGTCTGGGGCCGCGATCTTTTGATACTCACCATGGCTGGAATCGCGCTCCTGTTCACGACGATCCGCGATTTTCCGCCGTCGATCTGGGGCAAGATCAGTACCGATGCCCAATTGGTCACCGCGGGTACGATCCTGGGGCATCGGGCCGGGCTCGTGGGGGGACTGGCGCCGGTGTGCGAAGTACTTGTTTGGTGCGCGGCGGCAGGCACGCTTTTCTCCGGTCTCCACTATTTTTACAAGGGTGTCCGGCGGTTGCGCGATTTGACGCCGCCGTCCGATTGACGCGCGGGGTAATTGGAATGTAGTCTTAAAACAGGTGACCCGGTACACCCCATCCCGGAACTACCTCCTTGGAGGCGGCGTCGCAGGACTGCTCGCGCTGATGTGCGCGCTGATCGCGTTCAAGTTCGCGCCGGTGGTGGTGCTCACGGTGCTGTTCGCCGCAGCGAGCGCGGTGTTGTGCTTTCTCGCCTATCGCCCGGTGGTGGAACTCCATCCGCACCACCTCCGCATCGGCGACCGGGTTCTGCCTTGGCCGGAAATCCTCCGGGTGGATCGAACCGGCTGGATCTCGCCGCTGGTGGTCCATTTGTCGCTCGCCGATGGAAGCAAGCTCCTGCTCATCTATCCGGGTGACTATGAGTCGTCGAACCAGCTCTTGCGCGGCTTGCGCCGGGGCGCGGCGAACGCGCTGATCGACGGTGTTCCGTATCATCAATTCTGGAGCGAGCCCGTAGTGGCGGTGGCCCCCGAAGAGGAAGAGCCCCCGGCGCGGCCCATGCCATCCACCCGGCGGTATCCCCTGTTGCGGCCCGAAGACGAAGCCGATATCGAGCGGCTTTATCAGCGGCTGAAAGCCGTCGGTCGGCTCGACCCGAAGGACGAGTAGGCCTGTGATCGCGAGGGCGGCGCGAAAGGCCGCGCTCGCTGGAGGTTTGGGCGCTGTTTCCTGGATCAGTCACCCTTGGTGGCTTCGCCAGGTGGGCTTGGCGCTCGTGCACATCGACGAACCGCGTCCGGCCGATCTGATCGTGGTGCTGGCCGGGGACTGGTCGGGGGAACGGATTCTGAAGGCCGCTGAACTCGCTCGCTCCGGCCTGGCTCCCCGGATACTGGCGAGCGGCGCGACCATCCACTTCGGGATCCGCGAGTGCGCGCTCGCCATCGACCTCGCGGTCCGGAACGGCCATCCGCGCGAGCGCTTCGAGTGTTTCGAGCAGGATGCTCATTCTACCCGCGAGGAGGCATCGAAGATGCTGCCAGCCCTTCAGGCTCGCGGGGTCAAGAGCGTGATTCTGGTGACGAACGATGCACACACGGCCCGGGCGCGTTACGTCTGGAAGAAGCTCGCCCCCTGGCTGGACGTCCGAGCGGCGGCAAGCAATTCCGAATTCCAGACCGGCGTCTGGTGGCGGGATCGCGAGGGCTGGAAAGAGTTTCACAACGAGGTGCTCAAGCGGATCACATCGACCTTCGATCTCTGACGCGCTCGACGGCGGGGCGGTTATCGGACGGCGGAGAGGTAGGTGCGCGTCGAGACGTCGTGCCAGGTGAGACGGTCCTGCTCGACGAGCGACCAGATCAGGCCGATCCCGCCGGGGAGCAGGCTCAGCACGGCCCATGCCATGCGAAGGAAGCGGTCGCGCTTGGTGGGAAGCTTGTTATCGTAGTTGACCAGTTGCAGCCCGCACCACTGGATACCCAGCGAATCCTCGTCGACCATCGCCCATGCCAGCTTGTAGGCGCCGAACAGGACCAAGCCGATCGCTGCGTAGAAGTGCATGACCTTGTCGCCGAGCCATTCGTGGCCATGGACCGAGTAGATCGCGATCGCCACGGGTACGAGCATGAAGGCGATCACACCCGCGTCGGCCAAGCCCGCCACCATGCGGCGGAACGGAGCGGCCGCTTCGAGTTGGGTGCGCTTGACTGCCCGCTGGCCGCTCACGCGGCGCGCTGGATTGGGCGCGTTGTCGAAGTCGAGCTTGACCTGCCGCTGCCGGGATTCGGCGCGGCGCGAGGTTTCGGCCGCCTTGGGAGCGGGCGCGGGCGCCGCAGGCGCTGACGGGAGGCTCACCTCGGGACGGAACTCCGCGATCGAAACGACGCGCCCCGTGGTCCGAGCCCGTCCCGGGAAGGCGAACGCAGTCTGTCGCGGCTCTTTCGGAGCAGGCCCAGTTTCGAAAACGGGTGCCTCGGCCCGCATCGGAGCCGGAGCGAGCGCGGCGGCACCGGCATTGAAGAATGCCT
>CADECY010000155.1 GCA_902825945.1 uncultured Acidobacteriota bacterium
CGTTCCTGTTGGCGCGGGCCAGCGGCTGGGTGTCGGTCGTCAAGAATCAGCAGACGCTCAGGCAGGAGGTCCGCTTCGAGTACGAGACACCGTGGACGATCGGCAAGAAGGCGGCGAACTTCGGCCCGGATTGGGACATCGCCGCCGACCGTTTCGTCCAGGACGCAACCGCGCCGAAGACGATCGATGCCGGTTTCCGCGAGGCGCGGGTCGTGTTGACCGAGCGGTGCGCGGCGCTCCGGGCGGAAGCCAAGCGCGACGCCAACAAGTGGAACGCCTTGTTCGAATCCCTGCGCCACTACCTCGACACGAGTCTCGAGTCGTATCCGGCGCGAACGGATGACCCCCGCTACATCCGCGACCGGGAAGCCATCAATCGCATCGTCGAAAGCCACAACGCGTAAAAGAGGGAGTCAGTTATGGCCAGTTTCTTTCACAAGGTAGTCGCCACGGAGTGCCTCGGCGAAGGCGATCAGAACTGCCCGAAGTTCAAGAACAAGGAACGCTTGCCAGCGTACAAGAACAAGTGCTCCGCTTGCGGCGGGAAGGCCCGCGAGATCGTGGAGTTGGATCCGGTCAAGGCAGGCGTGGCGGCCGTGCTTTCGATGGCCCTCGCCGGGGGTGGCATGTGGTACGTTCGCGCCAAGGTGGTGGGCGTGGCGTCCGACGCGATCCGTTCGGGTTCTGGATCGACACCTCAACCCGGCGGAGGTGGCGGTGCCGGTTCGCAGCAGGATCCCTCGGCGCAGTTGTCGTTCAGTGTCGAGCTCGATCGCAACGGTCAGCGCTCCAACTGGGTGGTGGGTGACTTCGAGCGTTCCGGCGCGACATACCGGGCGAAAGAGGCCTTGACCAAGGGCGATCGCGCCCGCATCGAGATCTCGTATCGCTCGGGCCGCGTCTACACGTTCTATCGGGGGGCCGGTGACGCCATGCGCTTCACCTCTGATGCGCCGGGCCGCGTGTCGATCCCCTCGCCCACCGAGTGGGTCCAGCTCGATGACAAACCCGGAACCGAGGAATTCATCGCCGTCGGAACGGACTCCGGCATTCCCGGGCTCGACGCTCTGCCCGCCGGTTCATCGTTCGATCCCGCAGTGCTCGAACGCGAGATTCAACAGGCGGGGAACCGGGCCGCGGTGATGCGGATCCAGATTCCCCACCGGTAGTTCATCTACCGAAGCTGGAACTTCAGGTCCTTGTCCTTGGCGGTGGCAATCGATCTCGCCGACACCATGTGAGACGCGAAGCTCGCTCCGCCGCCACTGAGGAGGAACGTAAGCGCGTGCTCGCGCTTCATGTCGTCGTCCGGAGTCCTTTCAGCAAGATCGTAGAACACGCGCGCTGCTTGCGGTCCGAGCGTGCGCATAGCCGCCGCGAGTTGGGCTTGCGTCTCCTGCATCGGCCTGATCATCATCGCCCCGGCGTCGGGGACATCATTGCATTCGTTGTTGTGGGGCCGCGTGAACCAGTTGTGAGCGTCCCGATCGACAACGCCTCGCACGGTTTTGCAGTTATACGCGCCCTGCCCGCGAGCGCCTTGTAGCACCCCCGCTTCACGCCCGCCCGCGCTCGAAACGGGTTGAAATGTCACCTCTAGGATGGAGCTGAGGGAGAACACCGTTTCTGAGTAGGCGTACGGCTGCTTGACCGTCTTCTGCTCGTCCGCCCAATACTCGGAGCGGATCTGCCGGGTCTCGCCGTGCCCCTGGTTCCGGAACGCGCCGCAGTTGGTGACCCGGCCGCTGATCGCCATCCACTGGCGGTCCCGAACGCTATTGGCGCCTCCGCGAAGGAGCTGATTTCCATCGACGACCCGGAGCCGGCTTCCGCCGGCGCTCTCCGCCAGCGCGCGTTCGGCGAACTGGGTCAACTCCTGGGCGTATCCGCCGCAGTTCCGGTTCGGAGACGCGTCGTCGAAGGTAACGCCGACGAGGATCTCCGACTTCTCCTCGAGGTGCCGGTTGGCTTCGCCCATCATGCTCCCGAGGTCGAGTTGCGGATCGTAGCTCTGCGCGGTGTTCAGGTGCGCGAGCGCCGTTGCCGAACGTTTTGGAACTTGGCCGAGCGCCTTGCGGGCCTCCTCCCGGTGGAAGAGACCGAGGTTCTGATTCACGGACCCGAGGAGGCTGGTCAACTGGTCCTTGCTGCACAAACTGACCGCCTCTTGAAGTTCTCCGCGGGCCTCGAGGTAGGTGTCCCGTTCACCGCGGGTGGAAAGCGCAAGCATCTTGCCACTCTGCTCGACTGGCGTCTGGTTCACGGCGGCGCGGGGAGTGCCTCCCTTCTTCTGCACCACGACCTTGTCGGGAGCGCTCCTCCGCACCTGCATTTCGACCTTGGGCCGGGCGGTCTTGTAGAGTTGATCGGCGAGGTCGCACTTGCAGTCCTTGAGGATCGACTGCAGCCTGGGGTCCTCTCCGAATCCGGCTTCACCCAGCAGCGTTTGCAACATCGTCATGGCCTGACGCGGTTCCTCGCGTTTCCGAAGATCGGCCGCTTCGTCCAGAGCGATCACCGTTCGGGCTTCGCGTTTACCCTTCGCCGCCGAAGGAGAGTCCGGAATCCTGCCGAGCGCGATGTCGTAGTGAGAAATCGCCTCCTTCAGCTTCTTGTCGTGAAGCAGCGTGTCGCCCATGGCCGTGTGTTCGTCGTGGCTGTTCTGAACCGAATCCCGATACGCACCGATGTAGGCCGCCAACTGGGTCTTGTTGCGCTCGATTACGTACTTCTTTACCGGAGTCCATGCCAGCAAGGCGGCATCCCACTGCTTCGATGAAGCGAGCTTGGATCCTTCCGCGATCTGCCCTTCGACGCGTGATTTCGCGGATGTCAGTTTGTCGATGTAGTCGTTGGCCTCGGCCGACCCGGGCGCCATGCCCTTGACGACATTGGCCAGTTTCATCGCCGTCTCGATGATGCCGAACTGCCCCTTCTCGAACTCGGCCAAGGCGCCATCGACACAACCCTGGAGCGAACGGACCACTTCGCGCTCCGCCTCCTTGACCTTGAAACTGCCCGGACGGTTCAGGAGCGCCATCCAGGTGCCGTAGTCGGCCTGCTCGCGCGCATGCGCGAAGAGGCCTTCATCGACCGGAGTATTGGCGGGCTGCCAGTAGATGCCCGCAATCGATTTGAGCGGATAGTTGACGCGCTGCTTGGTCCGCGGGACTTCTCCTTCGATCGTCACGTCGTACAAGGAAGACAGGGGACGGCCAGCGTTCTTCTGAAACTGCATGCCTTCCGGCAGGACGGGCGTCGCCGGGATTCCGGTATCGAACGAGGCCGCGCCGTAGAGCACGCCCCTTCGCCAAGCGAGTTTGCGGATGTCACGCAGGCGCGTCTTCTGGAACTTGCCATATTCACGGGACTGGATCTCCGATCTGGCGGTAGGAGCGCCGCCAGCAGCCATCAAGTTTTCCTTGCCGTTGATCTTTGCTTTCTGAATCACCGCGAAACGGAGTTCGCGTTCGGCGGTGCAGGCATCAACCGATCCGGCGGGCTTGGAGCCTTGGTCCGCGAAGACTACGACCGCCGTCATATCCTGACCGGCAGCAAATGCCGCCATGAGCGCGCTGATTCCAAGGATGCGCGCGAACACACTTCCACTGACCCACATCATATTCCCTCTTCGATCGTGATTCTTGTCTATTTCTTCTTGCGCTTGTCTTGCGGTTGCGGTTCGACTACCGCGGCGAGTTTGAGAACGACCCGAACCGGCTTGGTGACCGTATCGGGGCGCACGGAGAAGCGGATCCGGCGCCAGTTGTTGCCGGGTCCAGGTGCTTCCAGAATGTCGACGGCCTGAGTATTCTCCTGGGCAGAAACGGCGAACGTGACTGGCGTCCCGGGGAGGTCTCCACTTACGCGGACGACTTCGGCGTAGTCTCCACCAGCCCAGGCGAGGAATTCGATTTCGCCTGGCTCGGGGGAGGTGGCGGCACGCTCATAGTCGAGAATCGCGGTGAGTCCACCGCGGCTGGGAAAGGCTCGCGCCTGGACGTTGCTCACGCCCGGTCCATTGGTGAGAGCGCGTTTCGGCGCGCCGGCAACGAGGAAGTCGTCGGTTGCTTCGGCGCTCTTCTCCACGGGCATTTGCTGCTTCCTGGATCGCTCCGCCCACCGGGAGACTTCGTATTGAACGTAGGAAGTGAGGTCCCGCATCGTGACCATGCCGTCCGGTCCTGCGGCCTTTCCCATCATTCCCTCATAAAGAAAGTGGGTGAACACTCCGCGCTTCAGGTCGGTACTCTCCCAACTGACGCCGCCTTCCTTGGTCGAATAGAGCGCACGCTGTCCACGCGCGGCTTCGAACCTCTGGTAGCTGCGCGCGCCCGACTTTTGTCCATCGACCGGAGACCGGCAGGCGTCGATCCAGAAGATCTCGCGCTGAGCCCCAATCTGCTTGATGCGGGCTTCGACTTCGCGAATGGCGAGCCCGGCGGTCTTCATGTCGGCGAGCGTCGCGCCGTAGGTGACCAGGAAGTTCGCGCCTTCGACTTCTACGCCGTGGCCCGAGAAGAAGAACACCACCGTGGCGAGCCCGGAACCGAGTTTGTCGATTGCCGCCAACACGTTCTCGCGGGTGGCCTCCTTGTCGAGGACACTGACGACCTTGTACTGCTGCTGCTCCAGCGCATCCGCTATCAGCCGGGCATCTCCCCTGGCGAAGTTCAGCGGCCCAAGCGCCGGATCCTTATCGTAGGTGCCGATTCCCACCACGACGGCGCCCTTTCCCTTACCTTCGAATTCCTGCTTGGCTTCTGGCGGGACCACGCGGGCTCGCTTCTCCCGGTCGGCGAAGCCAACCACGGAAGCCAGCAGGAGAGCTGTCAGGACGCGTCGATGCAACTGATACACCCGAATTTAGTTGGAGTAGAACCGCAGATTAACCTAACTTCGGCGGGTCTGTCAACGCAAATTAGGCCTGTACGAGGGGATTCATCGCGGAATCACCCCGGCGGGGGGAGGCTCGAGCGGCGCGGGAAAAATATCACGAGAGGCGCGAAACGAACACCGTTCAGAAGTCATACGGAAAAATCTTCTCAGAAGGTGTAAGAAGGACCCCCTATCGGGCATTAGATGGCGGAGGTATCAAAACCGAATGTTCGGATTCCTGCAAACCGTTCTCTGGACCGAGTGCATTGGTGAAATCGACCCGAAGTGCCCGAAGCTCGCCAACCGCGAGCGTCTGCCCGCCTACAAGGCGAAGTGCGCCTGTGGCGGCCGGGTCCGCGCGGTGAAGCGCATCAACCCTCTCCGCGCCGCCATCGCGGCGTTCCTGGTGTTGGGACTGACCGGTGGGCTGTACGCGTTCTACGCGACCGGCCCCCGGCCCGTGCCGTCACATCAGGATCCCGGCCCGGTGACCCAAGCGCCGGTGAAACCGCCCCAGCCCGAACCCGCCATCTCGTGGACCGTCGATGCGATCCATAGCGGTGGCCGCTCAACGTGGACGGTCTCGGACTTCGACCGAGCGGGCAACTCGTTCTGGCCCAAGCGCATGCTGTCCGCGGGTGACCGCGTCCGGCTGGAGGTCCGCCACCGGAGCGCGAAGCTTTACGCGTTCTATCGCAACTCGGCCGAAGCGAGTTTCCTTACTGACGACACGCGCGGCCGCGTGACGTTGCCAGCGAGCAGCCACTGGTTCGAACTCGACGGCAACTCTACAAGCGAAGAGTTCGTCCTGGTCGGTGCGGACCGGCCGGTGGCGGAACTGGAGCCGATGACCGGCAACTTCGACCCAGTGGCGCTCGATCTCGTGATACGGAAGCTCGAAGCGGACGGCGTCCATCCGGTGATCCGGCTTCAGTTGGGGCGGAGGTAACAAGTGAGATCACTCTGCGCGGTTCTGCTCCTCCCACTCGCGTTCACGGCCTGCTCGGGTCAACCCGAGCAGGCGCAAGCGCGCGTTAGCCAGAAGCCATCCATCGTCATTGTCCCCGACTCGAAGACGGCCCGACCCGCACCCCCGGACCGCCCGGCTCCGCCACCAGAGGCGCCGGGCGCCGAATGCGTTGCCTTGGTTATCGGAAACGGCGCCTACTCTCATATCAGCCGGTTGTACAACACCGTCAACGACGCGACTCTGACCGGGGACCGGCTGAAGACCGAGGGGCGCTGCTCGGTCTTTCTGGTCACTGACTTGGCCTCGCCATCCATGCGAGCCGAACTCGACCGATTCCTGGCGGCAATCCGGCGAGGCGCCACAGTTTACTTCTACTATTCGGGCCACGGTGGACAACTGGCGGGTGAGAACGTCCTCCTTGCGACCGATGTCGTCGCAACTGATTCGTCCGAGCATCTCCGCGATCGCAGTATTCGATTCCAGATGCTGCTCGACGAGGTCCGGAAGCGAGAGCCCAAGGTGATCGTAGCGATTCTCGACTCGTGCCGGACGCCGCTTGCGATGAGAGATCCGAACCGGTCCGTGTTCCGTTCCTATCATTCGCTCGAGTACGCTGAACCCGACACGGTGCTCATTTACGCGACCGCCAATGGGACGGTCGCGTCCGAGCTCGGAGCGGGCGGCGATCGCAGTCTGTTCACGGGAGAGTTCCTGCAGCATTTCGTTCGAGGCCGGGACCTCTATACGGCCTTCCACCTGGCGGCCGAGGCCGTGAAGAAACGTTCGGGAAACCGGCAACGTCCGAGTATCGATTTCCGCGGGGAGAATCGGGTTTGTTTGGGACCATGCACGTCAGCGGCAGCCGAGCGGGTATCAATCGATAAGATCAAGCCCGTGGTGGCTTGCAGTTCGCCGCTGCCGTTCCCGTTCGTCGAGAACAACCGGTGGGGATTCATGTCGTGCGACGGGCGCGTCATCGTGCCGGCGATTTTCTCGAGCGCGTGGCGGTTCACGGTGGAACAAGGCCACGAGATGGCGGCGGTGCGAACGGCTGGGCGCGATGGCCTTTACGGCTACATCAACATCGGGGGAACGATGGTGATCGCGCCTCAATTCGACCAGGCTCACGAGTTCCGGGGCGGGCTTGCTCCAGTCAAGAAGGGCCGCAATTGGTACTTTATCGGGCTGTCGGGCGAGAAGCGGTCGCAGGAGTTCCTCTACGCGCGGCCTTTCCGGCGGGGACTGGCGCCAGTGAAGGTGATGGTCAACCGGGGCGGGGTCCGCGAAGCCCTTTGGGGTTTCATCAGCACGCGGAAAGTGCGCGGCGGCGACGGCGATGAGCGGGCCTATTCGATTCCGCCGCAATTCGAGGATGCCCAGGAGTTCGGCGAGAACGGGCTCGCCGCGGTCAAGGTCAACGGCAAGTACGGATTCATCGACATGACGGGGAAGTTCGTGATCGAGCCGCAGTTCGATGCACCGCCGAGCCACGCGGAAGTCATGATCTTCCATGAGGGCGTGGCACCCGCGTTTCGCGATGGATTCTGGGGCTTCATCAACGAGTCCGGTGCCTGGGCGGTGCGGCCGGAGTTCGTGAGAGTGAAGAACTTCCACGAGGGAGCCGCCGCGGTACAGGTGGCGTTCGGGCAAGTTGGGAAGTGGGGTTACATCGATGCGAAGGGCGAATTCGTGATCGCGCCGTCGTTCGAGAATGCGTATGACTTTTCGGGAGGCGTAGCGATCGTGCGGCCGCAGGGGAGGTCGAGGGACCGGCTGGCTCCTATTAATAAGGATGGGGTGTTTTTGCGAACGCGGCGGTAGAAAAAGTTGCGGTCCGGAGCAAGATCTTGTTCGCGGGCCGCATCTCTGGTGGTGACCCTGGTAATTTCTTAACCGGTCACGGAAAGAGGCTTCTCTTGAGAGCATCCATCAAAACTGTTGCCAAGTTCATTGGCTGGTGCGCCGGAGTGTGTGGCGTTGCGCAGATTCCACCATCCTACGTGGAACGCCTGCGACACGGTTCGGCCGATTTCGAGTATCGTCTGTTGGTCGAGGACGAGTCCTCCGGGCGACTGATTCCGCGGCATCCCAACGACTCCCGCCGTTCTGGAGAAAAGGTCAAGATCGAAGTGAGATCCGAGCGGGGCGGACCCCTTTCCGTTTGGGTGACTTCGAGCACGGAAGGGGTCAGGGCCGCGTGTCCGAATGGGTGTGGCTCGCTTCAGCCGAACACCCACTTTCTGCTGCCGCAAGGAGAGTGGTTTCAACTCGACTGGAACCCTGCTCGCGAGTCGGTACTACTCATGATTGGTGCCCCGACCCACTCTGGCGCCGCCGGATCAGCAGAGAACGTTGCAGCGTTCAAGAACGAGTTGGTTCGGGAGTCCGGAGCTTGCGAAGGCGTGATTACCGGTCCGTCGAACGACGGGGAGCAATGGGCTCAAGTTCGTTCGTGGTGTGACGGGGGACAACCCGTGCTGGCCGAGGTCGTGATTCAGCATCCGGAGTAGAACGCTAATCCTTGACACGTTGTCGATAGTGTCGAAAAGTGTCGAATTCTGTCGAAAGTGGACACGCTGCTCTGCACATTGATGGCCCGGCTCGGGTTTGTTTGGTAATTTGCCTGCTGAACCGGCGGCGCCCTGCCTTTCGCTCGGCGCCGCCGGGTTCGTTTTGCAAAATTCCATCCACCGGACCGCCACGTGGCGGTTCAGTTCAATTCAACCATATTCAATTGTCGAAGATCGATGCGGGATCGCGTCCCGCGAGTCACAGGTTGCCCCATGACGACCCGAGGCTAACACACGGGTGAACGGGCTCGGGAACATTCCGGCGGGTTGGCGTTGATTCGAAAGGGAAAAGATTCCTGGAAACGCGGTGACCGGATTACCGGCCAATCCACGCTTTGTCCCGGAGGCCCGATCTGGGCCGGGAGATGCGCGGGAATCGAAGTTTGCCGTGGGAGGGTGCAAGATCTGCCGGCCTCGCAGCATCTCCCGTGCAAGGAGCTACCGACCATGGAGAACCATCGCAACAACCTCATCTCCGCCGTGCTCATGGGCATGGCGTTTGCATGAAGCGGGTGCGGCACGGTGAACGCGGACAGCGGGATTCGGTCAGCGATCGCCCAGCGAGAGGCCAACCGGGATCGAATGGTCGCTGGCGTGACGCAGATCAAGAAATCGGTCGAGGGGCGGGTGACGCGGAACCCGCTGGCGTTTCTGGCGCCGGTGGCGCTCGGCGACGCGGCGGCGAAGAACTTCCAAGGTGATTTCGCGACTGGGCAGGTTGTCATTGGCGGCGCGTATTGCCTGTTCAATGCCCAGGAGTGTACGTCGCTGGCTTCGGATCTGCAGGAATTCTCGGCGGCGCAGCAGAGGTTGGAGGCGGAAGCGGCCATTTTGACACGGGAGATCGGGGCGCTGCAGGCGCGGCTGCGATAGATTTTGACGTTTCGATGGCTTGAGGTGTAAGATTCCGGTCCGCCGGCGCGTTTAAGGAATGGGTGCGAAGACTCCTGGACCTCGCTCGGTCAAAAATCTTATGGCAAGTGAAATTCCCGCCCCGCAAGCGACATTATCATGTGTCGGCCCATGACGCCGTTCGGGTTCTGGGCCAAGCCTCCCGGCTAAAGAGGAGATCCATGCAAAGCCGCGTCCTTCCGACAATGCTCTCACTGTGTGTGTTTTGTCAACATACCGAGGCGCTCGCCAACTCATCCACTCGCCGCGTCGAACCTGCGCCGCCCGATATTGTTTCGGCCCACGACGTGAAAGGGCGCGTTGCGCTCGTTGTGGGCATTGATGCCTACCAAGACGCAAGGATCGGCAATCTCCTATTTGCGGGCGCGGATGCAAGGGCGATGGCTGACCGCCTCAGGGGTGCCGGCTATCGAGTGGTGTACTTGCAGGAGAAGGAGGCTACTGCCGATTGCATCTTGAGCGAGATCCGCGCCCTTGGCACGAACGGACAATTGGTGGTCTACTTCTCAGGCCACGGGTACACCTTCCGCAAGCCGAACCAGCCGCCTGAGAACTTCCTGGCTCTGTCGGCGACGAACTTGGACAACCTGGGCGAAACGGGCGTGACCGTCAGAGAGGTTCTCGCCGCAATGGAAGCCACGCGCTCAGAGCACCAGATCTTCATATCCGATGCATGCCGGAATGCGCTTCGTGGTCAACCGCTTGGCCGCCCGATGGTCTTCTCGGCGGAGGATCCGAATACCAGCGTCGCGCTTCTGCAATCAGCGCGGCATGGTCAATTGAGCTATGAGGAAGCTGCCCTAGGACACGGGGTCTTCACCCATTTTCTCCTGAAAGGCATGGACGGGGAGGCGGCTGGTTTGGACGACTGGATAACACTCGCCGATCTCGCTCAATTCGTGGGACCGCTCGTGGAGCAACACACCAAAAAGACCCAGCCCGACGAGCAGAGTCCGCGCATTGGCGGGCAGTTCAAACCGAATCTGTTGATCTCCAGATCTCCCTCGAGTCAGCGGACGGTAAGGACTCATCGGAGTGGGCAACGCTACCTGCTGGTGCCGGGTGGAACTGTTCCTCCGGCGTGCGTGCCGACAGACGCGACCGACGCATGTGTCAGCCAGGCGGGTGCAAAGACGAGACCTCAAACGCTCGCGCCGTTCTGGATGACGATTTCGGAGGTGACTCAAGAGGCATGGAGAAATCTACTAGAGAGAGCTCCCCCCGAGGTATCAGGGGCCGACATGCCGGTAGTCAAAGTTACGAAACTGCAGGCCGCTGAGTTCTGCCGGAGGGCCGGGGGCCGACTCCCGACGAGCGGTGAGTTCCGACTGGCCGCGCAGGCTCCCGTGCTGTATGGACACCCGATGGGAATCACGAAGCTCGCCTATCAGGCAACCGCCGGAGGCAAGGTGCAGCCAGCCCTTTGGGGCGCTCCTAATTCATTGGGCTTCCACGGCCTGAGGGGCAATGCGTGGGAGTGGGTCGAGGACGCTGATCCGCTCAGACAGGAGTACCGGATTCAGGGGGGCGGTTCAAGTTCGAGCCTAGAGCAGTTGCAGCCGTGGGCCTCTTTGAAACTCAGCGGGCCCAATGGGAGCGAGTCAATCGGATTCCGGTGTGTCGTGGAATTCGGCCATAACTTGACGCAGTAGAGCATTAGCAAGGAGAACATGTTCACCACAACAAGCATAAAACAGATCGCGTTGTTCCAGATCTTGTTATTGAGCGGCCAAGCGCAGACTCAAGCACCTCCCGGGCCGGATCTGGCCACGCTCGCCGAGGGTTATCTACTGCAGGCGTCGCAGTCGGTCAAGGACAACGCGCCGCTCGAAGATACGCTAGAGTGGGTGGCCAAGATGGAAGACGCGGCTACGCGAGCACAACCCAAAGATGAGACATCCGCGAGAGCATTGGCGGCAACGATCTTCGAGGGCCAGCGGCTTTACGCCGAGAGAAGAAACGCGGTGGAGGCTCTAATGGCGAGAATTCACGAGTTGATGAAGCAGAAAAAGTTGGAGACAGCCAAGGCCGAGGCGCGCAAGGCCCCGAAGCGTAAAGCCGCAAGCTCGCAGAGGAAGGTCGAGAAGCATCTTCGACAGGCGCGCTTCGATGAAGTCGTCGCGAAGATCGACAAGGATCGAAGCGACGCACTCGAGTACGTGAAACAGGGGGACGAGTTGGCTGCGATCGGAAGTTGTCATGATGGCTCGCGCGTCCGCAACCACTACGCCAAGGCTCAGGCGCTCAACATCGAAGTCGCTATCACCAAGGAGAAGATCGACAAAATTCCGGGCCCATGTCCGCCGACCACGTGTGGCGGCAAGTGCAAGGCTACCCTGGTCTTGCTCGGCGTCGCAGCAGGTGGTGCTGCCGGCCTTTGCGTGTATGACTCAAGGAGAGGCAAGTCGTGTTTGGATCGAGTGCGTTAGTAATCTTCCTGGCTGGCGCAGCGTTCTGCCAGACTCTTCCGGAACTCGAGAGCAGCGGCAAGGCGCTTCAGGACGCGTTTGAGATGGTCCTGAAGGACATCGCAAAGTTGGAGCCAAAAGAAGCTGACGGGTTCGTCAACTGCGAACACGCCCTTACTCTACTGGGTCTATACGAGAGAATGGACAAGATGGCAGCGGATGTGGCACGCAATCGGGACGAGGTGCTCGACAAGTACCTTGCGAACAGTGCAGCTGCGGTGAAGCACCTCGATGCCGAGATTGCGAGGGCGGCGTCGCGAATCAAGCGAATTGAGGACATCGAAATCAAAGAGGCGCAAACGGCCCTGAATGCAGCCCAGGCCTCCAGCCAGACTCGGTTGTCAATCGAGGCAGCAGAATATGTGGCGAAGACGCTTGCCATCAAGACGGAAGAGTTGGCTAGAATGAATCGGGAGTTAACCAAGCTCAGGGAGACTCGGGAATTGCAGGACGATGAGCGGCGGGGCGGGGCGGCGCTCGACGCTTTTCTTCAGGCCCAGAAGTCCTTCTATCGAAATGAGGGCGAACGCCACAAAAGTTCGCTGCAGAACAGACGCAGCAGGCTCAATCGAGACTGCCCAAAGACCAAGGCTCCGGTGTGGCGCCCAGCGCCGGAGATGTGACCACCATGCGTATCGCGACACTATGGACGTTTGTGCTGACGACCGTGATTCTGGCTCAGGACAGGTACTCCGCCCTCGACGCTTCCCGAAAAGTATGGCGGCAGACTGAGATAGATTTGCAGGCCGCGGAGAAGCTCTCCTCGAAAGATGCGGCGAAGTTGATCGACAGGGCTGAAAGGGATTGGAGGGCCTATTCAGGAGCGAAAAGGGCTGTCTATCAAGCCTTGTTAGAAGAGGCTGGCGGAGCAAAGGACCGTGTTCAAAGCGTGCGAGCCGAGATGGATCCGGAAGCCACGAAGGAATCATTGCTCAACCGCCGGGGGGCCCTTGTGAACAGGTTGAATCTCCTAAGCGGCGCGATCTCGCGTGCGCAAGCAGGCGGCCCGGCCGGCCAGTTGAATCTGGGTGGGCTGACGGAGGAGATCAGGCTGACACGTGAAACCCTGGCGGCACTCGATTCGGCGTACGTTCTCGCTGACCAAGCGGCAAAAGGCGCCGGGCAGCGGAGGGAAACCAGGGCAGCACTCGCGGCTGCCATCGGAGAACTGGCCGGAATCTACCGCGAACAGATCGCGGCCATCCAAGCGGAGGATGCGGAGATGCAGAGGGAGTTCATGCGCCTCAGGAAACTGCGGCGGGGAGGGGCTGCGAGTCAGACGCCAGAAGGATCTGTCCTAGAGGCCGACTCTCAGCAGCGGTTCAGAACCTGGACCGGCCGGAGCAGCCTCGGCGCGAAGATGCGACTTGCCGAGCGGGAGGGACACGTGGTGTTCGAGGTGATTGACGGAGAGTCGTTCCAGTGTTCTCTTGAGAGAGTAACCAGAGGGACAGTCGAATGCGCCGCCAAGAGTGGATCTACGATCCTGTTAACGATAGCCCCAGATCAGGGACACATTGACCTCGCGTGGAGAACGGAGGGGCTCTCTCGGAGCGGTATCGCGCCGAGTGCAGCACGGATGGAGCCGTCCAGATAATGAGGAGGTGCGTGTTGAGTCTCGCCGCCTCCATGGTGATTGCGTCGCAGGCAGGCGTCGATCAAATGCTCGCCGCGGCGAAGGCATTGGACAAGAAGTGGCACGACGACCACGATGCCTTTACCGCCGTCTATCGGTCCAACAGCGTGTGCCGGCCAATAGTTCCCGAGCGCGCCAAGCGAGCGTGGGCATCCCATGATGCCGCGATCGCAGCGTGGGGCATCTATTACGATGCCCTTCAGCAGAGCTACAGATCAGAAGACGCCCAGTACCGGTCCGAATCGACTCGACTTGATAGCGAACAGACGCGTCTTCAGCAACTCAGAGCCGCTGAGAATCTGGATTTGATTCGAGCGAAGCAGAGGGCCGAACGTGACAGAGACCCGCTCTACCGCCAAGTCGTCACGATTCGGGAGAGGAGTTTGGCGGACCTCGACCGGTCATTGGAACAC
Organism: uncultured Acidobacteriota bacterium; assembly: GCA_902825945.1. Classification (GTDB taxonomy): domain Bacteria; phylum Acidobacteriota; class Terriglobia; order Bryobacterales; family Bryobacteraceae; genus SYLY01. Next base: position 13,848 of record CADECY010000155.1, read on the forward strand.
CTAGCGGCAACGAGAACAACAATCCAGGGCCTTCGTGAGAGGACCACGAAGCTTGAAACCTACCTCGAACACGCACGTAAGGCAGTGGTGCAGCAAGACTCCAGTTGGGACAACTTCTATCGGGGCCAGCTCTTGGCGATGCGTGCTCAGGCGCGAGTCGATTGCCCTGATGTCTTCGAGGCACAGTATCGGACGATCGAGCCCACCAAATAGCGGCGGGTTCCGCGACGGATGGGGGGAACCGGAAACGCGGTGACCGGGCTTCCGGCGCTCCTACAGTGCATAATGAGGATCATGTCAGCTCGCATTCGTGGCGCATGGTTCGGCGCCGCCTACCTCGCAATTGCCGGATCGGCCGTTGGTCAGGAGCGGAGCGCCGTGGCGGCTCCGCCGGCGCAAAACGGGCGGCGGGTTGCCCTGGTTGCCGGGAACAATGCATATCCGAAGCGGCCACTGGTGAACCCGGTGAACGACGCGAGAGACTTCGCCGCGGCGCTAAAGTCGGACTTGGGTTTCGAGACCGAAGTCGTGGTCGATACTTCGCTCCGGGAAATGGACGCGGCGATCCGGCGGTTCACGACGAAACTACGCCCGGGCGATACCGGCTTGTTCTATTTTTCGGGACATGGCGTGAGCGTCGGCGGGCAGAACTACCTGCTGCCGGTGAGCTTCAACGCGGAGTCCGAAGCCGAAGTACCGTACGAGGCTTTTCCGGCGAATCGCCTGAGGGACATGATGGCGTCGCGCGGTGTCCGGACGAGCATCATCATTCTCGATGCCTGCCGCAACAACCCGTACCGCACTTGGCGCGATGGATCGAGCGGACTGACGAGCATGACCGGCGCGGGCGCGTTCGTGGCGTTCGCCGCCGATGAAGGGCGGACAGCGGACGACAATCCGCGAGAAAGGAACGGACTGTTCACCAAACACATGCTGCAGGCGATCAGAGAGCCGGGCTTGAAGATCGGGGACGTCTTCGACAAGGTCCGGGAGCGAGTCCACGCGGAGTCCGGCGGGCGGCAGATCCCGTTCACTTATAGCGGTATTCTCGGAGGGTTCTATTTCCGGCCGGCGGCACCGGCCCCGCCGCCTGTGGCTCCCGTGAAGCTCGACCCGGACCAAGAGCTGTACGCGGTGGCAAAGGAGATGAAGGATCCAGCGCTTCTCGAGCGGGCGGCGGAACGGATCTCGAATCCGGCACTGGCGGAGGCGCTGAGGGCGAGAGCCAACGCCCTACGGAAGGCACCGGCTGGCCAAGACGACCGGGCGATTCCGAAGCTAATTCAGATGTCGGCTAAGCAGAATCATATTACCGATGACGAAGAGTGGTATTCGAAAAATATCCTGCGGCTTCCGGTGGTGTGGCGGCGTCCGAACGTTCTGAGCCGCGCGGCTCCTCCGGATCCGCCGGCACCTGTGGCAAGGAAGACTGCGGACGGACGTTTGTTGAATTCGCTGATCGAGACCCCCACTTCTTGGATCGGGCTCTACAATAAGGTCGGGTCGGAGAATTTCGAGGGGGAAGTGTTCTTGGTTTATCCGAAGAGCGGAGGCGCGCCGTTCCGGCCGGATTTGCAACCCCACTTCGACGCAATTCTGCGGGTGTGGACGGATTCGTTCCGCATCGCGCCGGAGCCTTACTGGGCTTGGGACGACGGAGGCGTCCTATATGTCTCGATCGGGCATCCCACGTATGCACGGTCTTCGAGTGGCCAGAATGCATACCTGCTCGCTTTCGAAATGACGACGGGCAAGCTGATGTGGAAGTCCGCGCCGCTGGTATCCAACGCAGGGAACTTCATTCTTCATGGAGGAGCGATCATCTCGGGCTACGGTTTCACGGCCGAACCGGACTTCCTCTATACGATCGATAAACGGACCGGTAAGACCCTTTCGCGGATTCCGTTGGCGACGGGTCCAGAGGCGATCATCCAAAAAGAGGACCGGCTCTTCGTGCGGACCTACGACACCGACTACGTTTTCCGAATCGCAAAATGATTCGCGGGTGAAAGATCGCCGGACCCAGCGGCATATGCTTGGCGAGGTCCGAAAATCAATGCCCACCTATTTCAAGAATTTCCTGGCCGCCGCGCTCGCGGTGGTGTCGATCGTGTCGCTGGCCGGATGCGGCAGCGTTCAAGCGGAGAGCCAGCGGATCGGTTCGCTGATCGCCGAGAGGGAGGCGAACCGGGAGCGAGCACTCGCCGGGGTCGCGCAGATCAAGAAGTCCGTCGAGGCCCGCGTGGCGCGGAATCCTTGGGCGTTCCTGGCGCTGTTGGCGCTCGGAGACGCCGCGGCGAAGAACTTCGAAGGCGACGTCGCGGCTGGTCAGGCCGTCATCGGCGGCGCGTACTGTCTCTTCAATGCGCAAGAGTGCGGTTCGCTGGCGGCGGACTTACAGGAGTTCGCGGCGGCGCGCGAACGCTTGGAGTCTGAAGCGGCGATCTTGACTCGCGAGATCGGAAGACTGCAAACGCAACTTCGGTAGATTTCCGCCGCGCCGTTGTGCAGGCATCCGAGGAACCATTCTCCGCGCGGTGTTCGACCGGACCGTGGCTCAGGCGGCTGTGAAGCGCCAATCCGACTCGAGATCCGCACCGAGGTACATGCGGTGGCGAGGATGCCCGAATCTCAGCCCACGTGGTGAGGTTGCGACGGCTGTGGGGCGCCGGATCCGATTCTGGCGACGAATCAAGCGGACGAAGTCGAGTTTCTCGAGCGAGTCGGCCCGCAAGGGAAAGCCACTCGGGCCTTGCCGACTCCCGCGCGCATGTCAGAGATTCACCATGATCAGGACTATTTCGAGGGCGGGTATAAGCTCCGCGCGGCATGGACGCTTGGATGACATCGCGTGGTTCGGCGACAACTCCGGCACCGAGCGGATCGACGCCTCGCGGCTGCTGGGGGAGAACATCGACAGCTACAACGCGCGATTGGTTGCGAATGGGAGCGGCTTTCACCCAGTCGCGCTGAAGGCAGCGAACCGGTTCGGGTTGTACGATATGTTGGGCAACGTTCTCGAGTGGACCGCGGACTGGTACGGCGAGACCTACTACGCGTCGGGGGAGCGGCGCGATCCGAAGGGTCCGCCGAACGGGACTCGGCGGGTAGTGCGAGGAGGTGCTTGGCGGTTTACCACGGAGATGATGCGAGCGACAGTCCGGGTGGGGCGGGAGCCGGAGCGGGGCGGCGTGGATTTAAGGTTCCGGTGCGTGGTGGATTGATGGATTCGCTCAGCGGGCCCGGCGGACTTGCGTGACGGGAGTACCGAGCGGCAGGGTCCGCAGGAGCTCGAGGACGGGCGCCCAGCGGACGGGCACGCCGGTGTCCGGCCAGTGCGTGTCGTCCCAGCCGTGACTGCGGTCCGTAAAGCGGCATTGGAGTCCGAGCTTTTTGCAGACGCCATGGAATTCGTCGCGGTGATAGCGGCCATCCGCGCCGCAGCCACCATTCAGGCCCCACTCGAAGAGGAGGGCATGCGCGGCCTCGTGAAGTAGCGTGTTCAACACCTCTTCGGGTTGCGAGAACGTTGCGGGGTGGAGGGCGATCTCATGCTCGCGGACGTCCGAGTGCTCGGCGAGCCAGGACGAACCGTGGAAATGGCCGAGCTTCTTTCGGATGCCGGCGGGGAGAACAATGATGACCGCTCGCGGCAGGCAGGGTTCGGCGATGCGAATCAGGTGGTAGGCGTGTTCGAGGATACGGGCCGCGCTCGATCCACGAGACTCTCGAGGGTCCTCCATCATTTGGGATTATCCCACACATTTTGGATTCTCCCAGCCGCTCGACTTCCGGGTATCCATACATAACGCTCTCCGGCCCCGGATTCTTACAAGCATCCGGCGAAAAAATATAGTTCCGTGCCCGGAGAGAAATGTAAGGTTTCTCACAATCGGACTCATTTATGATAAGGGAAACCCATGTCCGCGCGTCTCGTCTCACTCGTCTTGCTGCTGTTGTTCGCCTCCAATGCCCAAGAGAATCGCAGCGTCCGGCCCGCGGGTCCGGGGGGCGGACGGCGGATCGCGCTCGTCATCGGCAACAGAACCTATGCCAATCAGCGCGCGCTGGTGAATCCTGAGAACGACGCGGCGGACTTGGCTCAGGCGCGCGAGTCCGCTGGCTTCGAAGTGATCCTGAGGAAGAACCTGACGCGCGAGGGAATGGACACGGCGGTGGCTGAGTTCATCGGCAAGTTGCAGGCGGGCGATACCGGACTGTTCTACTTCTCGGGCCACGGTCTCGAGATCCAGGGTCAGAATTTTCTGCTGCCGACGGACTTCAGTGCGCAGGCCGAGTACCAAGTGCGGTCGCGGGCGCTGAGCGCGAACGAGGTTCTCGACGGGTTCAAGGCGCGCGGGACGGCGGTGAGCATCGTGATCCTGGACGCGTGCCGCGACAATCCGTTCCGGACTTGGCGAAGCGGGCAAGCGGGCGGGCTCGCGGCGATCTCGGCGGATGGGGCGTACGTCGCGTTCGCGGCGGCTCCGGGTCAGGTGGCCGATGACAATCCGCGCGAGCGGAACGGGCTGTTCACCAAACATCTGAAGGCGGCGCTAGCGGAGCCGGGGCTGAGCATCGATGCGGTGTTCAATCGGGTCCGGTCGGGTGTGTATCAGGAGTCGAAGAACCGGCAACGGCCGTTTTCGACGACGGGCTTGGTGGGGGAGTTCTACTTTCGCGCGGGTGGGCGGGCAGCCCAGGGGCCGCTGACAATTGCATCCGAGCCGCAGACAGGAGATGTCACCATTAACCCAAGAGATCGGTTGCGATACGTGCACATCGGCCCGGGGACGTTCCGAATGGGGTGTTCGCCTGGAGACTCGGAGTGCTTTGACGACGAGTGGCCTGTGCGGGATGTCACGATCACACGAGGCTTCAAGGTGGGGGAGACCGAGGTGACGGTGGAAGCATACCGGCGCTTTGCGGAGGTCAGCGCGCGGAAGTTGCCGGAGGACCCCATCTGGATGAATCGCAGGCTCAACGAACGTTGGAGCAACGGAACCATGCCAATCGTGAACGTGAATTGGGACGAGGCTAGGCAGTACTGCGAGTGGGCGGGCGGACGGCTGCCGACGGAGGCGGAATGGGAGTATGCGGCGCGGGGCGGGGAGAAGGGCCCCTGGTATGGGCTAGCCCATGACATCGCGTGGTTCGGCGAGAATTCCGGCAAGATGCTCTTGGATGCGCGGAAGATTTGGAAAGACCAAAGCACCCAGTATTTTGAAAAGCTCAACGAGAACGAGGGGCGATTCCATTCCGTGGCGCGCAAGGCTCCGAATCAGTTTGGACTCTATGACACCCTCGGCAACGTTGCGGAATGGACCGCCGATTGGTACGCAAAACGGTACGATTCTCTGGGCGGACAGAGAGACCCCAAGGGACCTCCGACCGGGGGCACCCGCGTTGTGAGAGGTGGCTCGTGGAACAACATTGCCAGGATCATTCGAGTCTCAGTTCGCGATGATGGACCCCCCTCAGCCAGCAGCAGCAGCTTGGGTTTCCGGTGCGTTTTGGAGTAATCATGCGACTAGCGACATTCGTCCTCTTCTTCAGCCTGCTCGGCAACGGGCAGGATTCCGTCAAATCCGCCGTGCCGATCCGCGTCGCGCGGAAGGTGGCATTGGTGATCGGGAACA
>CADECY010000156.1 GCA_902825945.1 uncultured Acidobacteriota bacterium
CGATCCCCACCCCTCGGATCCCAACCCGGTGCTCACCGTGGTGGACTACCTCGCCGGCGGACCCGCGATTCTCGTCAGCGGCCAAGGCTACGGCGGGATCATCACCAAGCAGAACTATCGCGACTACAAGCTGGTGGTCGAGTACCGTTGGGGAATCCTCACCTGGGGCGCGCGCAAGGATCGCACCAAGGACAGCGGCATCCTGATCCATGCGCAAGGCCGGCCCGGCAATTCGAAGAAGGATTTCAACGGCCCGTGGATGCACTCGGTCGAGTTCCAGATTATCGAGGGCGGAGTGGGCGACATCATCCTCGTCGGAGGCTATGACGAGAAAGGCGAACTTCGACGGCCCACCCTGAAGGCGAAGACGCGCAAGGATCGCGACGGCGAAACCGTGTGGGACGCGAACGGCGAGGAAGGTGTGCATTCCTCGCGCCGCATCAACTGGTGGGGACGCAACGAGGATTGGGCGGACAAACTCGGCTTTCGCGGGCCCAAGGACCCGGACTCGGCGGGCGGCGGCTGGACGCGGCTCGAGGCAATCGTCAAGGGCGGCGACGTCACCTACTACGTCAACGGCGTGCTCGTGAATCAGGGCCGTGACGGATCGCTCACCGAAGGCAAGCTCCTCTTCCAGACCGAAGGCGCCGAAATCTACTTCCGCAAGCTCGACCTCGAACCGCTGCCGTAGCGCGCCGTCACCGGCCAGGCAATCGATACTTCTCGATTAATTTCTGATACTCCGGATCCTTGCCCCGTTCGCGTGCCCCAGCCAGCGCGCTTCGCAACACGCGCCGGCACAGGCGCCGTTCTTCGGAATCGGCCTCGGTGTTCGCCTTCTTGTGAAGTTCGTCGAGCCGCGATCGCATTCGCGCAAGGGATTCGGCGCGTGTCTCGGTCGCGGCGATTCCACGCTCCATCTCGAAGATCTCCATCATCAGGCGCGCCTCGCGCTGTTCGGCGGCGCGCTCCTGTGAGATCGCGCTCTTGACGCTCTTCTGTTTGTGGAGGGCGGCGGCTTCGGCCGCGAACTTCGACACGTCGCGGAGCCCGTCGAAATCGGCCACCAGCGAATCCAGCGCCAGACACTTCTCCTTCTCGTTGGAAGCAGCCGATGCCGCCGCCGCGCGACCCGCGAACAGCTTGTCGAGCAGATCGCCATTGCGCGGCGCCCGTCCCGACTTCATCGCCTGCACTTCCATCCATTCGACCGCTTGCATCGCCAGCTCACTCGACAGCCACACGTGCCCGCCTTCGAAGATCGCCACCTTGTGCGCGGTGCCAAGCGTACGGTCGAGCTCCTTCATTTCGTGATAGTTGAAGTCCTCGGTTCCCGCGGTTCCGAAGACGGCGAAGCGCGCGGTTTTGCGCGGACGCGAGTCGGGCCAACCCGCGCTCGACGCGATGACACCGGCGACATGCTCCCATCCGAGGGCGACGCTCATCGCTACTCGCGCTCCGCCGGACATTCCCGCCGTATAGATGCGCTTCTCGTCGATCGCGAATCGCTCGCTGGCATCGCGCGACATCGCGCGAATCGCCTTGTCGCTCGAGTCCCAGGAACCGTTTCTCGATTGATTGGAACCCAGGACGATGTAGCCGTAGGCCTCGGCGGCGGCCTGAAAACGCTCCACCGGAGTCCGCCCGCGCGCGCGTGGATCGAAGGCGAAGATCACCGGCCACTTCCGGTCTGGCGAGTATTTCGCGGGCAAGTAGAGAGAGTAGCTCTGCGACGGGTCTGCCGCGGATTTCACGTCATCGAGGATCGTACCGCGCGGAAGCTCCTCCGCCGCCAGAAGCGCGGCCGCCATCAGAAACCGAAGCATTCGTCCCATGTGGGAAATTAGACCACGCGCGGTCAGTGCACGAGGCCGCGCTCGGCGAGATTGATCGCGCCGATGGCGAGCGCCAACTCGACCGCGAGCAGCGCGCCGAACAGTGGTACGCCCTTGGCGAAGGTTCGCCATCGGCTTTCGCCATACAGGCGTTTCAGGGCCAGCAACAGGTAGGCGAAGATGGCCGGCACCATCAACTGGGCGGCCAGAACATGCATGCCCCCCAGCAAGGAGGAGACATACCAGAACGAATAATAATGAAGTCCCAAAATCAGATGATTGACGAAGTACGGCTGGCGCCGGCGGTAGATGAGCCAACTCGCGGCGGCGAACAGGACGGCCGAGATGTAGCGAACCGATGTGTAGGCCTTCCGGAAGGCAGCAAAATACGCGGCAGACTCGGCCTTCGGAGCCGGACGGAATCCCGCCTTCAGCGCCTTCGAGTCCGGGTCCGGCGTGATCGACACGTTACGGTCTCCCTGCGCGTCAAGGTCCACGCGAATCCGGAAATTCATTGGGCCGACTCCGTGATGGACGACAAGCAGGTTGAGCGCCACCGCTGTGAGGAAGATCCTTAGCGGCCGGATCCAGCTTGCGACGCGGCCCTCCCAGTATTCCTTCGTCAGCCGGCCCGGCTCGAACACGAGAGCTTTCAAGGTCCGGCCGATCTTCCCATCCAGGTGGAGGAACTCGTGGATCAGATCATGCGCGAAATGGGCGAGCGTGTGATGCCGGCCTCCATGCGCGTCCTGCCCGCACGACGCGCAGAACTTCCCGCTGAGTTCCGCGCCGCGTTGCCGTTACTTTGGGGACTGGAGAAAAGCTACACGTTCGCCGGAACCACGTACGGCTTGCGATAGTCGCGAGTCAACATCGCATCGGCTTCCGCGTCACTGATGAACTTGCCGGCCTTCGGATCCACACGCAGGTGTCGCTTCAGACGATAGCTGATGTTCGCCAGATGGCAGAGCTTGGCGGAAGTGACACCGATCGCGATTTCCGCGTTCAAGTGACTCCGGTCGCGCGACTGCACCGCTTCGAGGAAATTCTTCATGTGCGGAGAATCGTCCTCGCGCACCGCCTTCTCGTCCATCGCCAGTTCGCCCTTCTCGCCCTTGTAGACCTTGAATCCGCCGCCGTCGAGCACCATGTAACCATCGGCGCCGTAGTAGAGATTGCCGATCTTGACGCCCTTCTCGGATGCCCCTTCCCCGCCCGTCACCAAGCCGCGGACCTCGAACACCAGTTCGCGCCGTCCGTAGTCGAACGTGGCGAGTTGGGTATTCGGCGTCTCCTGATCGTCGTCATAGACGTACTTGCCGCCGGTCGAACTCACCGCCGTGGGAAGCTCGTTCAGCCCGAGTCCCCACAGCGCGACATCCATCTGGTGGACTCCCTGATTGCCGAGATCGCCGTTGCCGGTGTCCCAGAACCAGTGCCAGTTGTACTTGAAGCGAAGCTCGTTGAACGGGCGCAGCGGCGCCGGTCCGAGGAAGCGGTCCCAATCGATTCCGGGAGGGGTGGGCTGGTCGGGCTTGCGGCCAATCGAAACGCGGCGTTTGAAACAAAGTCCCTTCGCCATGTAGACCTCACCGATCACGCCCTGCTGGAGCAGTTCAGCAGCTTTTTTGATGTGCGCCGCCGAACGCGACTGCGTGCCCACCTGGACCATGCGTTCGTACTTGCGCGCCGCATCCACCATGCGATCGGCTTCCCACACGTTGTGGCTCGCCGGTTTTTCGACGTAGACGTCCTTGCGCGCCTGGCAAGCCCACACGGTTCCGAGCGCGTGCCAGTGGTTCGGAGTAGCCATCGAAACGGCGTCCACCGACTTGTCGGCGAACACCTCCTGCATGTCGTTGTACTCTTTCGGCTTCGATCCGCCGAGACTCACGATCAACGCGGAGGCCCGTTCACGCGCGGCCTGATTGACGTCACACACGCCAGAGATGTCGCACAGCGTCTTGAGCGAGCCATATCCTTTGACGTGCGCGGTTCCGCGGCCACCCACGCCGATGACGACGAGGTTGACGCGCCCATTGGCGCCGAGGATTCGCGAGTACGAGGCGGCCGTGACGGCAGCGGCGGAAGTGATGAACTTGCGGCGGGTATCGGTCATGGGGACATGATATGACGGATCGCGGTTCGATGGGAAGAGGAGTGCCTCAGCGGCGCTGGCTCTTCGATCGCAGATAAGCCTTGCAGGCGTCCTTTTGCAACTTGGCCTCGTTCGGATCCGACTCGTACAGGCGGATGAACGAGCGGGCGCAGTTTGCGTGTTCGAACCTGTCTGCGACAACGATGGCCAGCATGTCCCGGGCATCGGCCTTTGCCTCTTTGTCACCGTGGTCGCGGTTCCGGAGGTATGTGTAGATCGCGACGATCGCGTTGCACCGCGCTTCGATCAAGTCCTCGCTCGCATCCAGCTCGAAAAAGCGGATCACGAGTTCCGCGCGTTTCCTCAGGGACGGGGACTTCGGCACCGGCTTCCATCCGATGAAGGTAATCAGATCCTCGGGATCATCCGCTGCCTTGCCCAACGCAAAGGGCAAGTAAGGCAATTCGCGATCCAGCCTCGCCGGATCCGTGCTGTTGAATTGCCGTGGTGGCTTGGCGATCGGAAAGCGGTCACCCTTGTGGGCAGAGTTGCAGCGCTTACAGGAGGCCATGTAGTTGCGCCAATCGAGCGCCAGCAGGTAGTAGCCGGACTGCGACGCGGGTCCGGTCCCTGGCTCCCACTCGGTTACGCGCCCCTTGGGCCGGAAGTGCTCGACGTCCCACTCCACCTTCTTGTCGGAATCCGTTCCGATTCGCCGTTCGCAGTAGATACACTTGCCGTTTTGAGCGTCGATGAACGCCTGCTTGATGTCCGACCAGTCAACGGGCCCTTTGGTGTACGTCCGCTCCTTCTTGTTCTGCTTGCTCTCTTCCGCGGCCTTCTCGATCCAATCGGCTTTCAACTTCCGTATCGACGCCTCGAGGTCCGCGGCTGCGATCGAATACCGGATCATCGCTTCTTGCGCCTCGTCTCTGGTGGTTTTCCGGCCATGCGGAGCAGGATCTCGCGCGCGGCTTTTGCGTCTCCAGCGGCCGACTTGCTCGAAAGGGCACGCATCTCATCGATGTATCCGGGAGCGCGTGTGGTGCCGAGGTTGAAGTACGAACTGAGCAGCGCTTGCTCGGAATCGAGTCCATAGATCTGTTCTTTGTACTGCTCGATCGCGCCGTTCTCCATCACGAAGATGTTCCGTGCGTGGAGTGAACTCGCGACCAGAGGGCTATGGGTGGAGAAGACGAACTGAATGCTTGGGAGAGCCTTGGCGAGAACCGGGACGACGGACCTTTGCCAGGAGGGATGCAGATGCAGATCCACCTCATCGACGAGTACCAGGCCGCGGCTCTCGACCAGCTTGAATCCCGACGGGCAACCGCGAAGAACGTGATAGAGCAGGTCGGAAACCCAACCAATGTAGGCGCGGTAGCCGTCGGAGAGAGCGCCGAACGGTACCTCCACTCCGCCGATGCTGAACAGGTAATCGCCGGGTTCTCGTGACTTCGGCTGCTTGTACCGCTTCCCGGAGAACGTGGCTCCCTCCGGAAGCAGGCGCGCGAGCAGGTGGGCTACCTGCGTGAAGCGGCCCTTGTTCTTTTTCTCGAGGTCAGGAAGCCATGTTGCCATCGGGGTGAGTCCGATGTGCGATTCGAACAGACCCGCGACACGAAGGTAGCGAAGTCCGCGGCGCTTGAGCTGATCGCTGGGGTTGTAACTCGACGATTCCTCGACGCGCCTCGTGGCTCCGTAGCCAACTGCGAAGAACGCGGGAGTCTCCGTCTCGAACATCCGTGTGAATGTCGTTCCCTCCATTTCCGGCGGTTGAAGCACCTCGGACTCGCCGATCCGGCTGATCGAGAGATGTGACGGCACGATGCGTGATCCGGCGTTGGGAATTCCTTTGGCATCCTGGGCATGCAGTACCAACTCTGCCTCGATGCGCGCGGCACCGGTGCCGGTCCGGACGAGGTTGTACGGCAGGAATCCCGACGATCGCGCAAGTGAGGGGGCAAGAGAGGCCAAGGCAAGAGCCTTCAAGGCGGTTGTCTTGCCCGCGCCGTTGTTGCCGAGCAGAAGGTTCACGTTCGGATGCGGAACAGGTTCACTCTCCGGGCTCTCCGGATATTGCAGCTCAGCGGACGCCTTTTCGAAGCAGCGGAGATTCTCGATTCGCAGCGCCTTCACGTACACGAGGTACAGTGTACCGCGCCAAGGCAGCAGGGCCGCGCTTTATGACAAGATCGGCCGGATCAGTTCGCCATGCACGTCCGTCAGCCGGAAATCGCGGCCCTGATACCGATAGGTGAGCTTCGTGTGATCGACACCCAGGCAGTGCAATAGCGTCGCGTTAAGGTCATGCACATGCACCGGATTCTCGGCGATGTTGTACGAGTAGTCGTCGGTCTCGCCGTAGCTGAGTCCACCCTTGATCCCACCACCCGCCACCCAGAGAGAGAAGCAGCGCGGATGATGATCGCGTCCGTAGCTCTCGCGCGAGAGATTGCCTTGACAATAGACCGTGCGGCCGAACTCGCCGCCCCAAACGACGAGCGTTTCGTCGAGCATGCCCCGCTGCTTCAAGTCGCGGATCAGCGCGGCGGAGGGCTGATCGGTGTCCAGACACTGCGGCGGCAACTGGCGCGGTACACCTTCGTGATGGTCCCAGCCCATGTGATAGAGCTGGATGAAGCGCACGCCGCGCTCGGCGAGCCGGCGCGCGAGAATGCAGTTCGATGCGTAGCTGCCCGGCCTGCGCGAATCCGGACCATACATCGCGAACGTGCTCTCGGGCTCCTTGGAAACGTGGGTGAGCTCGGGGACCGAAGTCTGCATCCGATAGGCCATCTCGTACTGTGCAATGCGCGTCGAGATTTCGGGATCGTGGAACTCGCGCAGGTTCTGCTCATTCAGCTTGGCGATGTCATCGAGCATCGAGCGCCGGACCTTCGCATCCACGCCAGCGGGATTCGACAGGTACAACACCGGATCGCCATCCGAGCGGAACTTCACGCCCTGATACCGTGCCGGCAGAAAGCCGCTGCCCCAGAGCCGGTCATAAAGAGGCTGGTCCACGCGGCGGCCCGTGCCGCGGGAGATCATCACGACGAAGGCGGGCAGATCCTGGTTATCGCTGCCGAGTCCGTAGGTGACCCACGATCCGAAGCACGGGCGGCCCGCGACCTGACTCCCCGTCTGAATGAACGTGATCGCCGGATCGTGATTGATCGCTTCAGTGAACATGCTCTTGATCACCGTGATGTCGCCCGCCACCTTCGCGGTGTGCGGCAGCAGCTCGCACAGCCAGGTGCCGTACGGACCATGTTGCGCGAACTGGAACTTCGACGGCGCGACCGGAAAGCTCTTCTGCTTCGATGTCATGCCGGTGAGGCGTTGTCCCCGCCGGATCGAATCGGGCAGATCCTCGTTGAAGCGATCAGCGAGCCTGGGCTTCGGGTCGAACAGATCCATCTGCGATGGCGCGCCCGACTGGTGCAGATAGATGATGCGTTTCGCCTTCGGCGTGAAATTCGGAAAACCGAAGAGCGCCGGATGCGCCGGAGCCTTTTCCGCGAATGCGTGCGGCGCCAGCAGCGACGCGAGTGCCGCGGTTCCGATTCCCGCCGCGGTGCGGCCGAAAAGCTGGCGGCGCGTGAGCAGCAATGCGCGTTCGCGGATCGGGTTCAGGCTCATTGCTTGGTCACCACTTCGTCGAGATTGAGGATCACGCTCGCGACTGTCGCATAGGCCGCGAGTTCCGCTACGTTCAGTCCCGGATTGCGCGGCGATTCACCTGCGCCGAGTAGTGCTTCCGCCGCCTTGCGATCCGCGCGATAGTGCGTGAGACGGCGTTCGAGTCCGGCTTGGAGCGTGAGAAGCTCAGCCGGATTCGGCATGCGAGCTGTCGCGAGCCGGAACCCATGCGACAGCCGGCGCGAAGGAAGAGGACCTGCTTCGGTGAGCATCCGCTCGGCGAGCTTGCGCGATGCCTCGGTGTAGGTCTCGTCGTTCAACAGCGCGAGCGCTTGCAACGGCGTCGAACTCATCGGACGCTTGATTACACAGAACTCGCGTGTGGGCGCGTCGAAAGTGGTAAGCGAGGGCGGCGGCACGGTGCGCTTCCAGAAGGTGTAAAGGCTGCGGCGCCACAGGTCCTCGCCTTTCGACCGCTCATAGAGCTTGCGATCGTCGATCACCGAGAGCTGCTCCCAAAGACCATCGGGCTGATACGGCTTGACCGAAGGTCCGCCCTGCCTTGCCGACAGCAGGCCCGCCACCGCCAGAGCCTGATCTCGAATCGCTTCGGCGCCGAGGCGGAATCGCGGACCGCGGGTGAGCAGGCGATTCTCGGGGTCGCGCTCGATGAGCGCGGGCAGGGCCTTCGACGATTGCCGGTAGGTCGCACTCATCACGATCAACTTCTGCATCGCCTTGATGTCCCAGCCGCCAGCCGTGAACTCGGTGGCGAGCCAATCGAGCAGTTCCGGATGGCTGGGCCGCTCACCCTGCGCGCCGAAGTCCTCGGATGTTTTGACGAGTCCCGTGCCGAACAATCCTTGCCAGAAGCGGTTGACGGCAACCCGTGCGGTGAGCGGATTCTCCGGATCGGCGATCCAGCGCGCGAGCCCCAGGCGGTTCTTCGGTGCGCCATCGGGAAGCGCGCCGAGAGCCGCCGGCACACCCGGCTGCACCTTCTCGCCCGGCTTGTCATACGATCCGCGGATCAGCACGAAGCTATCGCGCTTCTCCTCGAGTTCGCGCATGATCATCGTTGTCGGGATCTTCGCCTCGACCGCGCGCTTCACCGCTTCCGCGTTCGCCACGCGCTCGGCGGCGCGGCGATGCTCGCGTGGATGCGTGAGATAGTAGCGGCGCAACTCGCGCTCCTCTTTCACCGTGCGTCCGCCGGCGGGTATGCCGAGGATCTTCGAGATCTCTTCCGGCACGGGTTCGGGAAACTCCGAATCCGTCGCGGAGATCCGGAAGCGGCCCACCAGCGCGCCCCCGCCGTATTCGTTGCCGATACGAATCGACAATTGGTTGGCGCCGCGAATTGGCCGCGTGGGCTCGATCACCACGAAGTGTGGCTTGGCGAACTCGGGATCGACGGCCCAACCGCGCTTCAACTGCTGCATCGGGCGCAAGACGAGATTCAACACGGACTCGGCGGAAGCATAATCGGCGCTGATTCGCGCGAAATCGAGCTTGCGTCCGTTCATCATCACATCGAACTGCGTGAGTACGCCTTTGCCGTTTTTTCCGCGACCGGAACCGCCCGCGGGCATTCGCGCATCGGGAATCAGCTCGAAACGGAACGCCGTGATCTCGGGCAGACCGGTTTCGACAGTCACTTCGTAGAACGTCTTGTCGGGTTGGCCTCCGCTCGAAAGGATCGATCCATCCGGCTGGACTTCGAGCTTCACCCTCGCATCCTCTGCCGAAGCTGCGGCCACCTTCAAGGTTCGCCACGAGGGCTGATGGGTGTGCACGGACTCCTCCCATGCCTCGAGTCCGGGAGCGAGCTTCGCATCAATCTCTTTCAGCGCGGACTGCGCCGATTTCACCCGCGCGTCCGCTTCCGCGAGTACTCGGTCGAGGTTCGGCTCGGTGAGCCGCATCGCAGGCTGCAAGTTGCCGCGGGGATCCCGCGGGCCGCCGGTCCCGATCTCGGGAACGTTGTTGAACAAGGCGAACATCGAATAGAAGTCGCGTGCGGTGATGGGGTCGTATTTGTGATCGTGACAGCGCGCGCACCCGATCGTAAGTCCGAGCCAGACCGCGCCGGTCGTGCTCACACGATCCACGAGATTTTCGGCGTGGAACTCCTCGGCGATGCTGCCCGCCTCGGTGTTGACGCGATGATTGCGATGAAAGCCGGTGGCGATCAACTGATCTCGTCTGGGCACGGACAACAGATCGCCCGCGAGTTGCTCGATCGTGAATTGGTCATACGGCAGGTTGCGATTGAACGCCGCAATCACCCAGTCGCGCCAGGCCCACATCTGCTTCTCCGGGTCCACTTGATAGCCATGCGTGTCGGCGTATCGGGCCGCGTCGAGCCACGCTGTAGCCATATGTTCGCCGTAGCTCGTCGAGGCGAGCAGGCGGTCGGCCACCTTTTCGTACGCGTTCGCCGAGGTGTCCGCCAGAAACTCATCGACAGCGGCAGGCGTGGGTGGCAGTCCGGTGAGGTCGAGCGAGACGCGGCGAATCAGCCGCGCGCGGTCCGCCTCTGCGCTGGGTGTGAGCCCTTCCGATTCAAGCTTCGCGAGGACAAAGCGATCGATCGGATTCCGGACCCACTGGCGCCGCTTCACGCCGGGAAGCACGGGACGTTTCGGCGCCTCGAAGGCCCAGTGCGATTGCCACCGCGCGCCCTGTTCGACCCAAGTGCGAATGAGCGCGGCTTCGGTGGTCGAGATCGGCTTCTTACCCGACGCGGGCGGCGGCATGCGCAGTGCCGGCTTTTCGGCGGAGATGCGCGCGAGCAGCTTGGTCTTCGCGACGCTGGCTCCGGCATCGGTGTCGAGCCGGAGTCCAGCCAAGCGCGTGGAGGCATCGGGGCCGTGACAGTTGAAGCAGCGATCGGAGAGGATCGGGCGGATGTCGCGATTGAAATCGACGGGGCGGGGCTGGGCGGCAGCTACGCCGGAGAGCAGGGCCGCGGCGCACCAAAGTCGGGACATGATTGGCTACAGGACGGCGAACAATTCCGAGAGCGAGACATGAATGATTCCCGCCTCCAATGAGCCACTGGGTGGAATCTCGACCAAGGCCTGGCCGGAGACGTACTTCCAAGCACGCCTCGTTTGGGGGTCGACGACCCAATTGTGCGGCACTCCCCAGGCCGAGTACTCCTCGCACTTGGCGGCCGCCTCGGCAAGGCGGTCTCCGGGTGAGAGAATCTCGATACACAAGTGGATCGGGCGAACCGGATATGGCCTCTGCACACCCGTCAGTGACTCCACTCCGATGTCCGGAATCAGGTAACGCTCGGGGCGCAATTGCAGCGTCAACTCGGGCAGGGCCGCGAATTCCGGGTAGCGATTCAGCAGGATCTGAATAAAGCGTCCCTGGAGGCGGCTGTGCTCATGCGCGGCTATCGGCTTTCGTGTGAGAACTCCATCCCGGTATTCGCAAGCCGGCTTGTAGTTGGTGTTGAGGTACTCCTCCACCGAAACCAGCGAGGTGGTCAGCGCCATGACTTGATCCTATCACCGCCGGCGGGCCGACCTATCGCTTCGCGCCCTGCCCCACCTCACCCACCTGCTTCAGCCCTTCGGTCAATTCGATCCGCGTTCCATCCGGGTCGCTGAGAAACATATTCGCCGTCTTGTTGCCGCGAGTGTACTTGTACGGAACATCGATGGCGACCCCCCGCCCTTCGAGCAGCATCCCAAGCTTCTTCACGTTTCGAGATTCGAAACCGATGTGATCGAGTGAGCGGCCTTGGGTTCCCACGACGGCGTCCTCGGACTTGGTAAACGACAGCCGGATCCCCGCCATACGAGCCTCCTCGAACGGGCCGCGCTTGCCCGATTCGAAACCGAACTTCTCCACGTACCAGCCGCGTGCCTTCTGCACATCCGGCACGAAAAAGTGAATGTGATGCGCGGTGGTCTCCTGAACATTCGGATTCCCGGTGAGCTCCACCTTGATATCGTCTGGGCCAATGACGAACGCCAAATCGACCTTCATCGTGGGATGCGGAAAGATGTCCTCTTTCGCCTGGCCACCCGAAACCTCTTTTTTGGTCGCGATCTCGTAGCCGAGTCCGCGCAGTTTATCGACCATCGCACGGATATCCTGCACTTCGAAGCCGATGTGGTTCACGCTCGATCCGCGCGTGCCTCCGTTCGTCTTCGCCTTCTCGAAGAAGAGCAGCGCATTCGGAAACTGCACGATTTCCGTTTTGTGGAACATCGCGGTGGAGCCACCGAGCGCGAGCCAGAACTTCTTCTGAGCCGCGATATCGGCCACATTGAAATGGTAGTGGCCCATGGCCACCTCGGCGTCCTTCGATGCGAACAATTGGGCGCTTGCGGGCACGGCCAGCAGCGCGAATCCGAGAAGTGCGAATCCCGTCATGTCACCGAAATGATAACATCCGCCGCGCGTATCAGAACGCGTACCGGAAGCCCAGTTCCACGCTCCGCGGGCTGTTGGCCTGCGTGAACGGAACCACGCCGAAAAGCGGCGAGTTCGGATCTGTGTTCGGGAACCCGAAGATCGGCGTGTTGGTCGAGTTGTAGGCGGCCACGCGGAATTCGAAATCGTGCCCTTCGCGAATCCGGAAATTGCGGATCAGTGTGAGGTCGAGATTCGGAGCCGTGTGCCGGCGGATGTTCGGACTCCGCAGCGGAGTGACGCGAAGCGTATCGGCGGGACGCTGCTGCCAGATCGAGCGGTTGGTGTCGAACCAGCGATTCAAGGTCTGTCCGCTCGTGAGTTTCGGATTGCCGTTGATGTAGAAATCCGGATACGACATCGGCGGTCCGGACTGGATTGTCGAGACCCAACTCAACTGCCAGCCGCCGATGACGTGGGACGCGAGTCCGCTGTTCGCCCAACGCTTCTTCGGGCCCACGGGGAGTTCGTAGAAGCCGCTGAACACCAGCCGCTGCGGCGTATCGAAGGTGGTCAGTTCCCGCGTCAGATTCGTATTTTGAGGATTCAGGAACGCGACGGCTTCCATCGTCTTCGAAATCGTATAGGAGACGAGATAGGTGAGTCCGCTCGCCAACCGCTGTTCCAACTTGAACTGCACCGAGTTGTACCAGCTCTCGCCGAGGCTCTGCTGCGCCATCGTGAGTCCCGAGAAATGCGGGTACGGCGTCAAGAGATTGCGGCGCTGAATCGTGGCCTGGCCGCCGCGCGCTGTGGTGACTGGAAGCACGCCGAAGAACGGATTCGGCACCACCTGATTGAGGAACGGCGTGCCGAGCCCGAGTTGCTGCTCGGTCAGGAAGTTGATCGAACGGCTCACCTGAAGCTGTTTGGTCTGGCTTCCCACGTACGACACTTCCGCGAGCAGCCCCGAGCGGACCTCGTATTGAAAACCGCCCGAGTATTGCCACACGTTCGGAATCCGGCGGGTGGGATCGTTGAACGTCGCGGCGTCACCCACCTGCGTTGCGAGTCCGCGGCCCGCGCCGGGGCGCGGAATCAACCCGTTCGGGAACGGATCGGCCAGCGTGTGGAACGGCAGGAATCCGGGAGTGCTCGTCTGCGCATTGGTGGTCTGCGAGAATCCGAATTCACCGCCGAACTCGACCGTCGGCAAGTAGTACAAGCCCGCGCCGCCGCGGAAGACGAGCGGCTTGTTCTCCAAGACACGATACGCGACGCCGATGCGCGGCTGGAAATTGTTCTTGTCGAGATCGTAAGCGCCGCGCGGTGCTCCATTGGCGCCCGCGAACAGGAGCCCGCCGCGGAGATTGAGTCCAGGGACTTGGAACGGGCTCGGCGAGGCGGAGTCGAAGCCGCGATTCTGCCGGTCGTACCGCTCCACCGGCGGACCCTCGAGGTCCCACCGCACGCCGAGATTCAGCGTGAGGCGCCTCGAAACCTGCCAATCGTCGTGGACGAACAACACCGGATACTTGGAGGCGAGGTACGGAGTCGAGTTCAGCACCGTGCTCGCCGAGTTCATGTAGCCGAGCAAGAACGAAGCGATCGCGTTGCCTCCGTTCGGATCGTTGATCTGCGGGTTGGAACTCGTCCATGTGCGGTTGAAGCTGTAGTTGCCCTGGCCGTTGGCGCGTCCGATCGAGGCGTAGCGCATCATGCGGTATTCGAATCCCCACTTGAACGAATGCTTGCCGGAAGTCCGCAACACGGTCGCCTGCGATGTGTAGATATCGGAAGGCAGAATCGCGGTTTCGTTGTTGCCCGCCTGCAGGTAGTTCTCCCACGTGAAGATCGGATACTTGTTCGGAATCTGAAGCTGCCCGGCAAGCGCGCGCGGGAATCCCAGCGCGGAGACATCGGCGGGCGTGAACAGCGACTCCTCGACGAAGCGGTTGAAGCCCGCGCGCAGGCTCAGCACCGTTGTGGGGCTGAGCGTGCCGACAGCGTCCAACGCCGCGCCATCGTTACGCCGCGTCAGGTGGACCGCGCGCCGCGCCGGCGAATCCCAGCCGTCATAGTTGATGCGGCCGCCATTACGGTAGTTGTAGTTCCAGCGCCCAAACACCTTCCACTTGTCGTTGATCGTGTGGTCGACGCGCGAGATGTAGTTGCTGTAGTCCAGCAGCGACTGCACGAATCCCGCATACCAGTTGTTGAGCTTGGTGACGGGGTCGCCGGTCTGGTTCGGATCGGGAATATCGGCGAGCACCCGGCGGGCGATCGCGTTCATGCGTCCCTGGGGAACGACGTTGCCCGCGAACGGCGTGCGCAGAAACTGCGAATTCGCGAGCGTCACCGGACGTGCCGAGTCAAAAGCCGGATTCGGCGTGATGGTTAGCGGATCATAGATGGTGAACGGGCGCCCCGCACTGGTCAGGGTCTGCGAGAAATCGCCGCGCTTCTGTTCGATGGTGGGAACCGAGCCGAGCGATGGCGACGGGCCCTTGGACCGAATCTTCTCGAGCGCGAACATGAAGAACGTCTTGTCGCGCCCGTTGTATAGCTTCGGAATCTTCACCGGACCATCGATCTCGAAGCCATACTGATCGTTGTAGCGCTCGGTTCGGGGCTGGCGCGTGGCGTTGTTCGAATAGGAGTTCGCCTCCAATTGCGTGCGGCGCATGTACTCGTACGCGGCGCCGTGAAATGAATTCGTGCCAGGCTTGATCGTGAGGCTGATCACGCCGCCGCTGGTGCGTCCATACTGCGCGTCGTAGGTATTCGTCTGGACCTTCAATTCGCCTGTCGCCTCGATGGGTGGAACGTAGGCGAGATTGCTCGCCGTGGTGATCGACTGATCGGGCAGCCCGTCGATCTGAAACGCGTTCTGTCCGGGGCGCCCGCCGTTGATCGAGTAGCTCGACATGGCGGAGCTATCCGTCGGCCCAAAGCCCGCGAGCGATCCCGTGTATTGAACACCGGAGGCGAGCATCGTGAAGCCGAACGGATTGCGCCCGCTCAAGGGCAGGTCGGTGATCTTGCGCATCTCGATACTTTGCCCGCGCGTCGCCGTCGAAACTTCGAGCAGCGGAGCCTCGGCTTCCACTGTGATCCGGTCGGAGAGCTGCCCCACTTCGAGAATCACGTCGACGCGGGTGCGGTCGTTGACGCGCAGCTCGATCGGACTGCGCTCGAAGCTCTTGAACCCGGCGATCTGAACTTGCAGCGAGTACCGGCCGGGGTTGAGGAATGGGACCAGATACGAACCGTCGCCATTGGTCTTCGTGGTGTTGGAGACGCTCGATTCGATGTTGGTGACCTTGACATCGGCCCCAACGATGGCGGCGCCAGTGGAATCGGTAACCACGCCCAGAAGGTTGGCGCGATACTCCTGTGCCTGGAGCACGAGGGACGCGCAGACAGAAGTTGCGATCAGGATCTTGGTTCGCATTGGGATGAAGAGGATTCTTTCACAGCTTGCCCCGCGCCGCAACGCGGGCGTACGCTATTCGGTGACCGGGGAATTCATGCGCTGGATCGTCTGCCTTCTTTTCGCGAGTCTCGCCGCCCGAGCCGCGGATCTTGCGGCGGGACGGCTGCTCATCGCCAAGCGCGATCTCACCGACCCCAACTTCCTCGAAACCGTGATCCTGCTCACGAACTACAACGAGGAAGGCGCGATGGGACTGGTGCTCACGCGGCCCGCGGGATTGCCCGTGTCGCGCGTGTTTCCCGAAATCCCGAAGGCTAAGGATCGCACCGATTCGATCCTACGCGGCGGACCCGTGCAACGCACGGCCATCTTCGCGCTGGTCCGCAGCAAGGAGAAGTTCGACGACGCCAAACGCGTCTTCGCCGATGTTCATCTGGCCACGTCGAAAAGTTCGTTCGACCGCGCGATTTCGACTGAGATGACGGCATCGGAGTTCCGCGTCTACGCCGGATACTCGGGATGGGGCCCGGGCCAGCTCGATCGCGAGATGGCGATGGGTGCCTGGGCGGTGCTCGTGGCCACGCCGGAGATCGTGTTCGATCCCGATCCGGAAGGACTTTGGCGGAAGCTGATCCGCCGCACCGAGCTGAGCATCGCGCAAAAGATTGACCAGCCGGTCAGTGAACTGTATCCTACGGTCAGTGCCACTGCTCGGAAAATCCAAGAAGGACGTGCTGCTCGAATTCCGTACGAGCGAGATCTTGCACGCCGCGCGTTCCGTTTTCGCCCGCCATGGCTTTCAAGCCGCGACGGTGGATGAGATCGCGGAAACAGCCGGAGTCGCCAAGGGAACGGTGTACCTCTATTTCCCCTCCAAGCGCGACCTCTTTCTCGCCACGTTGCGCGCGGGTGTCCTCGAACTGCACGAGGAGGTGATGCGACGCACCGCTTCCGCCAACGGCGCCGAGGAGAAGGTGCGATCGTTCGTCCATTCCCGCATCGCCTACTGCGGCCGCAATCGTGACTTCTTCCGCATCTACTACACCGAGTTCGCCTCGTTGCACGTGCGCGGCGCCAAGGAGCGGCCGGAGTTCCAGGACCTCTACGAGAAGCAGGCGACCGTCCTCGAGGAGATCCTGCGCGACGGGGTCCGCTCGGGCGAGATCCGCTTCTGCAACATTCCCGCCACGGCGCGTTTGATCTACGACGTCACGCGATCGGCTATCGCGCGGCACGTGCTCGAATCCTCGTCGGGCGACATCGAAGAGTCGACCAACATCGTGTGCGATCTCATCTGGCGGGGCGTCGCATGTTGAAGCCCGCTGCTCTCCTCATCGCCGCGTTGCTTGCCGGTGCCACCGCCTGCTCGAACTCCACCGCGAAAGCGCCAGCCACAACGGTTCCGCCAGCCGCTCCAGAAGTTCCCGTGCGCGTGGCGCAGTCCACCGAGCGGTCCGTGCCGGTCGAACTCGCCGCCGTTGGCAACGTCGAACCGTGGACCACGGTTGTCGTCAAGAGTCCGATCGGCGGAACCATCGTCAAGATGCCGTTCCGAGACGGAGACATAGTCAAGCGCGGCGACATCCTGTTTGAAATCGATCCGCGCCAGTATGAGGAAGCGGTCCGGATGTGGGAGGCGAATCTCGCGCGCGAAAAGGCGGTGTTGGCGCAAGCGGAAGCCGCGCTGTCGCGTGCGCAGGCGCAGGAAGCGCACTTCGGCAAACAGGCCGATCGATACGCGAAGCTCTTCGAGCAGGGAATCGTCTCGCGCGAACTCGCCGATCAGACCGCGGTCGAAGCCCGCGCGCGAAGCACCGCGGTACGCTCGGAGACAGCCGCCATCGAAAGCGCGAAAGCCGCCATCGCAGCCGATGAGGCCGCGCTGTCGAACGCTCGCCTGCAACTTTCCTACTGCACGGTGAAGGCGCTCGTCAGCGGACGCGCGGGCAGCATTCGCGTAAAGGAAGGGAACCTCATCAAGGCGGCGGAGACCGAACTCGTCACCATCCATCAGGTCCAGCCGGTCTACGTCGCGTTTTCGGTGCCGGAGGAAAATCTGCTCGAGATTCGCCGCCGCTCGGGCGCAGGCCGCCTCCCGGTGAGCGCCGCGATTCCGGGCGATACGCAGGCACCCGCGACCGGTACCCTCTCGTTCCTCGAAAACAGCGTCGACACCTCGACTGGCACGATTCGCCTCAAGGCCACGTTCGAAAATCGCGACTCGCGCCTTTGGCCCGGCCAATTCGTCGACGTGAAGATGAAGATGCAGGAGCGGCCGCGCGCGGTGATCGTGCCGGCTGTGGCGCTGCAGACGGGCCAGCAGGGCAACTACGTCTACGTGATCCGGCCCGACAAGACGGCCGAACTGCGCGTGGTCACCCCGGGTCAGCGCATCGAATCCTCGATCTCGATCGATCAGGGACTCGCCAGCGGCGAAACGGTGGTGACCGAGGGCCAGCTTCGCCTGGCGCCCGGCATGAAAGTGAAGGTGTTGTGATGGTCCACTCCGGCGGCGGTTTCACCGGAATCTTCATCCAACGCGCGGTGGCGACTTCGCTGGTGATGATCGGCATCACTCTCTTCGGCTTGTTCGCCTATCGGGCGTTGCCGGTGGCTGACCTGCCGAACGTCGACTTCCCGACACTCGTCGTGATCTCTTCATTGCCGGGCGCGAATCCGGAGACGATGGCTTCGGCTGTCGCAACGCCACTCGAACGGCAGTTCTCCTCGATCGAAGGTTTGGACTCGATGACTTCGGTCTCGGCCCTCGGCGCCACCACCGTCACGCTTCAGTTCGCGCTGAGCCGGTCGCTCGATGGTGCCGCGCAAGACGTGCAGGCGGCGATCACACAGGCGAGTCCATTCCTGCCGCCGGGGATGCCCACACCGCCGACCTTCCGTAAGGTGAATCCCGCCGATCAGCCGATCTTCTATCTCGCGCTGCGATCGTCGACGATGCCGCTGTACAAGCTCCACGAATTCGCGGACACGATGATGGCACAGCGAATCTCGATGGTTTCAGGCGTGGCACAGGTGCAGATTCTCGGTTCGCAGAAATACGCGGTGCGTATCCAGGTGAATCCGAAGAAGCTCGCCTCGCGTGGGATCGGGATTGACGAGGTGGAAGCGGCGGTCAAGCGCCACAACGTGAACCTGCCGGTCGGAACGCTGTATGGGCCCGCTCACACGGTGACACTGCAGGCGACCGGGCAGCTTTCCTCCGCCAGCGCCTACAAGCCGCTCATCATTTCCTATCGCGGTGGATCGCCCGTCCGCCTAAGCGATGTCGCCATGGTGTCGGATTCCGTCGAAGATGACAAGGCAGCCGCGTGGTTCAACACCCCCACTTCGAGCGATCGCTCGGTAACGCTTAGCGTGATGCGCCAGCCGGGAACGAACACGGTGGAAGTGGCCGACAACGTTCGCGTGCTGCTCGAGCAGTTCCGGACGCAACTTCCGCCATCGGTTTCCCTCGAAACGCTGTTCGATCGTTCGGAGACGATCCGCGAATCGTTCCATGACATCCAGTTCACGATGTACCTCACGCTCGCGCTCGTCGTGGGTGTGATCTTCGTCTTCCTGCGTAACCTCTCGGCCACCATCATCCCGTCGCTCGCGCTTCCGCTTTCGGTGATCGGCACGTTCGCCGTCATGTATGCTCTCGACTACTCGCTCGACAATCTGTCGATGATGGCGCTGATTCTTTCCGTTGGCTTCGTGGTGGACGACGCGATCGTGGTGCTCGAAAACATCGTTCGCCACATCGAACTCGGCGAACCGCCGATGCGCGCCGCGTTCATGGGCGCCCGCGAAGTGGGCTTCACCATCGCAGCGATGACCCTTTCGCTCGCCGCCTGTTTGATCCCGCTTATCTTCA
>CADECY010000157.1 GCA_902825945.1 uncultured Acidobacteriota bacterium
GCGGTAGCGTTTCCGCGACCCGAGGCTGGCCGGGCGGCGAAAGCCGCGCGGCGATGTTCCGGCACGCGTTCGGTTGCGGACGATCGTGAGCAAGGAGTATCGCGGGACCGGCTATCGCCGCGAGGACCTCGTCTATCAGAGCCGTCAGGATCTCTGGGTGACGGCAAATCTCTACCTGCCGCTGCCCGCTAAGACACTGATGCCTGCGATCGTGATCGTGCACAGCCATCACCGCCCGCGCACGCAATCCGAACTGCAGGACATGGGGATTCTGTGGGCGCGCTCTGGAGCGGCGGTGCTGGTGATGGACCAGATGGGCGCGGGAGAACGGCTGCAGAACTATCCGTGGAATCGCGAGGCGTATCATTCGCGCTACGTGATGAACCTACAACTCGGTCTGGCGGGCGAGAGCCTGATGCAGTGGATGGTCTGGGACATCATGCGCGGCGTGGACCTCTTGCTCGCGCGCAACGACATCGACCGCACGAAAATCGGACTGCTCGGCGCGGTGGCCGGGGGAGGTGACCCGGCGGGTGTGGCGGCGGCGCTCGACGATCGGATTACGATGGTGGCACCGTTCAACTACGGCGAGTCGACACCCGAGAGTCCGCGATTCATGCCGGAGAGAAACCGCTGGCCGCGCGAACTCGCCGAGCCGAGTTCCGGAAGTTGGGAGTGGACTCGGGGCCTGCCGCGCAGCACGGTGGATCAGTTTCTGCCGTGGGTGGTTTGCGCGTCGGTCGCGCCCCGGATGTTCGTCTACTCGTTCGAGATGGGTTGGAAGGTGGATGAACTGCCCGCCTGGGAGCGATACCGCAAGGTGTTCGGATTCTTCAACGCGCTCGATCGGCTGGACGAGGCTCACGGTTTCGGGCCGTTTCCCGGCCCGGGCGAGTGTACGAACATCGGCCCGTATCAGCGCAAGACGCTCTATCCGGAACTCGAACGCTGGTTCGGACTGGCGCCGCCCGAACGCGAGCCCGATGACCGGCGGCCCGAGGCCGAACTTGCCGCGCTGACGCCCGAGACCGCTGGCAAGATCCAGGTGAAGCCGGTTCATGAACTGGTTCGCGATGTGGCGCGCCAGCGGCTGGCCGCGGCTCGTGGTGCGCAGGTGGTCGTGCGCGAGCGTTTGCGTAGCAGGTTGGGCGATATCGAACCGAATCCCAAACCTGAGGCCGTGGTGGGATGGACCGAGGCGGGAGCGGAAGGCATCCGGATCACGGTGGAGCCGGGTATCGAGGTCCCGATGATCCTGCTGAAGCCGGCCAAAGCGCGAGGCGAACTGCCCGTTGTCGCAGCCGTGGCCCGCGATGGCAAGGAACGCTTCATCGCGCAGCGCGCGGTCGAGATCCAGGCGCTGCTCGACCAGGGGATCGCCGTGTGTCTGATCGACGTGAGAGGAACTGGCGAAACCGAACCCGATCCGCGCCGTACGCCTACTTCCACCGGACCGGCGCAGGCGGCCACCGAACTCCTGCTCGGCAACACGATGCTCGGCGCGCGGCTGAAGGATCTGCGGACGGCGATCCGCTACCTGGGCGCTCGCCCCGATCTCGACGGATCGAAGATCGCGGTTTGGGGCGAATCGTTCGCACCTCCGAATCCAGGAGGCATCGGAATGGACGAGTTACCGAATTGGACAGTTGGCCCCGACATTCGCCGCCCGGCGGATCCGCTCGGCGACCTGCTGGCGCTTCTCGCCATGCTTAATGAAGATGGACTGCGCGGAGCCGCCACCAGCGGCGGGCTGGTCTCGTTCGACTCCGTACTCGAATCGAACTTCGCGCACGTGCCGCAGGACGTGATCGTGCCTGGATGGCTTGGGGCGGGAGATCTGGGTGACGTAATCGCGGCGATCGGACCGAGGCCGGTAGTGCGGTCCGGGGTGGTCGACGGGCGCAACCGGCGGGTTGTCCAGCCGGCCGGGCCGCCCATCGTGGATGCTCTCGCGCGTATGGTGCGTTGAGCCGCGTAAAGAAAACTTCACAAAAACTCTCCGGGAGTGATCGTATTCTGCCCGGAATCTCGCTTTGTAAGACAGCAGCGCTCACTCGAGGCCGAACCGCCGAAAGTGAGCCCCGTTGACCTACGTTGTGCGTTCGGATCCGATACTCAGGTGGATCCAAGAGCCGGCGCCTTGCCCGGTGCCGGCTCCTCTTTCGTATGATCGTTGTCGATGGCCTTCGACCTCGACCGCATCCACCGTACCTATTCGAAGCTTCTTTGGGAGGGAATTGTCCCCTTCTGGTTCGAGCATGGAATCGATCGCGAATACGGTGGCGTGCTCTCCTGCATGACGGAAGAAGGGCGGCGGCTCAACACAGACAAGTACATGTGGTCGCAGTGGCGCTGGGTCTGGATGCTGTCGCGCCTGTACAATCGCTCCGGGCGGCCCGAACTGCTCGACACGGCCGCCGCGGCGGTGCGCTTCTTGCTCGCGCACGGGCGCGATGATGCGGGCCGCTGGCTTTTCGCGATCTCGCGCGAAGGACATCCGCTCGAAGGGCCCACCAGCATCTTCGCCGATTGCTTCGCGATCTACGGCCTGAGTGAATACTATCGCGCGCGGCCCGATCCGGAGGCCCTCGATGTCGCGCTTGCCACCTGGCGCCGTGTTCGCGCGCGCGTGGAGGAACCCGATTTCGCCGAGACCGCTCCAGAACCGCCGGAACCGGGCCGGCGGCTTCACAGCATTCCAATGATCTTGCTCGAGGTGTCGCACGAACTCTCGATCACGACGGGCGCGCCGGAGATCGCGCGGGCGGCCGATGACTACGCGGCACGGATCCTCGACAAGCACGTTCGACCCGAACTCGGTGTTCTGGTCGAGAATCTCTCGTGGGACTACTCTGTGCTTCCGCCCCCGGCCGGTGCCATCGTAGACCCCGGCCACGCGATCGAATCGATGTGGTTCGTGCTGCATTGGGCTCGCGCCAAAGGAAACGGCGCCGCCATCCGCCGCGCTGTGGAAGTCATCCGTTGGCATGTGGAGAAGGGATGGGATCCGGAATACGGCGGACTGTTCCTCGAAATCGACGCGCGTGGCGGCATCGGTCAACGGCCGAACGCCGCGAAGAAGGTCTGGTGGCCGCATACCGAAGCGCTCTATGCCCTGCTGCTGGCGGGCTCGCTCACCGGAGAACGATGGTGCGAGGAGTGGTTCGACAGGGTAGAGGAGTGGTCGATCCGGCACTTCCTGCTTCCCGATGGGCGGGAGTGGCGGCAGCGGTTGGATCGCGCCGGAAATCCCGTCACCAGCTTGATCGCACTTCCTGTCAAGGATCCGTTCCACCTTCCCAGGGCCGCCTCCCTAATTTTGGATATCGTGGGAGAATTCGCGGCGACTGCCCGCTGACGTAGTGGCGTATACCCCCAAGAGGGGTATACAATGGACCCGTCTGCGACTGATGACGCGGAGGAGAAAGCGCCAGTCTGCGGAGCGGAGGATTGATTTGAACACCACGAAGAGTGCGGAAGTGCCACACGTACCTGTTGTCCTGAGCGCTTCAGACCGGCCGGTCACCGAGGTTTCCGAGTTGAAGGACGAAATTCAACGGCTCACCGCCAGAATGGCCGAAATGGAGACCAATTCTCGACGGGAACTCGCGGATCGGGACTCGAAGATGAACGGATTGCTGATCAAGCTGGTGGAACTCGAACCCTATCCGGCCAAGTATCGCGAACTCGAAACGAAATTCCGGGTGACCTTGGCGGAGCGGGACGCGCGGATTCTCGAGCTCGAAAAGCGTTTTGCTGCGTTCGAATCCCAAACACTGGACGATCCCGCCACGCGGCGGCCGCGCGCGAGCGAACCGGGAAGAGACGACCTGAAAGCGATCCGGGGGATCGGCGATCAGCTCGAGTCCCTGCTCAATACGCTCGGCATTCGATGGTATCGCCAGATCGCCGGCTGGACTCCCGAGGACGTCTCCTTTTACAGCTCGAAGCTCGACCACTTTCCCGGCCGTATCGATCGGGAGCATTGGGTTGCGCGGGCGCGCGAACTCCACGAGCGAAAGTACGGAGAGAAGCTGTAGACTCTTCTCGTGAAGAGTTTCTCAATTGTGCTGGCGGTCGCGATGCCGGTGTCGGCCGCTTGGACCGCCGGCGTAGGCCGCTACGAGATCACGCCGAACGAGCCAGTCTGGATGGCGGGCTATGGCTCGCGTGTCAGGCCGATGGAGGGCGTGCGTCAACCACTGTGGGCGAAGGCGCTCGCGATACGAGACAGCGCCGGTCACACAGCGGTCATCGTGACGCTCGATCTGTGCGACATCGACGGCAAGACGGCCGATGAGATCGCGGCGGAGGTGAAGCGGCGCACCGGAGTTCCGCGCGAATCGATCGTTTTCAATACGTCGCATACGCACTCGGGCCCGATCTTCGGAGATCCGGTCAACTATCTGTTCCTGATGGGACCGGAGCCGCGCGCGTACGTGGAAGCGATCCGCCGCTACACCGATTACGCGCGGACCGGCATCGCGCAGGCGATCGTCAACGCGCTGGGTGAGATGCAGCCGGCCGAGGTCCGGTTCGGGATCGGCTTCGCGGGGTTCGCGGTGAACCGGAGGCGGGCGTGGAAGCGCGAATTGCCGGGTCCGGCGGATCACGACGTGCCGGTACTCGCGGTGAACGGACCGGACGGCAAGTTGTTGGCCACGGTGGCCGGATACTCTTGCCACAACACGGTGATGGGCGACTATCTGATCAACGGCGATTATGCCGGCTACTTCCAGGAAGCGCTCGAACACCGCCACCCCGGTGCCACGGCGTTGTTCGTGCAGGGCACCGGAGGCGACGCCAATCCCTTGCCGCGCCGGACCGAAGCGTTGGCCCGCTCTCACGGAGAAACGCTTGCGGACGCCGTGGACGAAGTGTTGAGTGGCCGCATGAAAAAGCTCGATGGCGAACTGCTGACGCGGATGAGCGTGATTCCGCTGAAATTCCAGATGCCGTCTCGGGCGCTGCTCGACGCACGGGCCGAATCGGCCGCTGCGAGTCCGAAACGCCATGCGCGCCGGCTGCTGGCACAATGGGACCGCGATGGCAAGCTGCCCGAATCGCATTCCTATCCGGTGCAGGTGTGGCGTTTCGGCACGGCGCTGACGATGGTGACGCTCGGCGGCGAAGTAGTGGCCGACTATTCGATCCGCATCAAGACGCTGCTCGGCTGGGACTCCACCTGGGTGGCCGGCTATTCGAACGACGTGTTCGCCTACATTCCGTCGCTACGGGTGCTCCGCGAAGGCGGGTACGAGGGAGAGACCGCGATGGAGTGGGACGGCCACCCCGGGCCGTTCACCGCGGATGTCGAGGAGATGATTCTCGCCACCGTCGCCCGGATGACTCGCTGACGAGGTCACCAGGCGCAGGCGAAGCGCGGCGCGCGTCAGTTGCGCCACACCATGCGCACCCAGCTTGCGCATGATGCGCTTGCGGTAGTTGCGAACCGTTTCCTGACTGATGCCCCCTATTTCGCCGATCTCACGGTTGGAGTGCCCCTCGGCCACCATCTTGCACACCTGTGTTTCACGTGGAGTCAGCGGGCGCATGACCGGCCCCCCGTGGTCATGGCGGGAGCGCAAGTATTCGAAGACGGTCTTCGAGATCGCGCGCGGAACATAAGGCGATCCGGTGGCCGCCCACCGGATCGCCTCCAGCAGTTCCTCGACGGTCGCGCGTTTGGGCACGAAGGCATGAGCCCCGGCCGAAAGCGCGGCCGCGATGGAATCGGAATCCTCGTAGGCCGACAACACGACGATACGTGATTCCGGCGAAACACGCACGATTTGGGAGATTTCGAGCCAGGCGAGTGCGCCTGGCGGCCCCGGCTCCAGCAACACGACGGGGGGCCGCAACTGCCGGCAAAGCTCGACAGCCACGGCCACCTCGTCCGTCTCCGCGATGACCCGAACGGCGCCGGTGTCCTCCAATACACACCGGATCGCCTCGCGTATCATCGCATGCTCCTCCGAGAGTAGTACTTCGATCTTGTTCATGTGATGTTACCGATAGAACGTCCGCTGAAGGGAATTTCCTTCGATGCCTGGGCAAAATTCGTCTCCGTGCTATTCTTGGCGAAGTTCGGCGATTGACAACGAAAACCCGACCGATAAGCACAGCGATGCGTGTTGCTACCTTCTGGCTGCTCGCTGTAGCGGTGGCCACGGCGGCGCCCACTGCGCTACTTCCGACGCAGTATCAGATCACGCATTGGGGGCCACGACAGGGCCTGCCGGAGGAGTCGCTGACGGGTCTGTCGCAAGACACGGATGGATTTCTGTGGATCTCGACTTTCCACGGGCTGGCGCGGTTTGACGGTTCGCGTTTCCGGCTGTACTTGCCGGGGTCCGAGCCGAATCCGATCACCACAGCCATTAGCGGGCTGGCGCGAGATCCGGCTTCCGGCTCGCTGTGGATGTGTCTTCGTAATGGGCGGCTGGCTCGATTCACCGCCGGAAAATTCGAGATAGGCGCGGATTGGCCGGCCGTCACGCTGCCGCGATTGCACCTCTCTGGTGACCGTGTCATGCTCATCACTCCCACTGGCCCGCAGGAGATCGTGGGCGGTGAACCGCGCCCCGCCGGGTGGATCCCCGCCCGGTTCGCTTCGCGTACCGTCTCGATCACCGAGGACGCGACGGGTCACGTGTGGCTCGGGCTTCGGGATGGCGGATTGTTGCGGATGGACCCCGGCGGGTTAACATGGCGGGAGATCGCGACGGCGCATGGTCCGATCAGTGCGATCACTCCCGCCCTCGAGGGATCGGGCGTCTGGGCGGTGGCTGACGGCGGCATCTTGGAAGCAACCATCGGCACGGTCCGGTTTCACGCCATGGCAGGCGCAACGGCCGTTGCGACCGGCTTTGGAGGCGCGGTTTGGGCAGCCGCGAGTGATGGGCTTTACAGGAAGCTGCCCGGCGCGCAATTCGTGAGGTTTCCCTTGCCTTTGCCCGCCGGTCAGAACAGAATCGGCGCGATCCTCGAGGACCGGGAGCGGAACCTGTGGGTGGCGATCGATACGTCGGGGCTCTATCGGATTGCGCAGCCGAGGTTTCGCGACTGGGGTGTCCCAGAAGGGTTGAACTCGCCCAATATTCGTGCGTCTCTGGACTCGCCGCGAAGCGGCGTGTGGCTGGCGATGACCGAGGGTGGGATCGACCGGATCAAAGACGGCGTGGTCAGCCATACACCGTATCACTTCGCCACGCCCGTGCATGACTTCGCGGAAGATCCGGAGGGTACCGTGTGGGCGATGCGGCGAGAGGAACTGATCGCGATCGATCCGGTGTCCGGCGTGAGCCGCGCGGTCCAGTTGCCCGAGGGGGCGGGCGTCTGGAGATCTGTCATCTATTCGGACCAGGGCAGGGCAATCCGTGTGCTGTCCGAAAACGGGCTTTGGGAGGTGAGAGAAGGGGTCCCGCGGCGGATCATGGTCACAGGTTTGCCACGGATGGGTCCATTCTCATACTTGCAGGAATCACCGGATGGCGGAGCTTGGATCTGCTCGCGTCAGGGAATCTATCGGATCCGAGGCGGCAAAGCCGAGCGAACCGGCTTCGACTGGAGAGAGCCGGAGATTCATCACCCATACGCCTGTTACGCGGACCCGGCCGGGGACCTTTGGGTGGGCATGAACGGCGGCGGACTGGTCCGCATCCGCCGGGACAGCGTTTCCCGTTTCCCGGCCGATCCGTCCGATCCGCTGTTTTTCACCTTCGGTATCGGTGAGGACCGAGACGGCTACCTCTGGCTTGCGCTGCGCGCGGGTCTGGCGCGAATCCGCAAGGACGCCTTGAACGCCTATTTCGACCAGCCCGGACTGGCGCTGCCGGATATCGAGTCGTGGGATACGCGCGAAGGGCTGCGCAGCGCCAATTTTGGCCGGACTTCACGAACCCTGGGCGCGCCCGGGCCCGCGAACAGGCTGTGGTTCTCGCACCTGCGCGGCGCGCTCGAAATCGACACCGCCAGGATGGCTACGCCCGAGATCCTACCGCACGTGTTTATCAACCGCTCGCGGCTCGGAGGCCGCGAACTCGATCCTGGAGCGGGCGAGGTGCGTATCCCGTCCACTCACGTGCCGTTCACGGTCGAGGCCGATGCGGCGATCCTGTCGGCACGTGACCGCGTGCAGTTCCGCCACCGGTTGAGGGGACTCAGCGACGATTGGGGCCGGCCCGCGCCGACCGGCCTCGCCGAGTTCACTAACCTGGCGCCAGGTACCTATGAGCTCGAAACCGCGGTCCGCAATGGACCGGGACCGTGGCACGGCTCCGTATCCCGGTTGCGGGTGGTGGTGGAGCCGGCATTCCATCAAACCCAGTGGTTCCGGGCGGTGATGGCGCTGTTGTTCGCCGGGATGATCGCTGCCTTCGTTCGGATTCGCGAACGGCGGCTGCGGCGCGAAAAGGCCACCCTCGTTTCGAGCGTGGCCGACCGCACGAGTGATCTCGAGGCGGCGCTGGCGGCGGCGGAAAAGGCGACGCGGGCCAAGAGCGAGTTTCTCGCCAATATGAGTCACGAGATCCGCACGCCGATGAACGCGGTCGCCGGGATGTCGAGCCTGCTGCT
Organism: uncultured Acidobacteriota bacterium; assembly: GCA_902825945.1. Taxonomy (GTDB): domain Bacteria; phylum Acidobacteriota; class Terriglobia; order Bryobacterales; family Bryobacteraceae; genus SYLY01. The sequence goes on from CADECY010000157.1 coordinate 8,578, forward strand.
CGACATGAAGCTCGGCGCCGAAGCCCGCGAATGCGCCGAGACGATTCGTGGCTCGTCGGAGTCGTTGCTTGCGATCCTCAACGCGATTCTCGATTTTTCGAAGATCGAATCGGGCCGTCTGGAGCTCGAGGACAAGCCGTTCTCGCTGATCCGCTGCGTGGAAGACGCCACTCAGTTGCTGGCTTCCCAAGCGGCGGAGAAAGACATCGAACTCGTTTGCGAGATCCAGCCGCTGGTACCGGACCTCGTATCCGGCGACGTGACTCGGGTCCGGCAGATCCTTTTGAATTTGGTGAGCAACGCGGTCAAGTTCACGGCGGTGGGCGAGGTGGTGGTCACCGCGAGTGTAAGGACGGCCACCGGAACGGACCAGGTGCTCGTCGAGTTCGCGGTGCGTGACACCGGCCCGGGAATTCCGGCGGCGCGATTCGACCGGCTCTTCCGCTCGTTCAGTCAGGTGGATGCTTCCACTACCAGGCAATTCGGGGGCAGCGGTCTCGGCCTCGCGATTGCTCGCGGTCTGTGCGAGATCATGGGCGGGCGTGTCTGGGCCGAGAGCGCGGAGGGAAAGGGCTCGACCTTCCGCGCCGCGATTCCGTTCCGGGCGCAACCGGTGGTGCAGCCGCCAGCCGAACCCGTGCTGGCGGGCAAGCGCGCGCTCATCATCGAAGCCAATGAGGCGGCTCGGTGCGCATTGGCGGTTCGCCTCGAGGCGTGGGGAATGCAGGTGCGGCAAAGCGAGTCGATGCGGGAAGGGCTCGACGCCATCAGCCGAGATCGCTACGATATTGTCTTGTCGAGTTTCGACTCGCCCGCTCTCGGCGGAACCGCCGCGCACACTCCGGTCGTTTTTCTCACGCGCGGAGCCGCGCGCCCCTCGACCCCGGATTGCGGGCGGCAGGCTTCACTCGGAAAGCCAGTACGGCAGGCTCGCTTGCGCGAAACGCTCTTGGCGCTGCTCGGCGGATGTAGTCCGGCACCGGATGCTCCCGCACCGCCCGAATTCGAGCACAGGCTGGCAGCCAACATTCCCCTGCGGATCTTGCTCGCCGAGGACAACGCGGTCAACCAAAAGGTGGCATCGCGCCTGCTCGAACGAATGGGCTACCGGATCGACGTCGTTTCGAACGGCGCCGACGCCGCGGAGGCCGCGCGCACCGGACGTTACGACGTGGTGTTGATGGACGTTCAAATGCCTGTGATGGACGGCCTCGATGCGACCCGGGAGATCTTGCGGACGTGCGTGAACCGCCCCACGATCATCGGACTTTCAGCAAATGCGATGACGCAGGATCGCGACCGTGCCCACGAGGCGGGAATGGACGGCTACTTAACCAAGCCGCTATCGGTCCAAGCCCTGCGCGATGCGCTCATCCGGGCCGCGGCGCGCGCGGGCACCGTCACCCCCTGAATCTGCACTACCGGCGCATCTTGCGCGCAATCGACAACGCCATTTCGAGCGCCTGCTCGTAATTCAGCCGGGGATCGACTTCCGACCGGTAGCCACGTGCCAAGTCGAGTTCGGTCAGGCCCCGCGCGCCACCGATGCACTCGGTCACATCCTCGCCGGTCATCTCGAAATGAACGCCGCCGAGCATCGATCCGTTCGCCGTGTGGAGGTCGAACGCCTGTTCGAGTTCGCTCAGGATGTCCTCGAATCGGCGTGTCTTGTAGCCGTTGCCGGTCACGTGCGTATTGCCATGCATCGGATCGCAGATCCACAACACTTTTCGCCCGGTCGAGTGCACCGCTTCGAGCAGCTTGGGCAGCACGGCCTCGATCTGCTGGTGTCCCAACCGGTGGATCAGAGTCAGCCGGCCGGGTTCGTTGTCCGGGTGGACGATGTCGATTACGCGCTTGACGGTGTCGAGATCGGCTTTGGGTCCGATCTTGATGCCGATCGGATTGCGAATTCCGCGGAAATATTCAACATGCGCACCATCGGGCTGCGCCGTGCGCATGCCGATCCACGGAAAGTGGGTCGACAAGTTGAACCAGCCCTTGTTATGCGGGGCCTGGTGGGTCTGCGCCTGTTCGTAGTGGAGGTGGAGCGCCTCGTGGCAGGTGAAGAAATCCACCCACTGGATCTCTTCGCGATGCACGCCCAGCACGTTTTCCATGAATCGCAGCGATTCGCCGATCGTGTCCGCGATGCGGTGATACTCGCCCGCCATGGGCGAGTTCTGGGCAAAGCTGAGATCCCAGTATTCGGGGTGGTGGAGATCGGCGAATCCGCCCCGAACCAGCGCGCGGAGGAAGTTCAGCGTCAGTGCCGCGCGTTCATAGCCGCGCAGCAGCAGTTGCGGGTCGGGCTCGCGATCGGCCAGCGTGAAGGCCGGCCGGTTGATCAGATCGCCGCGATAGCTGGGGAGCGTGACGCCGTTCTTGGTCTCCTGATCGTCGGAACGGGGCTTGGCGTACTGGCCCGCGAACCGGCCCACACGTGTCACCGGCTTCTTGGCGCCATGGATCAGCACCAGGCTCATCTGCAACAGGATCTTGAGTTTCGAGGTGATCGAGCTGGGCGTGCAGTCCTCGATCCGCTCGGCGCAGTCCCCCCCTTGCAGCAGAAACCGCCGGCCTGCGGAGGCATCGGCGATCTGACGCTTGAGCTCGTTGACTTCCCAAGACGTCACCAGCGGCGGCAAGAGGGACAATTCATCCACCGCGCGGGCTAGGGCTTGGGAATCGGAGTACTTCGGTTGCTGCAGCGCCGGTCTGGTTTGCCAGGAGGTCGGCCACCAGTCCGGCTGAGGGTGGGGTTCAATCACGGGGAAAAGGACCTTTCAGGTTACCATAGGGGCAATGAGCGAACGGAAGCTCGCCACGGTGCGGCGTGTCGCTGTCGTGGACCCGATTCCCGGCGCCGATGCAATCGACGTCGCAACGGTCACGGGCTGGAAAGTCGTGATCAAGAAGGGCGAGTTCCGCTCGGGCGACCTCGCCGTCTATTGCGAGATCGACTCCTTCCTGCAGGTACGCCCTGAATACGAATTCCTGCGCAAATCGAGCTTCCGCAAGATGGGCGGACTCGAAGGCTTCCGCCTCAAGACCGTCCGGCTGCGGGGTCAGGTAAGCCAGGGACTGCTTTTGCCCGCTCCACCCGATGCGGCGGAAGGCGACGATGTGACCGAACTACTCGGAATCGTCAAGTGGGATCCGCCGCTGCCTGCCAGCCTCGGCGGCCGCGTGCGCGGACCGTGGCCGCGCGTTCCCAAGACCGACGAAGAGCGGATTCAGAACATACCCGAGATTCTCGGGTCCGATCTGACGTTCTATGTAACGGAGAAGCTCGACGGTTCGAGCGCGACCTACGTGATCGACCGCGACGACTTCTTCGTCTGTTCTCGCAATCTGAACCTTGCCGAAGATCCCGAGAACACGTTCTGGCAAGTGGCTCGCGAGCGCGGACTCGAAGAGCGCATGCGGGCTCACGGCGGCAACTTCGCGATCCAGGGCGAACTGATCGGACCCGGCGTACAAGGCAACCGGTACAAGCTGCCGAAGGTCGAGGTCCGGCTGTTTGCTGCGTATGAACTCGATCGGGCGGACTACCTCGACTGGGACGCGCTGTCTGCGCTTGCCGCGGAACTGGGCGTCGGGACGGTTCCGCTGGTCCGGCGCGGTGCGCGGCTCGCCGATTTCCCGTCGGTGGAGCATCTGCTGGCCGACGCGGATGGTCCGTCGGCGATCGGCGGGAGTCCGAGGGAGGGTTTGGTGTGGCGCGCTGAAGGGACGGGGCAGAAGATCGGATTCAAGGCGATTTCGAACGCGTTCCTTCTCGCGACGGATAGTTAGCAATGAAGCGGCCTTCCCTCTTCTGCATCTCAATCCCGATCATCTGGACGCTCATGACCGAGCGGGCGGATCCGCTGTTCCGGTTCGAGCGCGAGGACGGGAAGGCGGGTTTCATCGACAAGGCGGGCCGAGAGGTGGTCGAGCCCGCCACCTCAGCCGGGGAGCGGTACTTCGAGGGCAAAGCAAGCAGAGGCTTGAACGGGTTTTCCGAGGGGCTGGTCGCCGATCGCGACGAGAAAGTCGGGATGTGGGGCTATCGGGACAAAAACGGCGCCTGGGCAATCCCACCGAGGTTCCGTGACTATGCGTCGGCGTTCTCGGAAGGGCTGGCCATGGTGGAGCACGATGAATGGGCCGGTTACGTCAATCGAAACGGAGCGTGGATGTTACCGCCCGTATTCGCCGCTGCCCGTCCGTTTCGCGATGGACTGGCCCGAGTGGTGACCGATGGCCCCTGCGTTACGTCCGGAGATCCCGATAGCCTGAATCCCTGCACGGCCATGAGCATGCCGATTCTGCTGAAGCGCCACTACAAGCCCGGCGCCGGACTCCCGTTCTGCAAGTGGCAATTCATCGACCGCTCCGGACAACCCGCCGTTCCCGGGGCCTACCATCAGGCACGCGATTTCCGCGAAGGGCTCGCCGCCGTGGCCACCGGGCCGAGGCAGTGGGGCTACATCGATCGCCAAGGCCGGATGACCATCCCCGCCCGCTTCTCGCAAGCACATTCGTTCTCCGGCGGCCTCGCGCTGGTAGAGGAAGCGGGCCGCGCCGGATTCATCGATCCATCCGGACAATTCCGCATCGATGTTGCCCGGATTCAAGATGCGGAGTCCTTCTCCCACGGCCTCGCCGCGATCGGAAACGAGAAGGACGGCTTCGTCTACATCGACACGAAGGGCGGTCAAGCATTCCCGGAGCGGTTCGCGATCGCAAGTCCCTTCTTCCACGGGCTCGCGCATGTGAAGCGAGTGGACGGCTCGTTTGCCTACATCGATCCGGATGGGCGGGCGGTGTTCAGCTATCGGCCGTAATCCTTGGCCTAATCGCGATTCAAGGCGATTTCGAATGCATTCCTCTTGCTACGATAGTTGACCATACGCACCTTCCTGCTGTTCTGCTCGTCGTTTCCGCTCATCTGGACCCCGCTCAGCGAGCGGGCCGATCCGAGGTTCCGGTTCGTTCGGAACGGATCGGCGGGGTTCATTGACGCGAAGGGGAACGTGGTGGTCGAGCCGTCGTTACCGGTCACCGATGATGTCTGGGTAGACGGGAAACTGCGCCGCTCGTTGGACCCTTTCCGCGAGGGGTTGCAACCGGCGTCCGGACCGTATCAGATGTGGGGCTACCGCGACCCGCTGGGCGTCTGGGCGATCCCGCCCCAGTTCGCCGACGCACTGCCTTTTCAGGACGGTTTGGCTCGCGTTGTTTTCGATGGACCCTGCGCAACCTTGGGTGACCCGGAGACGCCCTGCGGTTGGTACAACCTATCGATCAAGCTAGAAAACCGATACGTGAGAGACCCGTTGCCATCGTGCGAGTGGCAGTTCATCGACAAGTCCGGCCGCGTGGCCGTGCCCGGCCGATTCCACCTGGCGCGGAGTTTCCAGAATGGCCTCGCGGCCGTTCAGGTAGCGCCACAACGGTGGGGCTACATCGATCGCCAGGGGGCGATGGTGATCGAGCCGCGATTCTCGGATGCGCATTCGTTCTCGGACGGGCTCGCACTGGTGAAGGAGAGGGAGCGCGCAGGGTTCATCGATAGCTCTGGGCGGTTTCGGATCGACGTCGCCGGCATCCACCACGCGAAACCCTTCTCTCATGGCCGCGCCGCGATTGGCGACTACGATTCCGGCTACATCTACGTCGATACCGAGGGCAAGCAGGCTATCGAAGAACGGTTCGCCATCGCAAGTCCGTTCTTTCACGGACTCGCGCATGTGAAGCGGATGGATGGCTCGTTTGCCTACATCGATCCGGATGGGCGGGTGGTGTTCAGCTATCGGCCGTAGTCTCTTCGCTGCCGGAATGCCCGTTGCCGGTTGGTGGCCCGCCGTCGCGAATGCTTTGCGACAGTTCCTCGAAGAGTTCCTTCTTCATGGTTCGGGCTCCTTTCGAAATTCTCTCTCACTTTCCCCCAACCCGCCGATAAGCCCATCAGAGACTCATATGGATTTGGCAAGCATAGGCCTCAGCGGCCTCAAACAGGCGGAGTCCCGCCTCGAGCAATCCGCTCGCAAGATCGCCAAACCGGTGGATCTCTCAAAATCGCCCGAGAGCGCGGAAGACTCGGTGGATCTCGCGGCCGAGACAGTAGGCGTCATCGAGGCGGTGAACACCTATACCGCCAACCTGAAGCTCATCCAGACGGCTGACGAGTTGCAAAAACACACAATCGACATCCTCGGTTAGCGGGCCCCTCGGTATACTGATAATTTGTCCACCCCGCTCCGCATCGTTCACATTGCTGCCGCTCGGCCGAACTTCATGAAGGTCGCTCCCCTGATCCGGGAGATGAACCGCCGTCCCGCCGAATTCGCGGCGGAGCTGGTCCACACCGGCCAGCACTATGACGACAAGATGTCGCAGGTCTTTTTCGACGAGCTTGACATCCCCCGGCCCACGGTCAATCTCCAGGCAGGCTCCGGATCGCACGCCAAACAAACCGCCGAAGTGATGCTGCGCCTCGAGCCGTTCGTGCTCGAAAACCGGCCGGACTGGGTGGTGGTCTACGGCGATGTCAACTCGACCGCCGCCGCCGCGCTCGTTTGCTCGAAGATCGGCGTCAAGCTCGCGCACGTCGAAGCGGGCCTTCGATCTTTCGATCGCACGATGCCCGAGGAGGTCAACCGCCTCGTTACCGACCAGCTCGCGGATCTGCTCCTCACGCCATCGCCCGAAGCCGGCGTCAACCTCGCACGCGAGGGCGTCGATGCCGCGAAAGTCCACTTCGTCGGCAACATCATGATCGACACGCTGGTGCATCTTCTGCCAAAGGCGGACGAGCGCTGGCCTGCCCTGCGCGAACGCGTGGGTGACCGCTATGCGCTGGCGACGTTCCATCGCGTGTCGAACGTCGACAAGCCGGAGACTCTGACCGAGATCATGACCGCGCTCGCGCGCATCGCCGAGAAGACTCCGGTCGTATTCCCGGTTCATCCGCGCACCCAGAATGCCCTCCGCTCCCTCGGAATCGCGGGCACCGAACGGGTGACGATGCTCGATCCGCTCGGTTATCTCGATTTCGTCGCGCTGCAGAAGCACGCGACCGTGGTTATCACGGATTCCGGCGGAGTGCAGGAAGAGACCACCTATCTCGGAGTTCCGTGTCTCACGGCGCGCCCGAATACCGAGCGCCCGGTGACGGTCACCGAAGGCACCAACCGCCTGATCGAGTCGAGTGCGGACGCGATTGTCGCGGCGGTGGATGACGTGTTGGCAAACTTCAAGCCCACCGGCCGGCGTCCGCAACTGTGGGACGGCAAGACAGCGGTCCGGATTGCGGATCTTCTCACGAGAATGCGCGGATGATCCGCTTCGGGCTCGCGATGCTGGCGGCTTCGGCCGCATTCGCCGAGGGCCTCTGCTTCGGATTCCTTAACGCGCATCCGGAGCGCAAGGAGATTTCGCGGGACTGACCCGGTTGGAGGGCGATGGTGTGCGCGACCTTGTCGACAAGACCTGGATATTGCGAGGTGAGGCGCAGCATGGCTTCGGTCATGTCGATGTAGAGTCGGTCGCGGTTTGCGAAGACACTTCGGGTGTCCGCCGGTGACTTGGGCTGCCTGCGAGGCGCCGGAGTCCATTCTCCGGGCAGCCTTTGGGCGGCCGGGGAGCTTTGCAGCTCCATTGCGAGCTCTACTTGTCAGTACATGGTTTGTCGGCCTCGTTCTCGGGTGTCAAGATCGACTCCCTGGCGGTCGCGGCTCCGTCTGGCTTGGCGCCATTTCGTTGAAAGGAGTTGATTTCGACGACACCGGGTTCGTTTTTCGATTTCGGATTCGCGGGCTGCCGTGGAGGAGGTTGGGCCTCGGTTTCCGCTGCTTTCCGCTCGGCCTGGAGCTCCTTCAGTTTCTTGTGGAGGCGCATCCAGTAGTTGCCGAGGCGGATGGATTGCTTTGACAGATCGTCGAGGGCTTTGTGTTTTCCGGCGGCGTTCGACCAGGCGAGGGCGATGCGGCGGGTTTCGTCGGCTTGGACCTGCGCTTCTTTCTCGGTGAGGTCGATGATCTGGTATTCCATGTCGACGATGGCGGCTTCCATGTTCTGGGCGCGCTCCTTGCGCCATTGGGTGACGGCCATGTCGTGGATGATCGCGAGTTCGACGTTGTCGGCCGGGTTGAAGCGCGCGATGAGGTCTTCGGTGAGTTGGTTCCACGCGGCGCGGTTCTCGGGTCTCAGTAAGACGGAATCGGAGAAGAGGCCGTGTTTGGTGGCATTCCGCGAGGCGCGGTCTTTGCCTTCGGGCGTGACTGGCCCTTGGCTCTTGGCGCCGTTCGCGCGGCTTGTGTTTTGTTGATTCGCGGTTCTCAGTATTGCGGTCGATTCCTCTCGAACCTGAAGTGTGGGCTTAGTCTACCCGCCCGCGTTGAGGATCTCTGGTGTCAAATTCGTCTTGCCGATTTGACCGCATCCTCAGGGCCCGGTTTTCGGCTGTAAGATTTTCACGCGAAAGGGGTTGTCAGGTTTTACAAATTTTCTCGATTTGCTCGTGACTGCAGTGGCGGGCTTTCCACGCTCGCTTTGCTCGCTCGTTGGATTTTCACGCAGCGAACACAGGGAACGCAGGCCGCGGCGGAGCCGGGGCTATGCTGACGCAGCCGGAGACCGGGACGACGACGAATACCGTCAGGACGATGTAGCCGCGAACGCCTACGGATTGACGAAGAGCAAGGTGGACGCGAAAGGACAGAAGGTCGAGCACATCTTACGTTGCCTACAAGCGCGTGGTGGAAGTGAAGGAGTACAAGGTGCAGTCCGACGCGAACCCGGATGCTTGCAGGGGACGAAGTATCAATTCGACATCAACACTTGGGGTGCGGGCTTCGGCGCGACGAACCTCTCGGGCGTGGAGTACCACGTGTGTACGTATGATGGCGACGGATCGCTCGGGAAGGACCGGACGATCCGCGAGATGTACAGCTATTCAGTCGGCGGGCGTCCGCTGAAGAACCGGATGCAGTTGCAAAGGACCGATCCGCTGGGCGGGAACGGCAGGAACGGAGCCCCGATCACCGGAATTGCGAACCTCGATGCGGATACTTGGAGTGCGGAGGGCACGCTTCTGACGCTGAAGCATCCGGATTTGCGGACGGGGCACCCGAATCAGAAGGTGGCGGAGAAGGGAGGTACTCTTGCTTACCAAACAGATTGGCTGCGGCAGTACTCGGGGATGACGGACACTTCAACTTTGAATCCAGCAACCCCACGACGCTGGTGTCGAACATGCAATACGGAATTTCCGGCGAGTTGACGTCTATGACGTACAATCAGCCCAGCGGAACTCCGAGTGTGACCCATGGCAAGCTTCAATTCGGACCCTAACATTCGCACCGGTGGGCTGGAGGTTCGCGCAGGCACTATTGGAGGAAACATGTTCTTCGGAACGCGTGACAGCATACAGATTCCTTCGATCCGGCGTGGCGCGGATGGCGGAGGCGGCCGGGGAGGCGGGATCGAGCGCCCGGGACAGGGGGGCGGGAGGCCGCGGCGAACTGGAGGGCGAATTCGATGAAGCGCCGGGCTTCCATCCGCGTATCGTGGGCACTTGGGATTATCACAGTGGCGACACTAGCCAGCCCGGCCTATCTCCCAGCGCAACTCGAGCCCGCGAGGGCGTCGTTCGAAAGGGCCGTGCTGAGGGGCATTAGCTGGTACGACTATTGGATCAGCGACTTAGCCGTTACTAATAGGGATGACATTACCGTAAGGGCAGTGAGGTTCCGAGCACAGTGGGTATTCTTCGTCCCAAGCCTCCGGGTCGTGATCAAGGCTTTGCCGGGAGCGAACAAGTCGCCAGGGAGCCTCCTGAGTGTGGAGGAGTCCGTGCTGTTTGGCGGATCCCCTGAAAGCGCCCTCGACAACTATCTTCGAATATTTCCGCCTGGGCCTGGGCCTGAATGTTTGGGCTACGCACCGCCTCGGCCATGTGTCTCTACCGATGAGAGGCGCCCCCTCGAACAACTCGATCTCGAGGTCACAGTCAGTGGTGGATCACAGCACGCCGGCGAACCAACTACTGACGATCAGATCGCGGTCCAGGCGATCGCCTTGGCTTGGGTAATGCGCTTCTACCCCAGATCGACTGGCTCCATCGAGATGCCGGCCTTTGCGCCTTGGGATCCAACTGTCTATCTCTACCTGTCAGTTTCTGGTGGTCCGAACGGGATTCTGGTACTGGGTCGCGACCCTGACGGACAGTGTGTGGCGGGTAAGTTGCTGGAGCGTGAGGAGTCGGTGGCGCACTACAGGCACAGAATCCGCGACCGGCTCGGTGCACGGTTCAGTTGGGAATTCGCCAGATCGCCCACCTTCCGTAGTGCTAGCCCGGCCGAACCGGAACCAAGAAGGTAGGATGCACGTGCGGAGGTAAGGCGATGGAAGAACTGAAGAAAAGGTGCGCGGGGCGGATCGGCTGCTTCGCTCAAATGATCATCCAAGGGAGCTTGCCGGATTCCAACCCCCGGCGGGGGGGGGGCGGCGCGCTTGGCGCAGCCGGCGCGGCGGCGCTTTCCGCGGGAGTTCACGCCTGATCAACTGGCGGACCGGACGCGGCTGCGGTCATGACGGACATCACTCT
>CADECY010000158.1 GCA_902825945.1 uncultured Acidobacteriota bacterium
TGGCTCCCCGGCATGGATTCGAACCACGACTCACGGCTCCAAAGGCCGCTGTCCTACCGTTAGACGACCGGGGAGCAGACTCTTCGAGTATACCAAACCAACCGGTCCGGCCCAGCCGACGAGCGGCGCCCCCTCGATCGAGATTATGATGTCTCTCTATGCTCCGTTCTCTCCTGCCCGCTCTTTTGCTTGCCGCCCTTCTGGCCGCGCAAGGCGATGTCGAGATCGGCGGCGTCACCGAACGCCACGTGATGGTGCCGATGCGCGACGGTGTCAAGCTCTCGGTCCACCTGTACATCCCGAAAGGCGCGGGACCGTGGCCGGTGCTCTACGAACAACGTTACGCGAGCACGCGAGGCGAGTCGTCCCGCCAGACGTACGCGCGGCTCGCCTCGCACGGATACGTCGTCGCGGCCGAGAACTTTCGCGGGACGCAGAAATCGGAGGGCCGCTACAACGGATATCGTGCGCTGCAATGGGGCGAACTCCGGGATGGCTATGACACCGTGGAGTGGCTCGCCAAACAGCCGTGGTCGACCGGAAAGATCGGCACCTTCGGCGGATCGCAGGCTGGCTACGCGCAGAACTACCTCGCCGTGACGCAGCCGCCGCACCTGGTTGCGCAGTACATGACCGACACCGGACTGAGTCTGTACCACGAAGGCTACTTCATCGGCGGTGCCGCGCGTCCGAATCGGTTCAAGGCAATGGCGGACGTTTGCCGCGATCCGAAGGACAACGACCTGTGGCTCGCCGACATGTTCCAGCACCCCACCTACGACTCCTATTGGGAGGCCGAGGACTGCACTCGTCACTTCGCCAAGATGAACGTGCCCTGCTTCACCGTCGGGTCCTGGTATGACTTCATGAGCGTGGGCTCGATCAAGAGTTTCGTTGGCCGCCAGCACTCGGGCGGCGCGAACTCGCGCGGCAAGCAGCAGTTGCTGCTGGGGCCCTGGCTGCATGGCGGAAACAAGATGACGGTGAAGGTGGGCGACATGGTTTATCCGGACAATTCGAAGTTCGCCCTGCATGACCACATGATCCGCTGGTTCGATCATCACTTGAAGGCCGCCGCCAACGGCGTCATGAACGATCCAACCGTTCGCTACTACGTGATGGGCGCCAACGAATGGCGAACCGCCAAGGATTGGCCGATTCCCGCCACGGCCACCAGCTTCTACGTCACCGAGGGCGGCAAGCTCTCTACCGCGCGGCCCACTGCGGCCAAGTCGGAAAGCGTGTTCCTCGCTGATCCGGCAAACCCGGCGCCGATACCGGGACGTGCATTCCCGGGTGGAAAGGATCAGCAGCGGTACGAAGCGCATCCAGAAGTCCGGACGTTCTCGACCGAGCCGCTCACTGAATCCGTCGAGTGGACCGGTAAGGTCTCCGCCGAACTGTGGGTCACCGCAACCGCGCCGGACACCGATTTCATTGCCCGCATCACCGATGTCTATCCGGATGGCCGGTCGATTCTCATTATTGATTCGATTCGCCGCGCTCGCTACCGTCAGGGTTTCGAACGTGAAGTGATGATGAAGCCGGGCGTGGTCGAAAAGGTCTCTTTCGACCTCGGCTCGCTCAGTCAGGTTTTCCTGCCAGGACACCGGATTCGCGTCACCATTGCAAGCACCGGTGCCGACTTCTACGAGCCGAATCCCAACACTGGAGGAGTGGTCAAGCCGGGGATCGTCTCGAGGATGCTGGTGTCGCGGAACTCGGTTCGCCACGATGCGCAATTCGCGTCGCGGATCATCGCGCCCGTGGTGAGGTGACGGCCTTTGCCCGGAGGGCATCGGTTCTGGGAACGCATGCTACGATGAACGCGAAAGATTGTCTGAGGAGGGCAAATCATGGGGCGCACGGACCCGGGTCGGCGTAGAGTGCAATCCGCATCATGACTCTCCTCCAGCGCGCGGCATCATACGTCCTGCGAACCGAATTGGGCGCCTTGGGAAAGAGAGTGGATGAGCTCGAAGCTCAGGTCATCGAAGGCAAATTTTCCTATTCATGGGAGGGCGAGGACAGGCTCGCCGTAAAACTGTTCGCCGATGTCTTCCACATCGAAAAGGGGTTTTACGTCGACGTAGGGGCGTCACACCCAATCAACTTCTCGACTACGCTAGCGCTCTATCAACGGGGATGGCGTGGTTTGAATATCGACGCCGCGCCCGGTACGGCCGCTCTATTCGGCAAGTACCGGCCCATGGATACGAACCTGGAGATGGGTGTTGCCGCTGAGCCATCGAGGTTGAAGTTTCATGTCATGTCCGATCCGCTGCTCAGCGGTTTCCTCAGCCCGGAAACGCTGGAAGCGCACCTGGCGCGCAGGGTCGAGGTCGTTGCAACCCGCGAGATCGATTGCCTCCCGCTCGGCACTATTCTGGAGCGCCATGCCTCTGGCCGCGAAGTCGATCTGCTCAACATCGATGCCGAAGGACTCGACTTCGAGATCCTATCCTCGCTCGACTTCCGCCACCATCGCCCCAAAGTGATCATCGCCGAGATTCTCGGGTGCTTCGGTATCGCGGAAGTCGAGCAAAGCCAGATCTGCCGGCTGCTCATCCAACAGGGATATGAGCTATTTTCACGGCTCCACTATTCCTCGTTTTTCGTGGATCGCGCGGTCGCTTTGCGGCGGTGATGATCCACCGTTTCGCGGCGGGAGCAACGGCGCCGAGACGATCCAGAAGGCTGAGAGAGTCAGCACCATCAGCGGGATGTGGACGCTGCCGCCGAAGACCATGAGCGCCACGAAGAGCGCCCCGGAGAGCTTTCGCAGTTCGCTGGTGGGCAGTCTCCAACGTGTCCGCGCGAGGTAAACGCCGAGCACGCCGAGAGCGGCCGAGGTCTCCTGAAAGTTTCCGAACTCGGTGTGCACCCACAAAGGAGTCCAGCCGGCGGTGAGCAGTAGAAAAGCGAAACTCGCCGGTCCACGGATTCCCTCAGAGACGTGGAACAATGCCGCGACGACCGTGCAATGGAGCAGCGTGTTGATGTCCCACGGCGGTTCGTACTTCAGCATCCAGATCCTTCCGATGAGGATCGACAGCGCCAGCACGACGCGCCCGATCGCCGACGACCGGGTTGCGACGAGCACGAGCCCAGGGAGCAACGCGGCTACCGGACTGGAGCGGTGGGAATGCACGGCCTCGCGAAGCAACATGCTGGACATGGCTAGCCCCGCCAGCAAGCAGGCTTGTGTCCACGTGGTGTCTTTCTCCCGCCGGTTCATTCGAGCAACTCCACATGGCTGAGCGCCCAATGCCGTGATCCCCGATGGGCGCGGCGGCATACCAGCCGGAATCTGGCGGCGGGTTCAATCGGCGGGAGCGCCAGTGTCACCGGATATGCGTTCAGAGTCGAAGCGATCTTCCAAACGGCCGCGAATTGGAAGGACCCGGCCGGTGAAGCACTCCACAACTCGAGCTCCACGGGGGTCTGGGCCAAGTGCGCCGGAACCCACCACATCTTGACGCCGTGATCATCCGCGTAGACACACTCGGGTCCCGCGAAACGGATCGCGCGCGGTGACGCTGGGCGGGAGATTTCAAACTCGATCGCGTCGTCGAGCGGAATCGTGACAGGGGGGATCCGCCTGTCGAGGGCGAGCGATTGGATGCGGGCCCCCGATCTGTCGACGCGGGTTGCCGCGACCATCTTCGCGGGCGTTCCCGCTGGCCCGGTGGAGAACTTCGCGGCCGCCCACAAGAGGCCCGGCGCGATCATCACCGTCAGGCAGGTGGTGAGCACTCCCGTTGTGACGATTCGCGCTAGGCCCCGGCCTTCGGGCCACCGCCCTGCCGGAATGAGAAAGGCGGCCATGGGAAGCGCGGCGGAGGGAATGTACGGATTGAGGCCGTAGCGTCCCAGGAAGTAGGCGCCGAGTTGCGCGGCACATCCGAGCAGGACCACTTGTTCGGGGGGACGCCTCCACGCGGCGGCCAGCAGGCCGAAACACCATACGGCTGTGGCGGGAAGGTAGAACGGACGCAGCGTGTCCAGCAGGAACTCGGCGGGGATCCCCAAGCCATAGGCCAGGCCCGCCGCGGTGAAGGCGCTGTGGAGTGAAGCGGGCTCGGTCAGCCACTTGTCCGCGCTGAGCGAGAGATGGAATCGAATGCTTTCCATCGCGGCGGCTGGATTCATCACCAGGAAAAAGCCGCCACCCACCAGACAAAGTCCGGCCAATGCGGCGGCGTGGCGTCGCGCTCCTGCGCGCCACAAAGCAAGAAGGACGAACGGACCGGCGAGCAGCGTGGTTTGCCGGATCATCAAGGCGAACGCGCCAAGCACCGTGGCCGCGCTCCATTGTCCGCAACGCATCAGCCAAACCGTGACGAACAGCGCCGCGCTGCCCACTTCGATGTTTCCGCCGGATGACGTATAGGCGAGCATTGGTTGAAAGTGGCTCAGAGCCGTGAACGCCAGCAAGGCCGGAAACTGGCGGAACACGAGAAGGGGCAGGGCGTAGATCGCGACCAAGATGAAGTGCCAGACGTTCCAATAGTCGTGGAGGCCCATTGCCATGAACAGTCCGCCGAACCAGTTTCCGGCCGGAAGGTAGGCGGCCCAACTCATTTTCACGTACTCGGTCGGCTCCACGAGATTGAGTCCCGCCATGGGCATCGAAATGGAGAACCACTGGATCCATTGCTGGTCGTAGAAGTCGGACGCACGATAGAACCAACGAAAGCCGAGAGCGGACAGGGCCACCGCGGTTCCGATGACGGCGATGTTCCGAGAGGCCGCACAGACCGCCGCGAACGCGAGAGCCAACGCCGCCAGCGCGGGAGTCTCCAAGGGTGCCGAGGCGTAGCCCATCATCGCCGCCCAGATCAGAGGCGGCATCATTGCCTGCTCGATCGTCAGATCGGGCCGCGGCCAACTCATCAGCGATCGACCACCGAACCATCGTCGGGGTCGTAGGTCTCCGCGGGCCGATAGTCGTGACCGAGCTTCGCGGCGACCGCCTCTTCATCGAGCTCGATTCCGAGGCCTGGACCATTGGGCACGTCGACATAGCCGTCGCGCACCGTGAAAGGGGTTTTCAAGTATCCTTCGCCGAGCGAGACTTGCTCCTGGATCAGGAAGTTCGGGATCGATGCGGCGAGTTGGATTCCCGCTGCAAGAGAGATCGGGCCCAAAGGGTTGTGCGGCGCGATGGTGGCGTAGTAGGCTTCCGCCATTCCCGCGATCAGCCGGACCTCGGTGATTCCACCCGCGTGGCACAAGTCCGGCTGGAGGATCGTCGCGGCGCCCTTTTCGAGCACTTCACGGAATCCCCACTTGGTGAAGACCCGCTCACCGGTTGCGATCGGCAAATGGGTTCCCCGCGCGATCTCGGCCATGATGTCGTGATTCTGCGCCTGGATGGGTTCTTCGATGAACATCGGGCTGTACTGCTCGAGTCCCTTGATGAGCAGCTTCGCCGTGGCTGGATGAATCGCGCCGTGAAAGTCGATTCCGATGTCGATGGAGTCGCCGACGGCTTTGCGAAGCTTCGCGAAATCTTCGACGGCGTAGGCGACGTCGGCAGGCGTGTCGACATAGCGGGAGACTCCCCGGCGCTTGGCGGGTCCCGTCTTGAAGGCGGTGAAGCCGCGCTTGATGTCGGCTAGCATTTGTTGCGGAGTGCGAGCGTGAGAGTAGACCCGGACTCGTGTGCGCGTCGGTCCGCCGAGAAGCTCGTAGACAGGAACGCCGAGGGCCTTGCCCTTGATGTCCCACAACGCCATGTCGATTCCCGATAGAGCGCTCGTGAGAATGGGGCCGCCGCGATAGAAGGCGTGGCGATAGATCGCCTGCCAGTGATGAACGACGGCGCGCGGATCTTTGCCGATCAGGTAGGGGGCCACCTCTTCCACCGCCTTCGCCGTGGTGTGTGAGCGGCTTTCGGTGATCGGCTCACCCAGACCCACGATTCCCGAATCGGTGTGGATCTTCAGAAACACCCAGCGCGGCTTGACCCGGAACGTCTCGAGTTTGGTGATCTTCATGCTTCGGCTCCGGCGCGTGCGCGCCAGTTGGAGATGGAGGAAGGTGTGATGCCGCCCAGGATGGACGCTAGGGCGATGATCGGCGCCAGTCCCGCGCACAGGATCGCGACGGTGAAATCACGCTGGGCACCGAGAAGGAGTCCGGTAGCGATGGGCGCGGCCACGCCGGCAAGTTGTGCGATGAAGTTCTGGAAGCCGATCACGCGGCCGATCCAGTTGGGCGGAGAGACGATGTGGGTGATCGCCCAGTAGTTGCTCACCGCGAACCCCATGCCGCACATCGAGAGCAGGAACAGCGGCATCACGCCTTCCTTCGGCACGAGCGGAAGCGCGCAGAGGCTGGTGGCGAGCAGGAATCCGATGGTGACGAAGAGCTTGCGCACGTAGAGGGGCGTGTGACCGCGCGCTACTACGCGGTCCGCCAGCCAGCCTCCGGCGAGGTTGGTGATCGTGGTGGCGGCGAGTGGAACGCCGAGAGTGGCGCCCATCTTCAGGTTCGACATTCCGTGGGCCTCTCTCAGGTAGGTCGGGACCCACGTCAGGATGAAGTACCAGAAATAGGAGTAGAAGAATGCGCCCGCGGCGATCGCCCAGAACAGCGGGGCCGACAGGGCGGTTCCGAACGAGAAGCCGCCGGTCGCTTGGCGTTTACCGGCGCCGGGAGATTGTGCGAAGATCTGCCACGGGATCAGCCAGACGAGGCCCGCCATTCCTGTGAGGATGAACAAATTGCGCCAGCCGTGATCCTCGAGGATCGCGGCACCGGCGAGCGTTCCGATTCCGGGTCCGAGCAGCGCGCCCGCGGTGTAGACGCCGGTGGGCGCGCCTTGTTCGTCTTCCTTGAAACTGCGCTTGATGAAGGCGATGCTCGCGATGGGTCCGATCGATTCGCAGACGCCGAGCACGAGACGCAGCGCAAAGATCGCGGCAAAGCTCGATGCAAAGCCGACGGCCGCCGAGGCAAGCGACCAGATTCCGAGCGCGAGGAGAAAGCTGCGCTTGATGCCGAAGCGATCGACGAAGTAGCCAGCCGGAATCTGGCAGACCGCGTAGCTCCAGAAGAAGGCGCTCAGCAGCAGCCCCATCTTTTCGGGCGACAGCGCGAGCTCTTTTGTAAGAACCGGCGCGGCGATCGAAAGGTTGCCTCGATCGATGTAGCTGATGAGCGTGCCGAGGCACACGAGCACGACGGTGATCCAGCGGCGGTCCATTGTGGGTGAGGCAACTATTCTATCGTTGTCCGGACGACAGGCCCAAGCAGGCTTGGACGATGCTCTCGACGGAGGCGGCCCGCTGATCGAGGATCGTGACGCGGTCTCCGCGTGGCGCCCAGACGTTCGGATCGCTGGGGCCGAATAGCGCGACCGCTGGCGTTCCGACGGCGGCCGCGAGATGCGAGACTCCGGAATCGTTGCCGAGGTAAACTCGCGCCTCGGCGAGCCAATGGGCGAGGTCGAGTCGGCTTTCGAAGCGGCGGGCTTCGGCGAGCGGTTCCTCGGGACCGGCGGACCATTCGGCCGGCCAAGGCAGGAGCGCGGCGACTTGCTGAAACCTGCCGACCGGCCAGTTCTTCGCAATCGATCCTGAGAAGGGGTGGATCGCGACGAAGCCTCGCCGCCGCCGAGGTTCAATGGGTAGCCTCGGAATCGCGCCTGGCGGCGCGCCTGCTTGCGCGAGGTAGAAGTCGACCGCGTGGCAATGCGATGGCAGGGCGGGGAAGAAGCGGAATGGCAGATCGCCTACCGCGTCACGGAACTCGGGTCGCGACGATCCGTACCATGAGACGATCTCATCGAACGTACGCAGCCGACCAAGGAGCGCGGACGGAGCCAAGCCGAGTTCGAGCAGATCGAGCCCGGTGGAGGAGATCGCGCGTGCTTGAGGTGCCAGCAGTGCGGCCAGTGGCACGTTCTCCGCCGGGCACCAGATTTCCGTGGGCGCGAGCGCTTCGAGCGCCGGGATGGAGACGACGAAATCGCCGAGTGCGCCGGGCCGGATCAGCAGCCTGCGGATCAGCGAATCTCCACCGGAACCTGGACGGTGAGTGTCTTGGGTGGCAGGCACATGCTGTTGGTGCAGGCCTGATAGCGGAGCTTGCCGGTCAGGGTGCGTGGTCCCTTGGGAGCATCGGCCGGGATCTTGAACTTCGATACGATCTCGAACTCACCGCTGTAGATCGAAAGCGGCTTGTCGGAGAACGAGTACTTCTCCATGTGCGGCTTCGGGTACTCGATGGCGGCCACCTGCAGCGGCGCGGACTCCCATGTCAGTTTGAGCGGAATCAGGTACTCGTCGGCAGGCGTATTGCTGTTGGTGTGATAGCCGTTGGCGAGGCGGAACAGGACCTTCGACACGGCGGTTTCACCGGCCTTGGCGACTATTTTTGCCGGCGCTTCGGCTGTGACCGGACTACTCTGCGCCCAGCCAGAGAGCGAACACAGGAGCAAGGCCGCGGCGGGCCGCGCTCTTCTTATTGAGGCCGAGAAGCTCATTGATGTCCTTTTGATACTCGCCTTTCGAAACCAGGCCGACGTGGGTGGCGGCGATGCGGCCCTCGCGATCGATCATGAACGAGGTGGGAAGCGAATCGACTCCGCCCCATTGCTGGGCCATCGAATCGTTACCGATCACGATCCGGTAGTTCATCTTCGCCTTATCGACGTAGGGCTTGACGATATCCCAGCCCTCTTCGTCCATGCTGATGCCGAGGACGGCGAAGCCCTTGTCCTTGTACTTCTGCTCGAACTCGACAAACCACGGGATTTCGAGTTTGCAGGGGCCGCACCATGTGGCCCAGAAGTTCAACAGAACGATTTTGCCTTTGTAGTCAGAGAGCTTAACGGTCCGGCCCATGTCGTCTTTCAAGGCGAAATCGGGCGCTGGCTTTCGTTTCGCCTCGGGCTTGACGGCGGCGCGCGCCGTGCTGTCGGAGCACGAGTTTACCGCGAGGGCGGCCGAAACGGTGGCGGCAAGCAGAAATCGGTTGAGCACCTTCACATTATAAGCCGATGCGGCGCGGCTCCAATTGGTTTCGAAACCATTCGATCCGGCGGGCACGAAAGCGGGCCGCGAGGAGCCGGTCCGCGTTCGAATCGCCTCCGTACAGGAACGCGGCGGTGTCGCAGAAGCTCTCACATGCGTACTCGCGCCAACGGCGTCCGCGGCGCGCGATTTCGGTCTGATGCAGTGCCACGCGGCGCAGTTCGGCCGAATATCCGAGCTCGCCCCGGGCCTTATCCCGCGTCTCGCGCCGCAGGATCTCCTCCCACGACCAGCGCAATGGATTGCCAAGACGCGTCCAGACGAAATGGAAGACCTCGTGAATCAGCACGCGGCGCAGCCCGCGGCGCCCGAGTTGGGAGTCGAGGATGATGAAGCGGCGCGGAATATCGGCTCCGCCCTCCACCTTGTCGAGCGGCCGGAAGCAGATGCGCAGAGGAGCACCGTGCAAGCGCGGAATCCGCTCGAACGCCGCTTCTACCTCATCGAGACGCAATCAATTGCCGAAGCCCGCCACGACGGCCTGAAACGTCTTGGCGTCGATCACTTTGATCCGGGTCGCCTTCTTTTCGCCATCGAACCAGGCTTGGAAGCGCTCCTGGCGGATCTCGTCGTAGATCTGATCCTTCACGTCGCCGTACGCCTTCTTACCGCCCTCGACGACCTGCATCACGTAATAGCCGTTCGGCAACTTCACCGGGCCGACGATGTCGCCCTTCTTGGCCGCGAGCACCGGCTTCTTGATCAGGTCCGGAATGTTGGGATCGGCGGCGCTGATCGTGGGACCTTCGCCCTTGCGAGCCCGTGAATCGGCGTCTTCAGAGAAGCGATTCACCATATCGACGAAGTCAGCGCCTTCCTTCAGCTTCTGGATGACGAGTTCGGCGCGTGTTTTCGCCTCGGGCTCGGTGAGGATCTTGGGTGCCGCCGGATCCGGATTCGGCGGGGGCGGCGCGAGGCTGTAGGAGATGTAAATCAGCCGGACTTTCGCCTGCGAGAAGCGATCGGGATTGGCGTCGTAGACCTTCTTCTGATCGTCCGGCATGACCCGCAAGGCATCCATGTACTTGTCGACCATGCCCTGCATCAGGATCTGTCCGCGATCATAGGCGATGCGGCCCGCCCAGGGCTGCTTCTTCTCGAGTCCCTCGGCGGCTACCGAATCGGCGATCTTCAACACGAGCGCGTACTGGCTCAAGAACTCGGCGGGCTGCCGGACCGCGTTGGCGCGAATGCCGGGCGGAACGGCTTTCATCAGCCCCGTGAAGTCCTTGGCGGTGAGCGTCTTTCCGTTGATCTCGGCGAGCGGAGTTTCGGGCTTGATGTCCTGTCCCGCGGCCGCGGTGAGTTCGTTGTTCTCACCCATCATTTGGCTCAGCGAGTCGAAGAAGCCCTTGTTCACGACGTTCAACGTGCTGTCGCCGCGCTGCTTGTCGAGCCATTGTTTGAAGCGGAACTCGGAGCCGTTCTTCCGGATCTCTTCCCGGACCTCGGCCATCGGCTTCGAATCGACTGCCGTGAGTTGGAAGATATAGTGTCCCTGCCCGGGGATGTGGAACGGCGGGCAGGTTTCGCCGGGCTTCACTTTGGCGATCGAGAGACGCAACGGCTCGGGCAGCTTCGAATCATAGGCGATGGGGGCGAACTCGCCGTCCTTGTTGTAGTCCGAGTACTTGCTCACGACTTCGTCGAACGGCTTTTTCGCCCTCAGATCCGCCACTGCCTGGTCGAGCTTGGCCTTTGCCTCGGCCTCTTTGCCCGTCAGTTCGGCGATGAACAGAATCTTGGTCTTCATCGTGATGTAGGGCAGCGGATTGTCGCGGAACGACTTCTCGACCTCGGCCGGCGTCATCGCGAACTGCTTGGCTTTCTCTTCGAAGGCTGCGGCGCGGAGTTGTTGCATGCGCGACCAATGCAGGCGGTCCGAGTAAGGGCTCTTGGCGGAGAGGCCCTCTTTGTCAGCTTGCGCGGTGAGCTTGCGCATGAGATAGGTCCACTCGAGGAACTCCTGCGGATTGCTCTTCGCCGATTGAACGGCGATGGGCGGTGCGCCCGTGAGCAGGTCCTTCAATTTGCCGGCGGTGATGCGCTCGGTTCCGGCCGTCGCAACGAGCAGTACCGGATTGACGGGCTTCGGAGGCGCGGCCTTGACCTGACCGATGACGGGGTTTCCGGCTGGTACACGGGGGGCTTGCGGGCCTTGGGGAGTGGGCGCGGGAATCGCAACGCCACCGCCGAAAACTTGGGCGAACAGAGCGGATGCGGAGAGAGAAGCAGCCAGGAGAGCGAATTTCATGTTTTAAGGGATATCTATTTTGAGGAAACGGGCACAACGGACTCGCTTCGGCGCCTCACCCGGGGCATGTTCCGGAAATTCTGGCGCCGCGCCTTCGCGGCCTGTGCACTTCTTTAGATGGTACAACGGGCGTTTGGTGAGGCCGCGCGGTACACTTGCGTTATGTCTAGACTTGTTGCCGCGATTTTCGCCGCCGCGTCTCTGATGGCGCAAACGGCACCGTCGAAGGCCGATGCCTGCGCGCCTCCGCCGGGCAGCGTTCCGCCGCCGTTGCCCGCCAAGCTCCTGACCGGCCAAGGCACGATCGATTTTCCGATTACCACCAAGAGCAAGCAGGCGCAGGCCTTCTTCAACCAAGGCGTCGCGCAGATGCATTCGTTCTGGGCGCGCGAAGCGGAGCGCTCCTTTCTCCAGGCCGCGCAACTCGATCCCGAAGCTCCGATGCCGCAATGGGGAATCGCGATGGTGGCTGCGGGCGACTATCGTCCGGGCTTCCAGCTCGATCTCGTAAATGGCGCTAAGCCGAAGGCTGGCAAGCGCACCGGACAGCCCAAGGGCGGGGAAGGGCGCGCGGTCGCTGCCGCGAAGAAGGCCGCAGACCTCGCGGCGGTGGCGGGCAAGGCAACGGACCTCGAGAAGGCCTACGTCGCAACGGTAGTGGCCCGGCGCGATCTCACTGTCCGCGACGGCAACGTGGCCTACACGAAGGCGTTGCGCCAACTGATCGCCAAGCATCCGAAAGAGGTGGAGGCGCGCACCTATCTGGCACTCCACATCATGAGCGGATTCGTGCTTCCGGATAAGAAGCCGCGGGCGGGTACGATGGAGGCGGTGGAGATCCTGAAGTCGCTGCTGACGGAAGCTCCCGAGCACCCCGGCGTTCACCACTACGTGATCCACGGCTGGGAGGGTTCCACCTTTGCCAAGGATGCATGGCCGTCGTGCAAGCGTTACGGTGACTTGGCGAACAACATTCCGCACGGGCTCCACATGCCGGGGCACATCTACGCGCAGACCGGGCGCTGGGCCGATGCGGCCAAGTCATTCGGCGACGCGGCCGAAAACGAAGTCTACTGGATGAAGCAGGATTCGCTTGGAGGTAACGGCCATCACGGGCACAATGTGCACTTCCTCGCGACTTCGTATTCGTTCTCGGGCGATTTCGACAAGGCAATGGCCGCGGCTCGCAGCCTGCTCGAATACAAGGAGACGCCGCGCGAAAAGGCGATGGCGGACAACTATCGTGGCGCCTGGCGCCAAGGCTGGTTCTCGGTGCTGCGCACGCTGGTGCAGCACGAAAAGTGGGACATGATTCTCGACGGAAGTTCGCTTCCGGAATCGGGCAAGCCGCGCGAGGAAGCATGGCGGCATTGGGCGATCGCACTCGCGCACCTGAACAAGGGTGACGCTGGCAAGGCCGCCGAATCGGCGCGCAAGATGGATCAGGCGATGACCGAATACGCTTCGAAGGCGAAGCAGCCGGTGCCGCCGCCGCTGACCGTGGCGCGGGCCGAGTTGAAGGCGCATCTCGAATCGAGCGCTGACAAGCGCGTCAAGCTGCTGCAACAGGCCGCGCGCCAGGAGACTTCGCTTCGCTACAACGAACCGCCGCTCTATCCCCGTCCGGTGAATGAAGCGCTGGGAGCGTTTGCGCTGTCGCAGGGTAAGGCCCAGTTGGCGGAGAAGGCATTCCGCGCCGCGCTCGAGCAGTATCCGGAATCGGCGCATGCCAAGCGGGGTCTGCGCGCGGCGATCGAGCGCCAGAACAAGCCCGTGGAAGCAGGCGCGGCCGGCGGCCAGTAGGCGCTTGCGGCACGTCACCGTGATCGGCGGCGGACCCGCGGGATCCGCTGCCGCCATCACCGCTCGCCAACTCGGCGCGGACGTGCGCTTGTGCGAGCAGTCGCGCTTTCCGAGGCACAAGGTGTGCGGCGAGTACCTGTCGCCGGAGGTCGCGCCATTGTTGGAGCGGCTCGGCGCATTCGACGAGTTTCTCGCTCGCGGTCCGCACCGGATGACGCGATTGAGCCTGCATTTCCGGCGCGCCTCGAAACACTCCAAGCTACCCGAGCCCGCCTATGGACTCAGCCGGCATGCGCTCGATCATCTGCTGATCGGACACACGGAGAATGTCGTTCGCGAGCGTGCGCAGCCGGAGCGCGGCATGGTGGTCGCGAGTGGACGCCCGGCTGCTCCGAGCGCTCGGGCACCCCGGCAGTTCGGGTTCAAGGCGCATTTCGAGGGCCCGTCCACCGACACCATCGAATTGTTCTTCTTCGACGGATGCTACGTGGGTGTCAACGGCGTCGAGGGCGGTGTGACCAACGTCTGTGGACTCGGTCCGGAGGATACGCTTCGCCGCTACGGATTCGCGCCGGACGGTCTGCTGGAATCATTTGCTCCGTTGCGGGACCGCACACGTCCCTTGCGGCGGTCGATGGATTGGCTGACCACGGGTCCGCTGGATTACGGGCAGAGGCTGGAACCCGATCGCGATGTCTATCTCGCGGGCGATGCGTTGAGCTTCGTCGATCCCTACACGGGCAGCGGCATGCTGGCGGGAATGCTCTCGGGCATTTCGGCGGGCCGCTCCGCCGCGCTCGGTGAGCCGCCCGTTGTTCATTACCGGCGCTGCGCCGGATTGCTCCGGCGGGCTTATCTGGTCTCGTCCTTGTTCCGGTTCATGATTCGAAGCGGCGCGGCCGATGCACTGATCGGGCTCGTTCCGGGGCGGTGGCTAGTCTCTTGGACAAGGCCCGCGCGCCTGCGATAACGTAGCGTTGATGGAACGACGCCAATTCCTGCAATCCACGCTGGCACCGTTGCTCGGCGCGGCGGCGAAGACTCCGCCGAACGTGGTCCTCGTCATGACTGATGACCAAGGTTATGGCGATCTCGCCTGCCATGGGAATCCGGTGCTTCACACACCGAATCTCGATGCGCTGCACGCGCGATCGGTACGGCTCGAGAACTACCATGTCTCGCCCACGTGTGCGCCTACGCGATCGGCGCTGCTCACCGGCCGCTATACGAATATCACCGGAGCCTGGCACACGATCCAAGGTCGCAGCCTGCTCGATCCGCGTGAGGTGACGATGGCCGATTGCTTCCGTGCGTCCGGTTATCGCACGGGCATCTTCGGCAAGTGGCATCTCGGCGACAATTTGCCATGCCGTCCGCAGGATCGCGGGTTCGATGAGGTGCTGATCCACGGCGGCGGCGGAATCTGGCAGACGCCGGACCATTTCGGCAATGATTACGACGGCGATACCTATCGCCACAACGGCAAGCTCGAGAAGTTCTCGGGCTTCTGCACCGACGTCTGGTTCGACAACGCCATGCGCTTCATGTCGGAAAGTAAGAAGCCGTTCTTCTGCTACCTCACGCCCAACGCCCCGCACGGCCCGATGTGGGGCCCCGAACGCTACAACGAACGCTACCGGAACGTGAAAGGGCTGCGCGAGCCCGGCTTCTACGGGATGATCGAGAACATCGACGAGAACATGGGCCGGCTGGTGAAGTTCCTGCGCGACAAGGGGCTCGAGCGGAATACGATTCTCATTTTCACTACAGACAACGGAACCGCATCGGGTGCGCAGGTCCACAGCGCGGGGATGCGAGCGTCCAAAGGTTCGCCCTATGATGGCGGGCATCGAGTCCCCTTTTTCATCCATTGGCCCGAGGCAGGGCTTGCCGGCGGGAAGCCGGTCAACCGGCTGACGGCGCATATCGATATCCTGCCGACGATGATGGACCTCTGCGGACTGAAGCGTCCGAAGGGACCGGAGATGCACGGAAAGTCGCTGAAACCCCTGCTTCCGATTGGCGCGGCGAACGGTGAGGCGGCGTGGCCGGACCGGAGCATCGTGGTCGATTCGCAGCGCCTTGACAAGTTAGTCAAGTGGCGTCAGGCGGCGGTGATGACCGAGCGGTGGCGTCTGGTGAACCCGAGTCCGAACGGCGACGTTAGCAAGCTGGAATTGTATGATATTGCGCAGGATACGAAACAAGCGCGGAATCTGGCTGCTGATAACCAGGAAGTGGTGAAGCAGCTTTCCGCCGCCTACGACCGATGGTGGGCCATGGTTTCGGCGCGTGGCGGCGAGTATGTGCGGATCCGCTTGGGCGACGATCGCGAGAACCCGTCGCGCCTGACTTGTCACGACTGGCACGGCGACGGCGTCGAGAAAGTGTGGAATCAAGGCGGGATCCGGAACGCTCCCATCGCCGAGGGCTTTTGGACGGTGGAACTGGCCAAGGCCGGTACGTATGAGTTCGCGCTGCGGCGTTGGCCCGAGGAGGTCGACCTGCCGATCAATGCACCGTACCAGGACCCGGGTCAGAACCGTGAAAAAGCGCCTGGAAAAGCGATTGCTGCGATCGGCGCCCGCGTAAGAATAGCGGGAGCCGAGAAGAGTCAGGCAGTGCAAGTCAGCGACAAAGCGGCGGTCATCTCGGTCCGCCTGCCCGCTGGACCGGCTGAACTCCACGCCTGGTTCGAAGAGGCCGGCGGAATCCGACGGGGAGCCTATTTCGTTTCCGTCAAGAGGGTCTGAAAAAATTAGAAGGCCGGTGGACACTAGGAGGAAGGGGTCCACCGGCCGGGGTCCGGAGCCTGGGCAAGGCATCACGGACGGTACCGCATAGACGACTCGGAGGTATCGCCCATGCGTATGGTACGGCGTACAGCCGTGTTTACAATGACTGTACCACGATTTTCACAATCGCGCTAGTGGGTCAACAGTGGGAGTACCAGCGAGTAGCAAACTGCACCGATGGTCGTAAGGCAGGCAACCCAAAGTCCAACCGTTTGCCAGTTGGAAGGGCGGATCTCGCGCGGCAGGTGTTTATACCGCAGGTATAGTACTCCTAGAGCGATAACAGGCAGCATCACGGCCTGGGCTACTCCACCAGCCTTTACCATGTTCACTGGCGACCGGACGATCAGAAAGATCGCGGCAGCGGCGCAGGTCAGAATCCAGACGAAGATCCGCCGGTACCGGATGCGCGCGGCGTAGTCGGTCTTCTCGAATTTTCCTAGCAAACGGCACATGTCGGCCGCGACGCGCGACTCGGCGGCGGTGGCTGCGAAGATGGTCCCGTAAAGCGTCGCGATCGCACCGGCGTAAAAGATCGGAAGTGACCAGGATCCAAGGGTTTGCGTGTACATGTTGGAAAGGACTGGAATCATGTCGTTGGCCTGGGGAACCAGTCCCCGGCTGTGTAGGATTCCCGCGCCCAGCAAGTAGAACGCGATCGTCGCGATGGTGTAGATGATCATCGAGGCGAGAATATCGACGTTCATCACGTTGATCCAGCCGAAGGCGCGTTGCCGCCAAGCCGGGGAACCGTCCCTCTTACCAGCGTAGCGGGCGTAGCCTTTCTCCACGCACCAATATGGATACATGAATAACTCCGAAGCCCCCACTCCGGTAATTCCGAAGACAGCGACAGCGGTGGTCAGCCCCCCCTTGGGCAGTTCGAACGTGAATCCGGAGGCGATGTCGGACCACTTGAAGTCCTGCGGATTGAGCATCAGCAACAGCGCGCAGAAGAACGTCAGCATCGTGAATAAAGCAACTTTAATGGTGGCCAAGTGCTCAATCCGCTCGTATCCGCCGCCGAGCAGGAGTAGCAGAGTCACCGCCAGCAGTGCCACTACCCACACCGGAACCGGAACGGCGGGGAACAGCGCGTTGAGCACTTGGGAGACACCGCCGAACATCGCGCCGATCTGGAAACGCGTCATCGTGATCATGGCGGCCCAGCCCCAAACGACCCAGTTGACTCCGATCCGCGGGCCGGGAACCTGATTGAATCCGGCGAGCCCCGTCTCACCCGTCGAGATGCTATACCGGCCGATCTCGGCTTGGATCGCCGGCTTGATCAGGCAGCTCAGCACGATTACCCACAGGCAGATATAGCCGACCTCGGCGCCGAGCGTCGTGGTGGCGATCAACTCGCCGGAACCGACGATCGAGGCTGACAGAATCATTCCCGGTCCGATGCGTTTCAGAATGGATCGAAAGTCTCGCGGCGGTTCCTGGACCTCGGCGGGGTCGAACGAATAGAGGTCTTTGACGGGCGGCGCCGAAGCCGCCTGCGTCCTGGGTTGAGCCGTCTCGGGCATAAGGCGCTACTCTACCATGCCGGAACGTGGCGGGTCTCGCGATTCGTCCACTACAATCGAATAGAATGACGCCCAAACTTCGCATCGCATCGATCACCGACGAGTTCTCACCGAATCTGGAACAGGCCCTCGAACCCATGGCCGAGATCGGAATGACCGGCGCCGAACTCCGGGTTCTGTGGGGGAAGAACATCATGGATCTCACACAGGACGAGTTGAAGCGCGCCAAGCAGTTGATCTCGGACAAGGGCATGGAGGTGATCGGAATCGCCTCGCCGATTCTCAAGTGCGTGCTGCCGAACGCGCCCGAAGTGGATAGCCGTTTTCAGCATGATGTCTTCGCCTCCAAGCATTCCTTCGAAGACCAGCCGCGTCTTGCCGATCACGCTTTCGACATCGCGGACCTGATGGGCTGCCAGATCGTGCGCGTCTTCTCCTACTGGCGCACGGTGAATCCGGATGCCTGCTTCAACGCCGTGGTCGAGGCGATGCATTGGCTCGCCGAAGCGGCGGCCAAGCGCGGCAAGATCATCGGACTCGAAAACGAGCACGCCTGCAACATCTCGACCGCGGCGGACGCGGCGAAGGTTCTGAACGCTCTGAAGCATCCGAACCTGCAACTGGTCTGGGATCCGGCGAATGCTCTTTGCTCGGGTGAAGATCCGTTCCCGGGCGGATACTCGCTGCTGCCGAAGGATCGAATCGCCCATGTCCACACCAAGGATTGCCACATGGACGGAATGAAGCCCATCTGGGGTCCGCTGGGGACGCGCAATGTCGATTGGAAGGGCCAGATCGCGGCATTGATGGCCGACGGCTACAAGGGTTGGCTGAGTCTGGAAACCCACTGGGCCGGTCCGGGCGGCAACAACAAGATGGAAGCGAGCCGCATCTGCGGCTGGAACCTGCGTGGTCTCGCTTCGGCGTAGCGGCTAGTTCGCGGCCTCGAAGCGGAGTGCCGCGGAATTGATGCAGTAGCGCAAGCCGCCGGGCGGCGGCCCATCCGGAAAGACATGTCCGAGATGGCCGTCGCAGCGCGCGCACAAGACCGCCTCGCGATCGGTTGAATGCGTGTAGATGCTTTCGGAGGCTGCGGGTTCGGTGAAGCTCGGCCAACCGGTGCGTGAATCGAACTTGTGTTTCGACGAAAAGAGCACGTTATTGCAACCGGCGCATCGATACACGCCGGGCTCGTAGTGTTTGTCGTATCGGCCCGTGAAGGCGAGTTCGGTCTGCTTCTCGCGCAGCACGGCGTAGGCGAGTGGCGTGAGTCGCGCGCGCCATTCGTCATCGGAAAGAGTGGCTTTTCCGTTGACTGTCGCGGGCGGAGGAATCGCCGGCGTGGCTGGCCGCGTCTCGCCGCATCCGGCCAGCATCGCGAGGGCGACGGCGACGGACGATACGAAACTCCACTGATACATCCGAGTTGTATACTACCGCAATGGACGTTCAGCCCATCCTCACGAACATCACCACCCACATCGTCGATGCGGGTCTCAAGCTCATGGGTGCCCTGATTCTCTGGCTCGTTGGCCGCTGGGTCATCCGAACCGGCATCAACATCATGTCGAACGGCATGAGGCGGCAATCGGTCGACGCCACCATCATCCTGTACGCGCAGAACATCGTCTCCGTGCTTTGCAATATCGCACTGGTCATCGCGATTCTCGGATTCTTCGGGGTCGAAACCACATCTTTCGCCGC
>CADECY010000159.1:0-10864 GCA_902825945.1 uncultured Acidobacteriota bacterium
CTTGACGCGGTTGACATTGTAGGTCTCGGCGTCGACATAGATGAATCCACGATAGCCGGTCGTGATGGTAAGCGTCTTTTCGTAGGTGACCGACCGTTTGGACTTGGCTGTCGCGACCTTGAACGCGAAGACGTGATTGCGGCGTCCGCGCAACGTGGTCCAGCGCGTCCATTCGAACGAGGCGGCCGTGTCTGTCTCGAAGATCTCCTTGAGCATGGTGCCGAATTCACCGGCGGAGGTCGTGCCGCCCACGTCGTGGATCCCGAGATCGACGGGTTGGCTGTTGACGAGCACTATTTTGTAGTCCTCCTTCTGGTCGAAGAAGGTCAGCTTTGCGGTGAGCACGTCCATCTTCTGCCAGAACTCCATGCCTGTCGGGTCCGCGAACCGCCGTGTCACCTGCGTGCAGATGAAGTTCGGCAGTTGCTTGGTGTAGTTCAGAGCGAAATCCTTCGCGCCCGCCAGCGCCTTGGCGATCTCCTCCGGTGGAGGTGGCGGCAGCGCGGGCGGCTTCGGCTTCGGCAGATCGATGCTCGGCGGCGGCATCGACTTCGAGGTGTCGCGAAGCACCTGTAGCGCCTCCACTGTCTTCGGGCCGATGCCGATCCCCTGCAGGTCCTCGATCGTTCGATCGTCGAGACGGTCCTTCAGCGTCAACTTGCGGACATAGGCGGCGACCTTCCTGTCGTCGTGCTTCAATTGCACCGAGGATTGCAGGAACTGGATGAGCTGATTCACGCTCAACTTGGCCTGCGCCGCGAGGGAAATCGCCAGCGCTAACACGAGTCCAGCCGCACGCAACGTCATGTCTCATTTTCCTCCAAAAGGAAAAAGACGTTTCTTCTTGGCTGGTGGTTCCAGAACTGGGGCGAAGGTCATCTTCTCGATCGCCACCGCGGCGATCGGAGCCATCACCTGATATCCGGCGGCGTTGGGGTGCAGGCCGTCTTCGGCGAGTTCCTTCTTCAGGAATCCCTGCGCGTCCGCCATTGCCGAGAAATAGTCTGCGTACTGGAAGCCCTTCCGCTGGCAATAGGACTTGATCCAGGCGTTGAGCGTCTTGATGTCGGCCGGCGGCCGCCGCTTCGACATCTCATAGGCGGGATTGACGTCCTTGTTGTAGTCGTGGATCGGGAGAACCGAGGCCAGGGCGACCTTGACCTTGCGCGCTTCGGCGAACTCGGCGATCATCGCCAGGTTGTCCTGAATGGCCTGCATCGGAACTCCGCGTGCGAGGTCATTGGTGCCCGCGAGAACGATCATCGCGGCGGGCCTGGCGCGAATCACGTCGGCCATCATCCGCCCGAGCATCTGCCCCGTGATCTGCCCGCTGATACCTCGGTTGACGAAATCCTTTTCGGGAAAATACTGGTTCAGCTTCCAACCATCGGTGATCGAATCGCCCAGAAACACCACGCGCGGCTTACCCGCTTGCAGCATTCCGAGTGTGCCGTTGGCTTCTTCATAGCGCTTCAGGTTGTCGCGGTCCGGATTTCGCAATTGCCGGTGCGTGTTCACGAGCAAGGCCCGGAAGTGCGAATCGGCGCGATCCACCGCGTCGCGCAACTCGCTGAACTGGCGCCGCCCCACTTCAGGAAACGGATGTGGCTTCGGCATCGTATCCGCCAGCGCCAGGTAGGCTCGCGAGTTCACCAGTACGGCGTAGTGGACCGAGTTGTCGGCCTGGTTTCCCGCGTTTCGGATCAGTTCGACCGACTGGCGGACGTTTTCGAGCACGGGTGCCGCGGCCCGAGCCAGTCCGGGGACCGCCGCGGTGGTCGAATCCATGAGCTGCAGCATGCGGCCATAATGTTCGAGCGCCTGATTGTTGGTGAATAGCGCATTGTTCTGGGCCGCCAGCAGGATAGGGGCCAGGAAAAGAATCCATCGTCGGTTCACTGTCGATTTTCGAGCTCCAATGTCACGGTACCAAGATAGAAGGGCATCTGCACGCGGATGCGCAGCGGTGTCCGCGCCGGATCGTCGCTCAGCCACACGAACAGGCGCCCGTTGCGCCGGTAGAGAATGCCGTTCATCATGTGGACCTCATGCCGGATCGCGGCCTGCTTGCCCGTGGCTGTCCCGATCGACTCGCGTCCGAGCGCCTCCACGCGAACGTTCGCTAACTTGCGCTCGTTAGCGATCGCAAACTCGACGGACTTGCCCGGTTCCACGCGCTGGGCTCGCAGTTTGGCCAGGGCCGCGAGGATATCGTTCGTGCAATTCGCACCAACAAAGTCGCGGGTTTGCTCCTTCGCGGTCCGGAGATCCTTCAGCAGCACGTGAACGCTTCCACCGTAGGTGATCCCCGTCTCGGCCCGCGTGCGCCCCTCTTCGATCTTCATCAGGCTCGACGCGGCGCACCCGCGATCGTCGAAGTCCACCGTGTAGACATCGTTCACCGGATACAGGACTCGCGCGAATCCGGCGGTCACCAGCCCGAGCTTCGCCCCCTTGCTTCCCGGTTCGAGCGTTGCCATGCCGGCATTGACGCCCCGCCATTCCGCGCGAAAGCGGAGAGTCTCCGCCCGGCCGGCCACGATCAACAAGAGACAGGACGCGCCCAGGCGTCCTGTCATACCTTGGGCAGCGTCCAGGGTGCTCGATACGCGCGGCCGAGCAGGCGGTTGGCTTCTGCGTCACCCACGAAGCTCTGCGAGGCCGCATCGAATTTCAGCTTGCGGTTCACGCGCCAGGCGATGTTGCCGAGGTGGGTCATCGATGACGATACGTGCCCGATCGCGATATCGCAATTCGGCCGGCGGTTGTTCTTGATCGCGTCGAAGAAGTCGCGCTTGTGGGCCGGATCGTGCAAATCGTTTCCAGACTTGGTTCCGTGTGGCAGTAACTCACCTTTCGGTCCGAAGGCGCGCCAGCCCTGATTGCCGATCACGACATGTCCATTCTCGCCGTACACCGCGCCGCCCTCTTCCTCCTCCTCGAGCTTGCTGCCAGTCCAGATGCGCATCTCGTAAACGAGCAGCGCGCCCGGATAGTCCCAGGTCACCATCAACGTGTCGGGCCACTCCTGATCGTCGTCGAAGAAGAGCTTCCCGCCCGCCGCTGCGACAGCCGTGGGCCACTCGGGGAGCTTCTTGCCCATGCCGGTGAACGCGGCTTCGAGTCCGCGCCGCGCGTAGTCGATCCGGTGAACGCCATCGTTGCCGAGATCGCCGGTGCCGTAGTCGAAAAACCAGCGCCAGTTCGAGTGAAAGCGATTCTTGTTGAAACGGCGCTTGGGAGCGGGCCCGAGCCACATGTCGTAATCGACACCGGCGGGTGGATCGGCGTCTGGCGGATGGCCGATTGAGCGTTGCTTGGCCGTCTCCCACCCTCGCGCGAACGTGACCTTGCCGAGCGCGCCCGAACGGATGTATTCGAGCGCCTCGGCGAAGTGGCGTCCGCTGCGCGACTGGATTCCTACCTGCATCACGCGATCGTGTTTGCGCGCCGCGGCGAGCATCGTCTGGCCCTCTCGCACGTTGTGGCTGCACGGTTTTTCCACGTAGACGTGCTTGCCCGCCTGCACGGCCATGATCGCGGGGATCGCGTGCCAATGGTCAGGTGTTCCCACGACCAGCGCGTCGATCGACTTATCCTCGAGCACCCTGCGGAAGTCGCGGGCGAGCGCGGGTTTCTTGCGGCCTTTCTCCTCGAGGGACTTCAGGGCCGGTCCGAAATTGTTCTCATCCACATCGATCAGCGTCGCGATCTCGACATCGGGCATTTCCGCGAAGCCGCGCATCAAGTGTCCGGCACGCCCGCGGACTCCCATGCAGGCGATCGTCAGCTTCTCGTTGGCGGAGGCCTTTCCGAAATACAAGGCGGGGGCAACGGCGAGGAGAGAACGGCGTGTCATCGCGGCCATATTATCATCTGACGCGGTGCGCTCGGGCTTGACGCCGGCGCCTTGACTCCGCAGCCGGATCATGATAATCGTTAAACGATATATCGATTCACGATCATGCCGCGCCGCAAACTCGACCCCCTCTCCGCCACCGCCTTCCAGATTCTGCTCGCGCTCGCCAGCGGCGATTTGCATGGATATGGAATCATGCGTCAGGTCGAGGAGCAATCTGGCGGCACGATCCGCCTGGGTCCGGGCACTCTGTACGGTTCGATCAAGACGCTGCTTGCCGGGCGGCTGATCGAGGAAACCGCCGAACGCGCCGATCCGCATCTCGGCGATGAGCGCCGCCGTTATTACCGCCTGACTGCGAGCGGACGTAAGCTCGCGACCGAGGAAGCCTCCCGCCTGGCGGCGCTGCTCCGCGTGGCGCGTTCGAAAAAGATTCTGCGAGGTGCCCATGTCTGACCGGATCTTCGATCTCGTGCTTCGCCTCTATCCGAAGGCGTTTCAAGAGGAGTATGGCGCCGAGATGCGCCGGCTGTTCCACGATCAACTCCGCGCCGCGGACGGGTGGCCTGGGAGGTTGCGGGTTCGGGCGCGGCTGTTTGCCGATGCCGCGGCCGCTGCCCCGCGCGAGCATCACCGCTCTGTGACCGCGCCCGAAGGTGAGCATCGGCTTTCGGAAGCGGGCTTGCATGAGGTGATCCGCCGGAGCCACGCCGCTGCCTTCCCAGCCGCGATCCTGTGGGTTTCGCTGGGCTTTGGGCTCTCCTGGCTCGGAGCCGCACCCCGGCCCGCCATGTTCGCGATCTATGGGCTCTTGGCAATTCTCGTCTCGATGATGCTGCGCGGCGTGCGTCAGGTCAAACGCCATTGGCGCGGTTTCTCGCTTCGGTTCGAGGGTGATTCGATCGTCGAATCGAGCAGTGGCAAAGTAGTGAAATCGCTGCGCCGGGAGGAAGTCGAACGGATCATCGAAGTGCCGGGCTACGCACTGTCCGTGATCGCGCGCGAGCAGGCCCGGTCGCTCTGGATCCCGTCGCCGGTTGACGGTTTCGAGACGATTCGGGATGTGCTCGGCTCGTGGGCCCCGATCGAGACGCGCCCCGCAGCCAAGGCGCCCGGCTTTGCTGGCCACGTCTCGATGTATGCGCTCTTCGCGCTCTACGCTGCCGCCCTGCTGGTCCGTTCGCAGCCGATTGGACTTGTCCTATTGGGAATCGCGACGGCGATGCTGATGCGCCTCGCTTGGAGCGCGACAGGTGCGCCCGCACGGATCGTTTGGCGCGTTCGTCTGGTAACCGCCGCACTGATCGCGATCCTGGCGATCAAGGCCGCATCGCTTCTCGGTTGGTGGTGAGGCCGCCTTATCTCTTCCGAGCAGGCCTCTTCTTGAATTCCGGCGGAAACTCCGACGCACCTGCCTTCTCCGGATTCCGGAGATTCTGCTGCCCACCGCTATCCGGGTAGAGAGGAATCTGCATTCCGCCCGTGTTCCTCATGATCTCGAACAGCCGTTTATTCATCTGCCGGATCAGGGGTTGATGCTCGGCCGAATGAATGAGGTTGTTCGCCTCGAGCGGATCACGCTCGAGATCGTACAGCTCATCGACATCCCAGATCCCGTGATAGTGGATGTACTTGTAGCGATCGGCGCGTAGCGCGTGAATCGTGGGCGTCTGCGGAAAGTTCCGCTCCCAGTAGTATTCGTAGAGCAGTTCCTTTCGCCAAGCCGGCGAATTGCCCTCGAGGACCGGCAGCAAACTCGCGCCGTCCAAGCCCGTGGGCGCGGACACTCCAGCGATATCGAGCGCGGTCGGCATGATGTCGAGATTGGCGACCACCTCGTTCACCGTCTTGCCGCCGCCGAACAACTCAGGACACCGCGCGAGCATCGGTACGCGCATCGATTCCTCGTATGCGGTCCGCTTGTCGATCAAGCCGTGCTCGCCGAATGCGAATCCGTTATCGCCCATGTAGATCACCAGCGTCGAATCGAGCTGGCCGCGCTCCCGCAGCAGTCCGAGCACGCGGCCCACGCTCTCGTCCACTCCGCACAGCGTCTCGGCGTACATGCGATAGTACTCTTCGATGCTCAGCGTCGAGTGATACGGATAATCGACGCCATGCCAGGAATTGCGCTGGTTCCGCGTCCACATCGGGGCGTTGCGCACCGCCGCCGGATCCATGGTGACGGGAGGCTTGAACTTCTTCGACGCGTACTTGCCCTTGTGCCTTGGCGCGGGAACGAAGTCGCCGTGAACTGCCTTGTGGCTCAGGTAAAGGAAGAAGGGCTGGTCTTTCGAGAGTCCGTTGGTCCAATCGAGCGCGTAATCAGTCAGTTCGTCGGTGATGTAGCCCTTCTGTGCGACTCGCTTGCCGTTGACGTTGAGTCCGTTGGCGCTCGGCACGTAGGTGCCCTGGCCCTTGAAGCTCACCCATTGATCGAAACCCGGTTGCGGGTTGTCGTCCACGCCGCCCATGTGCCACTTGCCGAAGAAGCCGGTCTTGTAGCCGGCCTTCTGGAGAAGTTCGGGAAAGAATCGCGTCCCGCGCGGAATCGGCGTGTTGTTGTCGACGATCCCATGCTTGTGCGCATAGACCCCGGTGAGCACGGTGGCACGGCTCGGCGAACAGAGCGCCGTTGTCACGAACGCGTTCTTCAAATGCGCGCCGTCGCGTGCCAGCGAGTCGAGGTGCGGCGTCTCGAGCCACTCCTGTCCCTTCAGAAATCCCATCGCGTCGTAGCGATGATCATCAGTCAGGATGAAGATAACATTGCGGCGTTTGCGCGAGGTTTGCGCGGCCAGCGGCGCCGCGAGCGAGGCGAGCGCGGATCGGCGGGTGAGCATATCGACACATGCTAGCAGTTCGCGCTTCGAGGCCGGCGCGGTACGATGACATCCATGCGTGCTGCCATTCTCCTCGCCGCTGCTGCGGTATTGATCGCCGAGACGAATCCGGTCTACGAAGTGGGTACTCCCGAACGGATCACGGTCGCCATGCGCGATGGCGTCAAGCTTTCAGCCGTTCTGATCCGGCCCATGCGCGCGGGCCGTCCCGCCGAAGGCCGATTCCCGGTGATCCTCAATCGCACGCCGTACGGAACCGGGCGCCTCGAAGGTACGGCACCGTACTTCGTCTCGCGCGGCTATGTCGTCGTGGGGCAGAACGTTCGCGGGCGCCATGGATCGGAGGGACCGTGGCGCGGCCAAGTCGACGATCCGAACGATGGGCACGACACCGCCGCTTGGATCGGCAGGCAGCCGTGGTACCTGCCGGAGGCCGAGGGCGGCGGCATCGGCACCATCGGCACTTCGTACGAAGGCGCGACGCAGCATTCGCTCGCGCTTGGACGTGCGCCGAACCTCAAGGCGATGATCCCGGTGGATTCGATGTCGAACTACGGCAAGTTCGGAGTGCGGCACAACGGCGCCTTCGAACTCCGCTTCTTCAACTGGATCTTCTCGCTCGGCAACAGCCCGAGTCCGGTGACCGGACCCAAGCCGCCAGGCCATTACCCCTCCAACGATCCCAATACACGCGACCTCCTCGCCGGACTTGCGGACAAAGTCCCCGAGTACGTTCGCGCGTTGCCGCTGCGTCCGGGAACCACGCCGCTGCGACTCGCGCCCGGCTACGAGAAATGGCTGGTCGAAGCGATGAGCCACGGCGATTACGACGGCTACTGGAAGAACTCTGGAGCTTCGGTGGTCGATCACATCCCTGAGTACAAAGACATCCCGATCCTCCACGTCACCGGCTGGTACGACACTTGGACCTGGCAGGTGGCGAACATGAATTTCGTCGAATTGACTCGGGCCAAGAAGAGTCCGCAACGGCTGTTAATCGGGCCGTGGGTCCACGGCGGGCAGGCCGCGTTCGCCCATGGCGAAGCCGACTTCGGCAGGGACGCGGGCCTCGACTTCGATGCCGTTCGCGTTCGTTGGTTCGAGCATCATTTGCGCGGCGTGAAGAACGGCGTCGAATCGGATGCGCCGGTCAAGATCTTCGTGATGGGTCCGGGGCAGAGCCGCAAGGCTCCGGACGGCAAGGTGATGGTGGGCGGCCGTTGGCGCGACGAACGCGAGTGGCCCTTGGCACGTGCCGCGTCGACGCCGTTCTATGTTCACGCGGACGGGACACTATCGGTGAACAAGCCGGCGGAGTCCAACTCGTCGACGACGTACACCTTCGATCCGCGTGATCCGGTGCCAACCGTCGGCGGATCGCTCTCCTCCGAGGGGCAACTCGCGCCGCGCGGCGCGATGGATCAGCGCTGCCGTCCCGAACTGTGGGCCTGCAAGGGCAGCAGCATGCGCCTGTCGCAACGCAAGGATGTCCTGACGTTCCGCACCGAACCGCTCGGCACCGATACCGAAGTCACCGGATCGCTGATCGTCAAGCTCTGGATTTCGTCCACCGCCGTCGATACCGACTTCACCGCGAAACTCGTCGATGTCTATCCGCCATCCCCCGACTTCCCCGACGGCGTCGAGTTGAACGTGTCGGACTCGATTCTGCGAGCCCGCTATCGCAAGTCCCTGGCCAAGGCCGAACTGCTGAAGCCGGGTGAACTCGCCGAGGTGACGATCGAGATGTATCCGACATCGCTCGTCTTTGGCAAGGGTCATCGCATCCGCCTCGACATTTCGAGCAGCAACTTCCCGCGATTCGACGTCAACCCGAACACCGGCGAGCCGCTCAACGCCAACCGCCGCTGGGCGATCGCCGACAACACGGTTTTCCATGACGCGTCGCGGCCTTCGCATATTCTGCTTCCGCTCGTGAAGAGATAGCGGCCTGCGTTACCATATCCCACATGCGCTGGAGCTTTGCCGCCCCACTCGCCATCACGATCATCATCGCCGCCGCCGAACTGCCGGATTTGAAGACTCCGCGAACGCCGCCGGAACAACCCATCGCGTTCAGTCACAAACTTCATGTGAACAAGAACGGATTGAAGTGCACGCAGTGCCATCCGGTGCCCGATCCGGGCGACTTCGCCACCGTACCGAAGACGCAGTTCTGCATGGGCTGCCACTCGGCGGTGAAAACCGAGAGTCCGGAAATCAAGAAGCTGGCCGCTTTCCACTCGGATGGCAAGCGCGTCCCGTGGATTCCGCTCTATCGCGTTCCCGAGTGGGTATCGTTCAATCACAAGCAACATCTTGGCGTCCAGGGAGTGTCGTGCGAATCCTGCCACGGCAAGGTGTCGGAACGCGACGCGCTGGCTCGCGAGAAGGACATCTCGATGGCCGCGTGTATGGATTGCCACCGTGCCCACAAGGCTTCGAACGACTGTTTGTTGTGCCATGATCACCGCTAACGCCGAATCGTCACGCCGCGCCGCGCTGAGGGCCCTCGCCGGGCTTTTCGCTGGGTCTCCACTCGCTCGCGGTCAACAGGACCTTCCCTACAAGGCGGAAACGCTGACCGCCCTCGACGACATGGTGAACGTGTTCGATTTCGAGCCGGTTTGCAAAGCGCGCATCCCGAAACAGAACTACGACTACATCGCAGGTGGCGTCGACTACGAATGGTCGCTGCGCCACAATCGCGAAGCGTTCGAGCGGATCACCTTCCGCCCGCGCATGCTCGTCGATACGAGTGGACTCGACGTCTCGACAACGCTGTTCGGCACCAAAATCGAGATGCCGATTCTGATCGCGCCCACCGCAGGTCACAATCAGGCGCATCCCGATGCCGAACTCGCCACCGCTCGCGCCGCGGGCCGCGTCAAGACGATTCATGTCCTGAGCACGAATTCGAGCCAGCCTGTCGAGAAGGTCGCCGAGGCGTCGCCGTTCCCCAAATGGTTCCAGCTTTATCCCGGGCCCGATCTCGAGACGACGCGCGAGCGCGTGGAGAAGGCGGTTGGCGCCGGATTCAAGGTGATCTGTCTGACCGTGGACGCCGGCTGGAACTCGCACCGCGAACGTCTGTTGCGCAACCGGATTCAGGCACAGGTGCCGCCCGGAGTCGCCTCGCCGCAAACCGCGCCATCGCGGCGCCGCCGCCGGGAAGACGAAGAGGCGCTGAAGCCGCCACCCTACCGTCTGAGCACGACATTGATGCACAAACTGGACTGGCGCTTCTACGACGATCTTCGCAAGTACGCGAAGGTTCCGGTGATCATCAAGGGCATCATGGCGGCTGAGGACGCGGCGGTCGCGGTGCAGCACGGAGCGGATGGAATCGTGGTTTCGAACCACGGCGGACGGTATCTCGACTACGCCTCCGCGACGATCGAGGTGCTGCCCGATATTGTGAATGAAGTGGGCCGCAAAATGCCGGTTCTCGTCGACAGCGGATTCCGCCGGGGCACCGACATTCTGAAGGCACTGGCGATCGGCGCTTCCGCTGTCTTGGTGGGGCGTCCGCCGCTGTGGGGGCTCGGCGCGTTCGGCGAAGCGGGCGTGGTCCGCGTGCTCGAACTGTTGCAGTCGGAACTCGCGCTCGCGATGGGCCTGTGCGGAAAGCCGAAGATCTCGGATCTCGATCGCTCCATTCTGAGGATGCCCTCCGCTTGACCAAGGCGCACACGCTCGAGGCTCTGCGGAAACGAATGGAGCACCTTCCGTTCAACAACCTCGTCGGGATTACGGTGGATGAAGTCCATGACGATGGTGTCACGGTCTCCTGCCCGTTTCGCGAGGAACTGATGAACATGCACCGCACCGTGCATGGCGGCGTGACCGCGACACTCGCCGATGTCGCGGGAGGGTTCTCCACGATGGCGCGTTACGGCGCGGACAGGCTTGCCACCACGGTCGATCTCAAGCTCAACTACCTTGCACCAATCAAGGGTCCGCGCTTGATTGCGCGCGGGCGGATTCTCAAGGCAGGCAAGACACTCTGCGTGATTCAAGTGGAAGTAGGCGACGGCGGAACCACCGGAGCCATCGCGCTCGTCACCTACATGCTGCTGCCCGCCGCGAAGTGAGACTCAGTTCGCCGCCCCGATCGCATAGAGCGCGTTTCGGGTGCGGATATAGAGCTTGCCGTCGCCGA
>CADECY010000159.1:10874-18848 GCA_902825945.1 uncultured Acidobacteriota bacterium
GCGTGGCGTAAATGTCGGAGTCGAATTCGTTGATCGCCAGGATCTCCCAATCGGCCGCCGCGCGCAGAACCACCACCTTGCCATGTTCGGTCGCGATGTAGACCTTGCCGTCCGCGCCCACGGGAGACGCATAGTAATCTTCGAGCGCGCCCGTCAATCGCGCCTGTTTGATCACCGCTCCGCTCTTCGCGTTCAAAGTCGTCGCGATGCCGCCGTTCCGGAACAGGTAGACGACATCGTCATAGACGAGCGGTGACGGCACGTCCGGCAGCGACTTCTCGAAGCGCCAGCGGACATGGGTATTGGTCACATCGCCTTGGCCTCCGAGTTTCACCGCGAGCATTCCGTTGCGCGAAGCGCGCCGTGTCCGGAAGAAGGTCCACTCCCGTTCGTTTAAATAGCCATCGCGGTCGAGATCGATCGCGCGCCACGTTCCGGTAGGCTGCCACGGCTTCGGCAATTCGCTCTGCGCGAGCTTGCCGTCGCGATTGGCGTCCGCCGCGGCGATGACCTCCGGGAAAACCGGCAGGTCCACTTGCTCGCCCGCGTCGTTGCCGGTTGTCCAGCCACTGAAGTACAGCGAATCGCCCGCGATGATCGGCAGCGATTTCGGCTGGCAAGTCAATCCGCGAACGAACCAGACCGGTTCGCCGTCCGCGATCGAGTAGGCGGTCAGCCGGTATGATCCGGGCGCGATCACCTGCGCGGGTCCGCTCGCGGGACGGTGAATGATGGGCGTCGAGTATCCGTTGATCACCTCGCGCGGCGTCTTCCAGGCGATCTTGCCGGTCGCCGCATTCACGCCGATTGCGA
This sequence comes from uncultured Acidobacteriota bacterium, assembly GCA_902825945.1. GTDB lineage: Bacteria > Acidobacteriota > Terriglobia > Bryobacterales > Bryobacteraceae > SYLY01. The sequence continues at coordinate 11,688 of CADECY010000159.1, forward strand.
AGGCTTCGGTGTCCTGATCGCACACGAGCACGACTTTCCCGTCCGCATAGACCGGCGAACCCACCACGCCGTGCTGGCTGTTGAACGGACCCAACGCCAGACGCCATCGCTCCTTGCCCGCGAGATCGTAGGAGACCAAGCCGAAATCTGCGAAGAACGTGTACACGTTCTTGCCGTCGCTGACCGGGGTAGGCGCCGCGCGGTGATTGAGCGTGTGTTGGGTCTCACGCTTGGGGGCCTGAATCGATTTCCGCCACAGCTCCTTGCCGGTCTCGCGGTTCAGGCAAATCGTGATCAATTCGCTGCCGCTGGCCGCCGTCAGGAAGATGCGGTCACCCACGAGGATGGGCGAGGACTTTCCCTCCGGCAATTCCGCCGTCCACAGGACGTTCTTTCGCGGTCCGAATTCGGTGGGAAGCCGCCCGCAGGAGGGGCACAGGCCGGAACCGCCCGGTCCGCGGAGTTGCGGCCAGTCCGCCGCGAACGAGCCCAGAGCGAGCAACGGAAACAGCAGGGTACGCATTTGTCTGTACTCATCTTACCCGTGTGGAGCCGTCCGGTGAGGGGCCGTTCCCGAGTGGAGTTCTATAATGAAAAAGCCCACCTCACTTTTCTCGCAGTACATCCGATCACTACAACACCACATGGGTTTTCAAATTCAACCGCTCCAGGAGTTCCTGGTCCGCCCGCAATTGCCGGAGTCGCTCTCGCGAATGACCGAGATTGCCTACAACGTGCTTTGGAGCTGGGATCACGCCGTCCGGGCGATGTTCCGCCGGCTCGATTCCAAGCTGTGGACCGAATCCGAGCACAATCCGATCCTGATGCTCAGCCGGATTTCGCCGGGGCAGTTGGCCAAGTCCGCCTCCGACCCGCGCTACGTCTCCGCCTACCGGCGTGCGTGCGAACGGTTCGACGCCTATTTGGAGCGCTACCACATGCAGCCCAAGAAGGGCTTGGTGGCCTACTTCTGCATGGAATTCGGCGTGGTGCAGTGCATGCCCATCTACAGCGGAGGTCTCGGCATCCTCGCCGGCGATCACCTGAAGGCCGCCAGCGACCTCGGGCTCCCGCTGGTCGGTGTCGGCTTGCTCTACCAGAAAGGGTACTTCCGGCAGTCGCTCAATCCCGATGGATGGCAGCAGGAACGCACCCCGGTCAATGACTTCTACACGCTGCCGGTGCAACCAGCCCAAACATCTGAGGGCCGTGACATCATCGTCTCGATCGACCTTCCCGGCGGGCCGCTCCACCTCAAGGTGTGGCTGCTGAGCGCCGGCGGTGTCAAGCTCGTTCTGCTCGATTCCAATATCACCGAGAACACCAATCCCGAGAATCGCGACCTCACCGATCAACTCTACGCCGGCGATAAGAATTCTCCCCACCGTTTGAAACAGGAGATCGCGCTCGGAATCGGCGGCGTGCGCGCGCTGCGGGCGCTCGGGCTCGAGCCGACGGTCTATCACATGAACGAAGGACACTCGTCCTTCCTCGCCATCGAGCGCATTCGCCTGCTGATGAGCGAGCATGGGCTTGACTTCCGCGGCGCGCTCGAAGCGTCGCGCCGCAACAACGTTTTCACCACGCACACGTCGGTGCCCGCGGGCTTCGACGAGTTCCAGCCCTCGCTGATGTACGAGTACTTCCGCGACTACTGCGACCGGGCTGGAATTTCGTTCGATCTGCTGCTCGGTCTCGGCCGCCGCGATCCCGGCAATCATGCGGAGCCGTTCGGCATGGCGATCAGCGCGCTGAACACCTCGGCCTATCGAAACGCGGTGAGCGTGCTTCATCGCGATGTTTCGCAGGAACTGTTCCAGAATATGTGGCCGGACACGCCGCGGCAGGAGGTCCCGATCACTTCGGTCACCAACGGCGTTCACGTGCCTTCGTGGGTGAACGGCGATCTCGCCTCGCTCTACGACCAATATCTCCAGCCCGATTGGCAGGAACGTCAAAGCGATGTCCGCACCTGGGATGGGATCGAAGAGATCCCCGACGCCGAACTGTGGGAAGTCCACAGGCGGCGCAAGCGCAGGCTCGTCCAGTTCGTGCGCGAAAGCGCACGGCAGTCCTCGATACGGCGTAACGCCTCCGCGAAGGAGATCCGGCGCGCGAGCGAGGTCTTCGACTTCGACGCGCTGACCATCGGTTTCTCGCGGCGCTTCGCCACCTACAAGCGCGCAACGCTGATCTTCCGCGACATCGCCCGCCTCAAGAAGATCGTCAACCATCCCGAGATGCCGGTCCAGATCGTCGTCGCGGGCAAGGCTCACCCGAAAGACGAGCCCGGCAAACGCTTCATCCGCGAGGTGTGGAATCACTCGCGCGATCCCGAGTTGTCGCGCCGGTTGATCTTCGTCGAGGACTATTCGATTCAGGTGGGGCGCGAACTCACCCAAGGTGTCGACGTGTGGCTCAATAATCCGCGCCGGCCTGAAGAAGCGTGCGGCACCAGCGGAATGAAGGCAGGCGTCAATGGTGTGTTGAATCTCTCGATTCTCGACGGCTGGTTCGACGAGGCCTACGAGATTTCGGGCGGATGGCGGATCGGCGAACGTGATCCCTACACCGAGGATCAGGATGAGCTACACGCAAGCAACATCTACTCGCTGCTCGAAAACGACATCGTGCCGATGTACTACGAAAATCGCGAGCGCGGCGTGCCGCTCGAATGGATGCGGCGCATGAAGATGTCGCTCGCACAGTTGAGTCCGCGTTTCAATTCCGGGCGTATGGTCGGTGAATACCACGACCTCCTGTATCGCCCCGCGCACGACGGATGGGAAGACGTCCGCGCGAATTCGTTCGCCAAGGCTCGCGACATGGTTGCCTGGATGGACCGCGTGCGCGCGGTTTGGGACCGCGTCCGGTTTGTCGAGACGCCACGGCCTGATCACACCGCGTTCAGCGGGAAGGAAATGCCGTTGCGCGTTGTCATGGATCTCGCGGGCTTGCAGCCGGCCGATGTGCGCGTCGAAACCGTCTTCGGCTGCGTCACCGCCGACGGGACTCTCGAGAACACCGGAGTAGTGGAATTGAAACCCGTCGCGGGCAATGGCGATGTCCATGTCTTCATCGCCAATTGCGCCCCGGTGCAAACGGGAAGAGTGGGACTGGCAGTACGGGTACGCCCCAATCACTCACATGACTCCCTCACGCGTCCTTGCCAGTCGCTCATGAAATGGGCTTGAGCCGTTCGTCAGGCGAAACCCCTATTTGGGTAACGGCAATCGGCTCGGCCTCGAAGAATTCACTGGATTCAGGATCGGAACCGTGATAAGTAGGAAGGGAAGGCCCACCTCTTCACCTCCTACGACATCCCCACAATCCCGGCATATCTGACGATGCAGTGAAATCTCCGCCCGAGGAGTTAGACCGCCCATGGAAGGCGACCGAAAATACCGACAACACGGCTACATGGATTCCGGCAAGAGTCCCGTTCACAATGGGACGAACGGAGAGCCAAAGCCACAACACGATCCTTCCGCGCCGCGAATCCCGCGCATGGTGGAGACGGTGACCGCCAGCCGCTGTTGGAATTGTTCGTCCACGCTTCCGGCGGAGACCGATTTCCAGGCGGCGTGCCCGAAGTGCGCGGCGGCGCTTCATTGCTGCAAACAGTGTTCGTACTTCGATTCTTCGACACGCTTTCAGTGCTCGAAGCCGATTCCGGTTCGCATCGCGCACAAGGACGAGCGAAACGATTGTGAACTTTTCAAGACTCGCGTTACCGTGGCCCGTGATAGCGGCGCCCACGCGCCACCAGCCAATGCCGCCGCAAGGCCAGCCGCTGCGGCGCCGATGCCCTCCGCTGCTCCACTCGCGCCGAAGACGGCGGTGGAGGCCCGAGCAGCGTTCGACAATCTGTTCAAGAAGTAGCGATCAACCGGCGAACGTGGAAGCCGCGCCGGCCGTTGCCGCGATATCGGCCTCGGCATGCGCCGCCGACACGAAACCCGCTTCGAACTGAGACGGCGCCAGATACACGCCGTTGTCGAGCATGTGATGGAAAAACCGGCTGAACTTCTTCGTGTCGCAAGTCTTCGCCGACTCATAGTCGGTCACCGGCTGATCGGTGAAGAAGAACGTGAACATCGAGCCCACGCGATTGACCATCACGCCCGCCGGCGGCTTCGCGCACAACTGAGCGGTACGCGCCTCGATGATCTCGTAGACCGAAGGATTCGCAGCGAGATATTCGAGCATCGCGATCCCGGCCGTCACCGCGAGAGGATTTCCACTGAGTGTGCCGGCCTGATAAATCGGGCCCACCGGCGCGATCTTCATCATGATGTCCGCGCGCCCGCCATAAGCCGCGATCGGAAGTCCACCGCCGATGATCTTTCCGATCGTCGTCACGTCTGGCTTGATGGAATAGCGCTGCTGCGCGCCGCCGCGCGCCACTCGGAATCCCGTCATCACTTCGTCGAAGATCAGCAGCGCCCCATGACGCGTGCAGAGATCGCGCATCGCTTCGAGGAATCCGGTCGCGGGCGGAATGCAGCCCATGTTTCCCGCCACTGGCTCGACGATCACCGCCGCGATATTCGGACCATTGCTCGCGAACGCGGCCTCGAGCGCGGAGATCGAATTGTACGGCAGCGCGATCGTCGTGTCGGCGAATGCCTTCGGAATTCCAGCCGTATCGGGAATCCCGAGCGTTGCGACACCTGACCCCGCCTTCACGAGCAGCGAATCGACGTGGCCGTGGTAGCAGCCTTCGAACTTGATCGTCAGATCACGCCCCGTGAATCCGCGCGCCACGCGCAGCGCGCTCATCGTCGCCTCGGTGCCGGAATTCACCAGCCTGACCATCTCCATCGACGGCATCGCCTCGCGGATCAATTCCGCTAGACGGATCTCGCGTTCGGTGGGCGCGCCGAAACTCGTGCCGATTTCGAGCACCCCCCGCAATGCCTCGATGATCGCCGGCGGCCGGTGCCCGAGCAGCAGCGGACCCCACGAGCATACATAGTCGATGTAGGTGTTGCCGTCGACATCGGTCAGCCGGCAGCCGGTCCCGGAGGCAATGAACGGAGGCGTGCCGCCGACGGAGCGAAACGCGCGCACGGGCGAGTTGACACCGCCCGGAATCGACATCCGGGCGCGTTCGAGCAATGCTTCGGATTTGGAGAGTTTCATGAGGATTTGGAGATTGCCGTTGCGATATCGGAGTGCAGAAAGCTCATCGCGGTTTCGCGGAGCGTTCCGCTCAGGTCGCGCCACAGGCGCTGCGACAGGTCCGCGTAGCCCTGGGTTCCGGCGAACAGGTCTTGCATCACGGTGCGGAACTTCGGGCTCCGGCGCGTGAACTGCACCATGCGATCGGGGATGGCGCCGAACAGGAAATCGCCGAGGTAGACACGGCGCGACAGCAGCGAGCCCAGGTAGAGGTCGTGCGCGAAGTCGCGCTGAATCGCATCGCGATACGCGGCCGCCTTGTCGCGAGCCTCGCCGAGCAACGTCTGGGCCGCGAGATCACCCGAGCGGATCGCGTAGTAGATTCCTTCTCCCGTGATCGGATCGACAAAACCGGCGGCGTCTCCGGCGGCGAGCCAGCCTTCGCCCGCGATGCGATTCTTGCGCCACGATCCGGAAGCAAGCGCGGGCAGCATGTGCGCATAGAACTTGGCGCCTTTGTAGACGAGTCCGTGTTCGTCCATGTAGCGTTCGAGCCAGGCGCGCAGTGTCTGGGCCGGCTTGCCCTTGCCGCAGATCCCCACCGACAAATGTCCGTGGCGCGGAAAGACCCAGACGTAGCCTTCGAACTTCTCGAAAAACTGAATGTCGATGTGCGGCCGGTCGGCTTCCACGTAGTATCCCAGCGCGATCATCGTATCGTCCTGCGCCCATTCGGTTCCCGCGTTGCGAAGCGGATTGCGCGCACCGGTGGCGACGATGCAGGCATCGGCTTCGATTGCTCCCGTGGCCGTGCGAATCGAGCATCCGCCGCCGCTTGACCGCATCTCGAGGACTCGTGCCTGCTCGAACCTTGCGCCTGCCTGTTCGGCGCGGCGGAACAGCCGTCCGTTCAACTCGGCGCGCGAATAGATCAGGATCGGCTGATCGAGCCGCATGTCGGCCGTGCCGGCTTTCGGCGTGGTCAGCGAAGATTGGCGGACCGTTTTTGCCGCGCCGTCGCGCAGAAAGGGATATTGGCTGTACGCCTTGAACGTGACGCCGCCGCCGCAGGGTTTTTCCCACGGCAGCTTCTCGTCGATCAACGTGGTGCGAACACCCGCCGAGGCCAGTTGCGCGGCGGCCATGGACCCGGCGGGTCCGGCGCCGAGCACCGCGACTTGCCTCACTGCTTCTTCCCGCTACCTAGCGGCGGATGGTCCGGCGGAAGGGCTCCACCGGGCGAGCCGGCCGGCGGGTGTCCGGGAGGCAGTTCCACGCTACCCTCCGCCGGAGGAGCAGCCGCGCCATGCGCCGCTCCGGAATCCTGCTTGCCCTTCACCACCCACTTGTCGCCCTGACGCTCGAACATGTACTTCATGTTCATGCCGCTGCCACCGCCGCGCGGCTCGAACGACACAGTCGCGTCGGCATCCGTCTCGCGCACGTTCATGGCCGTGATGACGACGTTCAGGCTCGACATGTTCAGGTCGAGGCCCTTGCGCGTGGCCAGATGGTCGATTACCGCCTGTCGCAGCGCGTCCTTGGTGTTGGTCTCTTTCTTGCAGGCCGCCGCGAGCAAGAGGGCGAAAATGACGAAAAATCGGGCCACTCTCGCGATTATACGACGCCCTCGGCCCAACACATCGGATACCAGATCGCCGCGTCGGGACGCCGGGCCCACTCGCGCAGGCTGGCGATCGCGGCATCGAACGCCGCTGGTTCGAGCAAGGCGAACCGATCGATCGCCTCCCGCGCCGTGTCGATCACGCCGATCAGGTTTTCGGTGAACAGCGGGAACCGCTCGTCGCCGGCGCAGCAACCGAACCAGATCCAGGTGTTGCGCACAGGCTTCGCCCCCGCCTGATGCAGCAGTTGGACCAGGCGGCGTCCGATCCACGGATCGTTGCCCAGCCGGTCGTAACAGCGCATGTAGGCGGTCCACAACGGCGCGAATCCGGCCGGCTCGGGATGGAGGCGCATCACGTCGTGATCGTCGTCTGAGAGCACGATGCGCCCACCGGGCTTCGCCGCGCGGAC
>CADECY010000160.1 GCA_902825945.1 uncultured Acidobacteriota bacterium
TCAAGGGCAGCCAGCTTCGCAATACCATTATCAATTTATGCAAGTAAGCACTAGTCAGTACTATCGCTATTTTGGTACGCGCAATGCGTAAATCCCGTAGCGTGTACTATTTACGAGAGCCCGGCGGACCCGATACAGTGGGTTCATTCCGGCGATGTTCCCACTTCCATCCCTCTTCGTTCAGTACACCTACCTGCAACTGCTCGACCTTCTGACGACCGTCGCGTTCCTGCTGATCGGAGTCCAAGAGGGCAATCCGATCGTCCGATTGGCGCTCGAAGTCGCTCCAACGCCCGTCGTGGGCCTTCTTGCCATCAAGGCCGCCGCCCTGGGCATGGGGGTCTTTTGCCTCCGCACCGGACGCCTGCGCCTGCTCAGCCGGATCAATGCGCTATTCGCCGTGGTCGTCGCCTGGAACCTTGTCGCGCTCATCGTTGGCGCGGTCCAACTGGCCCATCGATAAAAATTCAAACTTTTGCACATTTGCATCTTGCAATTGTGAACTGCCCGTGGCATACTGAAACCAACTGATAGTCGTTTCTCGACTTGATCGCATTCCCAGCGGCGGCCTAGCCGTCGCTACCCCCCTCTCAAAAGCCCCGGATTCGTCCGGGGCTTTGCAATTCGGATAGACTGGTTCGAATGCCAGAAGAGCCGCCGCCTTTGCTCGGGTCCTGGAATCGCGTCTACGCCGCCGTGCTCATCTATCTCGGCACCCTGGTCTCCCTATTCGCGCTCTTCACCCGGACCTGGAATCGATGAGGACCCTCGACTGGATCGTCCTCGCCCTTTCAGTGGCGGGGGTCGTCCTTTACGGACTCTGGCGCGGGCGCCGCAACGAGAACACGCAGGACTACCTGCTTGCCGGCCGCGAGATGCCGTGGTATGCGATGGCGCTTTCCATCATGGCCACCCAGGCAAGCGCCATTACCTTCATCGCCACTACGGGGCAGGGCTACGGCGATGGCATGCGATTCGTCCAGATGTACCTCGGCCTGCCTCTGGCGATGATTCTGATCTCCAAGTACGCCGTCCCGGCCTTCCATCGCTCGGGAGTGTTCACCGCATACGAATACCTCGAGTCCCGGTTCGACGCCAAGACGCGGGCACTCGTCAGTACGATCTTCCTCATCCAGCGCGGACTCGCGGTCGGCGTCGCCCTCCAAGCCCCCGCCATCGTACTCACCGTGATCATCGGATGGCCGCATCAGTGGACATCTCTCCTCATGGGCACCGTCACCGTCTTCTATACGGTGCTCGGCGGGATCAAGGCCGTCACCTGGACCGACTTCCAGCAGATGCTGATCATGATGATCGGGCTTGCGATCTCGCTCTTCATGGCCGTTTCGCTCCTGCCCGCCGATATCGGACTGTTCGACGCACTGACCGTTGCCGGAGCGGCCGGCCGGCTGAACGCCATCGTCACCAGCTTCGATCCGAATGACCGCTACAACATCTGGAACGGGTTGTTCGGCGGCATGTTCCTCGCGCTCGCCTACTTCGGGTGCGACCAGTCGCAGGTGCAGCGCTACCTGACCGGCAAGTCGATCACGCAGAGCCGGCTCAGCCTGCTGTTCAACGCGATCGCGAAAGTCCCGATGCAGTTCCTGATCCTGCTGTGCGGCGTGATGGTGTTCTGCTATTACACGTTCGAAAAGCCGCCCGTGCTGTTCCACGCCGGCGAAATGGCGAAGGTCTCGGCGAGACCGGACTTCGCGGCTGTCGAAGCCCGCCATGACCGCGCCTTTGCCGAACGGCGTGACGCGGCCCGCGCGCTGATCGCCGGCGGCAGCGCGGAACCGTTCCAGGCGGCGCAGAAGTCGCTCGACGAGGCCCGGCGCGAGGCGTCGAAACTCGCCGGCGGAGTCAACGACACCAACTACGTCTTCCTATCGTTCGTCACCACGAAGCTTCCTGTTGGCGTCGTGGGTCTGATCATGGCGGCGATCTTCGCGGCGGCGATGTCCACCATCTCGGCGGAGGTGAACTCCCTTGCCACGGTTTCCGTCATCGACATCTACAAGCGATTCGCCCGTCCAGGCCAGGCCGATGGACATTACCTGAACGCCTCGCGCGCTTTCACGGCCTTCTGGGGAGCCTATGCCGTGGTCACCGCACAGTTCGGCGAGGGCACCGGATCCCTGGTCGAGAAGGTGAACATGCTCGGATCGTTGTTCTACGGCGGACTGCTCGGCGTGTTCGTCCTCGCGTTCTTCTTCCCGCGCGTGAACGGAACCGCCGCGTTCGCGGGCGTGCTCGCGGGAGAAGCAGCGATCTTCGCCTGTTGGACCTTCACCGGAATCTCGTTCCTCTGGTACAACGTCGTCGGCTGTCTGGTGGTGGTGGCTACTGGATGGCTTTGGCCGCGGAACCGGTAAAGGGAAGCCGCACCGTTCCGCTCCCCATCTGCTTGATGATGTCGTCGGTCGACGGACTGGCTCCGGATGCCTTCAGCGTGAAATTCGAGCCGAAATCGCGGAAGTTGTACTTCTTGCCCTCGTGCACGAAGTCCGCCGAACTGTCGAGTTCGATGGTGCCGGAGTAGTTGAACTCGCCGCCCGGGGTGAAGACCGCTTCGCCAGCCCGCGACTTGAACGTCGCGATGAGTTGCACTTCCGTGAACGTGTCCGGTTTAGCGAAGTCTCGTGCGGGCAGGGGATGATAGTAGACGTTCAGCAGAGAATCCTGACTTTGCGGAATGACACGAAAGGCCGAGGACTCTTTGGTGATCTTGACCGCGGAGCGTTCGGTGCGGAAGGCGAAACAGGCGGTCTTCTCGCTGCTCTTGTCCGCCGAAAGCGGCCCCTTGATGCCGTTGATTTGCGTGTAGTAGCCGATCAATTCGGCGGTTCCATCGGCGCCGATGACGATCCGCCCGGAGACCTGCGCGACGGGCGCGGACGGCGGATCGGCGGCTATCGGAAGCGCCGGTAACAACAACAGGGCGGCAAGGGATCTCACAGGTCCCATCTTAGCGCTCTATGGCGTCTTCTCGGAATGCGGTTGCGTAAGGTGCCGGTAAAACCCCAGGTCCTCGTGTGTGTAGGCCTTCGTCAACAGAATGATCTGGCCGGTGTGTTGCCCGAAATGTTGGACGCAGTTGAACACCGCTTCGAGCCCGGTGATGTCGTAACCCTGAATCGACGCGCGCTTCGAGAGCACCCCGGCGTCCGCCTTGCGGAGCACCTCCACCGCATCTTCGATTACCACACGCAGGCGCTCTTTCAGATCCGCGCGTAGGGCTCCTCCGCGGGTGTTGAACTCGCGGTCCCGCATCCGGATGTCGGCTTTGTTGCCGATCCCGAAGCCAATCCATTGGCGGACGTTGCCGCACAGGTGCAGCACCAGATTGCCGATCGCGTTCTCGTTCTCGCTGCCCCGCATCCAGATCTGCTCGTCCGTCAGCTTGTCGAGGCAGCTCTGGATCCGCCCGTGCAGCAGTTCGAGCGTCCGGATCGAAGTATCGAGAAAAACTGGACCGAGTTCCACGTTAGATCTTCACCGCCTTGTGCTTCTCCATCGCCTCCCGCGCACGCAGCGAGATCAGGTGCCCGCGGTGGATCTCCTTCCACGAGATCGGCTCGGGCTTGTCGTTGTAGATGTGATCGAGAAACTCGGCGAACACGCTGCGGTCCGCCGGAAGCTTCGTGAGCACTTCGCGCGGACGCTTGTCGCTCATCACCGTGACGCCGGTCGCTTCCATGTATTCGGCGATGCCCTTGGTGCCGGCGATCCGCAACCGGTCGTCGCCGTGCGTCTTGGCGGCCTGAGGCCGCAGATAGTCCATGCGCAGCAGCGCGACTCCGCCGTTGTCCATTCGGAACACCGTCGCAGTGATGTTTTCGGTGTCTCCCGTTTCGGGAAATCCGATGTGATTCTGATAGCCGAACGCCTCGACGAAATCGCGCCCTGTGATGTGAATCATCAGGTCGATCATGTGAATTCCGATCCAGGCCATCGTTCCGCCGTAGGTGGCACGCTTGTAGAACCAAGCGGGCCGGTCGCCCGAGGTCTTGTACGACTTCTGGCTGTCGAGCTGGATGATCTCGCCCAACTCGCCCGACGCGACAATCTCCTTCAGCGCGAGATATGCGGGAGAGAAGCGCATCGGCAGAATCGACGTGAACTTGCCTTTGCTCTTCGACACCGCCAACCGCACCTTTTCGAGGTCGGACTCGTCGGTGGCGATCGGCTTTTCGGCGATCACGTGCAGTCCGCGGCCGAGTGCTTCGAGGATCGTGCCGGCGTGATGCGAGTTGGCATTGCACACGCCCACCACATCGAGCTTTTCCTTGTCGAGCATCTGGCGCCAGTCGGCGTACTGGCGCGCATTCGCCGCGACTTTCGATTTTCCGAACCGCTCGAGTGTCTTCGGTGCCGGATCGGAGATCGCCACCAGTTCGACATCGGGCATCGACGGGATCGGCTTGGTGACTTCGCCGGGATGGCCGTCGAGTCCGGCGAGCCCAACCCGGACCTTCGAGGGCAGCCGGAGCGGCGCCGGAGCGGCCGCGACTGAAAACGCGGCGCTGGCGCCCGCCAACAATGTGCGGCGAGTGGTGGATCTCATGGCCACTTATTTTAGAACACGAAGCGCAACGCGCCCTGCATCGCGCGATTCCCGCCCGCCGAGTTGATGACGCCGAACGTTGCCAACTGGTTGAGGTTGGTGCCCGGCGCGGCGAAGTTCGGGGTATTGGTCACACTCGTTCCCTCCAGCCGCAATTCGACCCGCATGGTTTCGCGAATCGGGAACGACTTGAACAGCGATGCGTTCAGTGACCGGGTTCCCGGCGCACGAAGCTCGTCGAGCGTAGGGCCGTCAGGCGCGACCTGATACTGATCCACCAAGGGCAGGAAGGCGTTCACGTTGAAGTAGGGATTCTGGACCCGGCCTCCCGAGACGCGATCGCCCAGCCGTTCGCTGATCGGGCCGCTGAGGCGCGGGTCCGCGATCCGGATCGGGCGTCCGTTGGCGTGGGTCACCGACAGCGGCGTGCCAGAAGCGAGCGTGAGGAATCCGCTGGTGGCCCACCCGCCCGCGATCTGCTTCAGGATCCGGTTGCTCGCGAAAGTGAAGGGCAGTTGATAGGTGAACGCGACGCGTCCCACATGCTTCTGGTCCACCGGCGACACCGTGCGGTAGAGGCGCGGATTGATGATGCTCGTGGTGTTGTTGTCCATGGTGCGCGCCCATGCGTAGCTCACCAGAGTATTGAGCCCGCGCGACAGCCGCTTGTCGAGCTTGGTCTGCAGCGAGTGATAGAGGGCGCGGCCCGTGTTCGCTCCCTGGAGAGTCAACGTCGTGTACTGCGGGAATCGCGGCCAGAGCCGGCTCTGCGTGGTAGTCGCGCCGCGACCGAGTGTCGATGTGCCGGGCAGCACGTTCAGGAATGGGTTCGGAATCGAGTTGTTCTCGGCGCGCCCGAGCGCCAGAAAACGGTCCGGCCGTTCGTTGAGGTTGAAGCTCTCGATCTGCTTCAGGCTGTGCATCCCCATGTAGGCCGCTTCGGCCACCATCTGGAACGGCAACTCGCGCTGCACGCTGAACTGCCACTGCTGGCTGTATGGATTGAGCCGCTTCTCGTCGAAGATCGTGAGTGCGTCACCCGCCTGCGACAGCAGACCCGCCGAACTGCCGATCGCTTGCACCAGGCCCGCCGGATAGGGGTTGCCCAGCGTGTTGAATGGCGTCGCCCCGTTGTCGTTGGTGCCGGCGAAATTCGTCTGTGCGTTGAAGGTATTCACCGCGCCGAAGAAGCTCGTATTGAGCGAGATGGTCGAATAGAACATCCCGTATCCGCCTCGGATCACCGTTTTCGGAAGCACGTTGTAGGCGAAGCCGATGCGCGGGCCGAAGTTGTTCTTGTCGGGAGCGATGGCTCGCGGATTTCCATTGACACCCGCGAACAGCGGGCCGCCACGGAGATCGAGCCCCGGCACCCGCACGGGCAATGCAGCGTTCTGGTCGAACCGGAAGCTGTTGCGGTCATAGCGCTCCGTGTACGGCGTTTCGAGCTCGTACCGGACTCCCAGATTCAGCGTGAATTTCGGCGTGATCTTCCAGTCGTCCTGCACGAAGAGGCCGGTGTAGTGATTCTGAATCGACGTGGGCGAGTTGAAACCGAACGTTCCCGAATCCGCCAGTCCGAGAAGCAGCGTCGCCATGCCGCTGCCCGAAGTATTCGCTGCGTTGCGGTTGAACGGATCGGACTGCGTGAAGGTGGGGCTCACGGTGAACGATCCGGTTGCGTTGCCGCCGGGCGAGACATTGCTGTTGCGCGCCAGCCGGTAGTCGGCGCCGAACTTCACCGCGTGTTTGCCGGAGAGTTTGGTCCACGTCGTGAGCAGCGAGTAGACCATTTCACGCGAAAACGATTGCGTGGCACCGATGATCGGGATGTTTCCACCGAGGTCGAATGTACTCCAGCCGCGGAACGCCTGATTGTTCACGATGACCGAAGGCAACCTCAGATCGGCGGGATCGGCGCCCGGCGCTCCACTGGTCGACTCACTGGTATAGCTCAACACTCCGGCGCGAACCGATCCGACGAGCGTGGGCGTCAGAGTAATCGTGTCGTCGATGCTCACGTTGATCCGGCGGCGGAACAGACGTCCGAGGTCGGACGTTCCCGAACCGGGATAGGATGTCGCGCCGAAGAAGAGGTCCTCGGCCTGTTGAATGCGATCCAGGAACCCGAAGCGTCCGAAGAGTCTCTGCCGGTTGCTCAACGCGTGATCGATGCGAACTCCCGTCTGGCGTTGATCGACCGCGTATACCTTACTTGCGGCCCAGTTGAACGCTTCGAGCTGCGTGCTCGATCCGGAGTTGGGCAACGGAAGCTTGGAAAGCACCGCGCTCCCGATCGGGCTCAGTCGCGATGCCGGAATCCGCGCACCCGCGAACGGCTGCCGCGTAGCCGTGGTTCCACTCACTACCGTGGTGGCCGGATCGAACACCGCGAAGGCGCCGCCCACGCGGTTGATCGTTCGCGAGAAGTCGCCTGCGCGCTCGAGTTCGGTGGGAACCCGCGCCTGGCGCGTCAGTTCGCGCGGATCGTGATCACGCTCGAGCGATGTCGAAAAGAACGTGCGATCCCGGCCGTTGTAAATCTTCGGCAGCAGCACGGGTCCGCCTACCGTATATCCCCACTGCTGGTATTCGACCGGAGGCTTCGCGAGCCCGAGGCGGTTGTTGTTCCAACTGTTGGCATAGAGTCCTGCCCAGCGCTTGAACAGATAGACGGCGCCATGAAGATCGTTCGTACCACCGCGCGTGGTGATGCTGATCGCGCCGGCGTTCGAGTGGCCGAGCGAAGCATCGAACATCGTCGTGTGAACGCGGAGCTCTTCCACCGAATCGAGCGACGGAATGAATCCGAACGTGCCGCCCGCGGTGGTATTCGGCATGCCATCGAGAATCACTTCGTTCCGCCCCGTGCCACTGCCGCCGCCCGCGATCGAAAAGTCGGCCTGCGCGGAACTCGTGTAGGTCCCGGTGCCGCCGGTCACTCCCGGCGACAGATTGCGCAGGTTGATGACGTTGCGGCTCAGCGAAACAGCGACCATCCCGACGTAGCGATTATCGATCACGGTGCCGAGCTCGGCGTTGGTGGTGTTTAGCATCGGGGCCTCGGTGGTCACCGTGATCAATTCCGTTGCCGCCCCGATTTCCAGGGTGAAGTTGAGCGTCAACTGTTCGGTCGTGCCCAGCCGGACGTTCGCGCGTTCGCTTTTTTTGAATCCTTGCGACTCGACCGTCACCGCGTAGTTGGCTGGCGGCAGGAACGGCACCTGGTAGTTTCCGGCGTCGTTGGTCGCGGCCCGAACAGTCGCGTTAGTCGCGATGTTGCGAACTGAAACGCTCGCATTGGGTACGGCCGAACCGGACGGATCGGTCACGGCGCCGAGGATCGTGCCCCGAATCTCCTGAGCACTCGCGATCGAAGCGGTGAGGACGCAGGCGGCGAGAACTTTGGACTGGAAGGCTCCCTGTTTCATGGGCATTAGTATACGCCTGCCACGAGCCGCGTGGAAACGAGTTTAGAGAGAATGCGATTCCAAGCCATGGCGCGCTCTCCCCGGCGCCGGTGCGGTATGCTGTCCCCTATGAAGAAACTGGCGCTGCCTCTTCTTTCGATCGCACTCCTCCAGGCCGAAAACTGGCCCAACTGGCGCGGTCCGCGTGCCGATGGCACCTCCGCCGAAAAGGGCGTTCCGGCAAGCTGGGATCAGACCAAGAATGTTACCTGGAAGCTCGCCATGCCCGAAGTCAGCGGGTCGACGCCGGTCATCTGGGGCGACAAGATCTTCTTGAACAATGCCGACGCGGGCGCAGTCTCCCTGTGGTGCGTCAACCGATCCACCGGCAAGCTCGAATGGAAGCAGCAATTGGCGCCGAGTGACGACAAGGTGCGGAAAGGCAACATGTCATCGCCGTCACCGGTCACCGACGGCAAGACCGTCTGGGCGATGAGCGGCAACGGCCACGTCAAGGCGTTCGACTTCACCGGCAAGGAACTCTGGCACCGCGACATGTGGAAAGACTTCGGCAAGTTCGGCCTCAATCATGGCTACGGATCCTCGCCGCTGCTCATGAACGACGGACTCGTGGTGCAGGTCCTCCACGGATACAAGACCGACGACGATTCCTATGTCGTCAAGTTCGACCTGAAAACTGGCAAGACGCTATGGAAAGTGGTTCGCCCGACCGACGCCACAGTCGAATCGCCGGACTCCTATACGACACCCGTGCTGATCACCGCCGCGAACGGAAAGAAGGAGATCGTCATCACCGGCGGAGACTACGTGACCGGACACGATCCGGTCACGGGCAAGGAACTCTGGCGCGGCGGCGGCATGAATCCGCGCGGCAATCCGATGAACCGCGTGGTCGCCTCGCCGCTCGTGCTGCAGGATATCGTCTACGTGCCGACGCGGGTCAATCCGCTGCAAGCGTATCGCGCGGGTGGATCGGGCGACGTCACCAAGTCGCGTCTGTTGTGGTCGAACCCGAACGGGCCCGACGTGCCGACTCCGGTCACCGACGGCAAGCTCGTCTACATGATCAACGATCGCGGCATCGCCTGGTGCTTCGATGCGCAAACCGGCAAGGAAGTCTACAGCGGACAACGCATCAAGCCGGCGATCTACTCGTCGTCGCCGGTTCTCGCCGACGGCAAGATCTACATGACGAACGAAGAAGGGCTCACCACCGTGATCAAGGCCGGACCCACGTTCGAAGTGCTCGCCGAGAATCCGCTCGAGGACTACACCCTGAGTTCGCCCGCGATCAGCGACGGTCAGGTGTTCATCCGCACCAAGAGCTGGCTCTACTGCATCGGCAAGCGGTCGAAGTAATGCTCTCGCGCCGCTCTTTCGTTCTCGGAGCGCTGGCCGCCAAGCAAAGGCCCAACATCATCTGGTTGTCGAGCGAGGACACGAGTCCCACTCTCGGTTGCTACGGCGATCCACACGCGATCACGCCCACGCTCGACAAGCTGGCTTCGCAGGGAACGCGCTACACACACGCCTATACGAACGCCGGAGTCTGTGCGCCGTCGCGTTCCGGAATCATCACCGGCATGTATCCGTCGTCGCTCGGGTCGCAGCACATGCGCTGTAACGCGCAACTGCCTCCTCACGTGCGCGCCTTTCCGGCGTATCTGCGCGACGCGGGATACTACTGCACCAACAACGCCAAGACCGACTACAATTTCGACGTCCCGAAAGATGCCTGGGACGAGGTGAGCCGCAACGCCCATTGGAAGAATCGCAAGCCCGGACAGCCGTTCTTCGCCGTCTTCAATCACGAAGTCTCGCACGAATCGCGGCTGGTCTTGCGCGGGGCCGAACACGAAAAGAATGTTCGCGCACTGAAGCCTTCGGAGCGCCGCGATCCCGCGAAATTGGCGCTGCCGCCCTACCACGCCGATACGGCCGAAACCCGCCGCGATTGGGCCAACTATCACGAAGTGGTCACCGCGATGGACTACCAGATCGGCGCGAAACTGAAGGATCTCGAAAACACCGGACTGCTCGAAGACACCATCGTCTGCTACTGGGGCGATCACGGCACCGGACTCCCGCGCGCAAAGCGTTGGCTCTATGAATCCGGCACGCACGTTCCGCTGATCATCCGCATCCCGGAGAAATTCCGTGTCGCGGGTCAGGGCCGTCCCGGATCGGTCGACTCACAACTGGTCGCGATGATCGATCTCGCGCCCACGATGCTGAACTTGGCCGGCGTTCCGTTGCCCTCACAGTTCCAGGGACGCGCGTTCCTCGGAGCCAACCTGACCAAGCCGCGACAATACGTCTACGGCGCGCGCGACCGCATGGACGAACGCTACGACATCATTCGCGCCGTTCGTGACAATCGCTATCGCTACGTCCGGAACTACGAAGCCGACAAGCCCTACTATCAGCACATGTCGACGCCCGAGGGCGGCCCTGCGATGAAAGAACTGCGCCGCACCCATGCCGAAGGCACGCTCGGCAAGGACGCCGAACTTTTCATGGCGGACCACAAACCCGAGGAAGAGCTGTATGACGTGAACGCCGATCCACACGAGATCCGCAATCTCGCGAGCGATCCGAAGCACGCGAGTACGCTTCGCCGGATGCGCAAAGCGCACCTCGACTGGGTCCACGAGACCAAGGACGTGGGACTCATCCCCGAACCCGAACTCGAGATCCGTGAGAAGAAGTACGGGAGCCGGCACGCGATCCTCCGTGCACCGGAAAACGCCGGGCTTCTCGACCGCTTGTTGAATCCGAAGGCCAACGATCCCGATCCGGCGGTGCGCTATCGCGCCATCCGGACGATGACCAGCGGACTCGAGCCGTATCTTGCCGATCCGGCTGCTGTGGTCCGAATCGAGGCTGCTCGCAAACTCGCGCGGGTGGACGTGATCGTGAAGGAACTGAAGAGCGAAGTCGACTCGGTCCGGCTGCATGCAGCCCTCGCGCTGGACAGTCTCGGACCGAAGGCGAAGCCTGCTGAGCCGGCGCTGCGCGAGGCGATGAACGACGAAAATCGTTACGTGCCGCGCGTCGCGGGCCATGCGCTGAAACAGTTGGGGTGAAGCGTTCGGCCCAGGCTTCTCGTGCCCGGTTAGCGCGCCGCCACGAGTGCCGACTCCAGGCGCTCCAGGTCGGACTCGTCATTGTAAAAATGCACCGACACCCGCAGGTTTCCATACCGCGCCGACACCAGCACACGCTGTTCCTTCAGGCGTTTCGCCAACTCCGATCCGTCAACGCCCTCGAACCGGATCGCGAGAATCTGCGATCCTCCGTGTAACACTTGGCCCCCGATTCGCCGCATCCGCGCCGCGAGATCCGCCGCCAGTCCGAGCACTCGCGCTTCAATCTCCGCCGGCCCCGCCTCGAGCATCATCTCGACCACCGCGTTCATCGAAGCTAGCAGCGGAAACGGGATCATGCCGCCTTCGTACTTCTCCGCGCGCTCGCTGAATCGCGGCGTGCCCATGTGCAAGTTATCGACCGAGCGCCAGTCATGATGGCTCCGCCAGCCGATGCAATGCGGACGCAGCCACGCGCGCGTTTCTGGACTCACGTACACGAAACCCGCGCCGTTCGGCGTGAGCATCCACTTGTACGCGTCAACCGCCATCATCGCGGGCCGGATGCGGCTCACGTCCATGCGCAGCGCGCCGACGCTCTGCGTTCCATCGACATAGAGCAGGATGCCGCGCTCGCGCAACCGGTCAGCGATCTCTTCGAGCGGTGGACGGAAGCCAGTTCCGAAATTGACGGTACTGAGCGCCACCAGCCGGGTGGCGGGCGTCAGGGCATCGTAGAAGTCCGCCCAATCCACCGCCACGAAATCGGCGGCATCGATCATCGCGGGATTGTAGAGATTGTTCGGAAACTCGCCGCGCAACGTCACGATGCGATCACCGGGCCGCCACTCGATTCCGCTCCTCAACAGGCTGAGCGCCGCGGAAGCGGTAGGAAGGAAGGCGACATCGTCCGCGCCGCAGCCGATCAGCATGGCGATGTTGGCACGGTACTGATCGGCATCGTCGAACCACGACAGGAAGTCGGAGCAAGCCAGCCGGTCGCGCCGATCGAGATGTCGCGTGATCGCGTCCCGCGCGCAGAGCGGCGTCTGGCCGTAGGTCGCGGTATTGAGGTAGGTCCAACTCGCGAGAGCGGGAAATTCCGCGCGGATCCGCGACCAATCAGCCATGGATCGAACGCTGGACCGTCGCGGCGGCTTCCGCAATCGCGCAGTCGGCCGATGTCTTGCCGCGCCGCGTCACCAACTCCACCTTGCCGTCCACGAGCTTCTTGCCCACGGTGATGCGATACGGAATTCCAATCAAGTCGGCGTCCTTGAACTTCACACCCGGGCGTTCGTCGCGATCGTCGAGCAGCGCATCGAGCCCGAGGGCCTTGCATTCGGCATAGAGCTTCTCCGCTGCCTCGCGTTGCGCCGCGTCGGAGTTGTTCACCGGCGTGATCACCACATCGAAGGGAGCAATCGCCGCTGGCAGAACGACGCCGTCCTTGTCGTGATACAGCTCGACGGCGGACGACAAAATCCGCTCGATGCCGATTCCATACGAACCCATGATCGGTGTAACTTCCCTGCCCTCCTCATTGAGGACACGCAAGCCCATCGACTCGGAGTACTTGTAGCCGAGTTTGAAAATATGTCCGATCTCGACCGTCTTGTAGACCTCGAGCGTCTCGCCGGTTTCGGCGAAGGTGTCGCCCGTAGCCACCTGGCGCAGATCCACGAATTCGGCCTGGAAATCCTCGCCCGGCGTAACGTTCCGCAAATGATAGTCGTTCTTGTTCGCGCCGGCGATCATGTTCTTGCGGCTCTTCAAGGCCGTGTCGGCGAGGATCCGCATGTTGCTGACGCCCACCGGACCAAGGGAACCCGCGTCCGCCCC
This sequence comes from uncultured Acidobacteriota bacterium, assembly GCA_902825945.1. Taxonomy (GTDB): domain Bacteria; phylum Acidobacteriota; class Terriglobia; order Bryobacterales; family Bryobacteraceae; genus SYLY01. The sequence goes on from CADECY010000160.1 coordinate 12,930, forward strand.
GAACCACTGCCGGATCTCCTCCGGATGCGCCGGCCGGACCTCGGTCGCGCCCAGCACGCCGCTCAGCTTGGTTTCGCTCAGTTGGTGATCGCCCCGGAGCAGCGCGAGCGCCGGAATTTCCTTGCCGTTCGCCATGCCCACCATCACGAGTGTCTTCATCTGCGAGGTCTCGGGCAGCTTGGTGAACTCGGCAACGTCGGCAATCGTCTTGCGATCCGGTGTGTGGAATTCTTCCGGATCGAGGTCACCCTCGCGGTCGGCAACCGGCGGAGGCGTGGGAACCGAGACGGCCTTTTCGAGATTGGCGCGATAGCCCGATTTCGGCGCCACCACCACGAAATCCTCACCGGCGTCGCAGCGCACCATGAACTCATGTGACTGCGATCCGCCCATCGCGCCCGAATGCGCTTCGACGGCTACATATTCGAGCCCGCACCGGTCGAAGATCCGGCAATAGGCTTCGTAGTGTTTCTGATAATTGACGTCCAGGCCCGCCGCGTCCATGTCGAACGTGTAGGAGTCCTTCATGATGAACTGGCGCACGCGTAGCAATCCGCTCTTGGGTCGCGGTTCGTCGCGAAACTTGGTCTGAATCTGGTACCAGATCTGGGGCAGTTGTTTGTAAGAGCGGAGTTCGCCGCGAGCAATGGCGGTCATCACTTCCTCGTGCGTCATGCCGAGGCATAGGTCACGCTTCCAGCGGTCCTTGAGGCGGAACATGTTGTCGCCCATCACGTCCCATCGGCCCGATTCCTGCCACACTTCGGCCGGGTTCAGCGCGGGCAGCAACATCTCCTGGGCGCCGATGGCGTCCATCTCCTGGCGCACGATCGCGGTGATCTTGTTGATCGACCGCTGGGCGAGGAAAAGGTAATTATAGATACCGGCTCCGAGCTGGCGGATATAACCGGCTCGCAGCATCAAACGGTGGCTCGCCACCTCGGCATCGGCGGGATCTTCCCGCAACGTGGGGATAAAAAGCTTGCTCCAGCGCATGGATGTTGTGGAAAACCGAAGGAAGGATTCTTCAGTCTAGCATGCTAAAATCGGGGTTCCCTCCATGAAAATCGCGATGGGCGCGGACCACGCAGGCTTCCGCTTGAAGCAGGTGTTGCGCGACAAACTGGTGGCCGAAGGGCACCAAGTCGTAGACTTGGGCACCGATTCCGCCGAGTCGGTCGACTATCCGGATTTCGCTGCGGCGGTTGGATCGAAAGTCGCGTCGGCTGAGTGCGATCGGGGCATCCTGGTCTGCTCGAGCGGTGTCGGGATGTCGATCGCCGCGAACAAGATCCCCGGCATTCGCGCGGCGCTGGGTGTCAGCGCGGAAGAGGTGCGTCTGACACGCGCCCATAATGACGCCAACGTCCTCGCCATCGGCGCGATCTTCACCGACGAGGCCACCGCGCGCACCCTCGTGGATACCTTTCTCGATACCGGGTTCGACGGCGGACGCCACGAACGGCGAGTCCGTAAGATCGATGAACTCGAAAAGAATCATCAAAAGTAGGAGCCAATGACGGAACAGCAGAGAATGAGCCGCGCCCTGGCGGAGTCTGACCCCGAAGTCTTCGAAGCCATGAAGGCGGAGTTGCACCGCCAGCAGACGCGGCTCGAGTTGATCGCGAGCGAGAATTTCACCTCGGAAGCGATTCTGGAAGCCACCGGATCGGTGCTGACGAACAAGTACGCGGAAGGCTATCCCGGCAGGCGTTACTACGGTGGCTGCGAGCATATCGACGTGGTCGAGAACCTCGCGCGCGATCGCGCCAAAGCGCTCTTCAAGGCAGAATACGCGAATGTGCAGCCGCATTCTGGCTCGCAGGCCAACGCCGCCGCGTATTCCGCGGTCATCTCGCCGGGCGACACGATTCTCGGGCTGAATCTCGCGCACGGTGGTCACCTCACGCACGGGCATCATCTGAACTTTTCCGGCAAGACCTACAAGGTGATTCCCTACGGCGTCAAGCAGGAATCCGAACTCATCGACTACGACGAACTCGCGCTGCTCGCCGAAGAGCACAAGCCGAAGATGATCATCGCGGGCGGCAGCGCCTATCCGCGCATCGTGAACTTCGCCAAGTTCCGGCAGATCGCCGATTCGGTGGGCGCGATCTTCCTCGTCGACATGGCTCACTTCTCGGGTCTGGTCGCGGCGGGCGAATATCCGAACCCGTGCGAGCACGCCGATATCGTCACATCGACGACGCACAAGACGCTACGTGGACCGCGTTCCGGCATCATTCTGGCGAAGGAAAAGTACGGCGCGGCGATCGACAAGGCGGTGTTCCCGGGCGCGCAGGGCGGCCCCTTGTGTCACGTGATAGCGGCCAAGGCGGTCTGCTTCAAGGAAGCGCTCACACCTGAATTCAAGGCGTATCAGAAGCAGGTGCGCGCCAACGCGGAAGCGCTCGGCCGCGAACTGCAAGGCGCCGGATTCCGCATCGTTTCCGGCGGTACCGACACCCACCTGATTCTCGTCGACATCTTCTCGAAGGGCATTCGCGGCAAGGAGGCCGAAGCCGCGCTCGACCGTGCCTACATCACGGTCAACAAGAACGCGATTCCGTTCGACAAGAATCCCCCGCTCAATCCCAGCGGAATCCGCCTTGGCAGCCCGGCGGTGACCACGCGCGGGTTCCGCGAGACGGAAATGAACGAAGTCTCCTCGGTCATCGCGCAGGTACTGAACTGCCTTGCCGAACATCCGGACAAGCTCGACAGCGTCATCGCGCACGTGCAAAAGCGCGTCGCGGCGCTGACCGCGCAATTTCCCTTGTACGCCTGGAAGCAGTGAGCCTCCGCTTCGTCATCGACGCCCGTCACATCCAGGATTTCGGCATCGGAACCTATATCCGGAATCTGGTGCGGGCGCTCGGTGCGGTCGACCGGGAGAATCAATACACGCTGGTCTGCCTGCAGGGCGAGGCCACAAAGTTCACGGGCCTCGCCGCGAACTTCAAGACGGTGGACTATTGGCACTCCGATCTCGAGATGGTGGACCACTTCGCCTTCCCCGCGTTCGTCCGGAGCCTGCGCGCAGATCTGTGCCACATTCCGATCAACCGCGTGCCGTTGATGATGCCGCGGCCATACGTGGTGACGGTTCACGACATGAGCCGCCAGTTGTTCGCGGGCACCGGATTCCGAAATCAGTTGAGCCTGTACCGCGCGCGTCGCGGCCTGTTGCGCGCCGCCAAGGTGATCACGGTGTCGAGCGCAACGCGCCGCTCCATCGAATCGGTGCTGCAGATTCCACACGATCATGTGCGCAGAATCTACAACGCGCCTGATCCGAGATTCGCCGAACATGCGATGCCCGCCGATGCGCGTGCCGCCGGTCCGGGCGCGTGGGAGCATGAACGGCAGCGGATCCTGCAGCGGTATCAGGTGGATTATCCGTATGTGCTGTACGCGGGCAACATCAAACCGCAGAAAAACATTCCGCGGCTGATCGAGGCGTTTTCGGTTCTGCGGTCGGAGTTGGCCGAGAACACGCGCTTCGAGAAGCTCCGGCTGGTGATCATCGGTGATGAGATCACCCAGCATCCGGAAGTGCGGCGCGCGGCGTCGCAGGCGCGGCTGGGCAACTTGGTGCGATTCCTCGGACACGTTCCGTTCGACACGCTGCGCGCCTTCTACGAATCGGCGGCGGTGTTCGCGTTCCCGTCGCTCCATGAAGGCTTCGGGCTGCCGCCGCTCGAGGCGATGGCTTGCGGGACTGCGGTGGTGACTTCGAACTGCAGTTCCCTGCCCGAGGTGGTGGGCGAAGCGGCGGTGCAGGTGAATCCCGAGAACGTGTTCGAGATCGCGCGCGGACTTCACGAGGTGCTCACCGACGAGGCGCTCCGCGCGGCGCTGGTGGGAGCCGGATATCAGCAGGCGCGGCGGTTCAGTTGGGAGCGGACGGCGCAGCAGGTTCTCGAGACTTATCTCGAGGCGGTGCGGGCATCGCGACAAGCGCGTGGACGGTCACGCCGAGTTCGCGCATGAGGGCATCGGCTGTCTTGGGCGACATCTCACGTTGACCCTTCAGGACGTTGTGGAGATGAGGCTGCGAAATGCCAGCGCGGCGGGCGAGGGAGCGTTCGGTGAAGTCACCGCGGCGGACGCGGTCCTTGATGTGGGCGTTGAGGAGGGTGAAGAGGGTCGAGATGAGCATGGCGGCGATAGCTGGCTGAAATATAGGGTGCCACGATTTTCTATTTTCTGCAATATTTAATTGTCATTATCAAAAATTAATCAACCAGAGAGCGCCGCGCAACAAACACATTCAAAAGATTTTATATCAAGCAGTCGCATGCCCGTCCACGCGCTATCCCGAGGAAAATATTCCGGGATATGATACGCACGGCTACGATGGATTCATGACGAAAACGCGTACGCCGGGAGAGAGCCGGCGAACGCGGCCGACAAGCCAAGAGGTGAAATCAATGATTTGGTCCCCCTCCCACGACATGCTGTTAGCATCCCACAACTGCACCCGTTGCCATGGTGCAGGCCGAATCTCCCGCCGCCGCGGGAAAATAGTGTCCTGTAGTTGCGTGCTTCGTAACATCTTCCGCGCCTGCCTATCGCGCTTCCGCCAGTGTTCCCAAGTAGAGAGCGACGTGCGGGGTGTTACCCTCGAACGTACCAGCGGCCAACTCCGCCGTAACTTCTACGGGCGCCGCAAGGAAGAGTATCTCGCCGACTTCTATCTGATCGCGCGCCGTACCCTCGACGAAACCGAATTCGACGTCTTCAAATTTCATTTCCTCCTTGGCGCCGATTGGAAACTCTGCTGCCGCCGCCTCGACATGGATCGCGGCAACTTCTTCCACGCGATCTACCGCATCCAGCAGGCACTCGGGCGCGCCTTCCGCGACATCGAGCCGTATCCTCTGTTCCCGCTGGACGACTACTTCAACAACGCCGGCCGCCTCAACATCGAGGACCTGCGGGTGACGATCGAAGCCGAGGACGAGCCCCAGGGTCCGCGTCCGCTGGTTCCCCCGCTGCGAAGGAAGAAGGCCGCATGAACGATCCGATGGCTCCCGCCGCCGCGCCGCGCGTGCAGCCCGCGATTGCCGCGCGCGATTTGCCTCCGTGGATATTGTCAATCCACGCCGGGCCCATCCCGCGCCCTCCGCGTTATACTGTCGCCTAATGCGCCGGGCCGCCCCACCGCGGCCCGCGCCACTTCGAACAGGAGCTTCCAATGTCACTTCGCATCAACGATATCGCCCCGAATTTCCAGGCCGAGACCACCCACGGCCCAATCGACTTTCACGAGTGGATCGGCGACGGCTGGGCCATCCTGTTCTCGCACCCCAAGGACTTCACTCCGGTCTGCACCACCGAACTCGGCTATATGGCGCGCATGGAGCCCGAGTTCACCAAACGAAACTGCAAGATCATCGGCCTCAGCGTCGACCCGGTGGGCAGCCACGCCAAGTGGGCCGCCGATATCGAGGAAACGCAGGGCTCGCGCGTCAACTATCCGATGATCGGCGATCCTGGGCTCGCGGTCGCCAAGCTCTACAACATGCTCCCGTCGGACGCGGGCGACACATCGGAAGGACGCACGGCGGCCACCAACGCCACCGTGCGTACCGTGTTCATCGTGGGTCCGGACAAGCGCATCAAGCTGATGATCAGCTATCCCATGACCACCGGACGCAATTTCGACGAGATCCTGCGCGTGCTCGATTCGATGAAGTTGACCACGCAACACAAGGTGGCGACGCCGGTGAACTGGAAGCCCGGCGATGACGTGATCATCGTGCCGGCGGTTTCCGACGAAGAGGCCAAAGCGAAATATCCGCAGGGGTGGAAGACGCTGAAGCCGTATCTGCGGATCGTGGCGCAGCCGAAGTAGGATCGCGCGGTTTCTCAGAAGCGCAAAGGCCGCGCAGGCGCGGCGCCAGGA
>CADECY010000161.1 GCA_902825945.1 uncultured Acidobacteriota bacterium
CCCCCTCCTCCAGGGCCACCGCCTGGCCCGCCGCCGGAACCTCCCCCCGGACCTCCACCGGGACCGCCACCACCAGGGCCTGAACCTGACCCGCCACCTGGGCCTGACCCACCCGCAGGTCCGGGTCCCGGACCGCCGGCCGGGCCTCCGCCGCCGAATCCGCCACCACCTCCCGGTGGACCGGGATTGAACTGATTCGCAGGCGGTGGCGCGGGCATGGGGCCGTGCCAATCGAAGTTGACAATCCCATACCTTCTTCCCGGGAACGCCGGATCGAGGTCCGGAACAATCTGCGAACCGTCCGCCGAAACAACGGCAGTTCCGTAGGGCACCATCTGCCCGCGGGTCGGATCGAGGGTCATCAGGGGCATGCTCGAGCCCGGCGCTGTGCTGATGGTGTTCGGGTAGTATACAGCCACTGGCTGGCTCGCCCGCGCATTCGCGGGCTGAAACGCCACGATGAACACGCTCAGCATCGTGGGCACTGGCGGCTTGGCATCCGGCAGACGATCCACGGGAACCTGCACCGCCACGAGTGGAAACGGATTGGGCCGGGAGCCGTCAGGCATCGTGAAGGTCGTGTTTCGATATACCGTCAGAGAAAGGCCCGGGACGCTTCCAAAGGAATAGGATTGATCAGTGGAAGAGTTCTGTTGGACGAGGAACGTCTCTTTGTCGTCGATTCTCGGGAGGTGGACCAACACGGGGGACACGGTCACTTGCCCGGACGAGAGCGTGTAGACCAAGTTGACCCCTGCGTAATCTCCGGGTGGCGAAGTAGCCGTTAGTCCATCGAAGCCGACGAGTTGGCGGCCCACGCAACTGGCGGAGAGGTTGCGCAAGGCGAAGTTGCCCGCCGCGTCCGACGTGGTGGAACCGCTGCAACCAGTGGTGCCGCCATTGCCGTCCCTGCCGAGCATGGTCACCGTGACGCCCGCCAGCGGTGTCTGCAGAGCGTCATCGACGACCGTTCGTCCGATGAACGACGTGCTGGGCGCGACCACGTTCAGTCTGGCCGTTGCGGATTTGCTCACTGGGAGACCTTCCACGTCGGCCGCGGCGGAGATCGAGAGATCCGATGAGGAGACCGCTTGACCCGCTGGGGCGCTCAACGTGAGGATCGAAGTTTGGCCCGCCGTAATCTGGCTGGGACGAAATGCGGCCGTGACGCCGGATGGGAGTCCTGTTAGGGAGAGCGCGGCGAGTTGCGAGAAGCCGTTGGTGGAGGTGAGCCTGACGGAGTAGGCGACGGATTGACCGCGGATGAGGTCCGCCGTGGAGGGGCCGACGGTGATGTCGAGGTCCTTGGATGGAACGATCGTCAGCGGAGACGCGGACGCGGCTGGGCGGCCGCCGACGATCAGCGAGATGGGTCCGGTAGCGGCGCCGGGAGGAATCGTAAAGGCCATGGTGGCGGCCGCGGCGGACATGACCGGTGCCTCGATGACGCCGCCGCCGAGTTTCGCCAGCGTGACCCGCGGGTTGGGGGCGAGGTTCGCTCCCGAGATGGTGATGAGGCTTCCGGCAGGCGCGGTTTTCGGATTGAAGTCCGTGATCAGGGGGCTGGGTCCGTCGCTCGAGGAGACGGCGAAGCCGTTGGTCAGGGTGACGATTTCGCGGCCCGTGGTGATGGTGACGTTCCGCTGACCAGTGGCTGTCGCAGCGTCGATCCGGAGGTCCACCGCGAGACTCGTGGGCGAAGCCACGCGCAGGTTTTCCGGCGTGATGCCAAGGCCGAAGTCGAGGATTGTGGAACGGCTGTCGAAGTGGGTATTGAGTCCGGTGATCGTTACGTTGGGGATGGTCGTGCCACGGGCGCCGCTGTTTGGCTGGAGTTGTGAGATCACGGGATCCACCTTGGGCAACGCCATCGGGGTCACATTGAAGTTGGTGACGCCCGAATTGCCGGGGGTATTGGACCACGGCCCCCAACCGGTCGCGCTGGCGGCGTTACAGTTGAGGCCGTTGTTGCAGACGCGGACGATTCCGACGTGGTTGGTGGCGGTGTTGTTCAGGGACTGGATGGGAACTTGGACTTCCAGTCCCGTGGTCACGCCGTTGGCGGCGAGTTTGCCGTCCTGACGGGAAATCCAGTATTGATAAAGTCCTCCTCCCGGAATGGGAGACCAGGAGAGCTTCGTATTACCCTGCACGGCCGTGCCTTGGTGTTGCGGCTGAACGAGGGTAGGGCTTTGGGGACTGGCCCCGCGCGTGGTGAATCCTTGGGATGTACCCGGGATCGGGTTCGAACTCGCGGGCAGGGCGATCACTTGGGCGTCATAGCGGCGGCCAGCGGCGAACTGGGCGCCCCAGTAGTTCTGGGTGGTGACGATGTCGAGAGCGGGCTGACTTCGGGCGAGATCCTGCACGTAGAGACGATAGCTGGTGTTCCCGTCGGCGTCGCCTGGGATGCGGCTCCAGGAGAGGGTGACCGTGGGACCATCCACCGCAAGTCCGCCGACCGGGTCGCCGACGATTGGTGTCGCGGGGTTGCCGAAGTTGGGCGAGATGCCGAAGGGAGCGCTTTGGGGTCCGCAGCCGTCGCCGTTGCAGGCTTGCACGAAGACGAACGCGTTGCCGTTGGGCACGAGGGTTGTGGCGGTGGTGGTGGAGAGCTGGTTGGATGCGACGGTGAGGGCGCCGCCACCGGGTCCGGCGGGCGCGGGCTGGACGACGCGGAGTACGTAGAGGTCCGCGTTGGTGACCGGGGACCAGTTGCACTGGAGGCTGTTCTGCCGGTTGTTATTGGTAACCGTGCAGGCGGAGATCGCGGGAGCCGCCGCCGGGATTGGCGGGAGTTGGACCTGGAAGTTGACCGTGGCGGGCGCGCCGCACGTCACGTTGCACGAGCGGACCTCGAGCGTGTACTGGCCGCTCCTGACGGAGAACGTGGTGGAGGTGCCTGGAGATTCGACGAGAATGAACAGGTCCGTCGTGGATCTCGTGTTGTTCCGCAGCGTGAGTTGATAGCGCTGAACGGATGGGACCGCCGTCCAGGAGAAGGTCAGGGTCGAGATCGCCAGTTGCTGGTTGTTGGATGGCGCGATGATCTGGGGGGCGGCGGGAGGCGGGTCCGGGCGGACGGTGAAATTCCGGGAGACGGGCTGGGCGCAGGTTTTCAGGTCGGCGTCGGAGCAGACTCGGAGGGTCACGGCGAAGTCGCCGGTGGGGAGGTTGATGACGGTGCTGGTGGAGTTGCTGCCGGCAAGCTGTCCGCTGAAAACCGTGGTGTTCGACGGGGCTTGCGTGATTGCTACGTCATAGCCGGTGGCGGCGTTGTCCTGGGTCCATGCGAAGGTGATGTTGGTGACGCTGATGACTTGGCCGTTGCTGGGCGAAGTCAACTGCGAGGCTCCGAACATCAAGCCAGGCGCGAGAAATGCGCCCAAGAGGGCGCCCAAGAGGAGTGTGGACCGCGTACGGACGGGACGCGAGGAGGCCATACTTTATTCGCCTACCGAAAATCTCCAACACTGGAGAGAATCGAGTATATATCAAAATTCAACGAGAGTGAAGCGATTTTTCTACTCGTCATTGATTCGCAGAGTGGAGGGTGTAAAAGAGTCCGTGTAAACGTTCTCTCCGAGATATGTTCTACAGGGAGAACGGCACGAACATCGACACGAAAGTGATGACGAACTGCTGAAGGGTGCCAGAGGCCGGAAGACATCATCCGCGACAACGGACTACTGAAGCAGACGACCAAGGCCGTGCTGGAGCGGGCGATGAACGCCGAGCTGACCCATCACTCGGGATACGAAGCACGATCCGAAAGGGAACAAGAGCGGCAACTCGCGGAACGGGACGGCCGACAAGACGATCCAGAGAGATTTCTGCGAGCTCGAGTTGGACATGCCGCGTGACCGGGCCGGGACGTTCGAGCTGCTGATCGTAGGCAGGTACCAGAAACCCAAGCCGCCGGGCGTGGATCTCGCGAACAGCCAGTCACACGAATTGAAAATAAAGTGTGCCCCCGCTAACCAATTCACAAACGGCCACTTACACGCCAGTCAGCGAGATCCGCCCCCGCAACGGACCCGAAAACTTGGCCCCGCCATGCTACCAATGAATCGGGCCGGTGCTCCGCGCGCGAAACGCGGCGCAACGGCCCTTGATCTTTGACATTCACGAATAGATATGCAGCGCGCGAAGGCAAGTGTGGACCGGACAAAAGCGCACAGGCCGCGAAGGCGCGGCGCCAAGGGTTGAGGAACACGCCGAGGGTCGGGCGCAGAAGCGAGTCCGTTGTGCGCGTGTTCCTCGAGAGCGGCGTCCCAAGAGGGACGTCCCTCCGGTGTCCCACGGTTATGTCCTTTATTTTGATAAAAACCTGGGAAGATTTTTTTCGTCCCGTCTTGTCCCAGCACCTTTGGGGCACGGCCCCGGCCGAAAAGCTGAAAGCGAGGCCGATGCCGGACATACCGGACCATCGGCCTCGCTTCCGACAACATCGAACAGCGATCGAGCCTACGACCAGTCGATCTCCTCGATAGAAGCAAGCGCCGGCCGCACCGATTCCGCTGCGAGCCGCATGGCACCCGCCGTGCGAACCTCGTTGGAGAACGTGATACCGCAACGGTCCTCGATCTCGGAGACGTTCACCTGGAAGACCTTGAACTGATCGAGCTCGAGCGCTTCGAGCGCATTCAGGTTCTGAGTGAGCAGGAAGGCCTTCGCCTTGAGCTTGCCACCTTCGACAAACAACAACAGTTTCCAAAACTCGCGCGGGATCCGGACTTGGCGGAAGACGCGGTCGTCTTCATGAAACACGGGTCCGCCGAACACGCTGATGCGCAGATCCTGCACGTCCACCTCGGAGAACACGGCATCCTCGAGGCGTCCCCAGACTCCACTCTTGCTGCTTTGGTTGAAGTCGTCCATCTGCGGAGTGATGTTGGTGAAGAAGAACGAATCGGTGTTGGCCTTCTTGGCTTCAGCTTCACCGCCCCACAGCAGGTCGGCGCGTCGGGCGATGTGTCCCCGGTCGAGCCGGTTGCCCCGGTACAGTTCGTCGCCCACTTGCACGTTCAACGGCAGGCGTGGATCCTTGACGAACGGAACGCCCTTGCGGCTCTCGCGGCGGATGCGCGCGCCATCCACGTTCCAGCCCACCCAGATCGCGAACTTGCGCTTGGAGTGATGAGCGAGTGAGAAGTGGGTGTAGGGGATCACTTCCGATCCGCCGAGCTTCACGGCGTCCACTTTGTTCTCGGGCGAAAGAACGGGCAGCGGAACCGGCTTCGCGAGAAACGACGTGTTGAAGCCTGAGCTCGCATCCACGGCCGCGCCCGGAGCTGTCGTCACCGAGGGCTTCTTCAGCGAGATGCTCAACTTCTCGAAGACAGACTTCGGATAGCAGGCCAGCGCGAACTCATCGGGATTGCCGTCGGATTCGCCACCGAAATGCAGACCGGCGATCACCTTGCCGGGCTTGCCGGACGAGGTCTTGAACAGCCAGATCGAGCCCGAGTCTCCGCCCATGCTGATCTCACCGTTGGCGGCCGGCTGGCCGGGATCCGGACCGATTTCGAAACCGCCGATCGACTGCTCACCGGTCGCGCCGCCATAGTTGATCTTGAACATCGCATTCACGCGCGTGACGATGCCATGCGTAACGGCGGTCGTGCGGCCGCTCTTGACCACCTTGTCGCCGAGTTCGGCCTCGCCGATCGCGTCCGGCTTCACGCCGAGGTCGAGGACCTCGGCCTCGAACCGCCGGTCCTCGATGCTCGCCACGGCACAGTCACCGGCCGCGCCGAGAAACGAGCGAATCAGCTTGCCCATGCGGTTGGCGTTGACGCGATTGTCGTCGAACGGTCCAGGTTGAAGAACATCGTCGCCCACCACTCCCCCCGGCGTGTTCAGCACGTGCCAGTTGCTCAGAATGTAGGGCGATCCGGTCTCATTGTCATAGACGATGCATCCGATCGTGCCCGCGCTGCCGCGAAAGTTGCTGACGCTCACGCCGGGTTTGACGGGATCGATGCGCCGCTTTCGTTCAACCGGAAGCGCCGCCTCGAGCTCGACCTCGACATAGCTCGACGCGTAACGGCGCTCGATGACGTCGGTCTTGATCTTCTCGCCACCCACGGTGATGAACTCGGGGATGGAGCGAGTCCCGAGTGATTCGAGTGCTTCGGGCCCGGCTTTCCGCTCGACCGTGAACTGGATCGCGACCTCTCCAGTCGATTTTCCTTTGACGGTCTTGTAGCCGATTCCGACCGAGGTGATGTTCGGGTCTTTCAGGTAGTCGGTACCGTTGGTGCGGACAAAAGCTTTGAGCTTGTCCATCTGTTGGTTGGGTTTTCGTTTGGTGGGCATGATGGGTCCTCTCATCGGAACGCGAGAAAGCGCTCGAAACGAAGAACGCAAACTCGCGGCAATTCCCTTCGCGGGTCGCGGATTTCAGGATAGCGGTGGCTTACAGTCTCGGATCCGTAGGCTCGCTCTCCATCGCCAGCACTCCGAACACACACTCGTGGACCTTGCGCAACGGCTGCCGCTCCACGAACCGGTGCAGCGCCTCCATGCCGAGCGAAAACTCGCGCATCGCGAGCGACCGCTTGCCGCCGAGCGCGCGCTTGCGAAGGCGCGGAAGCTGATCGGGCGCGGTGTACTCCGGTCCATAGATGATGCGGAGATACTCGCGGCCCCGGCACTTGAGCGCTGGCTGGATGAAGCCTTTCGGACCCTTCGCGATGAAGTCCATGGGCTTGATCACCATGCCTTCGCCGCCGCGCCCGGTGAGCGATTCCCACCATTGGCAGGCTTCGGCGACGTCGCCTGCCGGATCCACCTCGATGAACGGAGTTGCAACGAAGAACGCGGGGTCAGCTTTGGCCAGGAGGGCCAAGGTTTCCATGTGCCAGCGATTCGTCTTGTCGAAGTGGACCGCGCCTTCGCTCGCGAGTAGATGGAATGGCGCGAGCCGATAGTCGTCGACCGAGTGGACGGTCCAGCAGTAGCGCCGGTACGCTTCCCGATACCGCGTGACGTCCGCCAAGCGATCCCGATAACGCGCGGCCAGTTCACTTGCGGCTGGAGACGACTCGAGCGCACTCACGGCCGCGCGGAGCGACGCTTCCCCCGCGGCACCCGCCGGCGCGTACTGGCGAACGAGCAGTTCCTTTGCCTTCGCCGACCACGGCATCAGTTCGCAGTCGAGGCAGAGCCAACGGGTGTCGAGCAACTCCCACAGGCCCGCGCCCGTGACCGCCGCGCGAACGCGTTCGAGGAAGGTTGCCTCATCCGCCGGCTCCGGGAAGAACGGCCGGCCGCTGCGTGTGTAGCAGGCTCCGGTGCGGCCTCCCGTCACGCCGAATCGCTTCACCGCGGTCTCCTCGTCGCGGCACACCACCACCACCGCGCGCGATCCCATGTGCTTCTCCTCGCACACCACGCGCGTGATGCCGTTGCGCGCAAAGTAGCCGAACGCCTGCTCCGGATACTCGAGGTACCCCTCACGCTCCGTCGTTTCGCAAGGCGACATCGTGGGCGGGAGATAGATGAGCCAATGCGGATCGGTGGCGAACCGGCTCATCACTTCGAGCGCGGCGATCGAGTTCTCCTCCCGGATGGTGATCCGGCCCGAAAGGCGGGTCTCGACAACGCGCTTACCGGTGACGTCCTCGAGGTCGAGCACGTCTTCGAGTTCCTGCTGTCCAGTCAACACCGGAATCGCCGCCAGTGGCCGCACCGGCTTCGCATATTCGCGCGCCGCCGGAATCGACACGAACTCGCGCTCCGGATACCGCAGCACGGTGAGCGCACCGCCGAAGACGCAGCCGGTGTCGATGTTCACGGTGTTGTTCAACCACTCGATGCGCGGCACCGGCGTGTGTCCGTAGACCACCATCGCCTTTCCGCGATAGTCGGACGCCCACGGATAGCGGACCGGAAGTCCGAACTCGTCGGTCTCACCCGTGGTTTCGCCATAGAGGCAGAACTCGCGGACAGCGCCCGAGGTCCGGCCGTGCATCTCCTCGCGCAGGCCCGCGTGCGCGGTCACGAGTCTGCCCTCGTCGAGCACGTAGTGACTCACGAGTCCGTCGAGAAACTCGGTGATCTCCTTGCGATCCGCTGGTCCGAGCCGCTCCATCTCGGCCACCGACTGTTCGAGTCCATGGCGAATCTGGACCTGCTTGCCGTGCAACCAGCGCGCGAGCTTCACGTCGTGATTGCCCGCGACGCACAGCGCCGAGCCCGCGCGGACCATTGCGCTCACGATGCGAACGGTGGCGGCCACGCGCGGACCCCGGTCCACGAGATCGCCGAGGAAAATCGCCTTTCGGCCGGCGGAATTCCGCCAGACATCACCATCGCCGTGCTCGTAGCCGAGTTGCGCGAGCATCGTCTCGAGTTCGTCCGCGCAGCCATGGAGGTCGCCGAAGATATCGAACGGGCCGTGTTCATCTCGCTTGTCGTTCCAGGCGCGTGTGCGGCGGATCTCGATGTCGTCGGTTCCGCCGAGGACATGGACGTAGCGGAAGCCTTCGCGTTCGAGCCCGCGCATTCCGCGGCGGAGCTCCATAGCCTGGCGGCGAATCACGTGCGGGCCCATGTCGCGATCGGCGCGAGTCTCGTTACGCTCCAGGCAGATCCGCTCGGGAATGTCGAGCACGATCGCCACCGCGAAGCAGTGGTGCTTGCGCGCGGCTTCGACGATCGGGCGGCGATCCTCGGCGCGGACATTGGTCGCATCGATCACGGTGAGCCGCCCGCGAGCGAGCCGCTTGGCAAGCAGGTAGTGGAGCGACTCGAAGGCGTCCTTGGTTGCGGCCTGATCGTTCTCGTCGTCGCTCACCAATCCGCGAAAGAAGTCCGACGACAGGATTTCGGTGGGCTTGAAATGCTTCCGCGCGAAAGTGGACTTGCCCGATCCTGACGCGCCGATGAGGGCGACCACGCAGAGTTCCGGAATCTCGATGACGCGGCCTCTCATTGCGTCGCTCCCGTGGGAAAGGAAAAGACGGCCATCTGAGAGGGCGCGCCATGCGCGGGGTCGACGGGTCCGAGTGGCTCGACCCGCACCTCGTATGAGAACCGTGCCGCGACTCCGTTCGCCCATCCTTCGAACTCAGCGCGTGTCCATTCGAAGCGATGATCGCGATGCCGTGTTTCGCCAGCCGGCAGGGTAGGGAAGAGCACGTTATACTCGCGATTCGGCGTCGTGACCACGACATGCCGCGGGCGGGCGAATTCGAACAGCACGCGCTCGAGCGCGGCCAGGCGAGGTGCGTCGAGGTGCTCGATCACCTCGACCAGCGCCGCCGCGTCGAATCCCGAGAGACGTTTGTCGCGATAGAGCAGAGAGCCTTGGAAAAGATCGATGCGGGCCCGCTGCCGTTCGGGCATGTTGTCGAGGCCGAGCCGTTCCGATGCGATCTCGAGCGCGCGATAGCTCACGTCCATGCCAGCGATCTTTTCGAACGAGCGCTCGGCGAGCAGGCGACGTAACAGCTTGCCTTCGCCGCAGCCGAGATCGAGAACGCTCTTCGATCCAAGGTCGCGCAGGACTTCCGCGACACGGTTCAAGCGTTGTGTATGGAGCGTGAGCGGGCGTTCGAGTTCGCGCTCTTCGTTCAATGCGGACTCGGCTGCTTCATCGGCTCCGGCGAGAGTGGAGCCCTCTTCCTCGATCAACCGCTCGAACGCGAGCCGCTTCAGCGATGAGCGCCGGCGCAGATATCGGTCGACGATCTTGTCCTTCGCCGGATGCGTGGCAAGCCAGCCTTCTCCGTGGCGCAGGAGCTTTTCGACTTCGGCCTCGCCGATGTAGTAATGCTTCTCTTCGTCGAGCACCGGGAGCAGCACGAACAGATGCGAGAGCAGGTCATGCACCGTCACGTGGTTCGAGATCGTGACGCGATGGTATGGGCTTGGCCCCCACTCCGGGAACTTCTCGTCGAGCGGATGCGGGATCGCCGAGACCTGGTATCCCAGCGGAACGAAGAGCTCTTCGATCTCCACCGGTCCGCGCCGCACGCGCAACACTTCGATCGACGCGGAGAGATCCAGTTTGGTGTGGACCAGTTCGGGCCGTTGCTGACAATTGCCCGCAAGCGCGGTCCCGAAGACTCGCGTCATCGCGACCGTCATATAGGACGATGCGACGTACGGCCGGTCGTTCACGTAGTCTTCCAACTGCTCGCCGCCGCGAACCAACTCGACGGGATTCAGTTCGAGCAGCAAACAAGCGGTGCAGCGATCCTGTGCTGCTTCGGAATAGAAGACCAGCGCGCGGCCACGCGAGACGTCTGCTTCGTGCAACCGCGCCGGATTCTTGTGCAGCAGATAGCCGAAGTCAGTCGCCGGAGCTGTCGTGTTGGTAATCGTGAGAAGCAATCGTTAGACCTTGGCGCGCGCGGCCTGCCAGCCCCGGTCGAGAATCTCGCGCATCTGCTTCAACTCGGCCTCGTATCCGGGCTTTTTGGCGAGGTTGGTGTACTCTTTCGGATCGGTCTTGCGGTCGTACAGTTCTTCGTCCGGATAGGGTCCGGTCCAGCGGATGTAGCGATAACGATCCGTGCGGATCGCGCGTCCTTCGATCTTCTGTTCGGGCACGAACATCTGCGTGAAGGCGGCGGACTTGAACCTGCGCGCCGGATTGTCGAGTAGCGGCTGCAAGCTCTGGCCTTCGATCATGGAAGGCGGTTTCAAGCCCGCGACTCCGGCGACGGTGGGATAGATATCGACGAACTCGACCAGCGACCGGCACGGTTTGCCTCGGCCCTTGTACCCGGGTGCGGATACGATCAGCGGCGCCCGGGCCGACTCTTCGAACAGGCTCCGCTTGTGCCAGCGGTGATGCTCGCCGAGGTGGTAACCGTGGTCGCCCCAGAACACGATTGCGGTCTTGTCGAGAATCTTCAAGCGATCGAGCGCGCCGAGCACGCGGCCCACCTGCCAATCCATGTAGGAGATGCTGGCGTAGTAGGAACGGATCGCTTCCCGGCGGCCATTCTCATCCATGCCCATGTCGTTGGCGCGGGTGTTGACCGCGATCTCGCTCGCCTTGGGAATGTCATCGCGATCGCCGGGCGGATTCACCACGGCTTTGATCGTCTCGATGGGATAGAGATCGTAGAAGCGCGCGGGCGCGACGTTTGGCACATGCGGCCGCACGAGTCCGAGCCCGACGAAGATCGGCTTGTCAGGACTCTTCTCGAAGGCTTCGATGGCGAGGTCCGCGGCGCGGTCATCGGCCTGCTCGTGCTTGTCGTTTGGAAAAGCGATCGAAACCCAACCGGGCCCCCGGTTGGTGTTGATCGGATAACGAGTGCCAGGAGTCTTTTGTTCGAGGCCCGGAGGGCTAATCGCGACATCCCACGATTCGGCATCGTCGAAGGCGTTGCTGCCGACACCCGCGGGGACGTTCATGTGATACATCTTGCCGTAGCGATATGACTTGTAGCCGTTCTGGCGAAACAGTTGCGGCAGCGTGATCGCGTCGGGGCGCTTGTCGCGAATCGCGATCTCGTTGGCGAGGATGCGGGTCGAATCCGGGCGGAGTCCGCTGAGGAGCGATGTCCGGCTGGGCCCGCACAAGGGGAACTGGCAGTAAGCGTTCTCGAAGCGCGTGCCCATCGAAGCGATACGATCGATGTTCGGCGACTTGACAATCGGATGTCCGAAACAGCCGAGATTGTTGTTCAGGTCATCGGCCGCGATGAACAGGATGTGCGGCTTCTCGACGCTCGTCTTCTTGGCGAGCATCAGTTGGGGCAGGGCACTGGCCAGTAGGTTTCGCCGGGTGAGGGACATGAGTCTTCATTCTAATTCGCCGCGCGGCGTATCATAATCTCGTACGTCTCCATGCGAAGTTTGACTCCAGTCGCGCTGCTTGCGTGCACAGCGTTGGTGCGCGGTGACGACCTGTTTTCGACCACGATTCAGCCGGTGCTCGACAAGGATTGCTCGGGCTGCCATGGCAAGGGCCAGACGCTCTCGAAGCTCGATTTGGGAACACGCGAAGCAATGCTCGGGGGTGGAACGCGGGGACCGGCGGTGGTGCCGGGGAATTCGCGCGACAGCTTACTGATGAAGCTGATTTCGGGAGACGGCCCGGTGCAAATGCCGCCCGGCGGACCGAAGCAGAAGCTCGCGCCCGAGGTGATCGCCGCGTTCGCCAAATGGATCGACGCGGGCGCCCCTTGGAGCGCGGCTTCGGCAGCCGGTTCGAAATGGGGCTCGTACAAGGATGAGGATCTGTGGGCATTCAAGCCCGTTCGACGCGGGCCCGATGGCTGGTCAATCGACGGCCTCTTGAAACCGCGCGGAACGCGCTCGGGCCGGCGGACATTGATCCGGCGCGCCGCGATCGATCTCACCGGATTGCCACCCACGTTCGAAGAGGTGGAGGAGTTCGTCAAAGACGAATCACCCGACGCTTGGCGGCGGCTGATCGATCGCCTGCTTGAGTCGCCGCGATATGGCGAGCGCTGGGCGCGGCACTGGCTCGATGTCGTGAGGTACGCCGACACCAACGGCTATTCGAACGATTTCGAACGGCCGAACGCGTGGCGCTATCGCGACTACGTGATCCGCGCGTTCCAGTCGGACAAGCCATATGATCGATTCATCCGGGAGCAGATCGCGGGAGACGAACTGTTCCCGGGCGACGGCGAAGCGTTGATCGCGACGGGATTTCTGCGAGCGGGGCCGTGGGAGCATACCGGAATGTCGGTGGAGGCGGTGACGCGGCAGATGTTTCTCGATGACGTGACTCACGCGACAGCGTCGGCTTTCCTGGGGCTGACGCTCGGTTGCGCCAAGTGCCACGATCACAAGTTCGATCCGATTCCCACGCGAGACTACTATCGAATGCAGGCGGTGTTCTCGACGGCGGAGTTCGCGCGCCCGAAGCTCGCGTTCTTGCCCAGCGAGAACACGCGCGATCTCGAACTCGGCGCGGCGCGCATGAAGGAAATCATCGCGCGCACCCAGAAGAGCTTGGGGCACTACGACGAGATTGCCAAGCAGCATGCGATGAAGAAGCACGGCGTGGCGCGGCCCGAGGATCTTCCCAAGGGAGTTCTCGAGAAAGCGGTGCGGCAGAAGGAGGGCGTGGGCCCGGTGGAGTTCGAAGAGTTGAAGCTCTATCAGAAGCACATGCAACTCTATAAGGAATCGTCGGACCGTTATGAGCCCAAGGCGTTCGCGGTATCGAGCGGACCCATGGATGGCGCGACCGATGGTGGTCCGAACCTCAAGTATCCGAAGGCGGCGGAGTACAAGGCGCAGCCTGTGCACATCCTGCCGGGTGGAAACGTGCAGGCGCCGGGCGAACGCGTCGATCCGGGCGTATTGTCGCTGGTCGCGCGTTATTCGGGATTGGCGGAACCTGAGATGCCATCGGGTGTGTCGGGCCGGCGCGCCACGCTCGCGAAATGGATCGCGGATCCGAAGAATCCCCTCACGGCGCGCGTCATCGTGAATCGAGTGTGGCAGTATCACTTTGGGCAGGGAATCGCGGGTGATGCGAGCAACCTCGGAAAGATGGGCAAGAAGCCCACGCATCCGGAGCTGCTCGACGCATTGGCCGCGCGATTCATCGAACAAGGCTGGAGCATCAAGAAGCTGCATCGCGAAATCATGCTCTCGGAAGCCTATCAACGGTCGGCGGCGGGGCGGCGCGTGGAGGCCGAGGTCATCCGCGACAGCATCCTCGCGGTTTCGGGTGAGCTGAGTTTGGAGGCCGGCGGTCCGGGTGTGTTCCCACAGATCAACGAGGATGTCGCCAATCAGCCATTGCATCGCATGGGCTCGCTGTCGCCTGCTTATCATCCTTCGCCCGAGAAGCGGCTGCGGAACCGGCGGACGATCTACACCTTCCAGCAGCGCAGTCTCGTGGATCCGATGGTGGACGTGTTCAACGGTCCGAGCCTGGACCTTTCCTGCGATCGCCGCGATGCCTCGACCGTACCGACGCAAGCGTTCGCGCTGTTCAACGGACAATTCGCGCACGACATGGCACTCGCGTTCGCCGCGCGAGCCGGCAAGGCCCAAGCATCTTCACGTGCCCGGATCGAGCGCCTGTTTCGCGACGCCTACGGACGCGTTCCGGATACCACCGAATTGCGTGCGGCACAGACTCACTATGAGAAGATGCTCGCGCATCACCGCGCAACTCCCGCGCCCGCGCCGGAGACTCGCAAGCCGCTGGTCCACAAGATCACGAGCGAGCTCACGGGCGAGAGCCACACGTTTACGCACGCCTCGGAGCCCGGGCAGTTCGAGGCGAATCTGCATCCTTCGCAGGTGACGCCAGAAGTGCGTGCACTGGCGGATCTCGCGCTGGCGATCTTCAACTCGAATGAGTTTCTCTATGTCTACTAGCCGCCGCGATTTTCTCTTTCACTCGGGGATGGGCCTCGGCTCGATCGCTTTGTCGGCGTTGCTCGCGCAGGGCCAGACCCGGCCGGCGCATCACAAAGCGAAGGCGAAGAATTGCATCTTCCTCCTGATGGAAGGCGGTCCGTCGCACATCGATACCTTCGACCCGAAGCCCAAGCTGGCTTCGCTGCACATGACGAAGTTCCAGAAGGAGCGTACGAAGTTCGAAGCGAACATGAACACGGGCGAGCGCTACTACGTGAAGAGCCCGTTCGAATTCCGCCGAGCCGGAAAGATGGGCATCGAGATCAATTCGCTGTTCGAGCAGTTCTCGGGCGTGGTGGATGATGTCTGCTTCTATCGCGGGCTGCGCGCGGAAAGCGTCAACCACCCGACCGCCCTCTATCACTTGAACACGGGCAATCAGTTCGGCGGCGATCCGGCGCTCGGCGCGTGGGTGTCCTACGGACTGGGCAGCGTGAATCAGAATCTGCCCTCGTTTGTCGTGCTGCCCGACACCGCCTTTCCCCAAGGCGGCGCGGCAAACTGGTCGAACGGATATCTGCCCGCGCGGTTTCAGGGGACTCCGCTGCGGCCGCAAGGAGCGCCGATTCTCGACATGGCTCCACCGCGTGGAGCCACGCCGGAGCGGCAACGTGCGAATCTCGATTTCCTGAATCGGCTGAACCGGTCGCATCAGGCTCGCCATCCCGAGCACGACGAGCTTGCGGCGCGCATCGAATCATACGAACTCGCGTTTCGCATGCAGGCGGAGATGCCGGGACTCGTCGATCTTGAGCGCGAGCCGGTTGCGACGCGCGAGATGTACGGAATCGGCGGCGCGAACAAAGATGCGGACGCATACGGGCGGCGCTGTCTGCTCGCGCGGCGCCTGGTGCAGTCGGGCGTTCGATTCGTGCAGGTGATCGCGATGGGCTGGGATTCGCACGACTACATCGACAAGGCCCACGGTGCGCGGATGCGCTGCATCGATCGCGGGATCGCCGGTCTGTTGACGGACCTGAAGCGCACCGGATTGCTCGACGAAACACTGGTCGTGTGGGCGGGCGAATTCGGGCGGAGTCCGGATAACGGGTTGCGGCGGTTCGGCGAGGTGTGGGGCCGCGATCATAATGCGAGCGCGATGTCCGTGTGGCTGGCCGGCGGCGGAGTGAAGGCCGGATCGGTTATCGGCGCGACTGACGAGACGGGGCTATCGGCGGTCGAGACGGTGCATCCGATCAAGGATTTCCATGTGACGCTGTTGCACCTGTTGGGTCTCGACGACAACAAGCTGCGGTTCCTGCATGCGGGGCGGGAGAAGCAGTTGAGCCAGACTGGGGGAGAATTGATCAAGGAGTTGTTGGCGTAGGCCCTGCATGATCGTCAGTTTTTCGGTTTCGAACTTCCGTTCTTTCGCGGAGGAGCAGACTCTGTCAATGGTGGCAAGTCCGGCGTTGGCTGGGCCCTGTCTTGAGCTATGTCCCCTGCTTTACCGCGCGGAAATCGACGGAGTGAGGAGGCTCGAGCGGGCGAAGGAGGTGGTTCGGGCACTGCGGCCGGTTCCGGGGCAGTACAACAACTGAACGTCAGGATGCAAGACTTTCCGCTCGAAGCGATCGTTAAGCTGCTTGAGCGTGCGCGCCAACTCGATTCGTCAGTTGCCTCCCGCGATATCCCGGAGCACGACGCGGCTCGGGTGTGCAAAGTTGGTTGAATACAGATTCGCCGTTCACCGCTCGATGTCAAGCGACCGAGTTGACGGCATCGCCGTAAGAAGGTGAGTCCGGTACGGCGCTCGATTTCCGCGAGTGACGTTCTCGCCGTCGATCGTGCCCGAGATGACGATCTCGCCCAGTCTGCTGATTCGGCCATGCGATCGTGACGCGATCATCGGTACGGAGTTCGAGAGCCGGAAAGCGTCCCGCATCGCTTCCTAGGACCAGCGCTGATCGGCTGCCGGACGAGGTGTCCGCGCACAGCCGGAGTCCCGGTGGTCGCTGTCCGATGCCGTGGGGCCCGTGAGTTCGGTATCGCGCCGGAAGCGCGAGCAGCGCCGCGAGTCCGGGAGGCGTGATCACCGATGAGGCCGCCGAAAGCGATCCGGCGGCGCGCAGAGCGGGGTGACGAGGGCAAGGAGTGCGATGAGTGTCGGCATACATTCTCTCTGTCCGATGTTTCAAACAGGGTTAAGGGGAATGTTTCGAACATTTCGAAGTACAATGCGTCAGACACCTCACCATGCAACCACGTATCGCCCTCGGCGCCATCTTCACCGAATCGAACCACCTGGTGGGTACCGCGACCACGCTCGCCGATTTCGATCGCACCGAGTTCCGGCGGGGCGGGGAAGTACTCGGTGCCACGGATGGTGTACTCGGTGGCGCCCTTCGCAAGCTGCGCGAGCGTGGAGCGAGCATCGTGCCGCTGATGTTTGCAAGCGCCGTGCCCGGGGGTCCGCTGACGCGCGATTGCTACGCCACGCTGAAGGGTGAATTGATCCAGCGCCTGCGCGACGCGCTTCCAGTCGATGGCGTGCTGATGCCGCAGCACGGAGCCGCGGCGGTGGAA
The DNA here is from genome assembly GCA_902825945.1 of uncultured Acidobacteriota bacterium. GTDB lineage: Bacteria > Acidobacteriota > Terriglobia > Bryobacterales > Bryobacteraceae > SYLY01. Next base: position 16,906 of record CADECY010000161.1, read on the forward strand.
GGGTCCGATCTCGACGGCGACTTGATCGCGGCCGTGCGCGCCGTGGTGGGCCCGAGTGTTCCGGTGGTGGCCACGCTCGATTGTCACGCGCACGTGACGCCCTCGATGGTTTCGAACGCCGATGCGCTGCTCGCTTGGGAGACCTATCCGCATCGCGACACCGTCACCACGGGCGAACGTGGCGCGGCGATGCTCATGGATATCGTCGAAAAGCGCGTGCGTCCGGCGATGGTGATGGCGAAAGTCCCGGTGATCGTCGGCGGATTCATGGGCAGCACCGATGATGGTCCGTTCGCCGAAGTGATGCGGCACACCAAGTCGCTCGAGCGCGAGCCGGGGGTTCTCTCTGCGAGCGCATTCCTGGTCCAGCCGCAGCTCGATCTGCCCGGAATGGGCGGCGGCGGACTGGTGATCACCGACGGAAACCCGGCACTGGCGGAGGAACTCGCCGCCGGGATCGCACGGATGTATTGGGACCGCCGCTTCGCGCTCGAGCCGGAGATCTGGAAGCCAGCCGATGCGATCGCGGAGAGCCTGCTACGCCACGGGTCCGCTGGCGGACTCTCGCTGTTACTCGAAACTTCAGACTGCGCCGGTGGCGGCGCTTCGGGCGATAGCGTGGCTGCGATTCGCGCGCTCGTGGAAGCGAACGCGGATCGCCTTTCGCTCGGCATGGTGGTCGATCCCGAGGCCGCCGCGCATTGTCACCGGCACGGGCCCGGTGACACGGTTTCGCTCACGCTCGGTCACAAGATCGATCCGCGCTGGGGCGAACCGTTTCCGGTCACCGCGCGGGTCGTGAAACTGAGCGACGGTTCGTTCACCTACTCGGGCGGAATTTGGGGCGGGCAGACCGTGTCGATGGGGCCGTCGGCGCGCTTGCGGATCGGCAACGTGGAAGTGCTGGTTGCATCGCAAGCAACATACGACTGGTCGGACGAGCAGTATCGCTCGCTCGGCATGGACACCGATGCGGCGCGCTTCATCGTCGCGAAGAATCCAATGAATTATCGAGTCGCCTACGGTGGACGCTATCGGGAACTGTTCGTGCTCGACACACCGGGACCCACTCCGGCTTCGCAGCGTCACGTGAGGTACGAGCGGCTCGCGCGGCCCTATTTCCCCGCCGACAGCGACATACCGGGACTCACGCCCACCATACTGCGCGGGCGCACCTAGCATGCAGCCGCGCCACACGATCGCGCTGCTGTGTTTCGCCGCGAACGTGATCGCGCACTGCGACCGGGTCAGCCTGTCGGTGGCGGTGCCGTCGCTGATGAAGGAGTACGGATGGGACAGCGCGCAAATGGGCGGAGTGCTTTCGGCGTTCTTCACCGGCTATGCGTTGTTCATGATTCCGGTGGGCGCGTTGGTGAATCGCTTCGGTCCGCGGAAAGTGTTCGCGGCGTCGATGGGATTCTGGAGCCTGTTCACCGTGATGACGCCGCTAGCCCGATCCGCGCAGTCACTCTTCGCGATGCGCTTTCTGCTGGGTGCTGGCGAAAGTGGAACCGCGGCGTGCATCAATGGAACACTCGCGCGTTGGTTTCCGCCGGGCGAATTCGCGCGTG
>CADECY010000162.1 GCA_902825945.1 uncultured Acidobacteriota bacterium
CACAGCGCGGTCTTGCCCAGACGCGAATGGCCGTGCAGCGCCACGCGCTTCGCGTCGAGGTCCTTGTCCTTCTCGATATAGTCGAGCGCCCGCGAGAGTCCGTACGCCCAGGCCCCGATCGCGTTCCAGTCATCGGGCGCTGGCTCCTTTTGGAAATGCGGAATGATCGAATCAGGCCGGCCATCATTGTGATCCGGAAAGATGTCGCCGTAATACAACGTCGCGGTCGCGAATCCGCGCGCCAGCACCTTCTCGACGTGCCATCGCGACGCTCCCGCGCCGCGCGTCGCCTCGGTGGCACGATGATTCTCGACACCCTTGCCCGGCCGCATCCAGGATTTGCTCATGTCGATTCCTGGATCCGAGTTCACCGACTGATTGCCGCCGAAGTTCGGTCCAAGGAATACGGGCACGGGTCCGCTCCGCTTGTTCGGCTTGTAGATGAGCAGCTTCATCGCTGGGCCTTGCCGCGATCCCGTCATCCACACCGTTACTTGATCGCGCGTGGCGGCCCCGCCGAGCGCATTGCGATCCCGCGACGTCACCTCGTATTCGATCTTGCGCGCCGCGGGCGTCTTGCCGTAGACCTGCTGTTCGAACAGCCTCAAAATCTCCGGCCGGCGCTGCTTGCGCCACTCCGCCGCGGACTTCACCGCACGCCCATCGGCGAACTTCAACGGATCGGGCAGTGTGTAGCTGCCCACCTTGGCTTCGTCGTAGTTGGCGACGAAGGCCTGCTGCGCAAAAGCAACCGCAGTCAAGAGCGCGATCGATGATTTCAAGAGAGTGCCTCCAAGAGTGCAATTATAGAATCGTGGTGACCCGGCGGCATCTCCTCTCGCTCGCGGCCAGTTCGGCGCTCGGCCAGAAGCAGGAGCCTCCACAGATCGACTTCCTCTGCCCGATGGATCGTGACGTGCGCACGAAGGGGCCGGGGAAGTGTCCGCGTTGCGGCATGCGTCTCGTCGCGAACCTGCCGGACGCCGAGGAGTTCCGGCTCGATCTGGGTACGCGGCCCAAGCCTCTTCGCGCCGGCCAGCCCACCGAACTTCGGCTCGCGATCCGCCATCCGAAGACCGGAGCCTTGGTCAAGGACTTCGAAGTGGTCCACGAGCGCATCTTCCATCTGTTCGTCATTGGCCAGGATCTCGACTACTTCGCGCACGAACACCCCACGCAACGCGCCGATGGATGGTTCGCGCACTCGGTCACCCTGCCGAAGTCAGGCGCCTATCGCATCGTCGCTGATTGCTATCCGAAGGGCGCGACGATCCAGTTCCTCGCCAAGACGCTCATCACCGCCGGAGCTGATCCCGCGAAGCTCGCCCAGCGAGCCGCGCTCACGCCTGACCTCGCACCGCAAAAGGGGAAGAATCTCGAAGTCAAGCTCACAATCGAACCCAAGGATCCGCTCGCAGGCAAGGAGACGCTGCTCTTCTTCGACCTTTCTCCCGCGGACGGGCTCGAACAGTACCTCGCCGCCTGGGGCCACATGCTCATCGCGAGTGACGACCTGATCGATCTCGTACACGATCATCCGCTCTACGCGGACGGCGGCCCGCGTGTTCAGTTCAACGTGATCTTCCCGCGCGAAGCGATCTATCGCGTGTGGGTGCAATTTCAGCGGCGCGGGGTGGTGAACACGGTCGCCTTCAACGTTCCCGTGAAGGCGCTTCGATAAGAATGGCGCGGCCGGCGCTCGCCGGTGCGATCCGGATCTTCGTGCCGGCGGGCATCGCGAGCGGCTCGCGAAGAACATATGTCCGAGGGCCGAACTTTTGATTGAACCCGTGGACCCACAACAGCGGCTCCACGGCGCCATCGGGTAACTGCGCGACAATTTTCGCGGACGCATCCTTGGACAGTCCTTCGGCGCGAATCGAGCGCAGCGTGATCGCGCGGCGCAGCGTCCAGCCATCGGAGGCGGCGGTCCCGCGCGGAACGGCTGGAGGCGCGGCGTTATCCCATCGCTTGGGCATCGGCAGCAGGCTCGGATCGCCCTCCGGTGCTCCGCCCTCGACCCAATCCGCGATCACGTGCAGTTCCTCCGCGGTCAGCGCCTGATCGCCGGCGAACTCGCCGAAGCCCTTCACCGCGCCCCACGGCGGCATCCGCCGCTCGAGCACTTCCTCCTTGATCGCCTTTGCCCACGGGCGCGCTTCCTCGTAGGTCAACAGCGACATCGGCGCGGAACCGCCGTCGCGATGGCACGATCCGCAGCGTTGCTGGATGATCCGGATGATCTCGCCGTTGAACGTGAGCTTTGTCGTCACCGCGTCATGGGCCCAGATCCGCTGCGCGGCAACGGCAAGGAGTACGAGTTTACTCGCCACCCGAACGCGCCGGCTCTGGCTTCTTCGGCGCGCGAAGAAGGTCACGCGGATTCGTCTCGACCGGAACCGAAACATTGAAGAACCCGATCATCATCTCTTCCCAGCTTTGATCGCCCCACTTCACTTCGATTTCCGGATTCGGATTGCTCTTGTTGTTCCGCGAATTGTCGAACCAGCCGGTCGCTTCGATCTTGGTTCCCTTCGGCAGCATCTTGCCCTCGGGGAGCTGATACCAAAGCTGCCAATTGAAGTCGTAGCGCGGAACCGCGAGCAACTTTTCCGTCTCGCCGGTTGGGTACGTCGCCCGCATTTCGAATGCTTTGCCGCGCACGTGCATGTGCGGCATCAGCGCAATTAGTTCGGAATCGGCGTGGAGCGTGATTGATGCCTCCACCTGATGGTTGTCCGCGTGCGGCGGAATTTTGAACTTTCCGTTCGCCGCTCCGAGAGTCACCACCTGATACCGCGGCATCTCCTTTGCAAAGACGATGCCCAGCTTCGACCTGTCCGTCGCGGCCTTGCCATTCGCCGTATAGTGCATCTGAAAGACGATGTCACTGCCGGCCTTGATCTTCTTCGCCTGTCCGGGACGCAATTGCTCCGGAGGCATTCCCGGCGCGTAGCCGACCAGGAATCCGCCCGATCCTTCGCTCCCGCCCTTGTTCTTCCCGGGCACGAATCCCTTACCCACCGGGTAGTCACGGAGCCACTTCGACCCAGGATCGCGCAAGTAGGCAATGATGTGATGCACCACCGCGCGGTTGCCCGGGCGCGTCTCGGCGAACTGCACCCATCGATCCTCGAGGAAGCCAGTCGGCACGATGAAGTAGGTGTACTCGACGGTGCCGCTCGCCGGGACCTCGTACTCCTCCGGCAACTCGATCACCATGTCCGGCTGCGGGATTGTCCAACCCGAGGCGAATGTCCGGGGTGGCGGTGAGTCCTTGGCGTTCCCCGGCTTCGCTCCGGAATCCGCCCAGGTCACCAGAGTGTCGATCTCGGCCTGCGGCATCGACCGGTCATTGGTGAACTTGCCGACATGCGGATCCGCATTCCATGGCGGCATCTTGCGCGAGGCCACCGCTTCTTTGATCGCCTTCGCCCAGGGCCGCGTCGACGAATAGTCCGTGAACGCCATGGGCGCCGCTTCGCCCGCGCGGTGGCAGCTCTGGCAGTTCTTTTGGAGGATCGGAGCGACGTCCTTGTAGAAAGTGGGTTGAGGTGAAGCCTTCGAAGCGGCCATCGCCGCCATTGTCAATACGAGTGCTCCCGAAAATGAATATTTCACGCAGTGTGGCCTTTTCTTTTCACTATACGAGATCCGTGCGGTCCCGGTTCCGAGGAACCTCGTTGCGAAGGCGGCGAACGGCGCGGCCGGTGTCGTAGACTGACTCGATGATCCCGCTGTTTCTGTTGGCCGCCTCGCTGCTCGCCGCCGATCGCGTGACTGACGCCAGCTCCGGCAAGGCGCCGCGCGCCGGAGACATGGTCCTGTTTCCCCTCGACGACGTCACCATTCCCTGGCGCGAAAACCTGAAGGTGACGATGATGCGGCCGGTCAAGCAACCTGGAAATCCGGTGATGCGAGGCGGACCGGTCGAAGGAGTGGATGGATTCGGCACCCTGCTCTACGGAACGGTGGTGAAGCAGGGCGGCAAGTTCCGCATGTGGTACCTGGCGACCGCACGGGCCGACAGCCGGATTCCGGGCGACGCCGACCGCCTGAAGCTCTACCGGCCGGTCGCATACGCCGAGAGCACCGATGGCGTGAACTGGGTGAGGCCGAATCTCGGGCTCGTCGAGTTTCGCGGAAATCGCAACAACAATCTCGTCGCCATCGAGCCCGCGTCCGATCCCTACTCGCGCGCCTACGATTTCATCGCGGTGCACTTCGATGCCGATGATCCCGATCCGTCGCGCCAGTACAAGATGGCCTACATCACCCAGGACATCCCGCGGGCATCCGGCAGCACAGCGACGGCGGTAAGCCCGGACGGATTGCGATGGAAACTCGTCAACACCACGATGTTCACCAGGGGCCACTTCGAAAACACGTCGCTCACCAGGTTCGATGGACTCTACTACCTGGCTGGACAGAACATTCCGCCGCACGATGGAAGCTTGGCCGACGGTTCTCCGGCGGGCCGCGTGATGAAGGTGTTCTTCTCGCCCGATTTCAAACACTGGTCAAGCGGGCGCGCGCTCGCTTTCCATCGCGACGGCTACGAGACCAAGCCCACGACCTTCGGACAGGAGACACACATGGGAGCGGGCATCTGGAATCGCGGGAACGTGATCGTGGGATTGTACGGACGCTGGTACGGCGACACCATCATCACTGAGCCAAAGACGCCGCATTCGCCATTGAAGGGCCTCAAGATGGACCTCGGCGTGGTGGTGAGCAACGACGCGATTCATTATCGAGAGCCGGTTCGCAATTTCATCGCGATCCCGCATGGAGGGCCGGACGACTGGGACTCCGAGAGCATCCTGCAAGGCAACGCCTTCGCCAACACCGAGACCGAGACGTTCATCTGGTACAGCCATTGGTACACCAGCCGGCCGAACGTCACGCCCCCACTTCCGGAAACGCTCTCCGGCGTGATGATCCGCAAGGGTGAAGGCGTCGGACTGGCGCGAATGCCGCGCGACCGTTTCGCCTGCTTCAGCAAGCTGCTTCCGGTGTCGCAGGAGCGCAGGGCCCAGTTCAGCCGGCCGATCGAGGCCAGCATGCTCAGCAAGCCGATCCGGCTGACAGCCGCGTCACGCCTCTACGCCAACGTGAGCGACGTCTCGTCCGCGGCGCCGCTGCGAATCGCGCTCGTGGACGATGCCGAGCGCCCGCTCCCCGGTTTCGAAAGCACGATCACAGCGGAGTCCTTGAAGTCCCTCATCTCTTGGAAGAGTGGCCCGGCACTGCCCGTCAATCGCGCTTTTCGGATCAGGACCGTGTGGCCCGAGGGAACCGATCAGGCGAAACTGTGGGCTCTCTACGTCGAAGCGGGACTTTGACCTCGAATCGTGTGCCGGAAGCGTCTTGCTCAACTTCGAGAAAGCCTTCCGTCACACGCATTCGGATCGAGAGCGGATGGGCCGTGTCGAACGAGCTGCGCCGCGCCGCGTTCTCGACCAGCAGTTGCGCGGACAGCGGCGGAATCTCCCAACCCGCCATCTCCGCAACCGCCGGCTGCTCCAACCTCACCGCGCCCTCGAAGCGAAGTTCGAGCAGCGAGAAGTAGCGCGCGGCAAAACCCACCTCTTCGGAAAGCGGAACCGCGTCGCGGGACTTGTTGGCAAGGATATATCGATAGACCGAGGCGAGGTTTTCGTTGAACTCGGCGGCGCGCGCGGGATCGGTCTCGATCAACTCCGACAGTGTGTTGAGCGAATTGAAAAGGAAGTGAGGATCCAAGCGCGCCTTTAATGCAGAGAGCTCGGCTTCGGCGCGGGCCTTGCCGGTTCGCTCCGCGTGTACGACTCCGGTCCAGCGTTCCTGAATCAGGAACATCGTCTCGTAGGCGTGCGTGATGATGGCGGCGGCAAGCGCGGCGAGGACCGAGGTCGCGCGGACCGCGGCGGAGTCTGGCGCGAGCCCCGCAAGCCAATGCCAGGCGAGCGCCATCGCCACCGCGGTGGGCGCCGCGAAAAGGACATTGACCGCGATCGCGACGGCAATCCTCTTCGCCGGATGGGCAATCCTTTCGAGCCACTGCCGATTGCCCACTGTGATCGCGCGCGCGCCCGACCAGATCACGAACGGCATCATCATGAACCACAGCGTTCCAAGCCAGTAGGCCGCTGTTCCGGATTCGAGCGGACGATACAGACCCGAGATCACACCGATCGCAATGCCGAGTGGTGGACTCAGTGCCAGCCGCGCGCCGAGATCGTGAACTTCAGCCGGCGTCTCCGCCACGCGATCGCTCCTATCCGATACCCGCCGCGGCCGCCTCATCCATGAACCAGCTCACGTTGCGCGCGTGCCGCGCCAGTTGCGCCGGGTGATGGACGGGATCGTAGGCGCCATCGATAATCTCGTGGATCACAGAGGCCTTGTCGGAACCGGTCGAGAACAGCACCGTGTGCTTGGCGTTCACCAACACGCCCGGCAGCAGAGTCACACGATACTGCGCCAAGTGTTCGGCGTAGACGGCCGCCGCGATGGCCGACCGGTCCTCGATCAACGGATCTCCCGGGAACAGGCTCGCGGTGTGACCATCGGCGCCGACTCCCAGATGCACGACATCGAACTGCGGCAACTCCCCATCGCCGAGCCGGAAGAACTCCGCGATGTCTTCCGCGTAGCGCTCGGCCGCGCGATCGGGCCGCAGTTCGGTATAGACGCGGTGCGCGTTTCGATGAGGGATCCGCGCCGGGATGATCAGTTCGCGATCGGCCATGCGGAAGTTGCTCTGTTCGTGATGCGGCGGCACGCACCGCTCATCGACCCAGAACAGGTGGACGCGCGACCAATCGACGTCCGCCTTGACCATTTCGCGAAACACCGCCTTCGGACTGCTGCCGCCGGAAATCGCGAGCGTTGCCCGCGCCTGCGCGAGCAGCGCGTTGTCGAGGTGCGAAACGATCTGATGCGAGCACGCCTCGGCGGCCTGCGCCGCGTCCGGCAGCACGAACCGGTGGATACTCATGCGAACTCCGGCGCCAAGTTTAGCACGGCCTCGTAGACCGGATCGTCACTCAGCACCATGAGTTCCTCTCGCATCAATTCATATTCTCCGGGCGCCGGAAACACCGTGTGGGAGTCATGGCGCCCACTCCGGATCTCGACCGCTCGCCCATCCGCTGCCGAGATCGACAGATCGATTCCGGAGCCTTGCAGCGAGACGCGGCACAATCGTGGCCTCGGCGCATCGCCAGCGCGCCGGTATTGGACTTCAAGCGGGCGCCGCAGCGTGTGCGTGAGCCAGGCCGGCAGATAGCAGGTGGCCATCGGGCGGAACTCGCCGTTGTAGTCGATGACCACGCGGCCGACGGCGTCGAGTTGACTCAGGTTTCGCGGATTGTCGAAGATCGCCGCCACGGCTTCGCGCCAGGGCGTGAGGCGGGTCCAAGCGAGGTCGGCGGCACGGGTGTCGCAATCGCGCACCGACCGGATGAGCTTCAGTTGCGAAGCAAGATCGGCGACACCGGCAGAGTCCACGATCAGCTTGTTGGCGAGCCGGAGCACCGGTTCGAACTCGGCTGTCTTGAGCAGCGCGCGGCTGCGGCACCAGATCGCCACCGGGAGGTCGGGCGCGGTGATGCTGCGTACCACGGGCGCGGCATCCGAGACGCTCGAGCGGCTCATCGTGATTTCGATCTGTTCGCAGCAGATTTGCTGGCGCTTGCCGAACGGCATCCAGCATTGCGCGAGCACTCGCGCATCCAGGGACGGTTCTTCTCCATCGACAAGGCGCAGCACGATGAGCCGCGATGGATGGTCGCGCATCAGGGCCGCAAGCATCTCGCCTAGATCGTCTTCCGCATCATCGGCGCACACGATCAGCGTCATCGCGCAGGCGCGCAATACTCCGCCTGGCCCTTCCTCCGGGCTCTCCTTGCCGAGATTGACCCAGAGCTCATCGAGTTCGCGCAGGAGCTTGTCGGGGCGGACCGGCGCGGCGGACATCTACGGGGTCCTCCAGGCGTGGCCCCGTTGCGCAAGCATCTCGTCAGCCTCCGCCGGGCCCCACGACCCTGCTTCGTAGTTCGGAAACACGAACTTGCGGTTGCTCCACTCCTCGAGAATCGGCGTGACGGCCTGCCAGCTTGCCTCCACCATGTCCTGCCTCGTGTAGAGCGTCGCGTCACCGGTGAGCGCGTCCAGGAGCAGCGTCTCGTAAGCCGCGGGCGAGCGCACACCGAAGCTCGATCCGTATTTGAAGTCCATCGAAACGGGACGCAGCTTCATTCCGCTTCCCGGTTGCTTCGAAAGGAACCGCAGCGAGATGCCTTCTTCGGGCTGCACGCGCAAGATGAGCAGATTCGGCCGCGTTCCCCACACGCTCTCTTCCATTCCGGCGGCGTTGAACGGCGAATGCGGCGCGTCGTTGTAGTGAATGGCGATGTCGGTGATACGTTTCGCCATTCGCTTGCCTGTCCGAATGTAGAATGGCACTTTCGCCCAACGCCAATTGTCGACGAAGAACGTGGCCGCCGCGTAGGTGTCGATGTTGGATTCCGGATTCGCCTTCTTTTCTTCGCGGAAGCCCAGGAACTGCGCGCCACCGACTCGTCCGGGCCCGTACTGTCCGGCCACGGCGTGCGACGCCACTTCTCCCGGCTTCAAGATGCGAATCGACCGCAACAGCTTGGCGCGCTCGTCGCGAACGGCATGGGCTTCGAACACCGCAGGCGGCTCCATCGCGATCGTAGCCATGATCTGCAGCAAGTGATTCTGAATCATGTCGCGCAGCGCGCCCGCCTTCTCGTAGTAAGGCGCGCGGTCCTCGACGCCGATTGACTCGGCCGCCGTGATCTGAACATGGCTGATGTAGCGCCGGTTCCACAGCGGCTCGAAGATGCCGTTGCCGAAGCGAAACGCGAGAATGTTCTGGACGGTCTCCTTGCCGAGATAGTGATCGATACGGTAGACATCGTCCTCGGCGAACACCTCGTGTACATCGCGATCGAGTTGCCGCGCACTCTCGAGATCGTGTCCGAACGGCTTCTCGATCACCACGCGCCGCCAGCCGTTACCGCGATGCATGCCGTGCGCACCGAGCCGCGCCACCACGGGCCCGTACTGGTCCGGCTGCGTCGACAGATAGAAAAGCACATTGCCACCGGTTTGGCGCGCGGACTCCACTTCGTCCAGACGGACTTTGATCGCGGCGTAGCAGGCATAATCGGCAATGTCGCCGGCTTCGTAGAAGAGTCCGGATGCAAAGTCGCCCCACAGCGTTTCGTCGAACGGAGTGTCTTCGCTGAAATCCTGGACGGCCTGCTTCATCTTCTCGCGATAGTCGTCGTGACTCATCGCGGTTCGCGAATTGCCGATCACGGCAAATCCGGGCGGAAGGCGGCGCTCGTAAGCGAGCCTGTAAAGAGCCGGAATCAGTTTGCGCTTGGTGAGATCTCCGTTGGCCCCGAAAATCACCATCGCGCATGGCCGGACGCGGCGCTGAAACCGGATCGGGTCTTGGAAGGGATTACTCCCAGTCATCTTTCACCACCATAGCATGCGAGGAACGCGCTACCATCGAAACCGGAATGGATGAAGTTCTCGCGATCTGCACTGACTTGTTCTTCGCCGTCAAGATCGGAGACTCCGGCAAGCGGGCCGGCATTCCAGTAAGATTCCTGAAGTCGCGCGAGGCTCTGCTCGAAGCCGCGCGCGGGGGCGTGGTCTTGATCGTTCTCGATCTGAATTGCCGCGAAGTAGATTGCACGGAACTGGTCCGCGATTTGAAGAAAGATCCCGCCTGCGCGGCGATTCCGGTGACCGCTTTCGTTTCGCACGTGCAGGCGGAGTTGATCCACGCGGCGCGCCAGGCGGGATGCGATCGGGTGCTGGCACGTTCCGCGTTCGTGAAGGAACTCGACCAGATCATGCGAACGGCGCATGCGCCGTCATGACATGACCAGACATCTCCAGTCGCCTTTCTCGTAGTTCTTCAGCACCTGAAACCCGAGCCTCGCGAACGCCTTACGCACCGCCTCCATCCGGTGCGATTTGAAGCCGCTCAGGATCAGCCGCCCGCCCGGGCGCGTGACCCGCGCGATCTCTTCATGCGACTCGATGAGGGCCACCGCATTCATGTTCGCGGCCACGGCATCGAAGATCCGCGATCGCAACGAGCGTCCCGAGCCCACGAACAACAACGCCGGCACGTTACGCGCGGCGAAGTTCGCGGACGCCTCGAGCGCGGCCGCCTCGTCCACGTCACACGCCACGATCGAACCAGCGCCGATCAGGTTCGCCGCGGCCGACAAGATCCCGGAGCCGGTTCCCCAATCGAAGAAGCGCTCCTTCGGATTCACGAAATCCTCCATCGCCTCCAGCACGAGCTGCGTCGGCGGCTGATAGCCACTGCCCGACGCTTGCCGCGCATGCACCACCAGGCGGTGCCGCCCCGGCGGCGCGGGATCGTCACGCCAATCGGGCACCAGAAACCATGTCCGGCCCACTTCCGCCGGCTCCCACGTTCGCTTCCAGGATTCGGCCCAGTCTTCGTCGCCGTGTTGCTGCCACGCCGCTCCGAAGACACGGAATTCCTTCGCGTCAAAGGGCTCCGTGAAAAACGCCTCGAGTACCCACGTGCCATCGGGTCGCTCGATCTCGGTGATGCCCTCGGTGTCTCGCGACCAGAGGTCGGCCAGCAGCCAGTCCTTTTCGTCCGTGCGGCACGAGAGCGTCAGGGCGTGCATGTCAGCCCTGCACGCGCTTTTCTCGGCCCTCCCAGAATCCGTCCTTGATCACCATCTTGCGGATCTTGCCTGTTCCGGTCTTGGGCAGCGGATCGGTCTGGAAGCGGATCACACGCGGAAGCTTGAAACGGCCGAGACGTTCGCTCAGAAACGCGACTAGCTCCTCTTCAGACAGCGTCATGTCGGGCTTCAGGACAACCATCGCGGCCGGAACCTCGCCCCACTTGTCATCGGGCGCCGCCACCACCGCGCACTCGAACACCGCCGGATGCGCGAAGATCGCCTTCTCCACTTCGATCGACGAGATGTTCTCGCCTCCCGAAATGATGATCTCCTTCTTGCGGTCCACGATGTGGATGTAGCCTTCCTCGTCCCACACGGCCATGTCGCCGGTATGCAGCCACGGGCCCGTCATCACCGCCGCCGTCTGTTCCGGCTCGCGGAAGTATCCATCCATGTTGTGATCGCTCAGCGCCACGACTTCGCCGATCGATTTCATGTCGCGCGGAACGTCGTTCATGTCGTAGTCGACCACCCGAACCTCAGCGCCGGGCAGCGGCCAGCCGGCCATCGACTGACGCCGGCGGCGGTCCGCGTCATCGGCATAGACGAGCCCCTTCTCACGCGATGTCGTCAGCACCGGGCAAGTCTCGGTCATCCCGTATCCGGAGACACATTTGCAGCCGAACGCGGCCTCCACGCGCTCGACGAGTTCCGGTGATGATGCCGCGCCGCCGATCGTGATCTCGCGCAAGCTCGACAGATCGGCGGTCTTGATCTCCGGATGATTGATGAGAGCGTTGGCCATCGTCGGCACCAGGCACATGTGGGTGGTCTTGTGTTCGCCGATCGCGCGGAAGACGAATCCAGGCTCGAAGCGGCGCACCATTACCTGTTTGATGCCGAGCATTGTCGATGCTTGTGGACGGCCCCAACCATTGGCGTGGAACATCGGGATCGTGTGCAGATCGACGATCTTGTGGGGCTCCTGATAGATCGCCTGCGCGTCGAGAGCATGAAGATACAGCGTACGATGCGCGAGCGTGACGCCCTTCGGCGTACCCGTGCTTCCGCTCGTATAGAACAACTCCGCGATCGACATCTCGTCATAGGAGAAGATGTCGGCCCGTTCGGGCTTGCCTTCGGCCAGGATCTCCTCGTATTCGAGGTCAGCTTCGGCGACGTCCTCATCGAGCGTCACCCACTTCTCGACACCCGGACAGTTCTTGCGAAGCTCGGTGATCGTGGGCAGGAAATCGTTCTCGAACAAGACCATCCTCGCGCCAGCGTGATTCAGCACGTTGATCATCTCCTGCGCGGAGAGACGCACGTTCAAGGGCATCACAACGGCGCGGGCTTGCACCACGCCGTAGTAGCCTTCGATCAGCTGATGGTTGTTGAAGCTGATGTAGGCGACGCGGTCACCGGGCTGAACGCCGAACTTTGAAAGTCCGGTGGCGAGCTTCTGCGCTCGCTCTCCGAATTGGCGGTAGGTGAACTGCTTATCGCCGGAGACGATTCCAGTCTGGCCGCCGAAGACATCCATCGCTCGATGGAGAAAGCGCAGGGGCGTGAGCGGTACGAACATGTTTCCCGATTCTCTCGCGAATCGGGCCGCGATGCAAAAGGCTACTTCTTGGCCTTCTGCGCGCGAGCCGTCGAAGGAGGCGTAATCCCCTTCGTACGGAGATAACCGACGAGGTTGCCGTAGTGCTCGTTCCAGTTAACAACCAGGCCCACCATCAGGTTCACCGGATAGACGTCGCGCTTGCCCACCTTCTTCGCCTGAAGCGCGGTGGTGTCGTTCATCGCGCGGAAGCCCTGTTCGCAATAGCCCATCGACGCCTCGAGTCCGGCGACGAGTTCGCTTTTTGCCGTGACTCCCTTGTATTTGAGCGGATCTGGGCCGGGCGCCGAATGCAGACTCGCGCAGGTGCCGTAGTTCATCTCGATGGTGTGTTCCATCCATTGACCGAAGGTCCGCTGGGCGGGTGTGAGCTTGAACGCGTAGTCCGCTTCCGGCATCAGCTTGGCCGACTCCACCAGATTCAGCTTCGCCGTTTGCAGCCGAGGCAGCAAAGAGTTCATCAGCGGGCCATCCTCGGCGAATGCCGCCACGGATAGGACAAGAATCAAAACGATCGCCATGGGTCCATTATGGCGCGGTCATGCTAGACTTCGCCTCATGACCGCCGCCGATTTCAAGAGAATCGCCCTGAGCCTCGAAGGCGCGGAAGAAGGATCGCACATGGGCGCCGTCGATTTTCGCGTGGGCGGACGGATCTTCGCGACGCTCGCCTCCGTCCGGGAGGGCTTCGGAAACCTGATCATTACGCCGGAGATGCAAGCGGACTTCATCGCCGAGGCTCCCGATCTGTTCCTGCCGATTGCCGGCGGCTGGGGCCGCATGGGCATGACGCATGTCCGCTTGGCCGAAGCGAGCGAAGATGTGCTCGCGGGAGCGCTACGCGCCGCGTGGAAGCTGCGGGCGGGCAAGAACGGACCCCGGAAAAAGCCGGCGGCCAAGAAGCGCCCGCGAGTTCGATAGCATGATTCAATGTCCGAAAAATACCGCTACGAAGAATTCACCTGGCCCGAGATCAGGGAAGCGGTGGCACAGAATCGGGTCTGCGTCCTGCCCGTCGGAACGGTGGAGCAACACGGTCCGCACCTTCCGCTCGTCACCGATGTTCTGACCGCCACCGAGATGTCGCGAGCCGCCGTTCAGCAGATTCCCGAAGAAGCCGTCTTGATGCCATCGGTATACTATGCGTTCAACGAGCACCATCTCGACTTCCCGGGAACGATCGCCGTCGAAGGAAACACCTTCATCAACTACATCACCGATATCGGCAAGAGTCTCGCCCACCATGGATTCCGCAAGATCCTGCTCGTGAACGGGCATGGCAGCAACGTGCCGTTTCTCGATATCGCGGCGCGGAACATTACCAATCACTCGGAGGCGGTGTGCGCGATGGTGCCGTGGTGGAGTCTCGTTCCGAAAGCATTGCTCAACGAATTGCGCGAGAGCGAGTTTCCAGGCGGGATGGCGCACGGCTGCGAACTCGAGACTTCGGTACTGTTGCATCTGTGCGGCCACCTCGTCCAGATGGACAAGGCCGAAAAGGACATGCCGGTGCAGAAGTCCGAGTTCTTCTACTGGGACCTGCAGGCTCCTTCGCCCGTCTTCTTCCAGGAATTCTTCAGCCGCTACTCACGCACCGGAACAAGCGGAGATCCGACCAAGGCAACCGCGGAGAAGGGCCGGCGATTCGTCGAAGCCGTCGTCGAGCGGCTGATCAGGGTGATTCGCGAATTGCGCGCCCGCGAGATCGAGCCGCGCGTCGATCATCACTGACCCTAACCGAGCCGCTGTTCGAACAGGGCCGTGCCCGCGATGTCGCGCAAGGTGACGGTCAGCGCCTTCGTGGCGGACTCGATCTTCACCTCACCGAAAAACTGATAGCCCGCGCTCGGCGCAAGATTCGCCTGCCCTTTGGGTGGCGCCTTGGCGAAGACCACGCGCGGGCCGAACGTGTTGTCGAGCACTCCTGGGCCGAACGTGCCCGCGTTCAGGGGTCCGGAAACGAACTCCCAGAACGGATCGAAGTCCCGGAACGCGGCCTTCGCCGGATCGTAGTAGTGGGCTGCGGTGTAGTGGACGTCCGCCGTCAGCCAAACGACGTTTCGGACGTTTTTCTGTTTCAGCCGCCGCAGCAGCGCCGCGATCTCGAGTTCGCGTCCCAGCGCCGGACCGTCTCCGTTCGCCACCGCCTCGAACATCGCGCGGCCCTGCGCGTCCTTTCCGTCGCCCACGATCAGGCCGATCGGCATGTCCGAAGCAACCACCTTCCACGCTGCCTTGGACCGCGCGAGATCACGCGCCAGCCATTCGAACTGCGGCCTGCCGAGGAAGGCCGTCTCGGCGCTTTCCGTTTCCTGGCGATTGTAGGTGTTTGGTCCGCGGTAGCTCCGCATGTCGATCACGAAGACGTCGAGCAGCGGTCCATACGGGATCTTCCGGTAGATCCGGTCGCGATCGGCTTGGGAGAACCGGAGCGGCGCGTATTCGAGAAACGCCTTCCGCGCGCGTCGCACCAGCGTCCTGATATCCTTCTCCCCATATTTCGAAAGATCCTTCGAAGGCGACCAGTTGTTGGTCAACTCGTGATCGTCCCACTGCCAGATCTGCGGAACGGTGGCGTTGAATGCGCGAACGTTCGCGTCCAGCAGATTGTACTGGTAGGCGCCCCGGAAATCGTCGAGCGTCTCCGCCTGATGGCTCTTCGCCTCGGTGGTGACGTTCTTCCACAGCGATCCATCGGGAAGCTTGATTTCAGCCGGAATCGGCCCGTCCGCGTAGATCGTATCGCCGGAGTGAATGAAGAAATCGGGCGCCGCCTTCCGCATCGTGTCGTAGATCTTCATTCCGCCGAAATCGGGATTGATTCCGTAGCCCTGCCCCGCCGTGTCGCCGGACCAGAAGAAGCGCACGTCGCGATTCGACGACGGAGCTGAAGCGAAACTGCCCGTCACGGGTTCCGACACGTCGGCGCCATCGGCAAACGTCACGCGATAGAAGATCCGCTGACCAAGCGGGAGTCCGCGCAGGTCCACGCGCGCGGTGAGCCCGTTGTCAGCGGTCGCCCACGGCCCTTGCACGCGCCGCGCGTTCTTCATGCTCTCGACCGTCGACCATTCAACCGACAGGCGCGAGGGCCGATCCGCCCGCGACCACACGATCGCGCGGCCGCCCGTCACGTCGCCCGCCTGCACGCCTTGCGCGAGCACCGGCCGCGCGGCCCGGACGAATGCCGGCGCCAATCCGGCCAAGAACATTCTTCGCGTGAATTGTTGCATTCTCAACTTGATCGTAGCGTACGTGTGGTACGATCCGGTTCAGACACCGTGAGAATTCTGGCGCTCGACGTTGGCAAAAAGCGAATCGGGCTTGCGATCAGTGACGAACTGGGAATCACCGCGCAGGGCCTGCCGACCCTACAGCGCACCACGATCCGGGAAGATCTTGCGTTGCTGAAGCAGACCGCCGAAGATCGCGGCGCGGGCATGTTCCTGCTAGGCGACCCCTTGCACATGAGCGGCCGCGACAGCCGCCAAGGCGCCTATGTGCGCGAGTTCGGCACGCGTCTGTCGGAAACGTCGGGCATTCCGGTAGAGTATTTCGACGAACGCCTGACATCGGTCGAAGCGAACCGGGTCTTGCGGCAGAGTGGAATCAGCATCGAGAAGCGTGCGAAGGCGGTGGACAAACTCGCCGCCGTGTTACTGCTCGAAAGCTATTTGGAGCGCTTGTCGTGGTCCGCCTGATCAAGCGAGCGGCTGTCGCGTTGTTGCTCCTAGCCGGATCCGGAATCTGGGTTCTTCGCCAGCCGTACAAAGGCTTCCAGCACGATGTGGTACTCGAAATTCCGCGCGGCGAGCGTACTCGCGGGATCGCGCGCCGGCTCGAGGAAGCTGGTGTGGTACGGAGCCAATGGCTGCTTGTGGCGGCGCGGTTGTACAAGCCGAACGCCAAGCTGCAAGCGGGCGAGTATCTGTTCCACGATGCCGCTTCGCCGCTCACCGTGATCGACCGTTTGGCGCGTGGTGATGTCCGCTATCACGAACTCGCCGTGCCGGAAGGGTCGAACATTTTCGACATTGCCCGTTCGGCGTCGCAACTCGGATTCTTCACGGCGGACGATTTCCTGAAGGCCGCCTACGACACGTCGGCGATCCGGGACCTCGCGCCGAACGCACCCACGCTCGAAGGCTACCTTTTCCCCTCGACCTACCGGCTCACGCGCGGAACGACGGCCCGGCAACTGGTGAAGCTGATGACCGATCAGTTCCGCGCGACTTGGAAGCAGGTCCAGCCCGGCCATCGGAACGCGCATGAGGTGGTGACGCTGGCCTCTCTCGTCGAGAAGGAGACCGGAATCGCCGCGGAACGCGCTCGCGTCGCCTCGGTGTTCCGCAACCGGCTGCGGCGGTCGATGGCGCTGCAGTGCGATCCGACGACGATCTACGCGGCGATGCTCGAGGGCCGATGGAGCGGCAAGATCCACCGCTCGGATCTCGCGAACGTCCACGCCTACAACACGTATCAGCATACTGGGCTCCCGCCGGGCCCGATCGCCAATCCTGGACGCGCCGCGCTCGAGGCCGCGCTCCACCCTGAGGAATCGAGCTATCTCTATTTCGTGGCGAAGCCCGGCACCAGCCGCGAGCATCGCTTCTCGGCGACGCTCGCCGAGCATGAGCGCGCCGTCGCGGAATACCGCCGTGGCAACCAAAGTTCCCACCAAGCGAAGCCGGTCCGGAGCGTTTCTCGCCGAACGGCCTCCGGCCGCGGTTGATGTAGCGTTGCGCGATGCGATCGCCACCCATCTGGCGCCCATCACGGAAGACAATCTCCGGCGGTTGCTCCGCGAGACTGGACTGCCGCTGCATCCGCTGGTCGAAGGCGTGTGGCAGGACTCGCCCCAGACGCTCGTTCGCACGCTGATCGCACTCGCCCGCCTGTATCCCGAGCATCCCGTCGAAACACGGCATCTCGTGCTCGAAGCCAAGGAGCACGCCAAGTTCCTCAGACGGAGCGAGGTCCTCTTCTGGACCCTGCGGTGGTTCGAAAATCCTGGGATCTTCGACGCTTGGGCGACGCTGATTCTCAAGCGCGTCTACGCCAGTTCCGTCGATGCCACCTGAGTTGTAGCGGCGGCCTGACATGACGGCCTGCGGCCCGTTGACTCGCTCCGCCGCCGGGCGTACTATGAAGTCGGACCGGGATCCGGCTTGCGAGTCCAGGGGAGGCAGCAGATCGGAGGTTCCTATGAGGTTCAATCGATTGGCATGGCCTTGGGCCATTGCTCTGATGTTTGCGGGTGATCCAGCCTTCGGCGCGGATAGGCCGGTGTTGCCACGGTGGAGCGCGCATGGATTCTTCGCCGCGGGCAGCTCGATGGGAGATAATCAGGCCGGTTTCCGCGGCGGCGGAGGCGGCGTTGACGCGTACGTGTGGCGCGGATTGGCGGTGGGCGGTGACGTTTCCGGGTATCAGGATACCTACTACAAGGCGGTGGGCACGTTCGGGCACGCCGGGACACAAGTGGGTTATCACTTCTCCCGTGACCCGGAGCGGGCCGTCGAGCCGTTCGTGCTTTTCGGTGTGGGTGCCTACTTCCCGGAAAAGTCGAGCGCGGCCGTACATGGCGGCGGCGGTCTCGTCTATTGGTTCAAGCCGCGACTGGGATTCCGGCTCGAATTCCGGGCCGCGTCGCGCCCCTACGGCGACAACGTGGACGGACTCTTCCGGTTGGGAATCTCGTTCCGGTAATTACTGCAGTTCGATTGACTCCACATGAATGATGATCACTTTCCTCGCTGCTTCAGTCTGATCTGGAGATCAAGGCCGGATTGCTCTAGAACAAAACGCTGGTCCTCAGGGCTCAGACCTGACGGAGGTGAGTAGTCTACCTCAGCCTTTACAGACAGCACACCGTATATCAGATCGGCGACCTCTTTGGCTAACCTAGCGGAGTCTTTGTGAAAGTAGAAAACACCAGTAATGCTCCTATTTCCGAAGAATGAATAACCGGCAGAGTACGCACCGCCAACGCCAAAACTCCCAAGCACTGGCTCAAGCCCCTTTTTCTTCAACTCTGTTACCAATCGGTCGATCTCCTCTGGCTTGTAATCCCTCTGGGCAGTCACATCAATGACTAAGTTAATCCAGCGCGCACCCACTG
>CADECY010000163.1 GCA_902825945.1 uncultured Acidobacteriota bacterium
CGGCGAGTCATACCTGCCGCGGGTGCGCGATGTTTCCTCGTTCACCGACGAGGAGATTGCCCGTGTGATTCGCGACGACCACATCAGCGTCCTCCTCGATATCTCTGGACACCTGCCCCACAACCGGCTCGGTGTCTTCGCGCTCCGCGCCGCGCCCATCCAGATCGCGTATCCGCGCTACCCGTGCACCACCGGACTCGAAACGATGGACTACCGGTTCACCGACGAGTGGGCTGATCCCCCAGGCTCATTCGAGGAACACTACACGGAAAAGCTGATCCGGCTGCCAGGCGGCTACCTCGCGTATGATCCGCCCGATTGCGCTCCGGCTGTGACGCCGCTCCCTGCGGAGTCCAACGGCCATGTGACGTTCGCCTTCATCCAGTCGCCGCTGAAGCTGAACGATGGGGTTTATGACGTAGTCGCAGCGACGCTGCTCGCGGTGCCCCGCTCTCGCTTGTTGATCCACTACGCGGTCTGGGACTTCGACCGTCCCGGGCGCCTGGCACGGAAGCGGATCGAGGAAGCCTTCGCCGCGCGAGGCGTGGACCCGTCGCGGCTCTGGTTCGTGGGTCCGCTCGCGTTGGACGACCACTTGCAACTGCTCACCGAAGTCGACATCGCGCTCGACTCGTTTCCCTACTCCGGGCAGACCACGACCTGCGAATGTCTTTGGATGGGTGTGCCCGTGGTGACACTCGCGGGCGATCGCTTCTCGGCGCGGGTTTCGGCGGCGATTCTGCACCGAGCTGGCCTCCCGGACTGGGTCACGGAGTCGCGTGATCAGTACGTGGAGACGGCTGTGTCGCACGCGAGTGATCTGGGCGCGCTCGCGAGCCTGCGCCGGGGCCTTCGCGCGCGGATGGCGGCGTCGCCGGTGTTGGACGGTCCGCGTGTGGCCCGGGAGATGGCGGGCGCCATCCTCGAAATCACCGCTAAAATGAGAGCAGAGTGCTCGTAACGATCGAAGCGCCGAAAAAAGAGCGGCCCAATTGGCTGCGCGCGCCCGCTCCCGTAGGGGACACCTACCGCGACCTGAAGGATCTCATCACGCGGCTGGGGCTGCACACGGTGTGCGAAAGCGCGGCGTGCCCGAACGTGGGTGATTGCTGGAACCGCGGCACCGCGACGTTCATGATCCTCGGGAACGTTTGCACGCGGCGTTGCGGATTCTGCGCCGTTCAAAAAGGCGCGCCGATGGCGGTGGATTTCGACGAGCCGCGCCGCGTGGCCGAAGCCGTGGCGGCGATGGACCTGAAGTACGCCGTGGTCACGAGCGTGAATCGCGACGATCGCAAGGACGGCGGCGCGCTGCTGTTCTCGATGACGATCCGCGCGATTCGGGAGCGGATTCCCGGCTGCAAAGTGGAAGTGCTGGTGCCCGATTTTCAGGGCTCGCACGAGGCAATGGAGATCGTGATGGCCGAACGGCCGGACGTACTGAATCACAATACGGAAACCGTGCCGCGGATGTACCGGCAGGTCCGGCTGGGCGCGGGCTCCGAGCGCTCGCTCGACCTGCTTGCGTACGCAAAGAAGCTGCGGCCCGATGTTCCCACCAAGAGCGGCGTCATGCTCGGACTCGGTGAGACCGAAGAAGAAGTGCTCACGGTGATGCGTGACCTGCGCTCGTCGAACGTCGATATCCTGACGCTCGGCCAATACCTCCGGCCCTCGCCGAAGCATCTGCCCGTGATCCGCTACGTCTCGCCAGCGGACTTCGACAACTTCCGCCGGATCGGAATGGAAATGGGCTACGGACATGTCGAAGCGGGACCGCTCGTGAGAAGCTCCTATCATGCCGACGAGGCGGTTCGTTGAGTCCGGTTCTGAAGCTGGCGCCCGATGTCTGGCGTATCCGGCTTCCGTTCCATCTGGAGCTGAACCACGTCAATGTCCACGTGCTGAAGACGGATCTCGGATTCGTCCTCATCGATTGCGGTTATGGCAGCGACGATGCCTTCCAGGTGCTCGAGAGCGGACTCGCGGAGATCGGCATCGGCTGGCGTGACATCGCACGCATTTTCATCACGCATATCCACCCGGACCACGCTGGCAACGCCGAGCGAGTGCAAGAGGCCACGCAGGCGCCCATCTGGATGCACGAAGTCGAAGCGGACTATCTGCCGCGATTCCGGAGCATGGTCCACGAGCCTGAACGAGTGAGCCCGTGGCTGCTCTCGTGGGGTGTGGAGCCCAAGACGGTAGCAATGATGGCGAGCGTGTTTCGCTACACGTCGGGCACCTACAATCCGGCGCCACCAGAGGTCCGGCTGAAGGGTGGCGAGGATATCGGCGGCTGGCGCATCATCTGGACTCCCGGCCACGCGCCGGGCCACGCCTGCCTGTATCGCGCCGCGACGAAGACGCTGATCTCCGGCGATCATGTGCTCGAGGCGATCTCACCGAACGTCGCCTGGATGCCCGATCGCGACACGCTCGGCAGCTATATCCAGGCACTTGCCGATGTCGCGCCCCTCGGGGCCGATCTCGTGCTGCCCTCGCACGGAGAGCCGTTCCAGGGCCTGTCCAACCGTTGCCGCGCCCTCTCCGGGCATCACGATCTCCGCTGCAACAATATCCTCGCCGCGCTCGACCGCGGCGCGCGTACCGCGCAGGATCTCGTGGTGGCTCTGTGGAAAAACGTACTCTCACCCTTCCAGCACCGCTTCGCCTTGTTCGAGGTGATGGCGCACTTGGTCTACATGGAGAACAAAGCACGGGTTCGTTGCGATCGTTCCTCTGAAGTGCAGATCTGGACGCGATCCGCACATGCTACACTCCGAGCAGATCCGGGCCCTTAGCACAACGGTTAGTGCAGCGGACTCATAATCCGTTGGTTGTTGGTTCGAATCCAACAGGGCCCACCAGCTAATCCTCGCAGTGAGCGAACGCCCCGGTGCTGGAAATGCCGGCTCCAATGACGCAGAATGGTACGCATGATTCGAACCGTCCCGTTCCTGCTTTTCGCGTTCGCCGCGCTGGCCCAGAATCAGCCGTCCGGACCGGCACCCACTCTGCGCGACCTGTCCTACGGCCTTCATCCGAAGGAGAAGATCGACTTCTACAAGGTCAACTCCGACAAGCCCACACCCCTGGTCGTCTTCATTCACGGCGGCGGCTGGACGGCGGGGACCAAGTCGAACGTCTCGAGTCTGCAACAGTTCCTCGACGCCGGAATCTCCGTCGCCTCGGTCGAGTACCGGTTCATTCAGGATGCGATGGCGCAGGGTGTCGAGCCTCCGGTCCGGGCGCCGCTGCATGACGCCGGGCGCGCGGTGCAGTTCCTGCGATCGAGGGCCGCGGAGCTGAACTTCGACAAGACGCAGGTCGCGTTCATGGGCGGATCCGCGGGCGCATGCACGTCGCTTTGGCTGGCGTTGCACGACGATCTCGCCGAGCCGACCAGTTCGGACCCGATCGCGCGCGAGTCGACCAAGCCGACGTTCATCGCAGTGACGGGCGCACAGACCTCGCTCGATCCCAAGCAGACTCGCGGCTGGATTCCGAACATGGGCTACGGCGGCCACGCCTTCGGATTCCGCGCCGAGGGCCGCACGCGGCCGCAAGAGTTCCAACTCGGGTTCGAGAACCGCGAGAAGATTCTCTCGTGGATCCACGAGTATTCGCCATACGAACACGCGTCGGCCGGAGATCCGCCCATCTACCTCGACTATCCGGGACAGAAAGAGCCTGTCGAGACCGGGATCGAGCAGAAGGATCCGACGCATTCCGCGATCCTGGGGCTAAAGATGGCAGAGCGGTTGAAAGAGGTCGGCGTCGAGGTGCACCTCAACTATCCGGCGAAGCCCGCGGCCATTCCGTCGGCGCGGGAGTTCGTCTTGTCGAAATTCGGCCGCGCCAAATAGGCCTCTCGCGGCTATAGGTCCTACAGCACGATTCGATCGTCACCGTCTCGGCGTGTGATCCGCTCCCGATCCAGAAACTCGAGCAGCGGAATCGCGTATTTGCGGCTCACTCCGGTCCAGTCCTTGAACGTGGGCACGGCGAACCGCTCGCCTTTGTGAGCGGCGAGCATCTGCTTCAACGTCTCGATCGCCGAGTGGTGATAGACGAGATCCTCGCTGATGCGGAACAGCTTCCGCTGCCGGAACAGAATCTGCAGTAGCGATCGCGACCGCGCCGCTTCGACGCCGCATTTCGCCAATACTTCGGCGAGGGCGGGAACCGCGAGCCCGGCCTCTTCGAACGCCTTCTCGATCTTGCCGAGCGCGGCTTCTTCATCCTGCTTGAGGTGCAGTTGGTGCGATTTCAGCCGCAGATGCTCGCCCTCGGCGACGACGGTTTTGGACTGCGACAGCATCGCATCGAGCAGGAACTGCGGGGCGCCGTTCAACTCGCGGCTGCGTACCTCCTCGCGCGGAACGCCCGGCAGTAGCGGGTTCTGGCGATGGAACGCCGCGCATGTGTCGTGGATCTTCTGCTGTCGCGCCGCGAACCATTCGGCGTCCACCAGCCAAGGCTCCGGTCCGTTCAGCGAAACGAGGCGCGCCGTCTTGGTGACTGCGTCGAGCTGCGCCTTGGTGAAGGCCGTGCGCGCGATGACAGCGCTAATCCCGAGTCCGAACTTCGACTCGCGCACGAGTGTCACGGCGCGATCCTCGGGTCCGCTCTTGGAGAGCCGCGTGATGCGCGCCGCGGCGTCCACCCGCTTCAGTCGCTCGGGCGGCGCGATGTCGACAACGGTTCCTCCACCGATCGTCACCACCGGCGAAAACATGCGGATGATGAAGCGATCGCCCGGCAGCAGTTGCACCGGATCTTTCAGCACCAGCCGCGCGGGTGCCGATGCGCCGGGTTGCAGCACCTCGCGTTCGAGCAGCCGGACCTGTGCTTCCGTCTCCGCGGTCCACGCGTGGAAGTGCGCCGGCGCGCGATGCTTCAGCGGCTTGGCTGAACTCAGCAGTTCGATCTCGCAGTCGATCAACGTGGCGGCTTCGAACGAGCCCGCTTCGACGAGCGTCATGCCGCGGCCCACGTCCGAGGTTTCGATGCCCGCTAGGTTGAGCGCGGTCCGCTGCCCGGCGCGGGCCTGCTTGGCCGCCGATCCGTGCACCTGCACGCCGCGCACCCGCAGGCGGCGCCCGCCCGGCTGCACTTCGACTTCCTGCTCCACGGAAACGCGGCCGGCGACGAGTGTGCCCGTGACCACGGCGCCGAAACCTTTCATCGAGAACGAGCGATCCACCGGCAAGCGCAGATAACCTTCGACGTTCTTCTCGGAGATCCGCCGCGCGAGCGCGCTCAATTCGCGCCGCAACGCGTCGAGCCCTTCACCCGTCTTCGAACTCACCGCGATGATCGGCGCACCTTCGAGGAACGATCCTTTGACGAAGTCGTCTGCCTCGAGCTTCACCAACTCCACGATGTCCGGGTCGACGAGGTCGGCTTTCGTCAGCACGACGAGCCCATGCCGGATGCCGAGCAGCCGGCAGATGTCGAAGTGTTCGCGCGTTTGCGGCTTGATCGATTCATCGGCGCCGATCACCAGCAGCACGATGTCGATGCCGCCCGCGCCGGCGAGCATGTTCTTGACGAAACGCTCGTGCCCCGGCACGTCGATGAAGCCGACGCGAATGTCCTTGTCGAGTTCGAGGTGCGCGAATCCGAGGTCGATCGAGATGCCGCGCCGCCGCTCCTCTTCCCACCGGTCCGGCTCGATGCCGGTGAGCGCCCGCACCAGCGCGCTTTTTCCATGATCGATATGTCCAGCGGTACCGGCGATAATGTTCCTCATGGGGCGTTGGCTCTTCCTATTATCGTGGTTGGCGTTGGCGCAGCAGCAGGAAGATCCAGTCTTCAAGGCCGGAGTCGCGGTGGTGCGCATCGACGCGCAAGTAGTCGAGGGCCGCAGATTGATCACCGGACTCGAGAAGGGCGACTTCGCGATCACCGATAACGGCACGCCCGTCGCGGTGGAGTATTTCGGGCGTGAGTCCGAGCCGTTATGGGCCGTGCTGCTGATTGACGTGAGCGGGTCGATGTCGCGCTACATCGCCGACATGGCCCGCGTGAGCCGCGAGGCGCTATCGCAGTTGGGCAAAGACGATCAGGTATCGGTGATCTTCTTCGGCGCGAAATCGAAGGTCGACACGGAGTTCACCGGCTCGCGCGACGAAGTCTCCGCGGCGATCGGCCGTGCGATGAAAGAGCGTTCCATGGCCGCGGGCTCGTCGATCAATCTCGCAGTGACAGACGCGGCGGCTCAGTTGAAAGAGAAGGCTGCGGGCAAGCCCGGCCGGCGCGCGGTGATCATCGTGACCGACAACGGCGGACTCAACTATCAATCGCCGGACGATGCCGCGCTTGCCGCTCTGTTCGGCGCCGATACCGTGCTGAACGCGATCGTGACGCCGAACGCGAAGCCGCCGGCCACGCGCGGACGCAATCCGGACTTCTCTCCAGCCGACGTGTTCCTGCTCGCCAAGGAGAGCGGCGGCGAAGTGCTGCGCATGGAGAAAGGCGGCGAAGCGTTTCGCGAAATGCTCGAGCGCGTGCGCACGCGCTACAGCCTGCACTACGGTGCTCCCGCCGATGGCAAGCCGGGCGCGGCGCGCAAGATCGCGGTGACGCTCTCCGCGGCGGCGCGCAAGCGCTTTCCGAAGGCGGAAGTCCGCGCGCGCACCGGATACACCGTGCCAAACTAGTGGCTCATGGCCGTCAATCGAATGGATGAAGTGCGGCGCCGGCACGCCGCGGCGGAAGCGGGCGGCGGTCCGGACCGCGTGGCACGCCAGCACGCCGAGGGCAAACTATCGGCGCGCGAGCGCGTGGATTTGCTGCTCGACGAAGGCACGTTCGAAGAGATGGACAAACTAGTCCGCCACCGCTGTCACGATTTCGGCATGCAGGATCAGGTCATCGACGGCGACGGCTTCGTCACCGGATACGGCTACATCCACGGCCGTCTCGTCTACGTTTTCGCGCAGGACTTCACCGTCTTCGGTGGCTCGCTTTCCGAAACCAACGCAAAGAAGATCTGCAAGGTGATGGACCTCGCCCTCCAAAACGGCGCGCCGCTCATCGGACTCAACGATTCCGGCGGCGCGCGTATCCAGGAGGGTGTGCTCTCGCTCGGCGGCTACGCCGATATCTTCCTGCGCAACACGCTCGCCTCGGGCGTGGTCCCGCAGATCTCGGCGGTCATGGGGCCGTGCGCGGGCGGCGCTGTCTATTCACCCGCGATCACCGACTTCACGTTCATGGTGGATCGCACCAGCTACATGTTCGTCACCGGTCCGGACGTGATCAAGACGGTGACGCACGAATCGGTGACCAAGGAAGATCTCGGCGGCGGAATGACGCACAACGCCAAAAGCGGAGTCGCGCACTTTCTCGCATCCGATGATGCCGATTGCCTGCGGCGCATCCGGCGGTTGATGACCTACCTGCCGCAGAACAATCGCGACGACGCCCCACGCCGCTCGACGGACGATCCGGCGGATCGCATGGACACCGCGCTCGACGGGATCGTACCCGAACAATCGAACAAACCCTACGACATCAAGGAGATCATCCGCCGCGTGGTGGATGACGGCGACTTCTTCGAGGTCCACGAACACTTCGCCAAGAACATCGTCGTTGGATTCGCGCATCTCGACGGCCGTTCGGTGGGTGTCGTGGCCAATCAGCCGGCGCATCTGGCGGGCTGCCTCGACATCAACTCGTCGGTGAAAGGCGCGCGCTTCGTTCGCTTCTGCGACGCATTCAACATCCCAATCATAACGTTCGAAGATGTTCCCGGCTTCCTGCCCGGCACCGATCAGGAGTTCGGCGGCATCATCCGTCACGGCGCGAAGCTTCTCTACGCGTATGCCGAAGCGACGGTTCCGAAGATCACGGTGATTACGCGCAAAGCCTACGGCGGAGCCTATTGCGTGATGGGCTCCAAACATATCCGCACCGACATCAACTACGCCTATCCGACCGCCGAGATCGCGGTGATGGGAGCCGAGGGCGCCGTGAATATCGTCTACCGGCGGGAACTGGCGGGCGCGGCCGATCCGGAAGCGGCGCGCGCGGCGAAGCTCGAGGAGTTCCGCGATCTCTTCGCGTCACCGTTCGTGGCGGCGGAGGTGGGGTTCGTCGATGATGTGATCGAACCGAGGGAGACGCGGCCGAGGTTGATCCGCGCGTTGCGGATGCTCGAGAACAAGGTCGCGGTGTCGCCGAAGAAGAAGCACGGGAACATTCCGCTGTAAGATCCACTGGGCGCTTGGCTCGGCTCAGATTCGGCATGGAAGTATTCCGTCGTGAGCGGTGACGCCCAGAGCCGCCATCCCTGTCGTTTCGGTCGAGCCCTACGAGGACAATCCTGGCGTCGATCTCGTGCGGCTCGGATCGATTCCGGCGGAACTGACGGGCAAAGTTGAAGTGCCGCTGGTGATCGAGGCCGACGGCATCTCGCTACGCGAGCACTTCCTTAACGACTCGCCCGTGGACATCCGTCAGCCGGAACTGCCGGCCCTGGAACTTGAACGTCAGCCGTTCATGATCGATCCCGAGAAGATGCAGGATCGTCGCCTGCAAGTCGTGAACGTGAACGCCGCCCTCGGCCACGTTGAAGCCGAAGTCGTCGGAGCTGCCATGCGCATGGCCCGCCTTCACGCCGCCACCCGCCATCCACAGTGAGAAAACGCGGCCGTGGTGGTCGCGGCCGTAGCTGTCCTTCTTCACCGCGCCTTGTCCGTACGGCGTGCGTCCGAACTCACCTGCCCACACGACCAGCGTGTCTTTCAGCAGGCCGCGTTGCTCGAGATCCAGCACGAGCGCTGCCGAAGCCTGATCGGTGTCCTTGGCAAGCGCGGGCAGCCTCTCGGTGAGTCCGCCGTGATGATCCCAGCCGCGATGATAGAGCTGAATGAAGCGGACATCGCGTTCGGCAAGCCTCCGCGCGAGGATGCAGTTCGCGGCAAAGGTTCCGGGCTTGCGCGACGATTCGCCATAAAGCGCATAGACGGACTCGGGCTCTTTCGACGTGTCCGCCAACTCGGGCACGCTCGCCTGCATCCGGAACGCCATCTCGTACTGCGCGATGCGGGTCTCGATCTCGGGGTCTCCGACGCGCTCCTGCAAGTGGCGGTTCAATGCCGCAAGTCCGTCGAGCTGCGTGCGCCTCCGTTCGCGTGTCACGCCTTCCGGATTCGACAGGTGCAGCACCGGGTCGCCCGCCGAGCGGAACTGCACGCCCTGATGGCGGCTGGGCAGGAATCCGGCGCCCCAGAGACGCGCAAGCAGACCTTGGTCCGGCTGCCCGTTCGCGGGCAGTGAATTCAGGACCACGAACGCGGGCAGATTACGATTCGCGCTGCCGAGCCCGTAGTCGATCCAGGAGCCCAGGCTCGGGCGTCCTGGCAATTGACTGCCGGTTTGCAAAAACGTGATCGCCGGATCGTGATTGATCGCTTCGGTGTGCATCGCGCGTAACACGCACATGCGGCCGGCGATCTTCGCGGTGTACGGCAGCAGATCGCTCAGCCAGATTCCGCTCTCGCCATGCTGGCGGAATCCGTACATCGTGGGGACGATCGGGAAGCGGTCCTGATGCGCCACCATGCCGGTGATCCGCTGGCCGCCGAAAACCGAAGGTGGAATGTCCTGATCGAAGCGGTCCTTGATCGCGGGCTTCCAGTCGAACAGATCGAGATGGGAAGGCCCACCCGATTGGTGCAGAAAGATCACCCGCTTGGCCTTGGGAGCGAAGTTCGGAAACGCGGGCGCGCTCTCGGCGGCCCCGGCGGGTCCGCCAAGCAGGGTTTGCACCGCCGCGATGCCTAGCCCGTATCCAGCGCGCGCCAGCATCTCGCGCCGAGTCGCAAATTGGGATCGGTTGCCGCGGTTCATCGTTAGCCCTTCGTCACCACTTCGTCCAAGTTCAGGATCAGCGAAGCGAGCGCTTCATAAGCCGCCGCCTCGGACTGTCCGGTTGCCACCATCTTATCGAACGTCTCGCGCAGAACGCGCCGTTCGTGATCATCTGGCGCGCGACCCGTGGCCAGGCGGAAGGCGAACGCCAGCCGCGCGTCGACACTCGTGCCGCCCTCCTTGGCGATCCGCGCCGCGAACTTGCGCGCCGCTTCGACGTAGATCGGATCATTGAGCAGCGTCAACGCCTGGATCGGAGTGTTGGTGGTGGCGCGGCGGACCACGCACACCTCGCGATCCGGAGCGTCGAAGGCGATCATCGTTGGATGCGGAACCGTCCGCTTCCAGAAGGTGTA
The DNA here is from genome assembly GCA_902825945.1 of uncultured Acidobacteriota bacterium. Lineage (GTDB taxonomy): Bacteria > Acidobacteriota > Terriglobia > Bryobacterales > Bryobacteraceae > SYLY01. The sequence goes on from CADECY010000163.1 coordinate 10,242, forward strand.
GAGGCTGCGCCGGTGCAAGTCCTCACCTTTGCTTTCGATCCACGACGTGCCGGGATAGTCGGCGGCGACGACGATGTTCTTATAAAGCTCCGCTGGTTGGGCGGGGAACACACTCGGGCCGCCGGTCTTCTGCCGCAGCAGGCCCGCGATCTCGAGTGCCTGATCGCGAATCACCTCGGCTGGAAGCCGGAAGCGCGGACCTCGTGCGAGCAGCCGGTTTTCCGGATCACGCGCGACCAGCGCTGGCGCTGCCGCCGAGTCCTGCCGGTAGGTGGCCGAGAGCACGATCTGCTTCATCAGCGCCTTGACGTTCCAGCCCGATTCGATGAAATCGCGCGCCAGCCAATCGAGAAGTTCCGGATGACTCGGCGACTCACCCTGCACACCGAAGTTCTCACTGGTCTTCACCAAGCCCTGCCCGAAAAGCTGCTGCCAGAATCGATTCACCACCACGCGCGCAGTGAGCGGATGGTTCGGCAGCGTAAGCCACCGCGCCAGTCCGAGCCGATTCTTCGGCGCTCCTTCGGGCCATGCGCCCAGGAGCTTTTCCGGGACTCCCGCTTCCACATTCTCGCCGGGAGCGTTATAGGTTCCGCGATTCAACACGTGAGTCTGGCGCGGCGGGTTCATCTCCTCCATCACCATCACCGTTGGAATCTGGCGCCGCAAACCAAGCAGCTCGGTCCAGAGCTTGTCGCGTTGGGAGACCGTCTCGGCATAGGCGGAATCGCTCGCGCGCAGAGCTGGCCGCCAGAGACTCTCCGCGGGCGCCGCCTGTTCGAAAAGCCCCACCACTTCCGCCGGTGCCAGCGCTCGCGTCCACGCCTGAATCTCGTCGAGACGGCCCGTGTAGCGCGGGCTCTCGGGTCCACTGTCCCAACCGAGGCGGAACTTCACCGGGGCGGCCTTCTCCGCCTTCGGCGCGCCGATCGAGAGTCCGTCATTGAGGACACGAACCGCAAGTTCGCGCCCATCGGCGAACAACCGGACCCACGCTGCTTCGGCCCGATTGGCGCTCTCCGGCGCGCCCGCGTAGACCATCGTCACGTGCGTCCACTTCCCGGGTGCGATCGCGGCGCCCGCCGACTGGACACGAATCGAATAAGCCGGAAAGCGGTTGCCGTAGCGGAACTCGATCTCGCCGCCGATGAGCCGCAATTCGAGACCCGAACCATAAGTGGTGGCCGCGCGATTCCGGCCGAATTCCATCGTCGAAAGCAGCGCGGCATCGCGATCGGCGGCTCCCGGATTCACCCACAGGCTGAAGGTGAACGGGGAACGCTTGCCCACCTGCACGGGTTCTGTTTGGGGCTTTTCCTTTGCCGGACCTTGGCAGGCTTGGCCCATGATTCCCGCCGCCTTCTCGAAATCCGGCTGTGCCTCGCAATCGATTCGCAGCGACGCATCGGCCGGAGCCTTCGTGCGAACCGCGGCGGCACCATCCGGACGCCCTTGTTTCTCACGTTTGGCGATCCGCGCGTCGAGCGCCGCGATCGCCGATTCGAGTTCGCGCATCCGGGCTCGCTGCTCGCGCGTGGGCGCTGGGATCATTGGGACCGCGTTCGCCACGCGGCCATCCTCGCCGATTTCGGGAACGTTGTTGAAGAACGCGTAGAGGCGATAGTAGTCACGCTGCGTGAACGGATCGTATTTGTGATCGTGGCAGCGTGAACACTCGAGTGTGAGCCCGAGCCACGACATGCCGAGCGTGCGGACGCGGTCGGCCACGTACTCGACCCGGTACTCCTCATCGATGATTCCGCCCTCGGAGTTGATGACGTGATTGCGGCCGTAGCCGGTGGCGATGCGTTGTTCGAGCGTGGGATTCGGCAAGAGATCGCCGGCGAGTTGCTCGGTGAGGAAGCGGTCGTAGGGACTGTTCGAATTGAACGCCTCGATCACCCAATCCCGCCAGCGCCACATCGAACGCGACGCGTCATTGTTGAAGCCGTGCGTGTCGGCGTAGCGCGCCACATCGAGCCAGTCCATTGCCATACGCTCGCCATATCGCGGCGAGGCGAGCATCCGGTCGGCCGCGGACACATACGCCTTTTCGCCGCGCGCCTCAACGTCCTTGGAGAAGGCATCGATCGCGGCGGGCGTGGGCGGGAGTCCGGTGAGATCGAGCGAGGCACGGCGCAACCAAGCCGCGGGCGTCGCGGGCGCGGATGGCTTCAGCCCCTCGGCTTCGAGCCGCTTCATTACGAATGCGTCGATCGGATAGCGGCTCCACGCGGTGTTCGACACCGCAGGCTTGGCCGGACGCACTGGCGGCTCGAACGCCCAATGCTTCGAATACTGGCCACCTTCGGCGATCCAGCGCTTCAACAGGGCGATCTGTTCCACCGTCAACTTGCGATTCGAAGCGGGCGGCGGCATGCGCCGCGAGGGTTGCTCCGCGGATGCTCGCTGATAAATCGCGCTCGCTTCCGGCTTTCCAGGAACGAGTGCCGCCCGATTGGCGCGCGCCGCGGTCGCATCCTCGAAGGTGTCGAGCCGGAGCCCGGCCATCCGCTTCTTCGAGTCCTGGCCATGGCAATGGAAGCAGTTCTCCGACAGAATCGGACGGATGTCGCGGCCGTATTCGACCTTGGCGGAATCCGCAGCAAGGGCGATCGTGGCGAAGATCGGGAAGAAGAGACGGAACGCGGACATGAGCGGTACTTCGGTTATACCGCAGTCGCTACTGGCTCACCTCGCGTTCGGCCAGTGCGCCCAGCGGACCGCCTCGATGACCGGGCCGAATCCACTGGTTTGCTCAGTCGGCTTCCTCGGTCTTAAGAGATGGGCAGTACGATCGGATTGCTCATTGCGGGGCCGTGATCCAGGGCTGGTGGTCGAATGGTCTTCAGTCTGAGGCGAGGTCCGCGTCAGTTGCACGTGCAATCCGCGCAACTCGCGCAGCAATCGCTGATCCGCTTGCGCAACGCATTCCGCGCCCGGTGGACCCGCACCGCCGCGTTCGATTCCGTGATCCCCGCCTCCTCCGCGAGCTCCGCCAACGGACGGCTCTGCATATCCGCGACTTCGATCGCTTGCCGATACTCGGGCTTCAACTGATGCAATCCAGCGAGGATGCATTGGCATATCTCGGCTTCGGTCTCCGCGCCGGGCGATTCGTGACGATCGAGCTCGTGAGCCCACGCCTCCAGAGCGCGTTCCGATACCTCCGAACGGCGATAGTGATCGATCACCGCGTTCCGCAGCATGCGATAGAACCACGCGACGACGCTCTCCTCGCGGCGTATTTCGCCGCCGCGCTCGAGGCCCTTCACGAAGGCCTGTTGGACGATGTCCTCGGCCAAGGCCCGCGAGCCCACGTGCTTTTGCACGAAGGCGACGTAGCGGCCTCTCTCTTCGGCAAGACTTTCGAACGCGGCGGCGGTCATGCGGTCAGTCCGCCGGCTGATCGCACGGGCACGGCTCCGGGCAAGGGCACGGTCCGCAGGGGCAATTGCAATTCATGGTTGAATCTCCTTTCACCCATGCAGACGCGCGACATTCGCAAACCTTACACTCCGCCCAACGGATTTTTCGCGATCACGAACTCTTCCACCGGATGTCCGCCGATCAGGTGTTCCTGGATGATCCGCTCGAGCACGGGCTCGGTTGCGGAGTGATACCAAACACCATCCGGATACACCACCGCGATCGGGCCCTTCTCGCAGATGCGCAGGCAGTTCGCCTTGGTTCGGAACACGCAGGGGGTCGCGCTCATCAGTCCGCACTCGGCAAGCCGCTTCTTCAGGAAATCCCAGGCGCGGGTCGAGTCTTCCTTGGTCGAACATTTCGGATTGGACTGATCGGCGCACAGGAAGATGTGCCGTCCGATCTTGCCGATTCCGAGATTACCGGCGATCGCCGCCAGGTCCGGTTGTGTTTCCGCCATGTTCTTCGGTTATATCAGCCTGCGTCGCGGACCGGCGCATGCGGCGCCAGTCCAGTCGACGGATCGTGTGGCAAGAAGAACCGCAGCGGGCCGCGCGCCTTGCCCACCGGCCGGCATCCGGGCCCGGGCGTGTCGCCTTCGCCGAGATCGGCCAACGCGCGATCGATCCAGCCGCGCATGGTGCGAACCACCTGCGGATTCGCCGCGGCCACGTCACTCGACTCGCCGATGTCGCGATCGAGATCGTAGAGTTCGCCGCTCACGTGGTACTTCCACTGGCCCGATCGCACGGCTCGCAGACCGCGCTGCTGATAGAAATAGAAAGCGTCCCAGGGCGTCTTGGCACTGGGCGGGCCGAACAGCAGCGGCGTCAGGTCATGCCCATCGATCTTGCGATCCCGAGGAGGTTCGGCGCCGGCGACCTTGGCGATCGTCGCCAGGAAATCGATGTGGCTGGTCAGTTCGTCCGTCACCGCACCCGCACGAATCCGGCCGGGCCACCACGCGATCGTCGGTGTGCGCAATCCACCTTCGAACACCGAGCCCTTGTTGCCCCGGAACGGCTTGTTGTCGCTGCGAGGTGTTCCGCCATTGTCGGAGGTGAAGATGACGAAGGTGTTCTGGGCGAGCCCCTGTTGTTCGATCGCGCGCATCACCTCGCCCACGCTCCAGTCGGAATCCGCGACGGAATCGTGGAACAGGCCCTTGCCGGACTTGCCGCGGCGTTCCTTGGCGGCGAACAGGGGTCCGTGGACTTGGTTATTCGGCAGGTACAGAAAGAACGGGCGCTTGCGATTCTGCTTGATGAATTCCACGGCTTCGGCGGTGTACTCGGGCGTGAGCACATCCTGATCGGTCACTTCACGGATCGCCTTCTCGTTTCGCACGAGCGGCAACGGCGGACATGGATTCTCGGCTTGCGGATTCTTCACGCCGCGGCCCATGTCGTTCGAATAGGGAATTCCGAAGTAGGAATCGAAGCCGTGGCGCGTGGGCAGGAACTCGGGTTGATCGCCGAGATGCCACTTGCCGATACAGGCCGTCGCATAACCGCGCCGCTTCAGCATCCGCGCGATCGTGATTTCGGACGGATTCAGGCCATGGCGATCGCCCGGAAACAGCACGCCATGCCACGATCCCTTCTCGAGCCCGACGCGCCTCGGATAGCATCCGGTGAGCAGCGCCGCGCGCGACGGAGTACAAACGGGCTGCGCGTAGCAGCAGTTCAGGCGCATGCCCTCGCCAGCCAGCCGCTCGATGTTCGGCGTGTAGCCGATTCCCTTGCCGAACGGACTAACGTCCGCGTATCCGAGATCGTCGATCGAAATGACGACAATGTTGGGCCGTGCTGGCGCGGCTTGCGCGAGTGGGGCAGCGAGCGATGCCAGCAACTGGCGGCGCGTCACGCTCATCGTAGCTCCTTGATCTTCACGTCACGAAAACGAACCCGGTTGCCGTCTTTCCAAAGCGTCAGGTTGCCCACGTCCGGATGAACCTGCAGCGCGATTCCGCCGGCGGCGGGCAATCCCTTCGCGGTCTCTTCCGTGTGTTGGAAATCGGTGAGCAGATAGCCGTTCAACCAGAAACGAATCCGTGGCGGCTGCCCTTCGATGCGGATCGCGAGGTCGTTCCACTCGTCCTTGCGCAGCGCGCGGACTCCTTCCTGATTCCGCTTCACGTAGCCTACGCCGAATGGGATGTAGATCGCGCCGATGTCCGATTTGGGACGATAGTCGAGCGTCACTTGATGGCTCTTCCCGTCCGGACCGACACGGAGGAACACGCCGCTGTCCACTGGATAGTCGAGCTTGGCCTGCAGCTTCAGGATGTAGTTCTCGTAGGGGCGGTCGATCCAGAGGAATCCGCCTTTGCCCGGCGGATCCTGCGTGCCATTCAGCACGCCGTCCTCGATCCACCACTTGCCTCCCTGATGGACCTTCGGAAGTCCATCGTGCATCTTCCAGCCGGAAAGGGTGGTGCCGTCGAACAGCGGCACGAAGCCCTCGTCTCCGGCCACTCGCAGCACCTCACGCAGCACCGATCCGATGCCCTTCGCCATTCGCTGGAAACCGAGATCGCTCGGATGGGTGCCGTCCACGGTATCTTCGCCGTCGCCGCCGAGGAGTTGCCAGCTTGGGACGTAGTGCAGGTTCCCATCGCCCGCTTTGATGCGCGCGTCGAAGATGCGGCGGAGCGCGGCGTTCGAGTTCGCGGCGCGCGATCGCGTCGATTCGAGATAGCCGGAGCTCGCGTAGTTGACGTTTTCGACCAGTACGATCGGCACCGAAGGATGCTTCTCGCGCACGATCTCGATGAACGGGCCCACTCGTTCACTCACTTCGGTGGCGGTGAGATTGGGCAGCGAGTCGAGCACGAACGCGGCGGGATCGAGTTCCGCGAGAAGACGGGCCATCTCCGGCTCGCTCTTGCCGTTTCCTCCGAAGCCGAGGTTGATGAATGGCCAATCGAGCATGCGGCCGATGATCGCCGGATGGCCCATTCCCGGACGCGAGGCGGCGCCACCGTGAACGATCGAGGTACCGTAGAAGACGATCGGCTTGCGGCCGGAATCGGGTGCGGCTTCGAGTGAAGCTCCGGCCGGGAGGCCGAGTTCCACCGTGTCGAGCGAATTGCGCAGCGGCAGGTAGAGCAGGTACTCGCGCCTGCGCTTCGGGAGTCCGGCGGCGAGCGCGCCTTCCTGTACGGGTCCGGGCTTGGTGGGGCGGCCCACAGCGAGCCAATGCCATTCGCCCGCGTCGCGCACGTAAAGGTCGAGGCCGCTGACGCCCGTGGCGGGCATGTTCGGCATCGCAAGCTTTTCAGTGTTACGCAGCTTCCAGCGCGCGTCGATCCGCGTGGCATCGGTCACGAAGCGGTAGCGCATTCCGGCCGATTCGCGCGAGAGGTTCCACACGGGCGGCCGGACCACGCCTTCCGCCTTCGCGGGCAACCGGTCATAGCGATGAGCGGTCGCGGGCCAGCCTTTGCCTTCGACTGGTAGTTTCGCCAGATCGTGCCAGGCGAGATTCTGCGCGCTCGCAGTGAAAGCAAGCAGGACGAGCAGGTACATTGGTCAATTCTACCGAGCCGCGGTCCGGCCGGCAGGAACCCGTAACGTCTATCGTCGCGCGAGGTGGAATTGCTGGTAGTGCGCCGTCAGCAGATCCGCGCCGAAGTCGCCATTGAAGTCGCGCCACACCGCATGGATGTGGTTCGCGTTGTTCTGCGTGTTGTCGTACTCGATGAGGAACGAGGGGCCCTGCACGCGATAGTAGTGGGGCTGGCCGCGATCCGGACCACCGAGCCAGGCGAAATGGATCTTGTCGAGTCCACCCTTGCGAACACCGTCCATCCGGGCAGACGCCAGATCCTCGGGCATGTTGCCTGCGTATTCGCCGATCAGCGCCATCAGCAACTCCTGCTGCTTCTTCGAGAGCTTCGCCGAGGCGATTCCCTTCGGATCGATCGGACCCACTTTCACGTTCGCCGCGGTGGTGATGTCCTTCGGAGCTTCCGCGCTCAACAACGCGAGGGGCTTCTGTTTCGCGTCGAGCGCCATGAGTAGTTCACGCGCCAGATCCTCTTCGCGAGCAAGCGCCCGGAATCCCTTGCGCGGACCTTCCCTGATCTCGGCCGGATTGGCGCCGAAGAACGAAGGCGAAGTTGCCACTGTGCGTCCCTTGATCACGTTGTAGTTGAGCGCGACATGGTGGCCTTCGAAGCGCCAGCCCCAGTTGTCGGTGGCCGAAGGCTTTCCGAACACCGTGTAGTAATAGTTGGCGGCGTCACGCCGGCCACGGGTGTCCTTCTCCTGATCGCGCAACACCGGTTCGAGACTGAGGATGCCGCCCACCTTCGCGTACCCGGCCGGACTCAAACCCGTGCTCAGCAGCGCGCCCGCGAGCGCGCGCTGACCCGCGTCCATGTCCTTGAGCGGAAGCCCTTTCCTCTCGCGCGGGATGAAGTGCCAGTTCAATCGCTCTTTATCATCGAAGGCGAAGGTCGCGCGCGCCTGTGCATCGGGCGCCAGAATCGCGAGGAAATTCCCCGCCGCCTGCGCCATCGCTTCATTCGAACGCGTTCTTTGATACGTGGCCGCCAGCGCGATTGCGCAAACGGAGCCCAGAATTCCGCGGATCAGATATTGCTTCACGGTGCCATCCTTTCGGGGTGATTCTATCACGCGGCAGCCCGTGGAAAGTTGGAGCGGGAGACGAGAATCGAACTCGCAACCAACAGCTTGGAAGGCTGTGAC
>CADECY010000164.1 GCA_902825945.1 uncultured Acidobacteriota bacterium
CCACGGGAGTCTCGTTTGAGCCGCCCAGAAAAGTCGAGAACACGAATTGTCCGGTTTGGCTCAGTTTCGTTACGAAGACGTCGGTGAAGCCGCGAAGAGTGGATTGGTAGGGACTGCTGAGAGGAAAGCCAGGCGACTCCGTCCGCCCGGAGACATACGCGTTGCCCGCTCCATCGACGGCCACGGATTTGCCGTATTCACGCCCGCTCCCGCCGAGGTACGTCGAGAAGACCACCGCGTCGCCAGCCGTGTTCAACCTGGTAACGAAGGCATCCTCGCCTCCCCCATAACTGCCCTGCACTGGGCTGATCACCGGATAGTTGGCGGATAGAGTATATCCCGTTATGGTCACGGATCCGGACGGACTAACGGCAATCGCTTGCGGATAGTCATGATTCCCGCCCCCGACCCGGGCCGAGTAAATCAGCGTCGTGCCCGTTGGATTCAGCTTCACAACATAGGCATCCCTCGAGATCGGGCCAATGCCGTCTCCGGTCACGTAGATGTTACCAGCGGAATCCGTCCCCACCCCCGTCGATGTCATCTGTACGGCGTCCCCGGGCAAATAGGAGGAAAAGACGAGGGTGGGGTCGATGATCAGGTCACGGGTCCTGTCATGAACCCCTGTGGAAAACGAGACCGTTCCATCACCGCCAATCCGGTACTCGCCGTGAAGAGGGCGATCGACCCCATCGACGCTTTGGTAGACGAGCGGCCGCTTGTGGCGAACCTCCGCGCCATCAAGCTTCAAGACCAGATCGCCCCCGTGGACGCCGATGCTCTTGGTTCCGCTGAACGCGAGACGGATCCGGGATGGATCCGCGCCGGGTTTGACGACGAAGTCGTACTCGGTGCGATTGTCCTTGACGTAGTAAACAATGTCGATGCCAGGATAGACGTCGCGGACGCGCACTCTTCCGTATTGCGGAAGGTTCGTGATCCACTTCCGGCGGTCGTTTCCGAGGAAGTAGTTGCTCTTGCCCGGGAGCAGGCCGATTCCCTCCACGGCAGCCGAAGATCGCCCACCCACCAATTTCATCCGAATGGCTTCAGCAGCGGCGCCCTTCGCTTTGGAATGGACAAGCGACGTCGATTCCGCCGCCTCGATTTGGATGTCGTGGTCCCCACCCCGGAGGATGAAAGATGCCCTTCCCGGCACTTGGCCAGCGTTGGGTTCAAAGTACATCGGGAGGCGTAGCTGCGAGGCTGCTTGTGCCCCAAGGCACATCACCGGGCAGATCAGGGCAGACAAGAGAGTATTCGAGATGGTCAAGACGCAGATCCTTCGTGTGCTCGGCGGCGTATTTCTAGCAACACGCGCACAACGGAGCCGGTCGCCGCCTGGCCTGCCGCGCGTTCCTCCACTGTTGGCCCGTGGCTCATGCGGCCTGTGCGCTTTCTGAGGTCCACGCGCACAACGGACTCGCTCCGGCGCCCGGTCCATGGCGTGTTGCTGGACCTCTGTTGCCGCGCCTTCGCGGCCTGTGCGCCTCTAGAGAGCGCGGGCGGACGTCCCGGTCCCGCTTGGCCCCGGCCGGTTGCCAAACAGATTCCGACGGCGCTAATGCGGTAAGCCGCACGGAGTCCTCCGAAATTGAAATTGATAAGCTCGTATCCAGAGGAGGCGCAAAATCCTTGCGCAGCGGCTCAACTTCGATTAAGATTTCAAGGAACTCGCGATCGTTTGCCATGGAGCCCCCCCCCGTTACCGACCTGCTGTTTGCCTGGAACGCTGGCGACCGCACCGCGATCGGGGCATTGGCTCCCCTCGTCATCGAAGACCTTCGGCGGATGGCGCGGGGCATCATGGGCTCAGATCGCAGGCATGACACCGTCCGCGCGACGGCCTTGGCCTCGGATGTCTTCATGGCGCTCGCGCGCAACCGCCAGCCCAATTGGTCAGGGCGCGCGCACTACTTCAGTGCCGCGGCCGAACAGGCGCGGCGGATCCTTGTCGACTACGCGAGGCGGCGAGCCGCGGTCCGCCGGGGAGCCGAAATGAGGAGAACCCAGATCACGCTGGGAAGCTTGCCGCCAATAGCTCCCGATGTGGGCCCCGAGATCCTGGCCATACACGAGGTCGTGGACCGGCTAGCACTGTTCGATGCCAAACAAGCCGAGATCGTGAAGCTCCGCTACTTCGGTGGGGCCACGATGGAAGAAATCGCGGGGATCACAGGCCTCTCACTCGCGACAGTGAAGCGCGAATGGACAATGGCCCGCGCCTGGCTTCGCCGCCAACTGGAGAACGGCGTTGCTCCCCAACGATGATTGCTCCGCCGCTCGTTGGGCAAGGCTGAAAGAATGCCTGAACGCCCTTGACCGCCTGGGAATGGACAAGCTCGATGAAATCTGTGGCGGCGACGAGGAACTGAAGGCGGAGGTCCTCCGGTTGCTCGAAGAGATGGACGCCGTGGAGCGCGAAGGGTTCTTGGACAAGTCCGCATGTACCGCTGTCCGGGAACGGACTGGGAGCGACGACGGCCGCGTGCCCGAGTATCTCGGGAACTGGCGAATTCTGCGCGAGATCGGCCGGGGTGGCACCAGTGGCGTCTTTCTCGCCGAGCCCTCGGACGGCGTTCTGAACATCAAGGCCGCCGTCAAAGTACTGCCTGTTGGACTGTACGGCGACGAGATCGTGGAACGGTTCGTGCGCGAACGGAAGATTCTCGGCCGCCTCCATCACCCCTACATTGTCCGATTGATCGACGGCGGGGAGACCGATGACCACCGGCCTTTCCTGGTCATGGAATGGGTGGACGGCGTCATCCTCACCGATCATTGCGAACGCTACTCGCTGAACACCGGCGCGAAGCTGGACCTCTTCTCGAAGATTCTCGAGGCGGTAAACTACCTGCACTCGCAGGGCGTTCTGCACAGGGACCTCAAGCCCGCGAACATCCTCGTGCAAGCGGACCACACGCCGCGGATTGTCGACTTCGGAATCGCGAAGCTGACTGACCGGGAATCCGCAGCCGCGCGTCGGCACCTGACGACCGCATACCGGTCCCCTGGACTGACCTATGCCTACGCGAGCCCCGAGCAGGCTGGCGGAGAAACCTCTTTGACGGCGGCGTCCGATGTCTACTCCCTCGGAGTCATTCTGTGCGAGTTGCTGACGGGACACCTTCCGATCCGTCTGGAGGGGTTACTGCCATTCGACGCTGCTGAGCGCATTCGGCGAGAACCACCCGACTTGACGGGTGTTCCCTCGAATCTCACTTCGGTGGTTTGCCGGTGTTTGGAGAAGGATCCACGCAAGCGATACGAGCCGGTGCAAGAACTCGAGCACGCGTTGCGGGTAGCGCGCGCAAAGCCGCATGAGCCTACACGCCGGAGGATCTTCTGGGTTGCATCCGGCGCTGGCGTAGTCACCGCCGGTGGAATCCATGCCCTCCGTCAGGCACGAACAAAGCCCGGCAGACCAACCGCGGAAGCCTATGGAAAAGGCATCGAACCGTCAATCTCCCCTTCCGGTGAAGAGATCGCCTTCGCCATTAGCGATCGGGAACTGGGTACAAGGAATCTGCCCAGTGGGGCATCCCGTACGCTAGTCGCCGGCGAGCACGAGACGTTCGGAGCCAAATGGTCGCCCGACGGCCGCACGATCGCGTACTTCGAGCAACTGGGGCCGAACAAGCACACCCTGACTTTCATTCGCCCGGATGGGAGCGACAAGAGGGTGATCCGAGAACTCGGTGGAGCGTGGGCAGACTGGATGCCAGATGGCAAGTCCCTGGCAGTGATCCACGGCGATCCACTCTCGGTCCACGAACTGCGGCTTAGTGATCGAACTATGAAGCGGATCAGTTTTCCGAAGCCGGGTTCTTGGGGCGATGTTCAGGTCGCTGTGGCGCCGAACGGCGAACATCTTGCGGTGTCCCGTTATTCAAGCCGGGGGAAAGGAGAGGTCTTCGCGATCAGCCGAAACGGCGAATCGGTCCACAAACTCACCAGCGTCGATACCTGGATCAATGGCCTGGCTTTCACTCCGGACTCCCGATCCGTCATTTTCTCGGCGGCTTATCGGGGAATGAGTCAGCTTTGGCGGGCGGAGATCGCATATGGCGGGCCCGCTATGATCGTTCCGGTTGAAGGCACGAGCGACGCGATGGCTCCGGCATTCTGCCGGAAGACTGACGACCTGTTCTTTGGGCGCCGGCAGTATTATGCAAGCGTTACCGTCGGATCGCTGCGCCAGCAACCATGGCTGGGGCGCGAAGTTGCCTATCCCGCGGGCGCGGAGAGTCCGGCGATCTCGCCCGATGGCAAACGCGTCGCGGCAGCGGTTAGCGGCGGAACCTTCGACGGAATTTGGATCGCGCCATTCGAAAGACCGGAACGGGTTTGGCGCGCCGTATCCGGAGCTTTCTCCACGGCGCGAGGTCTGTCCTGGTCGCCAAGCGGGAACCATCTCGCGTTCGCGGCAAAGGCTGATGGCAGGACATCGGTGTTCATCGCCGAAGTAGACGGCAAGGGCCGGCATTGGCGCCTGACCACGGATACAGACATGGAAGACCGCCCGGAATGGTCCGCGGATGGGCAGTCGGTCTACTTCTTGTCAGACAGAGCAGGCACGAGGAGCCTGCTTCAGGCCCCGGCCTTCCACAGAAGCGGAAAGCCGATTCTGATCGCGGAGAACGCGACCCGCGGCGCGGAGTCAGCCGATGGAAAGACGCTATTCGTGTCCTTCGGAGAGCAGTCCGCGACGATCTTCCAACGGCCCATCGAGGGTGGCACGTTGGTCCCTGTCGCAGGGATGCCTCAAGTGGAACCGGCGTTGTGGGGCATCGTCTCCAGCGGCGGGTTGTACTTCGCGGTGAAGGATCGCAACGTGACTGAGTTAAGGCGCCTACTGGGCGGGAAAACCGAACGGGTTGCCCACGTGAATACCCCAAGCACCTACGTTGCTTTGTCTTGTGACTCGAGACTGGAGCGCGCCGCCCTCGGAGAGGTCCGGTTGGTATCGACCATGTGGCGCCTTCCGGCCGGCGAAGTCTATCGGCGCAGCTCCTGATCCGCGTGTCTACGCCAGCATCTTCCGCACGACATTGCCGCGCACGTCCGTGAGCCGGAAATCCCGGCTCATGTGGCGGTAGGTGAGCTTGGTGTGATCGAAACCCAGGCAACGCAGGATCGTTGCCTGCAGGTCGTTGATGTGCACTGGATCCTCTTCGATCGTCATGCACAGGTCGTCGGTCTTGCCGATCGTCACGCCAGGCCGGATTCCGCCGCCCGCGGCCCACATCGTGAAGCAACTCGGATGATGATCGCGGCCCGCGACGGCTTCGTCATCCTTCCGGAAGTCGCCGAGCGGCGTGCGTCCGAATTCGCCACCCCATAGGATCAGGGTCGAATCGAGCAGCCCGCGCTGGTCGAGGTCGCGCACGAGCGCCGCCACCGGACCAGCCGTGATGTCGCAGTTCTTCTTCAAGTCTTTGTTCAACTCGGTGTGCTGATCCCACGAAGAATGGGTCACCATCACGAATCGCACTCCCCTTTCGACCATCCGGCGAGCGAGCAGGCAATTGGTGCCGAAGGCGCGCGTGGTTTCGTCCTCGAGTCCGTAGGCGCGGCGCATGCCCTCTGACTCGCCGGAGGTTTCGAGAAGTCCGGGCGTGCTCATTTGCATCCGGAACGCCATCTCGTAAGAAGCGATGCGCGAAATCGTTTCCATGTCTCCCGTTTCGCTATGGTGAGTGCGGTTGAGCGCGGCGGTCAGGTCGAAGTCCGCTCGCTGCTCCTCAGCCGACACGCCGTGCGGATTCGACAGGTAGAGCACGGGATCGCCCTTGCGGCGGAACGGCACGCCCTGGTAGCTCGAGGGCAGGAATCCGCTCGTCCACTGCGCGGCCTGGCTCATGTTGCTCTTGCCGGTGGTGAGCACGATGAAGCCGGGCAGATCCTTCGACTCGCTGCCCAAACCATAGAGCACCCATGAGCCGATCGTCGGACGCCCGGGGAGCATGTGTCCGGTCATCAGGATCAGGTCGGCGGGCTGATGGTTGAAGGCTTCGGTGTGCATCGACCGCACGATGCACATACGATCGGCAATGTCGCCGAAGGGCTGGATCCAGTCGCTGAACTCGGCGCCGCTTTGACCATACTTGGCGAAGGTCCGTTTGCATCCCAGGACTTTTGCATTCGGTTTGATGAAGGCGAACTTGAGATGCTGAGTCATGGAGGGTGGCAAGGGAGTGCCGTGCCAGCGCGCGAGTTCGGGCTTCGGGTCGAAGAGGTCGATCTGGCTGGGCGCGCCTTCCATGTAGAGGAAGATCACGTTGCGCGCTTTCGGGGCGAAGTGCGGTCCGCGGAGAGGCGCCGTTGCGCCGAGGCTGTGCAAAGCGGGCAGCCCGATCGCGCCCACGGCCTTGGTGAGGAAGTCGCGGCGGCGAATCGCGCGGGCAAACTGGATCTCGTTCATCGGTTCACTCCCTCGTCAGGAACTCATCGGAGTTGAGGATCGCGCGGCTCACTCCGAACCAGGCCACGGCTTCGAGCGGGTCCGCGCCCGGCAGGTCGCCGATCGGCATCGACTCGATCGCCTTCGGGTTCGTTTTCGCGATCTGGCGGCGCTGGTCGAGATGGCTCAGAATCAGGTCGCGTTCCGAGGCGCTGGGGCTGCGGCCGAAGCAAATCCGGAAGGCCCGGTCGACGCGCCGGCGCGCATCCCGTTCCTCACGCATCAGCCGCGCGGCAAGCGCTTGTGCCGCTTCGACGAACGCCGGATCGTTCATCAGATTCAGCGGTTGCAGGGGCGTGTTCGAAGTCTCGCGGCGAGCGCAAGTAACGGTTCGATCCGGCGAGTCGAAGTTCATCAAAAGAGGATAGTTCGCGGTTCGCTGAATGTGGATGTACAGACCGCGCCGGTAGCGGGCCCGGCCGGGGGTTTCGTCCCACTTCATGCTGTATTGGAGGTCGATCACACCATCCGGCTGCGGGGGCCGGACACTTTCGCCGCCCACAGTGTCCATCAAGAGTCCGGAGACGGCGAGTGCGTTGTCACGGATCAGCTCGCCGGGGAGCCGAAATCGCGATTGGCGCGCGAGCAGCCGGTTGTCCGGATCGACCGAGGCAAGGTCCGCTCTCGACTTCGATGATTGCTTGTAGGTCTCCGACGTAACAATCTGACGAATCAGGCGTTTGATGCTCCAGCCGTGCTCCATGAAATCCACCGCAAGCCAATCGAGGAGTTCGGGGTGGCTGGGTCTCTCACCGTTGGCTCCGAAGTCTTCGGCGGTGCGGACAAGACCCGCGCCAAACAGCTCGGCCCAGATCCGATTCACGGTCACGCGGGCGGTAAGCGGGTTGTCACGAGACACGATCCAGCGGGCGAGCGTGAGCCGGTCCGGCGCCTGGATCTTGGCGAGTGAGTCTGGCAGCCCGGGCTCGACCTCAATGCCACGGTCAGCGTAGTTGCCGCGGATCCGGAGGTGAGTCGGACGCCGCGGGCTCGTCTCGGCGAGAGTCATGATCTGGGTGAGTCTCGGATACTGCTGATCGAGCTTTTCGAGCTTCTTGCCGAGTTCGGCGACCTTCAGCTTTTCATGTCGTTCTTTTCCGACAGCACCTTGCGAGCGCTTGATAAAGTAGTCGATGAGAGCGTCCTGCTCGCGTTCGGTCCGCTCGGATCGTTTCTTCAGCAGGATCTCGGGCGCGTGATCGACGAGCTTCGAAAAGGCGTCATAAGTGACGTCCCACAACGGACTCTTGCCGGGATTCGCCATCGCGCCGCGCATCCCTTCTTCCCATTCGTCGACCACAGGCAAGATCGCGTGTTCGGCGATCAGCTTGTCGCGCTCGCGCCGGAAGACGTGGGCGTACTGGCGATAGACGCCGAGTTCACCGGCCAAGGGCGCATCGACGTCACGCTCGTCGGCGCTTTCCCAGTAGGCGACCATCCGGTAATAGTCGCGCTGCGAGATCGGGTCATACTTGTGATCGTGGCACTGGGCACAGCCCAGCGTGAGGCCGAACCAGACCGTGCCGGTGGTATTGGCTCGATCGACGAGCTGCTCGAAGCGAATCCGGTCGAGTTCGACGCCGCCCTCGCGACTGGTGATCGTGTTGCGGTGAAAACCGGCGGCTGTCTTCTGGGAAAGCCCGGCGCCTGGAAGGAGATCACCGGCGAGCTGCTCGACCGTGAACTGGTCGAACGGCATGTCGCGATTGAAGGCGTTGATCACCCACTCGCGATAGCGCCAGGCAAAGGGACGAGAGAAGTCCTGGACTCCGCCTTCCGAGTCGGCGTAACGTGCCAGATCCAGCCAGTGACGAGCCCACTTCTCTCCGAAATGTGGAGACTCGAGCAATGCATCCACTCGTGCGTCATATCGTGTTGACTCTATGCCAGTTTCTGCTGGCGGCAATCCCGTCAGATCGAGGTGCAACCGCCGCAGCAGGACCTCCCGGGGAGCCTCCGGAGAGGCGGCGATTCCCTTGGCTCGCTGGCGCGCCTGGACAAAGGCATCGATCGCGTTCGACTTCGCCAGCGGTGGGGTGGGTTTGCGGACCGGGCGGAATGACCAGGGCACGGCACGGATGCCTGGCTTGACGGCCACCGAGGCGGGGCTATCCTCAGGCCAGTCGGCACCAGCATCGATCCAATCGCGCAGCCTCGCCACCTCTTCCGATGTCAAGGGCGGACCCGCTGGCGGCATCTTCACCTTCTCGCCGCCGGTCACCATTCGAATCAGTTTGCTCGCCCGGCTGTTGCCCGGCAGGATCACGGCCCCTGAGTATCCGCCCTTCATGGCGGCGGCGCGCTGGTCGAGGCGGAGTCCGCTTTGCTGAGTCGCGGCGCCGTGACAGCCCTGGCAGCGCTTGGCAAGGATCGGCGCGATGTCGAGCCGGAAATCGGGCGCGGCAAATACCGCGGCAGACGCAACCACAGCCAGGACCGCTGTCTTCATGTACTCTGAATTGTAATGCGCCCGCTCGCCTTTTTGTTGATGGCCGGAACGATTTTCGCGGCCAACGACCCCGACAAGGAAGACTGGATCCAGTTGTTCAACGGGAAGAACCTCGAAGGATGGACCCCGAAGATCAAGGGCTATCCCCTCGGCGAGAACTTCGCCAAAACGTTTCGGGTCGAAAACGGTGTGATGAAGGTGAGCTACGACGGCTACACCGACTACGCGCAGAAGTTCGGCCACATTTTCCACAAGGACAAGTTCAGCTACTACCGCCTCGTGGTCGAGTACCGATTCACAGGCGAGCAGGCGCCGAAGGGACCCGGATGGGCGATCCGCAACTCGGGCGCGATGTTGCATTGCCAGGATCCGAAAACGATGCATGTCGATCAGGATTTCCCGATCTCGATCGAAGCGCAATTTCTCGGCGGACTCTCCGATGGTAAGACGCGTTCGACACTGAATCTATGCACGCCGGGCACGCACGTGGTCCGCGACGGCAAGCTATTCACACCGCATTGCGTGACCTCGGTCTCGCGGACCTATGATGGCGACCAGTGGGTGCGCGTGGAGATGGAAGTTCTGGGATCGTCTGTGATCCGGCACAAGATCGATGGGAAGACGGTACTCGCATACGAACTGCCGCAGGTTGGCGGCGGATCATCGAGCCCGCGAGGGCCGGGCGCGCCGCCAGATGGCACGATTCTTTCCGAAGGCTACATCTCGCTGCAGAGCGAAAGCCATCCGATCGAGTTCCGCAAAGTGGAACTGCTCGACCTGGAGGGCTGTCTCGACCCGAAGGCATCGAACTACAAGAAGTACTTCGTGAAGGCAAAGCCGGGATCGTGCCGGTATCAGTGAGCCGGTTCGAGGACCGGTGTTTCGGACCTTGGCGCGATTCCGCGCCGGCGCTTGCCATCGGCTTTGCGCCGATACATGTGCTTGTCGGCAATGGTGAGCAGTTCCTCGCCATCGGTGGCATGTATTGGACAAACCGCCGTGCCGACGCTCACTGAGAGGTCCGCGGTTCCGGCGACCTCCCTGCCCGCCTGGAAGGCGACCCGTTCGAGGCGGGGAACCAGACTGTCGACGTCGCGCAAATCGATGCCGGGCAGAATGAACACGAATTCGTCGCCACCCAACCGGGCGACGTAGTCACCTTCCCGCAAGGCATGGCGGAATCCCTTTGCCACGAGTTGGAGCACGCGATTGCCCTCGAGGTGACCCCAGTTATCGTTGATCGCCTTGAAGCCATCGAGATCGCAGACGAGCACGGCAACGGGGCTATCGTTGACCTTGCTCTTGGCCACTTCGTTGTCGAGATAGGCGAACAGGGCGCGTGCGTTGGGCAACCCCGTGAGCGCGTCGATAGTGGCGGAACTTTCGACCTGTTGGAATTTAAGCGCGTTCGACATGGCCGTGGCGAGCTTGGAATTGATGGCCATCAGGACGCGGAGGTCATCTTCAGTGAAAGCGTCCTTCTCGAGCCGGTAGAGCGTTAGTACGCCCACTGGAATGTCGCCGTCGGCGAGCGGCACCGCGAGGGCTGACCGCAGGAGGCTGAACGCTCCAGGATCGTTCATGTAGGAGGGCTCCACCGATGGGTTGCCGTTCATGATCGGCTTGTTCTCGGAGGCGACCCAGCCGGACAATCCCTCGCCGACCGGAATTTCGAGCGAACTCAGAAGGCGAAGGTCCTCGCCATGAACATGCTCGGCACGAAGGATGTCGCCGTGCCGCAGATAGATAGCAATGGAGTCGTGTGGGACCAATTGTTCGATTCGCGACGCGACCACTGAAAGAGTCTCATGCAGGCTGAGGGAGTTACCCAAGTCGCGCGTGACCTCTAGCACGAACTGCGCCTCCTGCCGCGCGGCCGCGATCGACGACATGAAGTTCGCCTTGGGAGCGCCGAGGATTTGAAGCTCCGAGGCCTGACTGGGGGTCTCGAGATCGAGTACGGAGGTCGCCCGGCCGGGCCGGGACTTGGCGGCGGCGCGCCCGCGCCGTTGTCCGGCTTCCGAGCGCGCGCGTTCCTCGAGATCGCGGAACCTGCGTTCGAGCACTTCGACGATTCTGGGATCGAAGGCCTTTCCCGATTCGCCCGAAACATGGGCCATGGCGTCGGCGAGGGGGAGCGCCTTGCGGTAGGTTCGATCCGAGGCCAATGCGTCCAGGCAATCGACGGCGGCCAGAATCCGGGCGCCGATCGGGATGTTCTCCGCCGTGAGTCCGTCGGGATAGCCGGCTCCGTCCCAACGCTCATGATGGGCGCGGACGATCGGCACGACCGGATAGGGAAATTCCACCTGCTCGAGAATCTCGGCGCCAACGACCGGGTGGATCTTCATTTTCTGCATCTCCTGCGCCGTGAGCCGTCCGGGTTTGGAGATGATGTGTTCCGGCACCGCCAGCTTGCCGATGTCGTGCAGGAGGGAGGCTGCGCGGATCGCCTCGAGGTTATTGTCGTCGAGCCCGAGTTCCTTGCCGATTTCGATGGAGAAGATCTGGAGCCTGCGAAGGTGCTCCTGGTTGACATCGTCTTTTGCGTCGATGGCAAGTGCCAGGGCCTCGATGGTCCGCAAATGGAGCGCCGCCATGTCGGTGACATGCTTCTTCTCGAGCTCGAGGCGCTCGAGGTAGATTTTGTAATAGCGGTGGACGATCATCACCACCGCGAAGGCGAGCACGGTGGATTCCCAGCCGACGGTTTCACTCACCTTGGTGGCAATCGCGGCGATCGAGGCTCCGATGAGGAAGAACGGGAACCCCCAAACGCAGGATTCGCGCAGCAGACCGAGCAGCGGCCGACCCTCCGAGATCGAGACGGCGCCGGCAAACAGCAGCGCGTTCAGCACGAAGTAGACGAGGGCACCGGTGACAACTTTGACCACGTGGCTCTCGATGCCCGCGCCCGGAAGGGCGAAGTGGATGATCCGATGCGCGGAGGAAGCCGCCAGTGTGAGGCCAGCCATGTTGAACGTCATCCGCAACAGGGAAGGCCGCGTCTGTGTATTCCACAGCGACTGCGTGATCGTCTGCGAGGCCACCACGAGCAAGGCTTCCGGCAGCGATAGTTCGGCGATCGCGATGAGCGCCACGAAGAACGCCGAGGTCATCGTGCCTTTGAGGCCTGGCAACGCTACCTTGATCCGGGCCGCGAGCACCGAGATGAGAACGTAGCAAATCGTCCGCAACGGAACCTGCGATTCGAACTCGAGGGCGGCGGAGACCGCGACAGGCACCGCTAGCATCACGATTGCGATGACGTAGGCGATGGCCGGTTTTGACATGGACGAGTCTCGGGACAATTCGGGATCTGCGCCCCTTGAGGTAATTTTCGATCATCGCGTGACCCAGGTCCCTCAGCTTGATCCGGTTGAACTCCTGTCAAAATGCCCTAGCGGAGCGCGAGAATACCTAGGGCCGGACCGTGATCATCCAGGGACCCGGCCGGCGAAACACCTTAGCCCCGTCATCCCCGAACAGGGCTGCGGCACCCCTGCATTCCACTCCGTTCCGCTCTTGGAAGATCAGGCGGACCGGCAGGTCCACGCGCGCGAGAGCCCCGTGAAACTCCCTCTGGCGATCACCAAATGCCAGCGCGAGCCAACTTCGGAACCACCGACGGGTACGTTGGCGAACCACGAGTCTCACGCTCCAGCGGTACTGACCTTCGACGCTGTTGCTCACAGGAGTAGGACTATCGCTCAAATTGTACCGGAGGAAAAATGCCCCAGGCGGCTGAACATGCCTATGCTAGATTAGAAGTGAGGCTGAACCGGGATCGGAAGGAGGGACTTCAATGTCCAAGCGTCTGCAATATCTGGTGGTGAGTTGCTCCACCTGCTTGCTTGCCCTGTTCCTGCTGGGCGTGGTGATGGGGCGAGGCAACGCCGCCGAAGACGCCTACAAGCACTTCTCCGTATTCACCGAGGTGATCTCCCGGATCAAGAGCGAGTACGTCGAGGAGCCCGACATGAAGAACGTCACCCTCGGCGCGCTCAATGGCCTGCTCGAATCGGTGGACCCATATGCGAGCTACCTGAGTGCGGAGCAGTACAAGCAGTACCTGAAAACCAAGGAATCGAAGAAGGGCGATGTCGGACTGGTCCTGTCGCGCCGCTTCGGCTACGTCGGCATCGTGGATTCGGTTCCGGGCTCGCCCGCCGCCAAACAGGGCCTCGGCACTGGTGACGTGATCGAGACAATCGCGAACGTGGCGACGCGCGACATGCCCCTTGCCTACGCCGAGATGCTGTTGCTGGGTGATCCGGGAACGACTGTCGATCTGAGCGTATTGCGAGTCCGGCGGGGCGCCGAGGCGCAGAAGATTACGCTCACCCGCGCAATTGTGGCGAATCCACCCAGTTCCTTGAAGGTGCTGCCGGAGGACGTCGGCCACATCCTGGTTCCGGCACTGGATGCGGGCAAGGCCTCCGAGGTGTCGGCCCGCGTGAAGGAAGCGGAGCAGAAGGGCGCCAAGCGCCTGGTGCTCGACCTCCGCAGCAATGCTGGCGGCACGCCCGAGGAGGGCATGGCGCTCGCCAACCTGTTCCTGGCCGGCGGCCGGCTGACCTACCTCGAGGGCCAGAAGGTGGCACGCAAGAACTACGAAGCCGATCCGGCGAAAGCGATCACCAAGCTTCCTCTGGTGGTGCTCGTCAATCGCGGCACTGCGGGAGGCGCCGAAGTCGCGGCTTCCGCCCTGCTCGACAACAAGCGCGCCGAAGTGGTAGGCGAGCGGACCTACGGCGAGGCGGCCCAGCGCAAGGCGCTTACCCTCGACGACGGAGCCGCCGTCATTCTTTCGGTGGCGAAATATCATAACGCCGCAGGGAAGAAGATCCAGGATGAGGGCGTCGTGCCTTCGCTTGGAGTCTCTGGTCCGGAACCCGAGAGCGAAGAAGACGACGACGCGGCCCCGGCGGCTACTCCAGCCAAACCCGAGGAAGACATTCAGTTGAAGAAGGCAATCGAAGTATTGACCAAGGGCCTCGCTGCGGCGAAGAAAAGCGCTGAAGCACCAGTGGCACGGGGCGGCAACGATCCCGGCGCCAAGAACGAAAAGACCCTGACGCCAGCAGGCCCGCTGGGCGTACCGAGAAAACAGTAATTTCGACCCCGAGAGTGGAATGCCCCTTTACGAATACCGGTGCTCGAAATGCGAGCAAAAGTTCGAGATCATCCAGAAGTTTGCCGATGAGCCGTTGACCCTGCACGAAGCGTGCGGTGGAGCGGTGGAGCGGTTGGTTTCCGCGCCAGCGCTGCAGTTCAAGGGCAGCGGCTGGTACATCACCGACTACGCGCGCGCCGGTGGCAACAAGCAGGGCGAATCCAAGTCCGGCGAGTCTAAGTCCGGCGAGGCGAAGGCGGAATCGAAGTCCGAAGGCAAGACCGAGTCGAAAGCGGAATCCAGTTCGACACCGGCACCTGCCGCCAGTGCGTCCAACACGGCGCCCTCGACACCGTCGAAGCAATAGACGGCTACCGCACTACCTGCCAGTCGATGACGGCCGCCGAAAGCGGACGGTCTCCGCTGCGAATCACGATCCTCTGCGGGCTGGCGGGCGAGGGTGACTCCGCCAGGCGGGCGTCCTGCGCGCGAGCGGCATCGTAGACGAAAGTCGTGTTCATCCAGCCGGTACGCGCGCTGCGAGCCTCGGTCGCGTTGGCGCGGGCGGGGTTGGCTGTGAACAGTGACAGCCCTGCGCTCGTGATTTCGGCAGCGTAGACGGAGACTCGCGCCTGGACCGCCGGAAGGGCGCCCGACAGGGTGCCCGCAGATGGGCTTCGCCCGCTGATCGTCAAGCTGGTATTGGCCGGAAGGTATCCAGTCCAGATGATGCGCCCCGACATGGGACCGGAGTATTGAGCGGGTTCCGGCTGGGGGATTTGAACCGGAGCCACTGGCGCGGGCGTGGGCGTGGATGCCGCGGGCGCGGGGGCAGGCGGCTGCGTCGCCGGAACGGCGGCAACCGGCTTGGGGTCCGGGGGACGCTCGGCGGGCCGCACGGTTTCCGCAGGCGGAAGCGCTGGCCGATTTCGAGCCTGCCGGGTCAGTCGCGCGATCTGCTCTTCGCTGGCCCGGTTGGAATTCAACTGGGCATCGAGCTGCTTTCGGGCACGGCGCAGCTCATTGAGGTCTTCCCGCGAAGGTTGCCCGCCGCCCTTGTCATCTCCTCGGTCCAGTCCGGCGAGTGGCCCGACGAAGCGGGCGGTTTGGACCACCACTGGTTCCCCAGCCGGTCCGGTGCCGACGATCTTCACGCGGATGTCCTCACTCGAACGTACCGTTTGAAAGGACGCCGAAGCGAGCCTGCTATCGGTCAACGGCATGAGGGACAATTGTCCGCCGTCGGAGATCACCAAGTGGCCATTCCGGAGGTTCCTCACGACCGGTGAATCGCGCCTCCAGGAGGCGGCCAGCAGTCCATCGCGTTCAGACAGCCGGAGTCCGGCATCGGTCACCGGCTCGGGCGCGGTGACGTGAAGTTTGGCGGCCTGATAGCCTGCCCCCGCCGCCCCCAGGGCGGCCAACGCACCGAAGGCATACCATTTCGCGCGGCCGGGACCACGCTCGTCGGGTATCCGGAACAGTTCCCGTGGCAGATACGAGGGAAGGTTGTCCTGCTCCGTTTTCGGAGGAGGAGGCGCCTCGAGTTCGAATTCCTTGTAAGGCGCATCGACCCGTGCAACACCTTTGGGCGGCCGGAAGTAGAATCCGGCCCGCACAGGCGCACCTTCCTCGATCCGCAACAGCAGCACGATTTGCCAGCGGAATGGGAAGTGGCGATTCCAAATCTCGAGGTCACCGTCCGACAGCGCCAGTTCGCCTCCGATGCGGGCGCGATAGCAGCCCACCGGCACCAGCTTCCGCAAGTCCGGCTCGGACGCAGTGGCCTGGATCATTTCCTGCATCCGGACGTGGTCATCGGAGCCGAAAACGAAGGGGCCGCCGGACCCGCGCCGGAAGGTACGGCTGGCAACGATCTTCACCTCATCGTCGTCCGCACTGCCGAACAAAACTCCCCCGGCCTCGTCCGCGCCACTGGAACGGCGAAGAGCCTCGAAGGCATCCGCCACGATTCGTTCGCAAACCTCCCGAGAGTACAGGACGAGAGGAGTGCGGCCCGGAACGTGCCAGACGCTCAGATCCGGTTGAGCTTGCTGAGGTTCAGTCATGACGCAAAGGCCGTAGTAGCTTCAGCTCTTTGATGATACGGGATGATCGAACCTGGATTCAACCCAATGATATCACTAGTTTGGGGGTATCCAATTCGCGAGTTTGGGGGTAACCAACCTGCCGTCAGTTAGCGTTAGCTGCTGTGCCGGTGGCGGGGGCGCCGGAGGGTCCGGTCTTCGGCCAGGGCGGACCGGGCCGCCGACCGCAGCCAAGCCGAACGAGCGGTCTCGCCTAGTTGGTCGTAACGGTCCGCGGCTTCATCGAGCAGCGCAAGGGCCCGCGGTGATGAGCCCTTCTTCAAGGCAAGCCAACCTTGCACCGCCACGCAATGCGCTTCCCCCGCGCGGTCTCCGGCTGCCCGGCTGATCGACATCGCCTCGCCGTATCGCGCGGCCGCCTCGTCGAGGTGCCCCGCCGCTTGCGCCGCCTCTCCGAGCAGGCGCACACACGCCGCTTCGGCAGGCGCGTTGCCCAGTTCCCGGTAGATCTCGCGGCCGGACGTGTAATGGGCGGTCGCGGACTCGAAGCGGTCGAACGCCCGCTCCATGTCGCCGAGGGCACGCGAGCAATACGCCATGCCGCCGCGATCACGCGCAGCTTCGAAGAGCGGGCGAGCCTCGGCGTAGAGTGCGACAGCTTGCTCGTAATGGCGCCCGAACGCCGCAGTGTCCGCCAGGCTCTGAACGGCGTGCGCCTCACCGAGCTTGTAGCCGATCTCGCGAAACGTCTCCAGAGCCTCGCGATATCGCAGCGACGCCGTCGCGTAGTCCTCGCGCCAGCGCGCTACGTCTCCGAGGTTCTTGAGGCTGGTTCCGATTCCCAGCCGGAATCCGGCGGAGCGATACCTGCCGAGAGCCTCTTCGTAGTGCGGTTCGGCCTCGTCCCAACGCCCCCGCGAGCGCTCGAGATCGCCGAGAGCCTCGGTGCATCGAGCCTCTCCCACCGGGTCCTGCAGTTCGCGCGACTCGCGATAGAGCGAGGCAGCCGTGTCATGCTCGCCGCCACGCCAGGCGACCTCGGCCAGCCCCTCGATCGACCGCGCCTGTCCGGAGCCTCCGCCGTTCGCTCGAAACAGATCGAGCGCTGTCCGGTAGCGCTCGCCGGCTTCGCCGTTGCGATCCATGCGGCGAGCCAGGTGTCCGAGCCCGAGATGGCAACTCGCCTCGAGCAGCCCGTCGTGCTCCGATTCGGCGATGGCGAGCGCGCGCTGGTAGTGGCCGAGAGAATCGGCTTCGTGACCGAGAATTCGCGCGATCTCACCGAGTCCGAGCAAGGAGCGGCCCATGCCTCGGGTATCGCCCGCGCGCTCGTACTCCGCCAATGCCTCCGCCCACAGCGCTCCGGCCTCGGCGTGAAGGAACGCGTTGCGCGCCCGTTCGGCCCGCGCTTCGAGATCGCTCATTTGGCCTGCAGGAACGCGAACAGATCGCGGAGTTGGGCGGGACTGAGCTTCTCGAGGATTCCCTCGGGCATCACCGAAACCGGCGACTCGTCCATCTTCGCGATATCCGCGCGCACGATCCGCGTCTGCTGGTAATTGGCTCCGATCAGCGTGACGCTGGCCGCATCTTCTCCCGCCACGAGGCCCGAAACCGAGCGCCCGTCGCGAGTCCTGATCTCGATGGTCATGTACTCCTTACGGATGAATGCGGAGGGATCCACGATGTGCGTGAGCAGATAGTAGCGATCGCCGCGATTGGCGCCCGTGAGGTCCATGCCGAGGGTCCCGCCGGTTCCGTTCAGCTTGTGGCAGGATCCGCAGTGAGCGAAGTAGAGCTTACGTCCACTGGCGATGTCTCCGGAAGCGGCGCGCACATCGTTATTCAGCCGGCGGACCGTGGCGAGTTTCTCTTCCGGCGTCCCCTGGCTGATGGCGCCCCATTTCTTCCGAACCATGGCGTCGAGGTTCGCGTTCTTGAATGCCGCCACGCGCTTCAACTTTTCGGGCGCGAGCGAATCGACCCGCGCGATGAGCAGCGCGGCGGACTCGGGCCGGCTGAGCAGGATATCCTCGATCCGGCCCGGAGCAGCCGCGTGATGGCGCAACAAAGCCTCGGCGACTCGGGGTTCGTTGAACCGGCCGAGCGCCGGGATCGCCGCATCACGCACCGGC
>CADECY010000165.1:0-11780 GCA_902825945.1 uncultured Acidobacteriota bacterium
CCCGACCCCTGGGATTTTCCGCTTTGTGTGGGACGGAGAGAGCGGCATGCCGCTTCCAAGGCGAGTCCGGCACTGAGCCGACGCTCGGTCGCACCGGAGCCACTTCACTCCGCCCTTCGCTTTCGGAAGGGCACGCTTTCAGCGACTCCGAGGATCGCTTCCGAGATACGGTGTCCGTTGCGCTCGACGCGATCGGCGATCTGGCGGATCGCGGGGCGGTCCGATGGTCCGAGTCCGCGGCCCAGTGCGTAGATCATGAGCTTTTCGACGAAACCGCGAGTGAAGGCTTCGTGCTCGGACCGCACAAGCGCACGGAGGCCAGCTGGAGTGCTGAATGAGCGGCCATCCGGTAATGATCCGCTCGGATCGATCGCGAACTTTCCGTCCATGGTGCGCCACTTGCCAATGGCGTCGTAGTTCTCGAGTCCGAAGCCGAGCGGATCCATGCGGCCGTGGCAGGAGGCGCAGAGCGCGTTCGTTCGGTGCCTTTCGAGTTGCTGTCGCAGCGACGCTGTCATGCCCGCGGCCCCCTCGTCGAGTTGCGGAACGTTGGCGGGCGGCGGTGGGGGTGGGGCGTTCAGGATGTTTTCGAGAAGCCACTTGCCTCGGATGACCGGTGAGGTTCGGGTTGGATACGACGACACGGTGAGCACGCTCGCATGTCCGAGCACGCCCGCGCGCTGCACGCCATCGAGTTCCACCCGGCGAAACTCGGGTCCGGTCACACCTTCGATGCCGTAGAATTTCGCGAGCCGCTCGTTGACGAAGGTGAACTTGGCGTCGATGAAGTCGAGGATACCGCGATCCTCGCGTATCACGGCCTCGAAGAAGCGATCGGTTTCGGTGCGCATGCCGTCGCGGAGGTCCGAATCGAAATCGGGAAACTTCTTGCGATCGGGCTTCAGCACGTGGAGGTTGCGCGTCTGGAGCCACTGTCCGCTGAAGTTTTCGGCGAGCGCGCGCGACTTCGGGCTGGCGAGCATACGCCGCGCGTTGGAGAGCACCTGCGCGGGCGTGCTCGCGGCGGCCAACGTGTCGTCCGGCAGGCTGCTCCACAGGAAGTAGGAGAGGCGAGTCGCGAGTTCCCGCGCCGTCAGTTCCCGCTCGCCGCTCGCGATGTCGCGCTCAACGCGGAAGAGGAAGTTCGGTGAAACGAGAATCGCCTGCAAGCCCACTCGGACTCCCTGTTCGAGCGAGTCCGATTTCGCCTGCACCGATTGCACGAGCCCGAGCAGATCGTCGAGCTCGCGCGGCTCGAGCGGACGGCGGTAGGCACGGCGCGCCAGCGGTTCGATCGCGCGGCGCGCGCAGGCCGGCTCGTGCTTTCCGGGGCCGTGGCCACACGCGAAGATCCGGCGATACGCCGCGCTTTCGGTGGCGGGCGATTGCGAGAGAGGCCCGTACACCTGAATGTATTCGAGGTACGGCGGATTACCCTTGTACTTGGGCTCCGGAAGGACCTCGATCCACGATTCCACGCGATGCCTGCCGGCGGCGATGTAGAGTTTCGGCGATTCGAGTCCGCGATCGATGCCGTAGTAAAAGGTGAGGATGTCATTCGCGACTTCCTCGCCATCGAGGAACAGGCGCAGCTTCACGCGCACGCCATCGCGCAAGCCCTGATACCAGGCCGACCGCAGCCGGTATTCGCCATCGGCGGGGAAGACGTGGTCTACAGTGAGGTGAAGCTGGTTGTCCTGATCCACGCGCTCGGCAAGGTAGCGATCCATGGTCGCTTTCCAAGGATCGCTGTCGATGGGAACCGCGATGCGTGCGATCCGCTCGGCGGACTTCAGGTACTTGTCGGCGAGCGCCGGTGACAACGAGAGGACATCGCCGATGCTGTCGAAGCCATATCCATACGGGTCAGGCGGGAGATCGTCGCCCGCGCGTGTGTCGATCCCGAGAAGATCGCGGACGGAGTTGCCGTACTCGTAACGGCTCAAGCGCCGAACGGTGACCCGGCCAGGATCGGGCTTGGCCGTGCGATCCAGGCGGTCAAACGTGGAGTGGATCTCGGCGGCAGTGGCATCGGAGAGATTCTTCGGAGGACGCGGGGCCGGAGGCGGCGGCATCTCACCCGCCCGGATGCGTCGCGCGATGCGCTCCCAACGTTCGCGATTGGAGGCCGGCGGTTGGTTCGAGATCGCATCGAGGTCCAAGCCGCCGGCGGCGTTGCGCGGGTTGTGGCACCCCGAGCAATGTGCCGCGAGGAACGGGCGAACGGATTCGGCGAAACGATCCTGGGCGAGAGCGGGCGCGAGGATTACGGAGATAAGAGTGAGAGTGAGCCGCAAACCTGAATTATAGACGCGGGCGCGGGTGTGGGATCAGGCGGCGTTGCCGAGGCCGCTGGAATGCCGGGGGGGGGCGGCACGCCCCGGGATCCAAGGTCCCTGAGGGCCGCCCTTGTTGATTTAACGGCGTCTGCCGCCGCGATATCCGCCACCGCCCCAGCCACCGTAGTAGCGCGGTCCGGTGCGGATGACGATGCCCGAACCCCAGTAGGGCCGACCGTACCATCCGCCACCCCAGCCCCAGCCGGGACCCCAACCCCAGCCCGGTCCCCAGCCGCCGTATGGATCGGTGGCGATCACGGTCGTGGGGCGCGTTCGGAGCCGCTGCTGTGGCTCATAGTCCTCTTGCCGGACGGGCTGGAAGGCATGCGCGGAACGTTCGGTCGAGATGGTTACCGGATTGGTGAGCCGGAAGGTCAGAGTTGCCTCCGGATAGACTTCGGTGGCGCGGCCGCGCGTAGTCAGCACGCCGATCAGTGCCGCTCCGGCTCCGGCCGCGGCTCCGATTCCGGCGCCAGCTCCGCCCGCCGCGGCACCGCCGATCGCGGCACCGAGTCCGGTGGTGGTGGCGACAGCGGTGGCGTCACGTCCCACCGAAGTGCCGCCATGATACTCGATCAATTGCGATGTTACCGGGACTTGCCGGCCGTCAGCGAAGGAAATCTCAGTCAGCTCGAGTGCCAGGCGGGAGGTGCCGCTGCGCCTTCCGGCCTTGACTGCCTCGGCGACCCGTCCGGCGACGGTTTGTCCGCGCCGTGCGACCACGAATCCGTCAGCGATGATCGGCTGGGCGAGGGTCGCGGTGAATCCGTCTCCCGCGAGATTGCGGTCGCTGGATAGC
This sequence comes from uncultured Acidobacteriota bacterium, assembly GCA_902825945.1. Taxonomy (GTDB): domain Bacteria; phylum Acidobacteriota; class Terriglobia; order Bryobacterales; family Bryobacteraceae; genus SYLY01. Next base: position 3,139 of record CADECY010000165.1, read on the forward strand.
GGCTGGTTGACGCGAATCGTCACGAAGGCGCCCGCTCCGACTTCGATGCGGGCGGGCAGGTCCGCTGGGGGCGGGCCCTCCGGCGAGCGGCGGTCCGAATCGCCGACCTTGCGCCAGCCTCGCGGCTCGTCGTCGTTGGCGGGCTGCGCATCCTGCGCCCACAGGGCCCCGGTCACCGTTGCGCAAGCCAGTACCGGGAAAACTCCGAGTTTCCGGTGGAAGAGTGTCATGGGAATCATCTCCTGCCCTGATGGATGCACGCCCCATTCCAAACGCCAAGTTTCTGAAAACACGGGCCGACGGCTGGATGAGGACTGGCCGGAGAAAACCACGGCGGTGGATTTCGGCCAGTCCGCCAAGCGGCTACTTCTCGAGCGTGATCACGCGTGCCGCGCCGGAGTCGACTCGCAATGCCTTCAACTCGGTCTGCGTGGCCAGCACCATGTAGTTCTCCGCGGTGCTGACGGTGTCGCCATTCTCATCGATGGAGGCCACGGCGAATGACAGTGTCGTGAATCCGCTAGCGTTTGCCTGATAGCTACCCTTGATTTCGCGTTTACCCGATGCCTGCATTGAGTTGACGATCTCGTAGCCGGAAACGCCGCCAGAAGTGTCGAAAGTCAGCACTGCAAGGCGCGCCGATGGCCGCCCGAGAGGCTCTTCGCCGAGGTAGTAGGTACCGCCGAGGGAGGCGGTATTGCCTGACCGGGAGAGCGTGCCCGCGGCGAAAATACCCGGATTGGTGCGCACCAGGACAGCTCCGCCAGCGGCCGGACGCACGAGTTTGTAGGATTGCTGGACGATCAGCGTTTCGCCGTCGGAATTCGAGGCGGAGGCCGTCAGCAGGAGCGCCGCCGTGCCATCCGTATCAGTCGAGTAGGTGCCTTGCAGATCGTAGGTGATGCCCTGAACCACCTGGGTTCCGGTCACCGCGCCTGTGGCGCCGATGGTCAATTTGGACATCGATGCGAACGGTGCGCCGGAGGCGAGCACGCCCTCCTCGATGAGGACATAGGATCCTTCGATCGCGGGCGTGGTTTGCGCCCCGAGGCTCACGGCGGTCAAGGCCGCGAGTGTAATGGCTCCGAGTTTCATTTTGAGTACCCCTTTGTAAGTTACATTCGTTCCGTGAAGAACCGGAACATACTCATGAACCCGCCGCCCGCGCGGGCTGGAGCGGCGGCCGATGTTAAGAAGGGTAAAGGTTCCGCCCGGAAGCGCTGGGTTTTGCCATAGCCGGCGTATGCTGAAGAGAGGGATCGCGTCCACCATGGACCTCGAACGCAACAAACGGCAGGCCCGCCTCTCCTGGCTCGTGCTAGGAGGGCTCGGAGTGTTGTCCGGGCTGCTCGCGCTGTTGCAATACCGCTGGCTGGGGGAAGTGAGCTTTGGCGAGCGCGAACGGATGCGCGCCGGGCTCAACACCAGTCTGAGCCGCCTGAGCCAGGATTTCAACACCGACCTCACCACTGCATGCGGGGCACTACTTTCGCCGGTGGAAGGTGAAGGCGATGAAACCGGAGAAGCGATCTATGCGGCCCGTTACGCGGTGTGGAAGGAGAACTCCCATCACGCCGGCCTGTTCAAGCGCGTGATGCTGATCGTGCCCAAGGAGGATGGCGTCGAACTGCGCGACCTCGATCTCGAGCAGGCGGTATTCCGCGCCGGTCAGTGGCCTGCCAATTGGAAAAGGCTCCAGGAGCGGTTCGAATCGTTCTACGCGGGCGAAGGGCCCCGGCGCGGTCCAGGACCGCCGCCGGAGTTCGACGATGGGCTGATCGAAATTCCGCGCTTCGGAAGATTCGGACAGGCGGGCGGTCCGCCGCCGCCTCCTCCGCCGGATCGCGAGCGCGAGGGCGGCTCCGGCCGGAACCGAGACCGGGAGCGCGACCGTGAACGGAGGGAGCGTCCGCGCGGAGGTGGTCCAGGCCCGGGATTCATCCGTGAATGGGTCGTGCTCGAGACCGACCTCGACTATGTCCGCGACACCATGCTGAAAGATTTGGTGAACCGCCACCTCGGCGATTCGCAGTATCGGGCCGAGGTGGTCTCGCGGAACGATCCGGGGCGGGTCATCCTGCCGCTCAGCGGTCCGATCGGCGCCAAGGCCGACTCATCGGTGGGCATCTTCGATGTGCAATGGGAGCAAATTGCGCGGCGCGCCGGTCTGTTCCGGGGATTCGGAGGAGGCGGCGGTGGTGGTGGCGGATTCCGGCGAAATCAGCAACCGCCCGATCGCAGCCGCTGGCAACTGCAGGTGCAGCATCGCGCGGGTTCGCTCGAAGCCGTCGTCTCGAAAGCACGGTGGCGCAACCTGGCCGTGAGCATGGCGATCCTGCTCGTGATGCTGGCGACCGCGGTCGCGATGGTCCGGGTTTCCCAGCGCGCTCAATCGCTCGCGCAATTGCAGATGGATTTCGTTGCGGGCGTCTCGCACGAGCTGCGTACTCCGCTGGCGGTGATTCGGACCGCGGCCCACAATCTCGAGTCGGGTAAGCTGAACACCGACAAGATCCAGCGATACGGGAAGCTGATATCGGACGAATCCGACCGGTTGACCGGCATCGTCGAGCAGGTACTGCGGTTTGCGGCGGCAAAAGCTGGCAAGCCGGTCGCGGTGAAGGAAGTGGTCGCGCCGGGTTCGCTGATCGAAGAAGCACTGCGGGCGACGGAGCGCACGGTGGCCCAGTCCGGCTGCACGCTCGAGCGCAGCATTGGGGAGCACCTCCCCCCGGTGCTCGCCGATCCGATCGCGATCCGGCACGCGATCCAGAACCTGGTGGTCAATGCCGCGAAATACGGAGCGGAAGGGAAGTGGATCGGCGTTACGGCGGAAACCAAGCAGAACGGCAATGGAACCGTCGTCGAGATTCGCGTGGCCGACCACGGACCGGGAATACCCGCCGGAGAGATCCGCCAAGTGTTCGATCCGTTCTATCGTGGAAAGAGGGCCATCGAGGAGCAGATCCATGGAACCGGTTTGGGGTTGAATCTGGTCAAACGGATCATGGAGGCTCACGAGGGATCGGTCGATGTCGAGAGCGAGCCGGGCAAGGGCACCGAATTCGTGCTTCGCATCCCGGCGGCTCCGGAAGAGAAAGTGGATGAATTCGCGAATACTACTGGTTGAAGACGAACCCGGACTGGTGCTGACGCTTTCCGATCTGCTCGAATCGGAGGGCTATGAAGTCGATACCGCGACCGATGGCCCAAAGGGGCTGGCCAAAGGGCTCGACAACCGGTACGATCTGATCATTCTCGACGTGATGTTGCCGGGCAAGAACGGATTCGACGTCTGCCGCGACCTGCGGCAGAACGGCCGCGACACCGCCATCCTGATGCTCACCGCGAAGACGCAGGTGATGGACAAGGTAGTGGGGCTCAAGCTCGGCGCCGATGATTATCTGACAAAGCCGTTCGATCCATCCGAATTGCTGGCCCGCGTCGAGGCTCTGCTGCGGCGCGTGTCGAAAGAGAACCTGATCTCGGTGACGAGGTTCGAATTCGCCAACGTGTCGGTGAATTTCGACAAGGCGGAAGTTCTGAAAGACGGGCACCCGGTGAGCTTGGCGGGCAAGGAATTGCAGTTGCTGCGCTATTTGGTGGATCATCGCGGCAAAGTGATCTCCCGCGAGGAGTTGCTCAAGAACGTTTGGGAGTATCAGTGCGACACGTCCACGCGCACGGTGGATGTGCACGTGGCGTGGCTGCGGCAGAAGCTCGAAGAGCAGCCGCAGTTTCCACGCCACATTCTAACGGTTCGCGGGTCCGGTTATCGCTTCTCGCCGTGAAGTGGGATCTCCGGCGGGCCGCTCTTGGTGGCAAGCAGTTCGGTCAGGATTCCCTTGCTGCCCTCGGGCATCAGCGTCAATTTTGCGTGGCTGTCGAGGATCTTCTGGGTCTCGAGGATGTCGAACAGTGCCGCGGCGACTTCCGGTTCCTTGCTGATCTCGGTGAGAGCGGCGCCAAGAGTCGCGGGACGGATCGCCGATGCTTTCGCGAATTCGATCGATGCTTCGCGCTCGGCTGAACTGGTGATGACGCTCACCTGATTGGCGCCCCCCTGCCTGATCGCGGAGGTGACCTGACGCAGCCGGTTGACCACCTTCTCTTCGATCTGGCGAATCATACCCACATCGCGGAAATGGACCTTGCGGATGTAGACCGAGCCGAGATGATAGCCCCAGTCCTTCGAGAGTCCGGAGACCTCGGTGCGCACGAGTTGGCTCATCTTGTGGCGAGTCTCGAGCATCTCGGCGAGCGGCATGTTGCTGAGGCAGCGCACCGTCGCGTTGCTCACGTTGGCGCGTAGCGACCCGCGCGGGTCGGTGTTCTTGAACAGGTACGACAGCGCGTCCGAGATCCACATCTCGTACCAGATGCCGATTCCCATCGGCGCGCCTTCCTCGGAATTGACGGGCTGGCTGCGCAGGTACTCCTGGTCGAGCCGGAAGTCGACGACGTGGCACTTGCCGAGCCAGTTGATGACGAACGCGGCCGGTCCGATCTCGACCGGCAGGATATGCAGGCCCGGTTCGTCGATCACCTTCACCACCTTGCCGAACAACATGTAGACACGGCAGGTACGCTCATTGACGATCGCGTAGAGGCCGAACACCCGCGCGAAAAACAGCGCCACGGGTACGCCGATCATCAGCACGAGAAACGTGAACGCGGCCGATTCCATCATTGCCGCACCTCCTGGAAGATCGACGAAGCCTTGTCGAACAATCGCAGTTTGACGTTGCGGACGTAGGTGGCGAGGATGCCCGCCCCGGTCTTGTTCAACGACGACAGCTCGATGGCGAGGCGGCGCAGCGGCTCCACCTCGGCTTGCGCGCGCAGCGTTTCAATCTCGACCGCGCGCCGCGACTGCACGATCTTCTGATCGGCCGATGCCTGGGCGAGACTGATGTCGCTCGACACCTGATTGTGCGCGGTGTTGATCGCGGCCAGCGCCGATTCCACCTCAGCCGGCGGATCGATTCCGGTGATCAGCGAAGCGTCGAGCACCACGCCGTAGCGGGCCGCGGTCGACCGGCACTCGATGTCCATGTGCTCGTTGAGGTCGCGCAGATTCTTGCGGAGGTCGTTGATCGAGACGCCCATCTCGGCGGCCGCGGTGGGAACGACGCCTTCGGCGAGCGGCGCCTGGCGGGCCTCGAAGTTGGCGATGCGTTGCCGCAGCACGGAGACGAAGTAGCCCATCACGTGCGCGATCGGGTTCTTGATGCCGAAGATGAACGCGTAAAGGTTGGCCTCACAGACCCGGTAGCGGATCTGTCCGGTGAGTCCGGTGTTCAGCTGATCCTTGGTCACCGCATCGAGTAGCGTACCGCCCGCGTTCGCCGTGGGATCTTCCGGATCGAATGCCATGTTGACTGTCGAGGTGGCGATGGATACCTTGTAGACGCGCTCCCACGGGAGCTTCAGGTACGGGCCGCCCGGCCCGATCACGCGCACCTGCGGATATGCATAACGGCCTTTCTCCTCCTCGCGCAGGAATTGCGCGATGGGATCGTCGAGCGTAGTCGCGTTGCCGGTAAGCCGGTCGGCGCGTCCGAACGTGGTTTTTACGGCCCGCTCGTTTTGGTTGACCGTGTAAAGTCCGGTGAGAATCACGCGCACGAAGAACCAGGCCAGGAAGCCCAGTATCGCGCCGAAAACGACGTCCATGTCAGATGTCTCCTTTTCGCAGACCCTCCGCCAAGAATTCCGACGCGCGCATCGAAAGCGCGAGGATGGTGAGCGTCGGGTTCTGCGCCCCGCCGCTCGCGAACGAACTTCCGTCGACGACGAAGAGATTCTTTACGTCGTGCGACTGATTGAACTTGTTCAGCACCGATTTCTTCGGATCTTCGCCCATGCGGCAGGTACCCAACTCGTGAATGCTCTCGCCCGGCGGCACGAAGGTGTGATGCTTGGCGATCACCTCGAATCCGGCGCCGCGGCACATCGCCTCGGCCGATTCCATCGAGTCCTTCGACATCGCATGTTCGTTGTCGCCGTACTTCTGCACGATGTGCAGCGCGGGGATGCCCCACTTGTCCTTGACGTTCTTGTCGATGCTCACATGGTTCTCGAAGCGCGGAAGCACCTCGCCCATCGTGGTCATCGAGAAGCTCGAGCCGCGGAGATTGTCGAGTTCCTTCAACAGGGGCTCACCGTAGAGCGGCAGCACTTTGGGTGAAGGCGTTCCGCCACTGCCGAAGTCGTAGGTGTATCCGCGAATGAAGTTTTTCTCGCGCTTGTCGATATTCCGGAAGCGCACGACGTATCCGCCACCGCCCATCAGGTTGCGCGCTCCGGTGCCGCCCCTGGCTTCGGGTACGGCGCAGGTGATCACGCCTTTGACGTAGAACTGGTCGAGCAGATAGTGCCCGAGCGTGCCGCTCGAATTGCCGAGCCCGTTCGGATGGCGCGGCGAGATGGAGTTCAACAGGATGCGCGTGCTTTCGAGCGTCGACGCCGAGACCACGATGGCGCGGGCCTTCACGTGATAGTCCCGCTTGGAGCGGCGGTCGATGAACCGGACTCCGTTGGCGCGGCCCGTATTCGGATCGGTGGTGATTTCGCTCACCACCGAGTTCGGCAGAATGGTGAGCTTGCCGGTGGCGATCGCATCGGGCAGCAGCAGATTGGTCGATGCGGCGAGTGTTCCTGTCGCCACGCGCGACTTCGTCGTATGGATGCCGAGCTTCTTGCATGAGGCAACGAAGCGTTGGACGCAGATACTGTCGGTGGAATCGTTGACCTTGATGTTGCCGTCGGGAAGTTGCGGCAAGCCTTCGTTGCGTCCGGTAACGTTGAACATCGGCTCGCAACGATCGTAGTAGGGTGCGAGGTCGGCGAGGCGAATCGGCCAGTTCTCGCCGAATCCATCGTGATCCTTGCACTTGAACTCGAAGTCGGACAAGCGCCAACTGGCGCGGCCCCACCGCATCGTCTTGCCGCCGATGGCGCGGATGCGCACCCAGTAGTACGGGTCTCCTTCCGGATACGTGTACGGATTTTCTTTTTCGTCGGCCCAGAGATTGGCGTCGAACTCCGAGGCTTGTGTAACGTGCGGGAATCGGCCGGGACGTCCGAAGCCGCGATAGGGAAGCTCGTGGACCGCGGTCAGCGTGCGGTCTTTTTCGAAATCGAACATCGGTCCGGCTTCGAGCATCAGGCATTTGACGCCGAGCTTGGTGAGTGTGTGCGCGGCCATCCCGCCGCCCGCGCCCGATCCGATGATGACAACATCGTGGTCGTTTCGTTTGGCCATGTTATTCGACCGCCCGCCAGAAGTAGTTCGTCATGCCGCCCGATCCGCGCCGTCCGCGTGAAGCCGACTCGGCCCACTCGCGCGAATTCATCGCCGCCTGCAGAAAGTCGGATTTGGCCTGCTGGAGGAACTTCGCGAAGCTATCCGAGGGCCCGTCGTAGGTCCAAGAAGCTTGCAGCGGCGCGAGGATCTTCGCGGCCTGATCGGCGGCGATCTTGTCGAACGGCACGCCGTGGCCTGACTGCGAGGCGCTGTTCAAATGATCGAGACCATCGCGGTAGAGCTTCTGAACCGCGGCGGGCGATTCGCGAACGAGAAAGTCGAGAAACGCGGGAGCTTCGGTCTGACTGGCGGAAGGACGGCCGTTGAAGCCGGGAACCAGCATGTCGCCGAGCCGTGTCAACGCGGCGAACTGGTCAGGCGAGAAGAACCGGCGCACCGGATCGGCGACGCTATCGGGTCCGTTGAGGGTGAGCTTCGGGAACTGCTCGGTGGATGCCGGAGCGGCTTGGGCCGGGGCCGCCGGGACCGCTGCCGCCGCCGCGGGCAGGGCCGCGAACGTCTGGAGGATGCTTCTGCGTTTCATATCACTCAGATACGCTAAGCTAGCATATCGCAATGAACTTCGATCACTCTCCGCGCGTGCGAGAGCTTCAGGCGAAGCTCTCCGCCTTTATGGAAGCCCACGTCTACCCGAACGAGAGGCTGTTCCACGAGCAGGTAGCGAAGAACCGCTGGCAGCCCGCGCCGATTGTCGAGGAACTGAAGCCGAAGGCGCGAGCCGAAGGCCTGTGGAACCTGTGGCTGCCGCATTCCGATCTCGGACCCGGGCTCACCAATCTCGAATACGCGCCGCTGTGTGAGATCATGGGCCGCGTTTCGTGGGCGCCGGAGGTATTCAACTGCAACGCGCCGGATGTCGGCAACATGGAAGTGCTCGTCCGCTATGGGACCGAAGAGCAGAAGGCGCGCTGGCTGAAGCCGCTGATGGAGGGCGAGATGCGCTCGTGCTTCGCGATGACCGAGCCCGATGTCGCTTCGTCGGATGCCACCAACATCCGCGCCTCGATTGACCGCGATGGCGATTACTACGTGATCAATGGCCGCAAGTGGTGGTCGACTGGCGCGGGCGATCCGCGCTGCCAGATCGCCGTGTTCATGGGCAAGACGGATCCGAACGCGGCCAAGCACAAGCAACAGTCGATGGTGCTGGTTCCGTTCGACACACCGGGCGTGAAGATCGAGCGGCTGCTCGATGTGTTCGGCTACGATCATGCTCCGCACGGCCACGCCGAGGTCTCGTACACGAACGTCCGCGTGCCGGTGTCGAACATTCTTCTCGGCGAGGGGCGCGGATTCGAGATCGCGAAAGGGG
>CADECY010000165.1:11790-17767 GCA_902825945.1 uncultured Acidobacteriota bacterium
GGGCACTCGAGGAGATGTGCCGGCGCACGAATGCGCGCGTGGCTTTCGGCAAGCCGCTGGCCGAGATGGGCGGTATCCGCCGCGACATCGCCGAGTCGCGCATGGAGATCGAACAGGCCCGGCTGTTGACGCTCAAGGCGGCTTACATGATGGATAGCGTGGGGAATAAGGCGGCCCGTGCCGAGATCGCGATGATCAAGGTGGTGGCACCGAACGCGGCGCTGAAGGTGATCGACCGCGCGATTCAGGCGCACGGCGGGGCGGGTGTGTGCGGCGACTTCGAGTTGGCGTCATCCTGGGCCAATTCGCGTACCTTGCGGCTGGCCGATGGTCCGGACGAGGTCCACATGGAAGCGATCGCCAAGTGGGAATTGGCGCGCTACGCATCCTGATGGAACATTCGCCGCTTCGATTCCGTAGTATGGGAGCGAGGAGGTTGTCATGTTCTGTACCAATTGTGGAATTCAGCAGGATGACGCCAACAAATTTTGTAGCCAGTGCGGCACCGCGACGGGTCCAGTGGCGGCCGGTGGCGCGCCGAAGAAGCTCTACCGGTTGATTGGCGACCGGAAGCTCGCCGGTGTCTGCGGAGGCTTGGCACAGTATCTCGGCATCGATGTCACGGTGTGCCGGCTAGCGACGGTCGGTATCACGCTGGTGACCGGCGTGGCTCCCGGACTTCTCACGTATCTGTTCGCCTGGATCATCATGCCGGTGGAACCCGCGCCGCCCCCGGTTGCCTATGACGCAAGCGGAGCGTTTCCGACTCGTGCGTAAAATGGGACTTGGCCCGGCGCACTCGCATCGGAATCGTCCTCTTCGACGAAGTTGAAGTTCTCGACTTCGCAGGTCCCTTCGAAGTCTTCTCGGTGACGCGGCTCGATGAGTCGCGCCGCCGGGAGGACAAGTCTCCGTTCGATGTTCTGCTCGTTGCTGAACACCTCGCACCCGTGATGGCGACCGGCGGAATGGCTGTGCTGCCGCACCGCAGTTTCGCCGGCTGTCCGCCGCTCGATATCCTCATGGTGCCCGGCGGATGGGGCACACGCGAGCAGGTGAAGAACGCATCGATGCTTGCTTGGATTCGCGAACAGGCCGAACACGCGCGGATCGTCGCTTCGGTCTGCACGGGGTCGGTTCTGCTCGGCGCGGCAGGGCAACTCGAAGGAAAGCGCGCGACCACGCATTGGCGCGCGCTGGACTGGATGCGCGAGATGGTTCCCGGAGCGACGATCGACGCGTCGAAACACTTCGTGATCGATGGGCGCGTCTTCACGTCAGCCGGCATCTCCGCCGGGATCGACATGTCGCTGCGCCTGGTTGCGCACCTGCTCGGCGAGGATGTGGCGCGGGCGACGTCGCGCCACATGGAGTATCCGTATCCGGAGAGCGACGAGCGGCGGATCGCTATGCCGGTTTCGGTTTGATCACGGCGAACACCGCGCCTTGCGGATCCGACAGGACGCAAAAACGGCCCGCGCCCGGAATGTCCATGGCCGGCGTGAGCGCCTTGGCACCAAGCGATTCCGCCTTCGCCACGGTGGCATCGCAGTCATCGACATGGAAGTATGTAAGCCAGTTCGGCGGGGCGCCGCCATGTTCTGGCCCGAGTTTCAGCGTTCCTCCGATCGGCTTGGGTCCGTTGACGAAAATCGTATACTCGCCGGTGGGCATCGGCATGACGGAGTTCGTCCAGCCGAAGATCTTCGCGTAGAACGCCTTGGCGGCTTCGGTGTCAGTGGTCATCAATTCGCACCACGTCATCGTGCCGTGGACTCCGAGGATGCGCACGCCATGACTTCGATTGGCCTGCCAGATCGCGAACACCGCGCCCTGGGGATCGATGATCGTGGCCATGCGAGCGACGTCCATGATGTCGGCCGGGCCCCAACAGGATTTCCCGCCCGCTGCTGTCGCCGCCGCTGCCGTCTGGTCCGCGTTCGAGACCGCGACATGAGGCAGCCAATGGGGCGGGATCTTCTGTTCGCGCATCTCGGGAAGCAACTCGTAGATTCCCGCTGCCTCGCGCCCTTCGAGTTTCGCGAGGTTGTAAGTGATGTGTCCGGCGGGGACCTCGAGGCAATCCCAGCCGAAAATCTTGGAGTAGAATTCACGCGCGCCGGCGACGTCGCTGGTGGCCAATTCGATCCAACAGAAGTTGCCGGGGGGATGAGATTCGTAGTGAGACATGGAAAACACCTCCGACTGTAGTGTACTATCTCTAGTAGAGATTGGAGAATTCTCATCGGCCCGCTGAACATTTCAGTTAAGGGCGAGTACGCACTGCTCGCCATTCTCGATCTTTCGATGCAGCCGCCCGGTGCGCCCGTGAAGATCGCGGGGATCGCCCGGCGGCAGGGAATTCCTCAAAAGTTCCTCGAACTCATTCTTGCCTCGCTCAAGCAGGGCGGATTCGTCGAATCGCGGCGTGGTGCCGACGGTGGGTATCTTCTCGCGCGTGCCGCCGACGGGATCCGCGTGGGCGACGTGCTGCGGTTCGTCGAGGGCAATCGCGCCGACAAGGGTTTGGCGCGTCCGGGTTCCCCTTTCGCGGAAATGTGGCGAGACGTGGAGCATGCCGTCGGCGCGGTGCTCGATGGCCTGACCTTCGCGGAGGTGGCGAGGCGGTGCGCGGACCGAAGATCGGTATACGTTCCCAATTGGGAAATCTGATTCAGTAACGACGGAGACCAGCAATGATATTCGACGACAATTCGCTCAGCATTGGCCGCACGCCGATGATCCGGCTGAACCGCATGGCCAAGGGCCTCGGCGCCACGGTATACGCCAAGATCGAGGGCCGGAACCCGGCGTACTCGGTCAAGTGCCGCATCGGCGCCTCGATGATCTGGGACGCGGAAAAGCGTGGAACCTTGAAGCCCGGCAAGGAACTGATCGAGCCCACGAGCGGAAACACCGGAATCGCGCTCGCGTTCGTGGCGGCGGCGCGCGGATATCCGATCACGCTGACCATGCCCGAGACGATGTCGATCGAACGGCGCAAGGTGCTCAAGGCCTTCGGGGCCAAGCTCGTGCTGACCGAAGGGGCGCTGGGAATGAAGGGTGCCATCGCGGCAGCCGAACAGGCCGCGGCAGCCGATCCCGGAAAATACGTGCTGCTGCAGCAGTTCAAGAATCCGGCCAATCCGCAGATCCATTTCCAGACCACCGGTCCGGAGATTTGGGAAGATACGGCTGGCGCCATCGACATTCTCGTTTCGGGCGTCGGCACGGGCGGCACGATCACGGGAATCTCGCGCTACATCAAGCACGAGAAGGGCAAGAAGATCCTCTCGGTCGCGGTCGAGCCCGCCGCCAGTCCGGTGATGACGCAGACTCTCGGCAATCAGCCGTTGAAGCCGGGGCCGCACAAGATTCAAGGTATCGGCGCTGGCTTCATTCCGGATACGCTCGACATTTCGGTGGTCGATCGCGTGGAGACGGTCACCAACGAGGAAGCGATCGAGACCGCCAAGCGATTGGCTGTCGAGGAAGGAATCCTCTCCGGCATTTCGTGCGGGGCGGCGGCAGCCGTCGCGCTTCGGTTGGCGGGCGCGCCGGAATTCGTTGGCAAGAAGATCGTGGTGATCCTTCCGGATTCGGGCGAGCGCTATCTGAGCTCGGTGCTGTTCGAAGGAATGTTCAACGACTGATCCGCAATTTGATAACGATATAGCGGAAGCAATAAGGCCGGCCGCGCCGAAGCCAGGGATTGGGGCGCGGCTCGATGAGGCGGTCCCGGAGCACGACTGGCGTATTGGTTCCGCCAACGTTCGAGAATCCGCGTCCCCGGTGGAAGTAGAACCCGAGCGTCGAACCGGCCTTGTCTTTCGCTCCTGAAAGCGATATGCTGCCCACACAAGTTTTTTCCGGGCTCCGTAGCCGCATTCAGTCTCGATCAGGAGGATTCGGATGAGGACACTCTTTCTCGCTTTCGCCGGCGCCGCTATTGGCGCGGCCCAATCGCTCGACACAGGGATTCTCGGAACGGTGACCGACCCAGGAGGCGCCGCCATCACGGGCGCGCAGGTCACGATCACCCAACCGGACACCGGCTTTGCCCGCACGGTCCAAACCTCGGCGGAAGGCGCCTACGAACTGCGCTACCTCCGCCCGGGCGATTACATCGTGGAGGTCAAGGCCGCCGGATTTCGCGGTGAGCGCCGCACTGGTATCGTGCTACAGCTCTCTCAATTGGCCCGGCTCGATTTCGGCATGCAGGTGGGCCAGGTTCAGGAAACGGTCGAGGTCACGTCCGCCGCGCCGATTCTACAGACGGAAAACGCGGTGCTCGGGGAGGTGGTGGCGCGAGAACGCGTGGTCAACCTGCCGCTCAACGGACGCAACTTCCTCCAGCTTTCCACGCTGACGCCCGGCGTGGTGGTGCAGGAAGAAGCGAACGGACAGCGCACGCGTGTCATCGCAAACGGCGCGCGCGATATCTGGATGCAGGTGAACATCAACGGTGTCACGGCGGTGAACAATCGTGCGAACTTCGTCAACTTCTATCCGTCGATTGACGCAATCCAGGAGTTCAAGGTCCAAAGCGCGAACTACTCAGCGGAGTATGGCGGCAACGCGGGCGCGAACATCAACGTGCAACTGCGCTCTGGCACCAACAATCTCCACGGGTCGCTATTCGAGTTCGTGCGAAACGACAACTTCGACGCGCGCGGGTACTTCCGGCCGCAGCCGCTTCCGAAAGACGTGCTGCGCCGCAACCAGTTCGGTGCCGTGGTGGCGGGCGCGATTCGTAAAGACAAGACATTCTTCATGGCCGGATACGAAGGGCAGCGGTCGGCGATCGAGCGCGCCGGTACCGCGGCGGTGATGACAGCCGAACAGCGCCGCGGCGACTACTCGGGCGCGCCCGCCGTAATCGATCCGCTCACGGGGCAGCCATTTCCCACCAACGTACTTCCGGCTTCGCGGCTGAATCCCGTCTCGGTGAATCTGATCAACAACTTCATGCCGCTGCCGAACGTCGCGGGCGCGATCAACTATGCGGGTGTTACGCAGGACGTGACCGATGTCGATCAGTTGCTGACGCGCGTGGACCATGCGCTCAGCTCGCGCGATCAGCTCTCGTTCCACTACATCTGGGCGGGGCGCAGCTTCCCCAACACCGAACTGAATCCGTTCTTTCGCTACAGCGCGACGTTTCCGAACACGAGCATGGGCATCCAACACGTACACACCTTCACGCCCACGCTACTCAACGAATTCCGTTTCGGCTATCACCTCGGCGACATCCGCAAGCTGAGCCCGAGGCAAGGCACGGACTTCACGATCGAATCACTCGGCATCCGCGGGCTTCGCGTCGGCGGCCCGGATGGGCGCGTGCTCCGGCCCGATGAACAAGGTTTTCCGGTGCTCGGAATCGAGGGCTTCCTCGGTATAGGCGACAGTCAGGCTTCGTCGAACCTCGACAACAGCAAGACATTTCAGTGGGTCGATAACCTGAGCATCATTCGCGGCGCGCATTCGATGAAGACCGGCGGCGATATCCGTTATCACTACGATGACGCGACCACCAACAACTGGCCGTTCTCGAACATGGCGTTCACGCGAGATGTGAGCGGCAACGCGGCCGCGGCGTTCATGCTCGGATTTCCGCGCACGATCCTCACGCCCGAAGGCGTGCCGCTTTCCCGGGTCCGGCAGTGGCGCTACGGCGGGTACTTTCAGGACGACTGGAAGGTGAGCCAGAAGCTGACGCTGAATCTCGGTGCTCGCTACGACTTCTTCGGCCTTCCCACGGAACTGAACAAGGTCAGCCGGACGCTGCGGTTCGATCTGAATCCGGCGGGCCCGGTGTTGTTCCCGGAGCCGGGGCAGAGCGCGCAATTGTGGCTGAACGAATACCACTATGTGAGTCCGCGCTTCGGATTCGCCTACCGGCTGAAGGGGAACACCGTGGTTCGCGGCGGCTACGGCATCTTCTATACCTCGGCGCATTTCGACAACATCAACATCC
>CADECY010000166.1 GCA_902825945.1 uncultured Acidobacteriota bacterium
ATGTTAAGCCCGGCTTGGCGGCGTTGCGGGTGCTTCGGTCACCGTGCTAGGGTTTGATTTTGGACCGGAAACACCACCCCCGCATCCCCCGAACCGGTCGGTACGGGTACGAAGGTCCGCATATCCTTCGTACCATAAATCGAGCGTTGTGTCACGCGAAAATAGGGATTTCTCCCATTTTTTTCTTTGGTCTAGCGCTACTGGCTCAAGTTCCGGCTCAACAAAAGCCCCCAACTGCCCCAGTCCAGGCGCCTTCGGCGTCAAACTTTTCGGTTACGGTGCAGGTTCCTCGAATCAACGAACCGGAGCCGGGCTACATTTACTTGCGCTCGGTCGGCCAAAAACGCGACGGGTCGTGGTACTACTTGCGCGGGAGCGTCCAAATCGAAACCACGGAGATGCTGCTCCGGGCCGACGAGATCGACTACAACGAAGAGACGCACTTCGCCGAAGCGCGCGGCAACGTCAGTTTCAACTCTTTCACGCGGGGCGAGACCATCCAGGCGGACCGGGCCGAGTACTTCCTCAATACCGAGATGGGCAAGTTCTATGGGGTGCGAGGCTCGGCTCCACCTAAACTCGACTTGCGCCCCGGCATCCTGACCACCGCGAACCCCTTCGTCTTCCAGGGCAAATGGGCGGAGCGGCTGAAGGACCGATACATCCTTTACGACGGCTTCGTCACCGACTGCCGGCTTCCCAAGCCCTGGTGGAAAATCGTGGGCTCGAAATTCGACATCATTCCCGGCGACCGGGCGATCGCCTACCGTTCGCAGTTCCGGGTGATGAAGGTACCGATCTTTTACTTTCCCGCCGTGTACAAGTCGCTCGAGAAGGAGCCGCGCAAAAGCGGGTTCCTCACGCCGAGCATCGGAACCAGCTCACGCCGGGGCAAGATGGTGGCGGGCGGCTATTACTGGGCGATCAATCGCTCTTATGACGCGACCTACCGGAGCCAGTATTTTACCCAGCGCGGACTCGCCCATCACATCGACTTTCGCGGCAAGCCGCTGCAGAAGGCCGACTTCAACTTCAACCTCTACGGTGTCAACGATCGTGGATTCAAGCAGGAAGATGGCACGCGCATCAAACAGGGCGGCTACCTGGCCGGCTTTCAGGGCAAGGCCGAACTCCCGTGGGGATTCCAGGGCCGCGGCGAAGTGAACTACCTCAGTTCGTTCCTCTTCCGCCAAGCGTTCACGGAATCGTTCAACGAGGCGGTCTTCTCGGAAACTCACTCGCGTGGCTATGTGTCGCGGCACTGGTCGAGCTACGGGCTGAATATCGTGTTCGACCGTCTCCAGAACTTCCAGACCGTCGAGCCGGGCGATCACATCGTCATCCGCAAGCTTCCGTCGATCGAGTTCGCCAGCCGTGACCGCCTTCTCTCCGATCGCATCCTGCCGATCTGGGTATCGTTCGATTCGAGCGCATCGCTGGTGCGCCGCACGCAGCCGTTGTTTCAGACGCGCCAGTTCGTTGACCGGTTCGACGCGCAACCACACGTGATGACCGCGCTGCGCTGGAAGGATTTCACGCTGCTGCCCGGATTCTCGCTCCGCGAGACCAAGTACGGTTCCACCCGCTGCGAAGGCACCATCTGCGGTGACGGAATGCTGCGCAGCACGCGCGAGTTCAACCTCGACCTCATTGCTCCGTCTTTCGCGCGTGTTTTTCGCAAGGCGCCGAAGTGGCTGGGCGGCGGCGAGGTGAAGCACCTGATCGAGCCGCGCGCCGGATTCCGCTGGCTCTCCGGAGTCGAGGATTTCTCGCGGCTGGTGCGTTTCGACGAGACCGAGCTTCTCTCCAATACCAAGGAGATCGACTATTCGATCACGCAGCGGATCTACGCCAAGCGCGGTGGGGTGGTGAGCGAGATCTTCAGTTGGCAGGTCTGGCAGAAGAAATATCTCGATCCCACGCTCGGTGGCGCGATCGTTCCCGGGGAGCGGAACATCTTCGCGACGCAACTCGAGATGACGGGCTACGCGTTTTTCAGCGGGGCGCGCAAGTTCTCACCCGTCGTCTCGTCGTTTCAGTTCAATCCGGTTTCGAACTTCGGCGTGGAGTGGCGGTCTGACTACGATCCCACCCGCCACCGCCCCACCAATTCGACGCTGCTCGGACAATACCGGACGGAGAAGTACTTCGTCTCGGCGGGGCACAACCACGTGCGCAGTCTCGCGACGATTTCGCCCCCATCGAACCAGTTGCTGGCGATCGCCGGTTACGGTCGCGCCGATCAGCGCGGTTTCAGTCTCGGGTTTCAATCGGTCTACGATTTCCGCATCCGCGTGATGCAGTTCGCCACCACGCAGGTTACCTGGAACAGTGACTGCTGTGGACTGAGCTTCCAGTACCGCCGTTTCAGCTTCGGAACGCGCAACGAAAATCAATGGCGCGTGGCGTTCGCGGTGGCCAACATTGGATCGTTCGGCACGTTGAAGCGGCAGGAGCGGATCTACTAGCCTGGCGCCGCGCTTCCGGCCGCCAAGAGTGATACGATTCATTCGTTCGCCATGACCCGCCGCCAATTCCTTCCCGCCCTCGGCGCCGCTGCCGCGCTTCCCGCCGCCGCGCCTACCGAGTTCCAGATCTGCTGCATGACGCTTGCCTATTCGGCGTTCCCCTTCGAGCGCGCGCTGAAGGGAATCGCCTCCGCCGGATACCGGTACGTCGCCTGGGGGCCGCGCCATCAGAACAAGGAGACGATCGCGCTCGACGGTCCCGCTTCGGCGGCGAAGGAACTGGCGGCCCGCACGCGCGACCATGGGCTCGAGCCGCTGCTGACATTCGCGGTCCACTATCCGGAAAAGCCCGATGCCGTCGAAGTCTATCGCAACCGGATTGCACAGACGGCCGCCGCGAAGATTCCGTATCTGCTCTCGTTCGGCTCGCCGAAGAACGGGCCCGATTCCTGGCCCATCTGGATCCGCACCTTCAAACAATTGGGGCCGGTCGCGCGCGACGCCGGAATCACGATCGTGGTGAAGCAGCACGGCGGAACGACCGGCACGGGCGCCGATTGCGCGAAAGTCGTGCGCGAGGTGGGCGATGAAGGCGTGCAGATGTTCTACGACGCGGGCAACACGCGCTGGTATGTGGACGTGGATCCGGTCGCCGACATCGCTGGTTGCGCCAGTCTGGTCCGCGGGTTCGCGATCAAGGATTTTCGCGGCGGTCCGAAGAAAACCACTTGCGGTCCTGGATTCGGCGAGATCGATCACTACAAGCTGCTCGGCGCAGTTGCGCGCTCCGGCCGCAAGATTCCGCTGGCGATCGAGACGCTCTGGGCGCCGTACGTCCCCAGGCCCGCTGGTCCCGAGGGGATCGACGCGCTGGCGCGGCGATCGCGCGAGTTTCTCGAATCGGTCGCCAGGGGCTTGGCGGCACAGCAGCCGGTTTGATATCGTGGCTTCGTCGAGGTTCTCGACTAGGAGGGGCCATGTTTCGAATCGTGATGTGGGTGGTTGCCGCCGGCCTGATGATGCCGGCCGGCCTTTTCGCCCAGGGCGGTGAGTCGACTCAGATTCTCGGGATCGTGGAAGACGCATCCGGCGCCGCGATTCCCAATGTCCAGGTCACGATCGTCAATGCGGCGACCGGTGAGCAAAGGCAGATCAATACCGGCGAATCGGGCAACTATGTCTTCACCAACATCACGCCTGGTACCTATACCGTGCGCGCCGCCAAAGAGGGCTTCCGCTCGGAATCGCGTACGGGGTTGCTGGTGCAACTCAATCAAAAGGCCCGGGTGGACATGCGGCTCAGCATCGGCGCTGTGAGTGAAACCGTGGAGGTGAGCGCGCGCGGCGTCATCCTCAACACCGACGACGCGACGATCGGCAATGTGGTGGAGCAGAAGCGTATCGTCGACCTGCCCCTCAACGGCCGCAACTTCGCCAATCTCGCCGGGCTGATGCCGGGCGTCATCAAGGGGATCTCGTCGAACACGAATCAGTACGGCCGTCGCGATACCGCGATCGCGATCAGCGCCAACGGCATGCGCGAGAATCAGGGACAGGTGCTCTACGACGGCGTGAGCACGGCGTGGAATATCAACAACGCGACGTTCTTCCGCGCATCGATCGAGGCGATTCAGGAGTTCAAGGTCCACGCCGGAACCTACTCGGCCGAGTACGGACACAATGCGGGAGCGCAGGTCGAGATCCAGACACGTCCTGGCGCCAATCAGCCGCACGGCGCGTTGTTCAACTTCCTGCGCAACGACAATCTCGACGCGCGCAACTACTTCCGTCCGAGGCCGCTCTCCAAGGACGTGCTACAGCGCAACCAATTCGGATTCGTGCTGAGCGGACCAGTGTGGATCCCCAAGGTCTACAGTGGCCGCGACCGCACCTTCTGGATGGTCAACTACGAAGGGCAGCGCGAAAAGAACGAGGCCGCCTCGATCGCTTCGGTAATACCGGACGCTTTCCGCCGCGGCGATTTCTCCGCCCTTACCGCTCCCCTGCGCGACCCGCTCGGAGGTACCTTCACGAACAACCAGATTCCGTCCGGCCGCATCAACGCGATCTCGCAGCGGTATCTCGAGATTCATCCGCGGCCGAATCAGGCGGGCATTGCGGCGAATCTCGCGGGCGTCGATCAGCAGGTCAACAACATCAATCAGGTGTTCACGCGCGGCGATCACAGTCTCGGCACCAACGACAAGCTCTTCGCGCGCGTGGCGATGTTCAACTTCGATTTCCCGACGATTCCGATCAACTATTTTTCGACGATCAACAGCCGGATCACCGCGCGCAACGCGGTGCTGAGCGAGACGCATATCTTCAGTCCCACCGTGATCAACGAAGCCAAGATCGGATTCAACCGCAACTGGATTCTGCGCTCGAATCCCCGGACCAACACCAACTTCGATCCGCAATCGATCGGGCTCACCGGAATCCTGGCCGGTATTCCGCCCAATCAGCGTCCGCTCAATTCGCTCGAGACCGGCTATGTTCCGATGGCGATCACCGGCTACCTCACGATCGGCGACGGCGATCTCCTGCCCGACTTCAACGTGAGCGAGACATGGCAAATCGTCGACAGCCTCAGTTGGACCCGCGGCGTGCACACGTTCAAGGCGGGCATCGATTTCCGGCGCCTGCGCATGGATCGCGCCGGAGCGAACGTGCCGCGCGGCCAGTTCACCTTCAATGGCGAGATCACCGGGAATCCGATCGCGGACTTCATGCTCGGCTACGCCGCGCAATCGCAATCGCCCGAAGGGATTCTGCCGGTGCAGTTCCGCCAGCGCACCTACGCCTGGTATTTCCAGGACGAATGGAAAGTGGGCCGCAAGCTGACGCTCAATCTCGGAATCCGCTATGACTACGTGGGTCCGACAGTCGAGAAGAACGGAATTCAGCGCGCCATCCGGCTCGACCGTCCGGGCGGCTATCTCTTCCCCGAGACTCCCGCTCCCGTGACCGGGCGCGAGCCGATTCCGCTGTATCGCGCCGAGAAGACCCGCTACTGGCCGCGGTTGGGCGTAGCCTATCGGCCTGCCGACAAGTGGGTAATGCGGTTCGGCGGAGGCGTGTTCAACAATGCCAACCAGATGAACAACCTCACCGTGTTCTCCGATCCCGAGCGGCGCGCGTCGAACAACTACTTCTGGAATCCGCAGAACTTCATCACGTTCACCAATCCGTTTCCATCGACCGGTGTCGCGGCCATTCCGCCGATCAACGTGGTCTACGTCGCGCCTGATCGTGTGAACGCGTTCAACGTCCAGTGGAGCCTCTCGGTTCAGCGGCAGCTTTCGGAATCCACCGTCGTCGAACTCGCCTATGTCGGAAGTCAGGCTTCGCACCTCGACAACAGCCGGAACCTCAATGACGCGCCTCCCGGATCGGTCCCGCTGCAGGCCAATCGCGCTTATCCGCGCTGGGGCACGATTCGCTATCTGGCGAGCGACGCCAAGTCGTACTATCAGTCGATGCAGTTGCGCGGGGAGCGGCGGTTCAGCAAGGGTATCTCGTTCCTGAGCAGCTACACGTGGGCGCACAACATCGACCAGGCGTACGGAACCAACGAATCGCTGCCGTTCACGCCGGGCGGAGTTCAGAACATGAACTGCTTCGCGTGTGAGCGCGCCAATTCGGGCTTCGACTACCGGCACCGCTTCGTGACGAGCTTCCTGTGGACGATCCCCACGCCGGCGGATTGGCGCGGACCGCTCGCCGCCGCGTTCAAGGGCTGGAGTTTCAACGGTGTGGTCACCTATCAGACAGGCTTCCCGTTCACGGTGACGCAAGCTGGCAACCGGCAGAATACGGGTGGGGCAACCCAGCGGCCCGATCTCGTTCCGGGCCAGAGTCAGACGGTCGCGAATCCCGATCCGGCGCGATGGTTCAACATCGACGCGTTCACGTTCGCGGTCAACAAGTACGGCGCGCTCGGCCGGAACACACTGCGGCAGCCGGGCATGAAAACCTGGGACACCGGCGTGTTCAAGGAGTTTCCGGTCGGCGAGAAGGCGCGATTCCAGGTCCGCTGGGAGACGTTCAATCTCTGGAATACGCCGCAATTCCGCGCCCCGAGCGCGCAATTGGGCGCGGCGAACTTCGGCGTCATCACCTCGACATGGCTCGACAACCGGCAGATGCAGTTCGCACTCAAGTTTCTTTTCTGATCGGAATCGCTCAGGGCATGGCGCAGGCGAAGTTCGCGGCGTCATCCGGGCTCCCCGATCCCTTGTAGCGCGCCGTTTCCGGATATCGGCACAACGGGCGGGTGCGTGTGATCTTGTTGCCTTCCGGTTGCGACGCGACGATTCGCACGGGAGCTTTGCTTTGCTCGACCCAGGGCACGATCGCCTGGAGCGTGTCGAAGCAGGCCGGACCCACGCCACCGCTGCAGTGGAAGACGCCGGGCATCAGAAACAGGCGGAAGAATTCCTGCGTCTTCTCCGTGCCCATGTGCCGTGCGACGCTCTCCCAGTATTCCACTCCCAGGCGCGGATTCAGCGCAGGATCGGCGAGGCCGAAGTACATCAGCAGCTTTCCGCCGCGGGCGTGGAATCGCGACAGGTCCGGATCGGTGGCGCTCATCAGTCTGGCCACGCTTTCCAGGCGCGGCGTGTCGCGCTCGAGGTCGAACTGGCTGAACTCGTACTCGGGCATCGCTTTCGGGAACACCATGTAGCGCAGCGCGCTCAGCGCCATGCTGGCCGACTGCGATAGCTCGCCATCGCGTACGATCCAGCCGTTCCAACCGCTGACGCCGTTCGGGCCTGCGATTTCGGCTCCGGGGACGTATCCGGGCGCGAGACGCTTGCCCTTGACCGTCACCTCGCCATAGAGCGATTCGAGGGTGTGGATTTCGGCCGGCGTGAAGCAGTCCGCGCCGCCGGCTCCGGTGCATGCCGGTACGTCGCGCGCCGGGCGGAAGTTGCAGGCGAAGGGATCGGAAAGCAGGCCATCCTTCAGGCCGTCCTTGTCATCGCACCGAGCGTAGACCTTGCTTGCCAGCAGCGGGAGTTTTGCCGCCGGAATTCGCGCCGAAGCCAGCGCCTGTGCCGTCGCGATCGATCGCACACGATTCGCGGTGCCGTTCAGCGCTGGTGCTCCCGCGACGATTCCATCGAAGTCGTCCGGATAGCGCTGCGCGAACTGCAGGCCCTGACGTCCGC
Organism: uncultured Acidobacteriota bacterium; assembly: GCA_902825945.1. Lineage (GTDB taxonomy): Bacteria > Acidobacteriota > Terriglobia > Bryobacterales > Bryobacteraceae > SYLY01. Next base: position 7,643 of record CADECY010000166.1, read on the forward strand.
CAGTCGAACAGCCGTTGTAATAGGATCGCGCCGGGCCCGATCCGTAGTGAGCCGCGATCACCTGCTTGGCCGTTTCGGCGGTGACATGCAACGATCGAAACGCGTAATCGAGAAGCTTCTGCGAATTACCGGCAAAGGTGGCTCCGGGTTCGCGTTCGGCGTCGTGACCGGTGTTGGTTTGCGTCACGGCGAATCCGGCCTTCAGAGCCGTATTCCGATGTGTCACGCGATTCGGAGCCTCGAGATTCTCGCCGGCGAAGCCTCCGTTGCCGAACATGTAGAGCCGGCGGTTCCACTGATCGGGCAGACTCACTTCGATCCGGATCTCGGGCATCACCTGAATCAATACGCGGCAGAACGCCGGCGCCAGGCCGGCCGTTCCGGCATGTGCATCCGCCGCGATAACCGAATATTGATATCCAGTCAAGGCATGCAGCGCGGTGCACGCGGCGCGCGGTTTGGTGACGGGCTCGCCTTGCGGTGGCCGCCAGTCCCGGATATGAGGCGCGTTTTGAGCCAGCAGACTCGACGCGAGAAGGAATGCGGGTAGAGCGCGCATGCAGAGTATGGTACTCCCGCGAAGAAGACTATTGTGGCCGGCGTTTCAAAAGTATATACTGGCGGCATCTCGAAACTCCTCTCGGGAATGCAGGAGGTCTCATGCTTCAGCAACTTCGCGGAACTGTCCGCGCGCGTCTCGTCCTCGCTGGCACGCTCATATGCTTGTCACCGGGCGTTTTCGCCCAAACTGGTCAAGGGTCCCTTACCGGAACCGTAACCGACGCTTCCGGCGCGCTGATTCCAGCCGTCACGGTCGTCGTCAGGAATCAGAACACGGGTTTCGTCTACAACGCCGTCACGACGCAGGAGGGGATCTATCGAGTCCCCTATCTCAATGTCGGCAGCTACGAGATCACGTTCGAATCCCAGGGCTTCAAGAAGATGGTCCGGAACGACATTCCGATCCGGTCGACCGAGACGCTGCGTCTCGATGTCGCGCTCGAGGTCGGCAACGTGGTCGAGTCGGTCAAAGTGTCGGCGGGTGCGCAGTTGCTCGAAACCGAGACTTCGACGACCGGACACATGGTGTCGGGAACCGAACTCGTTACGCTACCCACGCCGCAAATGAAGATCGAGAGCATGCTCTGGTATGTCTCGGGCATCACCTCGCAGGGCGGCAACGGACACGCGGCCGGCGGACGCTCGCGTGCCTTCCAGATGACCACCGATGGTGTGTCGGCCACGAATCCTGGCGAGGGCACGGTCGCTACCGCGCGCAACATCACGACGGTGGAGCACAACATGGAAGAAATCAAGGTGCTGACCACGGCGCTCCCCGCCGAGTACGGACACTCGGGTGGCGGCATCATGAACATCGCCTACAAGGGCGGCACCAATTCGCTGCATGGCTTGGCCGAGGAGCGCTACGTAGGAAAACCGATGATCCATCGCGCGTTCTCCGATCCGTCGGTTCTGGCCGGCACGTTTTCGTTCCACCTGATGTCGGCAACGATCAGCGGGCCCATCAAGAAGAACAAGACGTTCTTCCTCACGGGATGGCAGCGCCATCATGAAAGGTCGGGGAACAATCAGGACATCGACGTGCCGAGTCCGGCGATGCTCAACGGTGACTTCAGCTTTCCGCAATCGCCGGTCGCGGCCGATCGCATCTACGATCCGGCCTCCTTGACACAGTTGGCGAACGGCACCTACACGCGCACGCAGTTTCCGGGAAACATCATTCCGCGCAGCCGGTTCGATCCGGCGGCGTTGAAGTTCCTCGGATTGAATCCGTTCGCCGGCGAGGGCAACCGCAACAACCAGACCTTCTACAACAGCACCGGCCCTCACAACAATTTGAGCGCGGACACCGACAAGAACTCGTATCGCTCCGGGATCGACGGCAAGCTCGACCACTCGTTCAGCGACAAGCACAAGATCTTCGGCCGGTACTCGAACGCGCGCCACCGTTCGATGAGCGGCACATGGCAGATCCAGTTGGTCAATCGCGACCTCGACTACATCGGAACCCCGATTCCGATCGATCAGCGGCAGGTGGTGATATCGGATTCCTACGTGATCAACCCGACGACGATCAACGAAGTCCGCGTGGGTTGGAATCGCCGTAAGCTGACGCGCCTTCCCGAGAGCCTCGGCCAAGATTGGGCGTCGCGCTTCGGGATTCCCAATGCGGGACCGCAGACGATGCCGATCTTCCTGACTTCAGGCGGTGGGCAGTTCTACTTCCGCTTCCCCGAGGGCGAAACCGTGGACGTGAACGCGAATGCGAGCCTGCAGGAGAATCTCTCGATGATTCGCGGCCGGCACACCTTTAAGACCGGCTACGAAATTCTGAAGACCAGCATCAATTCACATCTCGAAGAGCGCCCCTCCGGAACCTATTATCTCGGTGGCACGGAACTGCCGTTCACACCGAACACCGGTCATCCGTTTGCGTCGTTCCTGCTCGGCGGCGTGACACGTGCCGATTTCACCAAGGCGCTTGCCACGTGGCTGCCGCGCTGGTGGAGCCATGCCGGCTACTTCCAGGACGATTGGAAAGCCACCACCAAGCTGACGCTGAATCTGGGAATCCGCTGGCAGACCGAGAGCCCCTATCAGACCAAGTACGGACAGCAGAGCCGCTTCGACCCCACCGCTACCGATCCGTTGACGGGCCGCGTGGGCGCGCTGTTGCATCCGAAGGGGCCACTCGCCAAACGCGACGCGAACAACTTCCAGCCGCGCGTGGGCATGGCTTACAATTTCCGGCCCAACTGGGTGTTCCGCGGCGGGTTCGCCGTCAACACGCTCGACCTGTGGACGAACGGTCTGCGCGAGAACTTCGACGAGTACTTCGCGACGGCGAGCATCCAGCAGCCGCCCGGCAATCCCGACATCGCATTCCGGTTATCGCAAGGGCCGCCGACAGTGCGCTTCAACATCCAACCGGACGGATCGGCACCTTTCATCGGAACGAACTACGCCGGACGCACGGCTTCGTTCTACGATCCGAACATCCGCTTGCCCTACATCATGAACTGGAACGGTAGCGTGCAGCGGCAATTGGGTGCCACCTACCTGCTTGACGTGAGCTACCAGGGATCGTCGGGCGTGGGTCTTCTCAACCGCTGGGACATCAACCAGATTCCGTTGAATGTCTCCAACGATCCGGCGCAACTCGAGCGGATCCGTGTCGCCTCGCAGAACTTCAGGCCCTATCCGCAGTTCGGAAGCGTGCTGAACTACAGCAACTACGGCCACTCGAGCTTCCACTCGGGCACGGTCAAGCTCGAGAAGCGAATGTCAAAGGGCCTTTCGTTCACCTCGTTCTACACGTTCAGCAAGTCGATCGACGAGGCGAGCGACGACAGTGGCGCAAGCGGCATCACGTTCTACAACCGGCGCCTCGAGAAAGGGCGTTCGAGCTACGACGTTTCCCACCGCTGGATCACCTACGCGATCTGGGACCTGCCGTTCGGCAAAGGACTGAAGTTCATGAACAATGCCAATCGCATCGTGAATGGCTTCCTCGGCAACTGGCAGTTGGCCGCGATTCAAACCGCCGAGTCGGGACTCCCGATGACGTTCACCAACACTGGGCGCCTTCCCGGCAACGTGACCAATGTCTATCTGCCGGGTGCGCAGCGTCCGAACATAGCGCCGGGCAAGACCTATGACGATATCCGGCTCGACTGGGATCGCCACGGCAACTGCCGCCACACGGTCGCTTGCGCGCAACCGTGGGCCGACATCAACGCGTTCTCGATTCCGGCCTCGTTTACGGCGGGTTCAGCCGGCCGCAATATCCTGACGGGTCCCGGCATGTTCTGGCACCAGTTTGGATTGTCCAAGTGGATTCCGGTCACCGAGCGGATCAAGGGAATGGTGCGCGTGGAGTTCACCGCGCCGTTCAAGTATCCGTTCTTCTCGCCTCCAGGCACGGCGGTCGACTTCCGCAATCCGCAGACCTTCGGGAAGATCACCGCGCAGCAGGGCGGCTTCTCGGGTCTCGGCGCGAGAACCATGACCACGGCGATCTTCCGCTTGCAGTTCTAACGTCTACGGCTTCACGAGTACTCGAATTTCGGCCGCCCGCACCGGTTCTCCGCTCGAACCAGTTCCCACCAGTCTCACGAAGCGGACCCGGGTGGGCGGCACGAAGTCGGTTTGCTCGCCGCGCCAGGGGCCATGGCGGCGATCGGCGAGCTGGCTCCAGGCTTGCCCATCCGCCGAACCTTCGATGACGTAATGCGCGTAGGGCGCACCACGGCGATGCCAATCCGGATTCGCATAGTCGATGTCCGCCGGAAGCCGATAGCGAATTGCCGTGATCGATTCGGGTTTGTCCAGGGGCAGGTTCCGCCAGCCGGGCCCGGTGGTGCGGAATCGCTTCTCGAGCAAGTCAGCGATGGTCTGTCGATAGAGGCTGCGATAGGCAACGTTTGCGGGATCCTTCAGGATGTTCGGGAAGTTCTCGCCGCAGACCATTGCAAGCCGCAGGTTTTTGTGGATGGCGAACCCGATGCGATGAAGCGGCGTAGGGTCGTAGGCATCGACTCCGAACTCGCGCTGTTCCGGTTCTGTGCGATCGGAGCGAACGAGTACGTCCCACGCTTCGGGCTCGTAGGCAAAGTCGACTTCGCCGCCCCACGGTCCGGGGATGACATCGCCGGCATTGAGATTGAGTGCCCGAGTGATCGGGTGCGTTGCATTGTCGACGATCGCCTTGGCGCCAGGGATCCAGTAGCCGACGGTAGTGTGAAAGACGTTGAGGTAATCGACCGCGTCGCCCGCGCCGAGCGGTGAGAGGTTCGGGGAGCGGAAGTTCGACGGCTGATCGCTCAAGTGGGTCCAGATGTGGCCGCGCTGCCAGATGTAGCGCGGGTCCTCGAGGCTCGGCAGAATCTCGACGCGCACGGCGAACGAGTCGCCGCCGTGGATGATCACCGCGCCGCCGCGTCCGAGGTATTCGGCGAAGCGGCGATGGGCTTGTTCGGTGGTGAACTCGCTGTGATTGCCGACGAGGACGAGTTCGTAGTCATCGAGCTTCACGCGGCCGCGGGCGACGTCGTATTGGGTCGCGTAGTCGATTTCGATCCCCTCGATCTTGTCGAGGAACCGCATGTGATGGATGTCGGAGAAGCGTTCATAGAGACTGTAGAAGAAGTGGTTGAAGCGGCGCTGGCGGCTGCTCATGACGGTGGGCGAGTAGCCGGCGCTGTCATCGTATCCCGTGCGCCATCCGTGATAGTCGTGCCCGCCGTTGGTTGAGTAAGCCCACCACATGTCGGTGGGCGCGACGAAGAGCACGCGCGAGCGAGGCGCGCGCGGACGGATGATCACGTTGGTGAGCTTGGCGTTGAGGTCGAGTCGAGTTGGGTCGACCGGCGATCCGGCGGGGACGATCACCGCGCGATAGAGACTCGATCGCCATTCGCCCACGGGAATCGCGACATGCGTCACCGGCAGCGCGACTTCGAATGGTACGCGCGTGGTGAGCGATTGGCGGATTTCGTCGATGAGGACGAGGTCCATCTTGCGGCCACGGTCGGCGGGCGCGGGAATGACCGAGAGAGTCTGGCGTTCACCCGGGCTCCAGCCGATGTCGCGCGGTGAGAGGATCGGAAACGTGTTCGCGGGCAGGGAAGCGGCGCGATGCTGGTACCACTCGGCCCACCAGAATCGCGGGTCCTTCGGGCGGTAGGCGAAAAGCGTCAGCTCCATGTTCGGGCTACCCGTTGTCGCCATCAATTGCAGCGTCGAGGTCTTCGTGAAGCGCGAGTATCCGCGTCGCGCATGGCGCGAACCTTCCACTCCTTCGAGCGCGGTGCCAACGGCGAGGTTCGCCGCGCGATCGTAGAAGAGCGAACCCCAGTTGGTGAATTGATTGTCGGGTACTTTGCCGTTAGGCAAGTGGAGGGGCTGCCCCTGCCAGGCTCCGGTGTCGAACGTCATGGACTCGTTGACCTCGTCGCGAAAGACGAAGTTCAGCCGGATTTGCTCGCCCTGAATCGTCGAGCCCGGCGTGTGACGAAGCTGGTAGAGGTCGATGCCGCCGCGGCGTTCGTGGCGTAGCGTCAATCGCACCGGAGATCCGGGCACGGCCAACTCGGAGCCGTTCACCGTGAGCTCCTGTGCCGCTATGTTGAAGGTGAACTCCGGCGCATCCGGGCCGAGCATCGGCTGATTGGCGGCGTCCGCCGTGCCGAGCACTCGCTGCAGAAAATTCTTCGGCTGCTGCGCCACGAGCGCGGCGGGTACGAGAAGAAGATAAGATAGACGATTCACTCGATGCGAATTCACCTTCCCATTCTCCTCGCGAATTGCCTGCTCGCGCAGCCCGCCTATGATCTGCTGCTGAAGGGCGGCCATGTGATCGATCCGAAGAACAAGGTCGATGCGGCCCGCGATGTCGCGATCAAGGACGGGCGCGTGGCCGCCGTGGCGGCGAACATCCCGGCCACGCAGGCACGCAAGGTGGTGAACGTTCCGGGACTTTATGTGACGCCCGGACTCATCGATCTCCACGCACACGTTTTTGCGGGCGTTGAGGGCAAGGGGCTCGCGGGCGGCCGCTCGAGCATCGATCCCGACAACTTCGCGCCGCGCGCGGGAGTGACCACCGTCGTGGACGCGGGCTCTTCGGGACGCCGCAATTTCGCCGACTTCAAGAGGACAACCATCGACCGCGCCCGCACCCGTGTGCTCGCGCTGCTCAACATCGGTGGATCCGGCATGCCCGGCGATCAGCACGAACAAGACGTGAGCGACATGGACGTGAAGGCCGCCGCCGATCTCGCGATCGCCAATCGCGAGACGATCGTCGGATTCAAGGTCGCGCACTATCGCGGAGCCGACTGGACGCCCGTCGAGCGCGGCGTTGAAGCGGGCAAGATCGCGAACATTCCGGTGATGATCGACTTCGGCGAATTCCGCCCGGAGCGCCCGTTCCAGGAACTGGTACTGAAGAAGCTCCGGCCCGGTGACATCTACACGCACTGCTTCTATGCGCCGGTCCCGATGCTCGACGACAACGGAAAGCTGCTGCCGTACCTGTTCGAGGCGCGCAAGCGCGGCGTGATTTTCGACGTGGGCCACGGCGGAGCGGCATTCGAATTCCGCCAGGCGGTGCCCGCGGTCCGGCAGGGATTCCCGCCTGATTCGATCTCGACCGACGTTCATTCCGGCTCGATCAACGCCGGCATGAAGGACCAGTTGAACGTGATGTCGAAGTTCCTGAACATGGGGATGTCGCTACAGGACGTGGTCGCGAAATCGACATGGGCTCCGGCGCGCATCATTCACCGCGAGGAGTTCGGGCATCTCTCGGTGGGCGCGATCGCCGACATCGCCGTGCTGCGCGTGGAGACGGGGCAGTATGCGTTCGTCGATTCGTTCGGCGCGCGGATGGACGGGACCAAGCGGCTGGCGAACGAGCTCACGGTGAGTTCGGGAATGGTGATTTTCGATCTGAATGGCCGGACGCGCGGCCATTGGGACGAGCTGGGCAAGTACCAGGGGTTGGGCGAGCCGTATTGGGATGGGACCCGTGGCGGGGGCCGCAGGTTGAAGAAGTAGCGGGCTTCCGTGGTTCCGTCACTTCGGGTGGGGTGTCAGGTTGCGAATCAGATAGGCGGCGCCTTCGATCCTGAAGTAGAAGCGCCAATCCTGATTCACGCGTGCCTGCCAGAGGTTCTCTTCAACGTCGAACTTCTTCGCATTGAGACTGGGGTGACGAATGTCGCGAACCAGTTGATTGAGCTGCTTGACGAACGCCCGCTGGACAGCCGGAGGCGCATCTCTCATCTGAGTCAGCACGCTCTTGGATAAGCGTACTTCCATCAGTAGGGGGCTTTTCGCGGCCTGCTTTCGAACTCAGAGGAGTTGCTCTCGAGGAATGCTGCTACGTCATCCCCATCGCGAAACGGCCCGTACTCGGGTTCGACGTCCGCCGCGCGGACGGCGTCCAGTATGCGCCGGCGCTCTTCAGGAGTGTACTCAGAGTGCGCAACGGGTAACTTCGGGACCATCGTAATCACTCCCGCGCTCACGAATACTTCCAGTTCGTCCCCTGCCTTGATCTGAGCACGGTCTCGAATAGCGGCGGGAAAAGCGACGCGATTGGCGTCATCGATAGTGATCGTCATCTCACACCCGGTCCGAGTGTACCACGCCCCGAAGTCTCGACAGCTTCACCCAACCGGCTGCAGCGTGTTCAAAGTCCCGAACCGGGCCGCTTCGTACGCCCGAATCTGCTCCTCGTGCTTCCGGATGTAGCCCAACTCATCGATCCCTTCGAGCAAGCATGTCTTCGAGAACGCATCCACCGGAAACTCGACTTTCGACCCGTCCGGCAGCGTCACCGACTGCGTTGCCAGATCGACCGTCACCTTGACGGCCTCATCGGCGTTCACCAACGAGAACAGACGGGCGTGCGTCTCCTTCGACACCACGATCGGCAGGAGTCCGTTCTTGAGCGCATTGCTCTTGAAGATGTCGGCGAACGAGGTGCTGATCACGGCGCGGAAGCCGAACTGCGTCAGCGCCCACGGGGCATGCTCGCGAGAACTGCCGCAGCCGAAGTTGTCGCCCGCGAGCAGCATGGCGGCGCCCTGCGCGCGCGGCTGGTTCAGGATGAAGTCCGCTTTGGGCGAACCATCGGCGTTGTAGCGCCAGTCGCAGAAGAGCTGCTTGTCGAGCCCGTCCTTCGTCGTGGTCTTGAGGAACCGCGCCGGGATAATCTGGTCGGTATCGATGTTATCCACTGGCATCGGCACGATGCGCGTTTCGAATGCGTTGCAGAACTTCTACGTGCTTTCGTGGTACCCTTTGATAAAGTATTCCTCTGAGTGGCGGGCTAGACAGCTAGACCGACTGTCGCTTCACGGTTGGAGTCCAGCCAAGGATCTGTGTTTCGATTGGAGGTTTCGATGAAAAGCCTCTTTGCCGTGATTGCGGCGACGTGTAGTCTAGCGGCGGCGGGACTGGCCTTCTTCACGCCAGTGGCGTACCGGTCGCAGTCTCGTCTCATGCTAATCCCCTCGGCGAAGGACCCAGCGTGGGCTCTCGAGACTCGGGCCCGACACGTCCGCCGGGCTGTCCTCTCAAGCGAGATGCTCCATAAGATCATTCAGGCACAGACGTTGCGAGATGGGGACCGCGCTCGAATGCCACTAGAAGACGTCATCATTGGCGTTCGCCGCGACATCGGTATCGACCTTAGCCAGCACGGCGAGACGCTAATCGTTAGCTATTCATCGAAGCACCGGGACGAAGTCGTTCGTGGCTGCCGCGAAGTGGTTGAACGGGTACTCGGGGAAGACGTACGCGCCACCAGGGAGATCGCGAGCAATTTGTTAACGCTCGCTGAACACCGGGTATCGTTGGCGGCACAGTCCAAGAGGAACGTCTTAGACCGGGCATTCTATGAGCTAGCGATCAAGAAAAGGTCGGAAGCGGCTTGGCTGGTCAGCGAAATCGACTCTGAGTCCTTCCCTCGGCTGGTTGTGACCGCGCCACCGTCAGAGCCGGAAGAGCCAGTGTTGGTCCGAATCAGTGCCGTGGTGCTTCTTGGCGCGGCCATCGGCTGTGTGCTCGTATTGAATCCCCGGAGAAGCACAGTCGGTCCTCAATGAGATCTCGGGAGCGGTTAAACCCCTCTGGTGCCGAATGTTTCATGCCCGAAAGATTGTGCGAACGGGATGATGGTTGACAGTTTATACCGATGTGATTTTTGACACTCTTGAACCCCTGGAATCATGGGGCATTTGGGTACCAAGGTGATCCTTCGCCTCCTTGAACAGTTGGGTCGGTGCGGAGTGGAACCGCTGTCAAGGCCGTAGTTGGCGGAGCCCGGCACGGTTGCCTTGACAGCGGTGGAGTTCCGCTATAATTGTAGTTGTTGGGGGCGAAGGACTTCTCCACCCGGTCCGGACAAGATTGCCGGAAAATGTCCAAAAGATAGAGAGCATTTTCCAATCCGGGAATGAGCCTGAAGTGAGGATTGGTTTCCAATGTGGGG
>CADECY010000167.1:0-1742 GCA_902825945.1 uncultured Acidobacteriota bacterium
GGCGGAGGGGAGGGCGGCTTATCGTGGGGGAGTCAATGGCAATAGCGAGGCCATGACTGCCATGCCAGCCGTTCCGTCGCACCGTCCCAAATTGATCCTGAGGCAGGTCCAACTCGGTCTACTCGAACGCGCCGAGGGCCGCTGCGGAGGCTGCGCCGGGTTTCGCAATGCGGCCGGCCTGGCGACGGGCATCCCGTCAGTAGAGGGACTCGCGCGCCAGGAAAGAGAAGCGATCGCCAGGTTGCCTCGCGAGATCGCGCGTTGCGAAACCGCCTGCAAACCGGTACGCTGACCAGGATGGAACCGGATTCGCAATGCCTGCCGCCCGATGCGGTAACGGAGTTGCTCGGACGCTGGGGCAGCGGCGACGAGGATGCGCTGCGCGAGTTGATCCCACTGGTCTACGCCGAGCTCCACAAGCTGGCGCGGATTTATCTGAGTCGCGAGTCGGACAGGCAGCAGACCATTCAGGCCACGGCGCTTGTCAACGAGGTGTACCTTCGGCTCACTGAAGTGTCGCGCCTCGAATTCCGCACCCGGACGCATTTCTATGGAGCGGCCGCCACCATCATCCGGCGCATTCTGGTGGATCGCAGCCGCGCCCGGCGCGCCGGGAAGCGCCAGGCCCCTGTGGTGCCGATCGGTGAGACCGCAGTGATCGGTCTGGCGGCGGACATCGACTACCTGGACTTGCACACGGCGCTCAACCGGCTGCAGGCTTTGGACCTGCGCAAGTCCAAGGTGGTGGAGCTGCGCTACTTCGCGGGCCTCTCCGTGGAGCAGGTGGCCGAGGTGATGGACTTGTCGCCGGCCACGGTCAAGCGGGAGTGGGCGTTTGCGCGCACCTGGCTATTCGAACGGATGTCGGGGCAGTGACCTCCGTTTCCGGCGCAGCAGCCATACGGCTATCAGCGCAACGCCAGAGAGGGCCATGGACGAAGGCTCAGGCACGCCTGTGGCTCCGTCTGGAATGAACTGGTTATCGAAAATGTTGAAGTCGGGAACGTCGATAGTATATCCCGCGGGCAGATTGAAGACCGGGCCGCTTGTGGGAAATGTTAGGGTGTTCGAAAAATCAATCTCGGAAAACGCCGTCAGGCTTCTGGCAACCGCACTCACACCTAGCCCGAGCTCCAGTATGTGTGTTGGTCCCACCGCAAACATCACCGTCGGCGTCGTGATGATGGTATCGACGAGAATCCCATTACCGGAAGGGATCGTGGCAAGGAGGCCAGTTCCCGCCAGGTTAGACCGAACGGCGCCCTGCCCAAACTGACGCGCGTTAAGAGACATTGTCCAGCCAGTCGTGTCGGGGACCACCGATGAATTGCCCGTAAAGCCGCTGAAGTGCAGGTTCAAACTCACAGGAATAGTCGCCGGGCCGCCCGTTGGACCTTTGATCACAAAGGTTGTTTGCATCTCGGCAAATGCGGCGGCCGATGAACCGCCCGCGCCTAACTCGTTGGAGGACGCCTTGGCATAAGCCCCGACTGCCCCCGGCCCGGCAACAGCAGTCCCTTCGGCGAGCCGGGTGGGAGTGCCGCAGGTCCAGTTGCCCGTCAGGGCGATCGGCGTCGAGCTAACTGACTGCGGAATTCCCGAACCGCAGCCTGTAGGGCTTCCGAGGCTGGCTGTGTAGATGGGCGTGGCCTGCACGAATGATATCGAGAGCAGGGCGGAGCCGAGAGTGAGCAAGCAATTGTTCATGTGAACCTCCGGTCGATTTCCTGGAAGCACATGGC
>CADECY010000167.1:1752-17427 GCA_902825945.1 uncultured Acidobacteriota bacterium
GAGCGGATCAAAATATTTTTGACTCGTTAGACGAATTTGTGAGGCAGTGCCGCTTGCAACGCAGTCAAGACCGCTCCGCGCAAAGAGGACGCCCCGTGGCGTCCACCGGCGTCCACGGCGTGATACGCTGAGTCTTGGGTTTTCGCCGTTCCGGCCTGCAAGTGATTGATATTTCTTAAATGGCATGGAAGAGGTCGAGAGTTCGAATCTCTCCAGGTCCACCATTATCCGGGCAGCGTCTCGCGCCTGAACCGTAACGAAACCATCTCCCACGCGTCGGATTACAATAGTGAGTATGCATCGATTCGCATGCGCGGCACTTTTCTGCGCGGTGGCCTCGCTCGCCCAGGACGCCGGCGGATTCGGGAAGCTTTTCTCCAAGGCTCCTCCCCACATCGACGATGCGCTGCGCGCCAAGGTCCAGTCTTTCTACGACCTTCACATGCAGGGCAAGTTCCGCCAAGCCGATGCCTTGGTCCACGAGGACAGCAAGGACATTTTTTTCGAGGCGGAGAAGGTCCGGATGCGCGGATTCAAGCTCGTGAACATCAACTACGAGGACGATTTCAACCGGGCCAAGGTGGTGGTCGACCTCGACACGGAGTTCTACTTCGTGGGCTTCGGAAAGATGGATGTCCACCGGCCGCTGACCTCGACCTGGAAACGCGACGAGCAGGGCAACTGGTGGTGGTATGTCGAGAAAACATCGACGCGAGACTCCCCGTTCGGTTTGCAGACGCCAGGCCCGAAAACAGAGGGTCGTACCGCCGGCGAGCCACCTTCCGATCTGTCGAAGCTCATGGATACCCAGGGCATCAAGGTCAAGGACCTGTTCAACAAGGTGACCGTCGACAAGACTTCGATCGAGTTGCTGAGCCACGCACCCTCGTCGGGTGAGTTCACTATCAAGAACAATTTCGAGGGTCCGGTGGATCTGTTCATGCAGGCGGATGACTTCGAGGGCGTCGTGTTCAATCTGGAAAACGCCAAAATCGAGGCTGGTGCCGAAATCAAGCTCAAGGTGACGTCCAGGCCGAAATCGCCCGCCAAGAAGCCCGATTTGCGAGTGCTATTGCGCGCCGAGCCCATCGGCCGGACGTTCACACTGATGGTGAACTTCGCCTACCCGCCCAACACCGATCCCGCGCCGGGCACGCGCGTCGGGCCCAGGGCCAAGTAACCTAACGTTCGCGTACCGGCCGCGTCCAACCGGACATGCGTTTCCCTCTCGGCCTCCTGTGCGCCGCTTCGATTTTCGCCCAAGGCTTCGATCAGCCGTGGGACAAGGCCCCGCCGCACATCGACAAGGCGCTACGCGAGCGCGTGACCTTCTTCTTCGACATGCACCGCTCGGGCCAGTTCCGCCGCGCGGATTCGGTGGTTCACGAGGACAGCAAGGATGCCTTCTTCGAAGCCGAGCGGTTGCGGTTCCGCTCCTATGAGATCGTGAAGATCAACTATTCGGACGAGTTCCGGAAAGCGTCCGTCGTGATCGATCTCGACATGGAGCACCACTTCCCGGGTTTCAAGACAATGGACGTGAACCGCGCCTTCGTCTCGGAGTGGAAGGCGGATAGCGCGGGCGTTTGGTGGTGGTATGTGGACCGTGGCGCGCGGCCCGAGTGGCCGTTCAATCCGAACGGACCCTCGGCAAGCGGCGTGAGCCAGCAACGCAGCATCACCGAGTTGATCGAGCGCGAAGGGATCAAGTTCGACGAGATTCGCGGCAAGGTCGCGGTGGATCGCGATTCGATCGAGTTGAAGAGCCACGAGGAGTCATCCGGCGAGTTCAAGATCACCAATCGATTCGAGGGACCTGTCGAGATCTCGATGCAGGCGGACGATTTCGATGGTGTCAGCTACCGGCTGGAATCGGCGAAGATCGAACCCGGCGCAAGCACCACCCTCCGCGTGAGTTGCAGGCCGCTCCACGCCGCCAAGAAGCCGGACCTGCGGGTGATCCTGAGTGTGCAACCACTCGGCAAGGTGATTCCGCTAACCGTGCGGTTTGCCTATCCGCCGTTCAACGAGACAGAATCGGGCTCGAAAGCAAGAGTCGCGAAGTAGTCCGCCATCGTCTCAGCCCGGCGAATCCGCTCCACCGTTCCATCGGCGCGCAGCAGCAACTCCTGCGGGCGCAACCGGCCATTGTAGGCAAAGCCCATCGAGTGTCCGTGAGCTCCGGTATCGTGAATGATCAGGAGATCGCCATCGGAGACGCGCGGCAGCGATCGCTGCTCGGCGAACTTGTCGTTGTTCTCGCACAGCGAGCCGACGACATCCACCACTTCCTCCTCGCCGCTCTTGCCCGCGACCTCGATGTGATGATAGGCGCCGTACATGCCGGGGCGCATCAACGACGACATGCAGGCATCGACACCGACGTAGGTCCGGTAGATCTCCTTGCGGTTGACCGCGCGCGTCACGAGCACGCCATGCGGACCCGTCATGTAGCGCCCACTCTCCGTGAAAACCGCTGGGGCGTAACCGTTCCGGCCCTCGAATTCGGCGAGCAGGCCCGTCACCGCCTCGCCGAGCGCGTTCACATCGAGCGGTGCCTTCCCGGACTCGTAGGGAATGCCGAGGCCACCGCCGATGTTCGTGAACTCGAAGCGGATGCCGAGCGAGCCGCCGAGGCGCTCGGCCCAGTCGAGCATCATGCGCGTGGTCTCGACCATCGAGCGATAGTCGAGCTCGTTCGACACCAGCATCGTGTGCAGCCCGAAACGTCTGGCTCCGCGATCCCTCGCGCGCCGGTAGGCTTCCTCGTACTGATCGTGCGCGACGCCGAACTTGGCCCGCTGCGGCTCTCCGATGATCGCGTTACCTTCGCGCCTCGGCCCCGGATTGTAGCGGAAGCAGATCAGTTCGGGCATTGCGGGCAGCTTGTCGATCAGGCTGATGTCGTCGAGGTTGATGATCGCGCCGCCGTGTGCCATCGCTTCCCCGAATTCGGCGCGGCTGGTGTTGTTCGAGGTGAACATCAGATCGGAAGGCTTGGCGCCAGCTTGGCGGGACAGCACCAGTTCGGGGATCGAACTGCAATCGAAGCCAAAGCCGAGATCGTGCATGATGGCGAGGATCCGCGGGTTCGGCAGTGCTTTCACCGCGTAGAATTCGTTGAAGCCCCGAACGCGCGCGAATGCCCGCTTCAATCCCTCGCCGGTGGCGCGGATTCCGGCTTCGTCATAGATGTGAAAGGGTGTATCGAAGTGATCGGCGATGCGTTCCAGATGCGGGAGCAGACGCTCCCGGAACGTCCGGGACATGGGCATAAGCTTCTATTGTAGGTGGACGCCGCGTGCGTGCCCGCGGATCTTCAGTTGCCGCCGCTCGTCGATGTAGACTGTTTGGCGGGAGGATCGGTGTCGAGGTATTCGATCCAACTCGTCATCATCTCCTCTTCGCTCTTGTCACCCCATCGAATCGCCTTTTCCGGCGCTGGATTGGCCTTGTTGTTCGGGCTGTTGTCGTAGTGGACCGTCACCGTGAGCAGGCTGCCCTTCTCGACGAGCACCGGTTCCTTCAGCCGATAGACGAGCTGCCATTCGAAATTGTACTTGGGAATCTTGAGAAGGATTTCCTTCCTGCCGTTCGGGCGCGTCAATTCGTAGGTGACGTCCTTGCCGCGATAGTGGAAATGCGGCGTGAACGAGAGCAGTAGCTTGTCCTTTTCGAAGTTGTAGCACCGTCTCACTTCGTGCGCGGCGGCGTTCGGCGGAATCTCGAAGAAGAAATTGCGCAGGTCCATCCGCCGCAGGACTTTTTGCGGAGGTCCAGCAATCGTGTAGAAGCCAACGCTGGTGCGATCGGTCTGCGGCTTGCCCGGGATCTTCGCATAGTGGACCACGAACTCGAGCTTGGCTCCTGGCGGCACCCACTTGGCGGACCCTTCTGGGAAGACGTCGGGCTGGCGGCCGGGAAGGAACGAGGCGAGTGCGCCCTCCTGGAATCCACGCAGATACGGCAGGTCGGGGACGTTCGACGCGCAGGCATCATTGACTACCGGCGAATCCATCTTGACGCGCGTCAGCTTGCCTTCCCGCTCGAGATAGCTGTTCAACGGCTTCATGCCCTCGATGGTGGTGGAGCCGGCTTCGTTCGGGTCGCGGATGAGGTTGACGTGAACATGGTGCACCACTTGGCGATTGCCCGGCTTGATCTCGGCCGCGCGAATCCAGAAGCCTTCCTTGAACTTCGTCTCGACGATGAAGTGCTCGTAGGAATCGAGGCCGGGAGTAACGGTGAAGTCCTCGCCGATATCCACCACCTTGTCCGGCGTGCCGAGGCGCCAACCTTCGACGAACTTCGGCGCGGGCGGCAGATCCTTCGGGTCGCCCTCTGGCGTTCCGCCGTCGACCCACGCCCTGACCGTCGCGAGTTCGGTATCCGACAGGCGCGAGTCATTGGCGAACTTTCCGTAGTGCGGATCGGCGAACCATGGCGGCATCTTGCGGCTCAGCACCGCTTCGCGAATCGACTTGGCCCACGGGCGCGCCGCCTTGAAGCTGTCGAATGCCATCGGCGCGATGTCGCCCTTGCGGTGGCATCCGGCGCAGTGCTTGTTGAGGATGGGCGCAACGTCCTTCGAGAAGGTCGGCGTGGCGGCCGGAACGGTGGAAACGGCGGCGAAGGCCAGAAGCGCGGGGATGCGGATCGACATGGTGGTCCTGCGACGAGGATATCAGACGCACGTGCCGAAGTGGGCTACTGTACGCGGGGCGGCTCCGGCAGAAGCGAGCCCGCAAGCATGGGAAAATCCTTGGTGTTTTCGGTGACCAGCGGGAGTCCGTAGGCGAGCGCGGTCGCGGCGATGGTCATATCGACCATCCCGAACTGGAAGCCCTTCTGGCGCCACTCGTTTCGGAGGGCTCCCGCGGATCGAGCGATGGGTTCGGTGACAGAGAGACAGCCCATGACGCCCAACAGTTCTTCGGTGCGCTCTCGCTCACGCGGCCTCATGCCGGAAAGCACCTCGCCGATCGTCAGTACGGAACAGTACAGCGGTCCACCTGTGATGATCAGACTCTCGAGATAATCCCACCTTGCCCTTGTGCCACGGATGGCCTGAATCAGGATGTTCGTGTCGACCAAGTGCCCGGCGTGCATGAGTGCCCTACGGCCGCTTCTCGTCCTCTTGCCGCATCTGCCTTACCCAGGCGTCAGAGTCGCCATTTACGAATTCAGGGTGATCCTCGTCCTTCCAGATCGGCTCTTTGTTGGCGAAGACCTTCAACTGGCGCTGCCGCAGGATCTCGCGCTCCGCGAGCGCGACCAGGAAGGCCGTACGCCCGGCCGGACCCACGGCCTCGTCGATTCTGGCCAGCAGGTCAGGGGGAAGCTCGATGCTCGTGCTGCTGTTTGGCATGTACTCTCCACTTCCATTGAACCACGCTGGCGGCGTTAGTCGGCGTACAAGAATTCGTTCGAGGAAAGCAGCATCTGGCACAGCGAACGCAGAGCTTGGTCCGCCGCATCCCCGGGTTTGGCGTTCGCGAACCGGTAGGTCTCTTCCTGTTTGCGAAGGTGATCCTTCGCCAGTTGGGCCTCGTCGGTATCGGGCGTCCGCGAGAAAGCGATCTTGTACGCCGCGACAACCGGATCACCACCCGCCGCGCGGACCCGCTGCGCCATCGCAGCCGATTGCTCGAGAACGAACTCGTCGTTGAGCATCGCGAGTGACTGCAGCGGCGTCGCCGAGGCCGAGCGCCGGTTGCAGTTCACCTGCATCACCGGAAAGTCGAACACCTGCAGAAACTGCATCGGATAATTCCGGCGCGACATGATGTAGAGGCTGCGCCGGCGCTTGCCACTAGGCGAGGCATCACTCTCAATCAACTCCTGCGAACCATCCGCGCGGGCCTTCAGCATCACCGGCGGACCGCCCATCGCGGTGTCGAGTCCCCCGCTCGCGGCAAGTACGCTGTCGCGGAGTTGCTCGGCCTCGAGACGTTTCAGATTCATCCTCCAGAAGAGGTTGTTCAAAGGATCGGCCTTCTCACCCGCCGCATTCGACCGCGAAGATTGGCGATAGGCGCTCGACAGCATGATCTGCCGGATCAGCCGCTTCGGCTTCCAGCCATTTTCGACAAAGTCCACGGCCAGCCAGTCCAGCAGTTCGGGATGAGTGGGCGGTGTGCCGAGCTTTCCGAAATTGTCAGGGGAAGCCGCGATTCCCCGCCCGAACAGATGCTGCCAAACACGGTTGACAAATACGCGCGCGGTCAACGGGTGTTCGCGCGAGGTGAGCCATTGCGAGAACGCCAGCCGCATTCCCGTGGTTTCGCCCGCCGCCTGCACCGGCTTCGCAAGATCGCCACCATCGCGTGAGAGTACCGTGAGCACGCCGGGCTGCACGCGTGGCCCCGGCGATTCCACCGCGCCGCGCTGGAGCAGCCTCGCCACTGGCGGCGGGCCGACATCCCACAGCGCCTGAATCCGCTCGGCGCTCTTTCGATATCCGCGATAGGACTTGATTCGTTCGCCGATCTTTTTCAACTCCGCCCGGTCATCGTCCTTGAGTGCCTTCTCCACCTCCTCCGGCGCGACCCTGATCTGCTTCTCGAACTTGCCGGCGAGGTACTTCTGAACGTCCGTGCGCTTGTCGGCCGGCGTGTCCACCGCGGACTTCGCATCCGGGCGAATCGCCTCGGGCAGCAGCGCGAGTTTCGTCTCGGCGAGCTTCGCCTCGACGGGAGCTTTGATGCCAGCCGCTTGCTTTTCGAGTTCGGCGATCGAGCGATCCACCTCGGCGTTGTGAGCCTTGATCGCTTCTTCCTCGGGCTTGGCCACATCGGTCAGGAATCGGTTCTTCGGCTGCTTCCAGTTCATCGGATTGAACGCGGGAAGAAAGACCGCTTGCAGGCGATAGTAGTCCCGTTGCGGAATCGGATCGAACTTGTGGCTGTGGCAGCGCGCGCACCCTACGGTAAGGCCCATCAGGTTCGTCGAGACCTTTTCCATCAGATGGAACAGCACGTCGTAGCGTTCGCCCACGAGATTCACGATATCGGCGTCGGTGCGGTCGTAAACGCTGCGGAGATATCCGGTCGCAATCAACGCGTCGCGAATCTCCGGCGTGTAGCTCTTAGCGTTGCGCCAGTCGTGGAGTTCGTCGCCCGCTAACTGTTCGGTGACGAAGCGATCGTACGGCTTATCGGCATTGAACGCGTTGATCACGTAGTCGCGATAGCGCCACATGCCTTCGTAGAGTTCGACGACAGGGAAGCAGTTGTCGAAGCCCGCGGCATCGCTGTAGCCCGCTGTGTCGAGCCAGTGCCGGCCCCACTTTTCGCCGAACTGCTTGGATTCGAGCAACCGGTCGATGAGGCGCTCATAGGCTCCGGGCTTCGTGTCGGAGAGAAACTCGTCCGCGGCCTGGGGCGAGGGCGGAAGTCCCGTCAGATCAAGATACGCGCGGCGGAGCAGGGTGAGGTTCGATGCATCGTTCGAGAGCGTGAGCCCCTTGGGTTCGAGCCGCGCCAGGACGAACGCGTCGATCGGGTTCCGAACGCGCGCACGGTTCTTGACAGCGGGTGTGGCGAGCTTGCGCGGAGCTTGGAAAGCCCACTGCTTGCGGGCCTCGTCCGTGATTTCCGGAGCTTCGGCCTTGCTGAACGCCGTGCGCTCGGCGGCCGATTCGCGTGCCCCGAATCGCGTACCGTCAACCCATCGGCGCAGTGTCGCGAGTTCGTCGGGCGTGAGCGGCGTCCCCGCGCCCTTGGGAGGCATCGTTCCGGAAGCGATCCGCCGAATCAGGATGCTCTTGTCGGCCGCGCCTTCCTCGAGTACGGGTCCGTTGGCGCTGCCTTTGACGATCGAATCGAGAGTGCGGAGATCGAGCCCGGCCTGCGCTTTTTCCGAAGCATGGCAACTGAAACACTTCGCATTGAAAACAGGCAACGCCTCTTTTTCGAATCGCG
Organism: uncultured Acidobacteriota bacterium; assembly: GCA_902825945.1. Lineage (GTDB taxonomy): Bacteria > Acidobacteriota > Terriglobia > Bryobacterales > Bryobacteraceae > SYLY01. The sequence goes on from CADECY010000167.1 coordinate 9,675, forward strand.
CGGATTGTTCTTTCCAGCGCGCGGCATTGGCTTCGGCCTCGTCCGAGGGCGCTCCGGCGTCGATCCACTGGCGAACGGTTTCGATCTCCTTGTCCGTCAACTTCAGGTTGAACGCTGGCGGCGGCATCGCCTTCGACGAGACCTTCTGAAACAGCAGGCTCTTCGCGGATGCACCTTTCTCGATCACCTTTCCCTGGTGGCTTCCACGAAGCGCGGAACTGGCGGTCCGCAGGTCGAGCCCCACCGTCGCCGTACCGCCGTGGCAACTGAAGCAGTTGGCGGTGAAGATCGGCAGGATGTCCTTTTCGAAACGCGGCGCCTGCGCCCACGCGCTGGCCGCGGCCGCGACTGCGACAATCGCGGACCTCATGCCACCAACTCCGGAACCACTCGCGCTCCGCTCAACGCGATGTCGGTCGGGTTCTCCACGCGCCCGGCATGGAAAAAGGTCAAGCGCTCATGGTCGATGCCAAGCTGCTTCAGGATCGTCGCCTGCAAGCTCGGCACGCTCACGCGATTCACGACGGCCTTGTATCCGAACTCGTCCGTTTCGCCGTACACGAAGCCGCGTTTGAATCCGCCGCCCGTCATGAAGAGGCTGAACGCGTTGCGATTGTGGTCGCGCCCATCGGAGTTCTGGGTGGTGGGCAAACGGCCGAATTCGCCGGCCCACATGACGATCGTCGAATCGAGCAATCCGCGCGCTTTGAGGTCGTTGATCAGCGCCACCGTGGGGCCATCGGTTTTCGCGCAAATGTTCGGCAGGTCGGTCTTCAGCTTCGAGTGCGTGTCCCATGGCTGCCCTGGACCCGGAAACACCTGCACGAACCTCACTCCTGCTTCGACGAGCTTGCGGGCCATCAGGCACCGCATGCCGAAGCTCGCCGTAAGCGGATTGTCGAGACCATAGGCTTTGCGCGTGGCCTCCGATTCCTTGGAGAGATCGAGCACTTCGGTCGCCGCCAATTGCATGCGCGCGGCGAGTTCGAAGTTCTGGATGCGCGCCTCGAGTTCCGATTCGCCAGGATGCGAGGACTGATGTTTGCGATTCAACTCGGCGAGAAACTCGAGGCTGTTGTGCTGCGCGCCCGGTGGTTGCGGATTCGCGGGCCGGAGATTGTGAACGGGCACCCCACTCGAACTGAACTCGACGCCTTGGTAGAGGGCCGGCAGCCAGCCGTTCGACCAAAGCTGACGCGAACTCACGGGCATGCCCTCGGGATCGCGCAGCACGATGTAGCCGGGTAGATTCTGATTGTCACTACCGAGCGCGTAGCTGATCCAGGCACCCAGCACGGGTCTGCCGGGGAAGATCCGGCAGGTATGCAGCATGTTCAAACCTTCCGGATGGTTGTTGTGCTCGGAGTACATCGAGCGGATCAGGCAGAGCTCATCGGCGGCCTCGGCGAGCTTCGGCATGATCTCGGAAATTTCGATGCCCGCCTGCCCGTGTTTGCGAAACGCGAACGGACTCGGCAACAACACGTTCGTGTTGTTGGGCTGATGGATCTCGACACCGTCCGGATGCGGTTTGCCCGCCATGCGCGTCAGCTCGGGTTTCGGATCGAAAAGATCCATCTGGCTCGGGCCGCCATTGTGCACGAGTTGGATCATCGCCTTCGCGCGGGCAGGGAAGTGGCCCTTGCGCGGCCTGAGATCCTGATGGACCGTGTCGGCCCGAAGCAAGTGCGCAAGCGCGACCGTTCCGAATCCGAGTCCGGTGGATGAGAGAAGTTGTCGGCGTGTCATCCCGATGTTGGGATCGTATCACGCTCGCCGGCCCAGAATCAGATGTCGTAGTAGAGCGAAAACTCGTACGGATGCGGGCGCAGCCGGACCGCGTCCGCCTCATTCTTCTTCTTGTAGCCGATGTAGATCTCGATCAACTCCTCGGTGAACACGTCTCCACGGAGCAGGAAGTCATGGTCGTCCTCCAGGCAGGCGAGCGCTTCCTCGAGTGAGGCGGGCATCGACGGCACGGACTTCATCTCTTCGGGCGAGAGATCGTAGATGTCCTTGTCGAGCGACTCGCCGGGATCGATGCGGTTCATCACGCCGTCGAGACCGGCCATGAGCATCGCGGCGAAAGCGAGATAGGGATTGCAGGACGGGTCCGGTGGGCGGAATTCGACGCGTTTCGCTTTGGGGTTCGACGAATACATCGGAATCCGGACAGCAGCCGAGCGGTTGCGCCTCGAATAGGCGAGATTGACCGGAGCCTCATAACCCGGCACCAGCCGCTTGTAGCTATTCGTCGTCGGTGCGATGATCGCCGAGAGGGCGCGGGCGTGTTTGAGCAACCCGCCGATGTAGTGCAGTGCCATTTGGCTCAGACCCGCGTATCCGTCACCCGCAAAAAGCGGATTGCCGCCCTTCCAAATTGACTGGTGGGTGTGCATGCCGCTGCCGTTGTCGCCGTAAAGAGGCTTCGGCATGAACGTCACGCTGCGCCCATACTGATTGGCGACGTTCCGCACGATGTACTTGTAGAGCATCATGTTGTCGGCCGACTTCACGAGCGTGTTGAAACGCTGATCGATCTCGCATTGGCCGGCGGTTGCCACCTCGTGGTGATGGCACTCGATCTCGAGCCCGCACTCGATCATCGTCTCGACCATCTCGGCGCGCAGGTCCTGGTGATGGTCGGTCGGCGGAACGGGGAAGTAGCCCTCCTTGTATCTGGGGCGGTAACCGAGGTTGTTTTCGCGCCGGCCCGAATTCCAGCGGCCTTCCTCGGCGTCGACATGATAGAAGGCCTCGTTGGCGCCCGAATCGAAGCTGACGTTATCGAAGATGAAGAACTCGGCTTCGGCGCCGAAATATGCGGTATCGCCCGCGCCCGTCGAGAGCAGGTACTTCTCGGCCTTCTGTGCGATCCAGCGCGGATCGCGCTCATACTTCTGACGTGTGATCGGGTCGATCACGTTGCCGGTCATGACCAGTGTCGGCACGTCGAAGAACGGGTCCATCATCGCGGTCTTCGGATCCGGGATCAGCAGCATGTCGCTCTCGTTGATGGCCGCCCAGCCGCGGATCGACGAGCCGTCGATGCCGAAGCCGTCCTCGAAGCTCGACTCCTCGAGCTGTCCGATCGGATAGGAGACATGCTGCCAAACGCCCGGCAGGTCGATGAAGCGGAGATCGAGTTGGCGAGCGCCCTTGTCTTTGGCGTAGGCGAGAACGTCTTTCGGGGTCAAGAGGAATCCTCCTTGGAAGGCACTCCGGCAGCGCGGCCGGCGCGTTCAGTGTCAGGATAAGAGATTGCGGTCCCCGCCGTCTATCGAAATAACTTATGAGCCAAATCAGCTTTCAGTGGACCCGCAACGTCCGCACCGTTTCCCAACTCACTTCCGAGATCCGGGGACAGCTCGCGCGGGCCTTCGATGACGTTTGGGTTTCGGGCGAGATCTCGGGCGTCAAGCCGGCGGCGAGCGGGCACATCTACTTTACGCTGAAGGACTCAGGCGCCCAGATCAAGTGCGCGTGCTTCAAGTCCGCCGTGCGGTTCCTGCGGTTCAAGCCCCAGGAGGGAATTCAGGTGATCGCGCGTGGGCGCGTGGATGTGTATGAGCCGCGCGGTGAATACCAGTTGCTGGTGGAGGCGCTGCAACCGAAAGGATTCGGCGAACTCCAACTCGCTTTCGAACAGTTGAAGGCGAAGCTCGAGGCGGAGGGTCTTTTCGACGCGGCCCGGAAGCGCGAACTGCCGAAGTATCCGCGGCGAATCGGGATCGTGACGTCGCCTTCGGGCGCCGTGATTCAGGACATGATCCGCGTCCTCGACCGGCGCTTTCCCGGCCTGCATGTCCGGCTCTATCCGGCGCTGGTACAGGGGCAGGGGTCGATCGAAGCGGTGGTGGAAGGCGTCGAGTACTTCAGCGAATCGGGCTGGGCGGATCTGGTGATCGTCGGCCGCGGCGGCGGGTCGTTCGAGGATCTCTGGACCTTCAATGAAGAGGCGGTCGCCCGCTCGATCGCGGGCTGTTCGGTTCCCGTGATCAGCGCCGTCGGCCACGAGACCGACTTCACGATCGCGGATTTCGTGGCTGATCTCCGCGCACCCACTCCATCGGCGGCGGCGGAGTTGGCGGTGATGAATCGCGCGGATCTGATCGAGCGGATCGGCGCGGCCGAGCAGAGGGCGGTGCGCGCGATCCAGTTCCTGCTGTCGCGTTTGCGAGCCCGTGTGCAAGCCGCCGGTACCGAACGCGAAGCCGCGCTATTGCACCGCAGGCTGGGGCGTGCCGCACAGCGCGTCGACGAGATGGAGTTCCGTGCCCGGCAGTCCATGCGCGATCGGGTGGCGCGGTTGCGGGCGCGCCTGACGGTGCTCGATCAGCGCCTGCACCGCCAGGATCCTCGCGCGCGGCTGGCGGATTTCCAGAAACGCCTGACGGCGGCGGAGAACTCGCTGCGCCGCGCCGTCGAGACGCGGCTGGTTCAGGAACGCCGCCGGCTCGATCCCTTGGCTGCCTCACTTGCCGCGCTCAGCCCGTTGAACGTACTCGAACGCGGATATGCGATCGTGCAGGATGCCCGGGGCCATGTCGTGAGCGACGCCGGGGGGGCCGCGGTAGGGGATGAGGTCCGGGTGCAGCTGCGGAAGGGACGGTTGTTGGCTGAGGTCCGGGACGTCGAAAGCGAGTAGCTGTGCCGCGAGCGCGAAACGCGCAGGGACTGTTCAGGCGTCGGCCGGTTTCCGCGTTGAACCCCGATTTCCCTTGGCACGGCGTAATGCCGGCCACGAGGTCTGGCGGCTCAGTCTTCCGAGGCCTGATGTGTATTCATTACCGCTGACTTGACCGGGTGCAGGTCACGCAGCCACAGAACAGTCTTCGGAAACCGTCCGGCCGCCGGCGCGTTCGGGTATTCTAGACCCATGGAGCTAATCTTCGAGATTCGCGACGCGGAGGAAGGTGGTTTGTACGCTCGCGCACTGGGCCAAGGCATTTTCACCGAAGGTGAAAGCTGGGAGGAACTGCGGGCCAACGTGATCGAGGCCGTTTCGCTGCATTTCGAAGACGCCACGAATCGCCCGCGGCTTGTGCAGATGCACTACGTCAAGGACGAGTTGATTCCCCTGGAAGCCGCATGAAATTGCCGCGAGGCGTGTCCGGCGACCGGCTGATCCGCACGCTGCAGCAGGCCGGATATTCGATAGTCCGGCGGAAGGGAAGCCATGTCCGGCTCGAGCATCCGGGACCACCGGCTCATGGCGTCACCATTCCGCTGCACAATCCGCTGAAGGCGGGTACGCTTCACGGAATCCTGACCGAAGTCGCTCTTGTGCGATCAATCAGCGTTGAATCTCTCGCTCAACTGCTCTGATGCAGCCCGTCGCTTCGGATCTCACGACAATGACCCGGTTGTGCCCGTATCGAGTCGACCACTACCGGGGTCGCAAACGGCGCAACGCTTCGAGTTCCTGCCGCGGCGGCCGCCAAGGTACGGTGCCCGGCGGCGCGTCACTGGCCTCCTCTTCCGCGCGCAGGCGTTGCATCTTGCCGCTGTCGCCATCGATGGCGGCACCTGAGTCCTCTGAACTCTGAACCTGCTCGAGCGGGGATACGCGATCCTACAGGATGCGCGCGGGCACGTGCTCCGCGATGCGGAGCACGGCGCGGCGGGCGATGAGGTCCGCGTGCGATTGCGAAAGGGGGGGCGACTGGTCGCGGAGGTCCGGGGGGTAGGGGGCGATTATCGGAAGTTCTCGACCAGCATCAGGTCGGAGATGGCATTGTCCAGCCTCGGGAAAACCACGAACTCGCCGCCCGGTGAGACGCAGAAGTTGTAGAGAGCAACGATCGCTTCTAGCGGAAGCTTTCGGACCACGGTTTCCCTGCCGGTCGAGTGGTCGATCCGGCGAAGAGTCGGCTCCTCTCCGGCGGAGCCTGCAATCCGATAGGACACCGTATCCATCGGATACCATGTCGAAGTGGGAGGCAGGTCCGTCACTTTCGTCTCCGCACCGCCCTCAACGGGCATGCGCCAAAGGCCAGCGAAATCGTACTTCTGGAAGTAAAGCGTTCCGCCGTCCTTTGACTCGTGGCTGCGCCAACCGCCGTTCCGGGTGAGTTGAACTTCGGGCGCGCCACCATCGGCCGGGACCTTCCAAACTTCGTGTCGGCCCGTCCGGTTGGAAGAGAAGTAGACCCACTTTCCGTCACGGGACCAGTACGCGCTCGCGTCGCTACCTGGGTCTGTCGTCAGCCGGCGAGGAGCGCCGCCGCTGGCATCCACAACGTAGACATCCGCGTTGCCGCCCGGCCGTTTCGCGAACGCGATCCGTTTGCCGTCCGGCGACCACCTGGGGGCGGCCGGGCCCGCCCCCCCGGTTGTGATCTGCACGGGATTGGATCCGTCGGCGTTGGCGGTCCAAATTTCCCGCGTTCCGGAACGCGATGAAACAAAGACGAGCCGGGACCCGTCCTCCGAGTAGTCCGCTTGAGCGTCATCGCGGGTGGACGCGATGAGGCGAACCGGTGGCGACAGCGGCTCTTTCAGGCTGGCCCGCCAAAGGTTCGAATCGGAGTAGCCGCGCCGGAACACCAACCGTCCGCCGTGCCGGGCGATGGAGGGACTACCGTCGCCTTCCGAGAACTCCGCCGCCAATCGGGGCTCGCCTGCGAGTGGAACGCGCCAGATGCGTTCGGTTCCCGAAAAGCGGCTAATGAGCAGTGTGGCTCGAGGAATTCCACGCTCCTCCTGCTCCGGTCGAGGCATTGAAGTGCGTCAGGCGTTTGGGTTCAGACGGCGATTCCGAGCCAAGGGGTGCCAGGTACCAATCGCCAACCGACGCGTGGGAGGAGCGGAAGAAGGCGAGCAACTTCCCATCGGGCGATACCCTTGGCCGCCCGTCGCCGAACGACTTGACGGGAGGGACCGTCAGAATCCTCTTTTCGCCGGTCGCCAACGAGACCGAGGCGAGCCCCGCCGGTGTGGACGATGTATCGACCACGATCAGTGATTTGCCATCCGGCGCCCAATCGAGATCCGGCCAGCCCCGGTGTGACGGTAATGTGGGTATGTCCGCGACCTTGCGTTCCGGGCCCCCGGCCGCGGGCACGACGTAGAATCCACCCTTGTCGCCAGTAAGGCGCCGAAACGCGATGAAATTGCCGTCGGGCGACCACACGGGCGCTCCATCGGGGGCGGGATCGGTGGTGAGTCGAACGGGCTCACCCGCGTCAACCGGCTTCACGTAAATGTCGAAGTTGTCTTCTTTCTCCCCGTTCCACGAAAACACGACGCGCTTGCCATCGGGCGACAGGGCGGGCTCCCTTTCCTCACCCGGATAGCTGGTCAGCACAATCGGCGGCGTGGACGCCACCGGCTCGGGGGCCCTGTGGCTGTTGATCATCCATCCCGCCCCTCCGATGGCCGCAGCCAAGCCAGCCGCCGCCGCGGGCAGCATCCACGCAGGCCGGGCTTGGGGCTTCAGTCCCTCCCTCAGGGCTTCGAGACTCGACTTGACCTCGCTGATGCTCCCGGCGCGCCGGTCCAGTTCCTTGCGCATGCACGCGCCGATCAGGTTCTCCAACGCCTTCGGCCCGGCGGGTGCGGCTTGCCGGACCGCTTTCGGCTCTTCTTTTACGACAGCGATCAGCGTCGCCATCGGCGTGTCGCGCCGGAACGCGAGCTGTCCGGTGACCATTTCGTACAGCACGGGACCGAACGGAAAGATATCAGATTGGGCATTGACCGTGCGGCCTTCGGCCTGCTCAGGCGACATGTAGGCGGCGGTTCCGAGCAC
>CADECY010000168.1:0-3916 GCA_902825945.1 uncultured Acidobacteriota bacterium
GGCATCTCCCAAACATTCTAATACAGAAATGTACTATTGCGAGTAGACACTAGTAGCGGGAGGGGATGGCTAGGTGTCTCCCGCCGCAGGGCTCCAGCCAACCCTGCTCCTCCAAGACACGCCAAGCGAGGCGGACCTGCCGGTCGTCGAAAATCCGCTTGCGCTGATTCCAGGCGTGGGTTTTCGCGATTGCTTCTTCGGGTCCGCACGCGCCTTCCCGCGTAGCGACCCAATGGACCGTGCTCAGGAGTTCCATCCCGTGGGCGGTCTCGAAGCCATGAATCAGGGACGCAACGCGGTCAAACCGAGCCCGTGTCTCAGGATGGCCGGCCAACAGCTTGCCAGCCGCGTCGCGGGCATTCGCCAGCAATTCGATTGGCAGTTCCGGCTTGTCCGCGGCATCGCCGTAGCCGGTCAAGAAGTGCCCTTCCAATTCGTTCAAGACGTGCCGCAGGTTCTTCGCGTAGAGTCCGTACACGCCTTTCTCGAATTTCAACCGAAGCGGTTCGCCAGCCTCCTGCATCAGGTACATGAGCTTATGGATCTCCAGAAGGGAGACGAACGGATCGAGCACCGCTTCGCGGTAGCGAACCATGAGCTCGATGAGGGCCGCCCGGCCCGGAGTCATCGAAGGTATATCGCCGCGCTTGATCATCTCCTCCGGGGCTGGCGCGCCAGACGGACCAAACACGAACACCTCCACATCCGGCAGCCCCTCGAACGCCTTCATGATCCGGGGGCGAACGTCGCTCCAATCCAGTCCGCCGAGGCCGCAACCCAACGGCGGGACAGCGATTGACGCGATGCCCCGCTCGCGGACCTCTCGCACGAGTGCTTCCAGTCCCGAGTCGATGTCCTCGATCCGGCTCTTGCCCCGCCAGTGGCGCTTCGTAGGGAAGTTGATCACGTAGCGCGGTCGCGTGAGGAGTCCGGTATCGAAGGTCAGCATCCGGCCGGGCCGAACCTCCTTGCGCGAGCAGGCAGTTTCGTAAACCTTGAAGTTCTCCGGGAACGCTTTCCGGAACTGCAGCGCGATGCCACGGCCCATTACGCCGACGCAATTGACTGTGTTGACCAGCGCCTCGGCGTTCGCTTGCAGGATGTCTCCGCTCAGCAAGTGCAGCATGTTCACGCTCTCACTAGTAGTACCACGCTGGCATCACCTCTACCTTCGGCTGGTAAGCCGCGCGGCGAATCGCCGCAGTCACCTGCTCCGCGTGGCGTTCACTGATCACGCCGACGAGTTCCACCAGTTCCCAGGGGACAGCCCGCTCGATCAAGAACTCGGCTTGCTTGCCTTCCTTGATGCTGGGATCCCGCCAATCCGCCGCAGCGATTGCCTCCCAGTTCAGCTCGCCGATCCGGCTGATTTCGTGGAAGAACTCCGTGTAGCGAGCGCCCGCGTTCCCCTTTGTGAACGCATAGCGCCTCCCCCCGGCGTCCGCCCAATCAACGACAGCGCGCAGGTCCGCGCGGAGGTGCACGATCGGCTCTTGGCCGCCGGAATACGTCAGGCCCAGACTGTTACCACGGTGCAGCAGATAGAGCATGATCGAACGAGGGCAGAAGTAGAACGGAACGTACTCACCCACACGCGTCCCAGCGTGGCATTCGACGTCGAGCTCCTCGATCCGCCTCCGTTTGATTTCGCTCATGCCGACGAGGGTGCACGGAACCTCTCGCCGAAGGCGCTCGGCGTCCGACCACAAGGCACCATCCACCAACCCTGGCAGGTTGTCGATGTGAGTGATGTGGTAGATCTTCGGATTCGCCGGTGCCGTCAAAACGCCTCTCACGGGTGCGGCCGACCACGAGGGAATGGCCACGGGTGTTTCGCTCATTGCTATTCTCGCTGGATTGGCGGGCGGCGGGGCATCATCAGACGCCGCAATGCTAGATTGTGAAGCGGGTCCAACGAAGTGAAATCGATCGTCTCGTTCTTTTTGTTCCCTGTTTCAACCACGCTGCTATTCGCGCAGGATTATCGCGCCAAGGTCCAGGGAGTGGTCACCGACGCCACGCAATCGGCGCTGCCGAACGCGAAGGTCGTACTGCGGAATCAGAACACCGGCATCGAGGTCTCGCGCGCGACTGGCGCGACCGGCAACTACCTGTTCGACTTCGTCGAGCCCGGCACCTACACGATCAGCGCCGAGTTCGCCGGATTCTCCCGCGCGCAGCGAGCGGGCGTGCTCGTGCAGACTCGCGCGGACGTGACCGTGAATCTGTCGCTGAACCCTGGGCAGGTGGCCGATTCGATCACGGTGACCGATACGGCGCCGCAACTCCAGTTCAACTCGTCGACCCGAGAGCTGACGATCGACCGGAAGATGCTGAGCGAGCTTCCGGTGAAACAGCGGAATCCGTTCACGCTGGCACTGCTCGATCCGGCGGTGGTGAACCGCTACGGCGCCGAGCGGAATCCGTTCTTCATGTGGTCGTCGAGTTCGATCGACGTGGGCGGATCGACGAATCGCAAGAACGATCTGCTCCTCGATGGAGCGCCGCTGCAGTTGAATCAGAAGGGCAGCTACGCGCCGCCGATGGACGCGGTGCAGGAGTTCTCGGTACAGCAGAATTCCGTCGACGCCGAGTTCGGACATTCGGCGGGCGGCGTGCTGAGCCTGTCGATCAAGTCCGGCACGAACGACATCCACGGCACGGCGTACTATTTCGGCCGGAACCCTGCGTTCAACGCCGTCACCAACTCGGCGACGCGGCCGCGCGTGCCGAACCTGATCCGGAATCATATCGGCGGCGGCACGATCGGCGGTCCGATTCGCAAGAACAAGCTCTTCTCGTTTTCGAGCTACGAGATGTGGCGGACACGCGAGCCGCGCAACACGGCTCGCACCATGCCGACCGATCTCGAGCGCACGGGAGACTTTTCGCAGTCGCTGAACCAGTTCAACGGACTGCGCGCGATTTACGATCCCTGGACCTCGCGTCTCAACACCGCGAACAACACGGGCACGCGCCAGCCTTTTCCGGGCAACGTGATTCCGCCATCGCGCATCGACCCCACGGCGGCGCTGTTCATGAAGGATATCTGGGGTCCGAACGGCGCGGGCGACAACGTCACGGGCGTCAACAATTTCCGCACCAACTACACGTGGCTGCTCGAGAACTGGAACTTCAACAACCGCACCGATTGGAACCTGAACGACAAGTGGAAGTTCTTCGCGCGCTACTCGCAGTTGAAGACGAACCTCGATCAGGGCAACTACACGCCAAACAATTCGCCCGCCATGCCGAACGACAACGGCGGCATCATGAATTCGCGCAACATCGCGGCGGACGCCGTCTACACGCACAGCGCGCGAACGGTGATCAACTTCCGCGGCAGCTACGCATCGCTCGAGGATGACTACAACGCGCCCTCGGCCGCCGTGGGCGAGAAGGGGCTGGCGGCGTTCTGGTCCGACGGCTGGTTCCAGCCCTACCTCGATGGGATTCCCGCCATCTACTACCCGAACCTCACGTTCGCCAACAACAATCTCGGGAAGTCGAGCTATTGGATCCAGCATCCGCGCAGCTACAACTTCTCGGCGAAGGCGAGCCAGATGCTCGGCAAGCACTACGTCAAGTACGGCGGCGAGACGCGGCGGTCGCGCTCGGACGGTGTCTTTCCGAATCTGATGACCTTCAATTTTCCCGCTGGACTCACCGCGGCCACGTTCATCAACACGGACACGCGCAGTTCGGGTGACACGTACGCCACGTTCCTGCTGGGGGCGCTCGATTCGTCGAGCGCGGCGCGATTCGTGGCTCCGCAGGCGATCGCGATGGACTTCTACGGAGCGTTCCTGCACGACGACTTCAAGATCACCCGCCGGCTGACGCTCAACCTCGGGCTTCGCTACGAATACTCGACTCCGCCGGCCGACGCGGAGAACCGCTATTCGCGCTACCTCGA
>CADECY010000168.1:4016-17377 GCA_902825945.1 uncultured Acidobacteriota bacterium
GTCGTGCCGCCGAATCTGCAGACGCTGACGATCGAGCGGATCAACTTCCCCGGATACTCGGCGTCAACAGCGACCCTCGGCACCACCGAGGGCCGTCCGCAGGCGATCCTGTCGCGGCCGTTTCCGCCCGGCGTGAATCCGCTCCAGCCCGCCGTTGGCAAGGGCTTCGGCGAGGCGACCAATCTCGGTAACGCGGCGTCCTGGGATTATCAGCGCTTCAACGCGCAGGTGAACGACCGGATCAACGTGACCGTTCAACGCCAGCTTCCCGCGAACTTCAAACTCGACTCGACGTACTTCTTCAACCTCGGGCGAAACCTGCCGTTTTCGCGCCAACTGAATCTCACCGATCCCCGCCTGAGCTATCAGTACAAGACGCAGTTGAACGTGAACGTTCCGAACCCGTTCTACAACATCCTTCCGCTCGCCCAGTTCCCGGGATCGCAGCGCGCGCCCACCGTGGTGAGCCGCGGCAGTCTGCTGCGTCCGTATCCGCAATATGGTGGGCTGACCGAAACCGGAACACCCGGCCCGCGGAACCGCTATCAAGCGCTCCAGCTCCGCGTCCAGCGGACCTATCGATCGGGCGCGAGCTTCCTGTTCAGCTACAACATGAACCACGAGCGCACCGAGGGCTTCTTCAATGGCGATCACGAGTACGATCGGCAATGGTCCTGGATTCCCACGACCAACCCGCGCCATCGCGCCAACCTCTCGGGCTCGTTCGATCTTCCGTACGGACGGGGCCGGCGCTTCGGCGCGAGCGCGCACCGCGCGACGGACGCGATTCTCGGAGGCTGGTCCGTCCACGGGCTGATGTCGTACAACTCAGGGACGTTCCTGCGGTTCGGCAACTTCAAGATGGTGGGCGATCCGCGTATCGACAATCCTGGTCCACGCGCGTGGTTCAACACGACCGCCTTCGAACTGGCGGAAGCTTTCACACCCCGAGTGAATCCTCTCCAGTACGACGACATCCGCGGTCCGAAGTTCTGGAACCTCGACGCGACGCTCGCCAAGACCTTCCGGCTGACGGAACGGTTCAAGCTCGAACTGCGGCTCGAGGCATACAACGCGCCGAATGCGTTCATGTGGAACGATCCGGCAGTGGGCTTGGGCAGCAACTTCGGAAGAAGCACCAATCAGGCAAATCGCGGACGCGAAGTTCAGTACAACCTGCGGCTGCAATTCTGAAACCGGCCCGGATCAAAGCGCGCAATGACTGGCGGCGCATTCATGGGCCTTGGCGTCGGCATATCCCCGCGCGATGAGCTTTTCGAGAAACGCCTTGTCGAAATCGAGCACTTGGCGGAAGCTCCCGAGCGGAGTTTTCGGGTGATAGCGATGAATCTCGCGGTAGCCAGCGCCAGCGCCAGCGCCTGCCGCGCGGAGCTCGGCGTTCCGCTGGCTGACCTGCTGGATCTCGCGCCGCACGGCCGCGCTGACAGCGATGTTCGCTGAGCGCGCAAGCGCCTCGTAGGTACTGTCCAGATCCTCGATCGTCAATTCGTGCATCTCGGCCTGGAGGTCGATCACGTGGACGATGTTGGCTCCGGCCTCCACGGCTGGAGTGACAGGTGTGTTGGCGGCCAGTCCACCGTCCACATACCAATGAGGGTTCAGTTGAGCGGGCGGAAAGAGCATCGGAATGGCTGCGGATGCCAGAATCACCTTCAACCCGTCTTCGGCGGTCATGTGCGCGTTCCGGAAGACTTCGGCGGGATCGACACTGAGTCCGGCGAGGTCCCATTTGGTGGCGGTGATCCGGATCTTCTTGCCCGAATTGCGGATGGCAGCCAGGTCCACCGTATCGGTGAGGAGCTTGTGAAACGGCTCGATCGATACGAAGGCGGAGATGTCGATCAGGTCGAGGAACCGGCGGCCGAGCGGTTCCTTCGAAACCACGAACTCACCCGCCTTCTGGGCGCCGAGCTTCAGAAAGAATGCGGCGTCGGATAAAACGCCGCGCATGGGCTCGAGGGGTCCGCCCATCCACGCACGTGGATTGAAGAAGTCGATCGGGTTGAGGCGCACGCGGTAGACGCCATTGCCCATACGGGCGGAAGTCTCCGCCACGTTTTCGAGCCACACTTTCTCGAGTTTCGCCGCGGCCTCCTTGCCTCCGCCCCCCTGGCACATGATCGCCGCGGAATAAGCGCCCACTGAAGTTCCGGAGAACACCGCCGGGTCGATCGTGCCGTCCTCGAGAAGAGCCTTCAATACGCCCACTTCGTAGGCGCCGAAAGCTCCGCCTCCCGAAAGGACGATCCCATGGACCGGATTGGCTAGTTTCATGGAACGATGCACCCTTGCTGCCGGCAATCGTGCGCCAGCGTGTCTTCATAGCCGGCTTTGATGAAGCCGCGCGTGAGGTCCGGATCGAAAGTAGCGAACTGGAACCAGTTCACTTGCGGCGCCCGGGGCCGGTACCAGTGGATTTCCACGGGCTTTTGTTGGAGAACGCTTCCCCAGCCGGGCGGCGCCGCGGTAGGCGCTTGCGCGTCCGGCTGGGAGAACCAGTTGAACTTCGAGTGGACGTTCAATTCCTCGTTCATGCTGAAGTAGTGCCCGAGGCCATCGAGCGCGCTCGACATGGGAGGAACTGGCAGATTGGCGACGTGCGGATCGAGAAACACCACGTGGATCACCAGCTTCGCTGGATCGGCCGATTGGGCAATGACCGGCGTCACCGGAGTCGCCATCGTACCTGGCGCGCCGCCGTACGGCTTCCCATCGATTTCGACGAACGGAAACGCGAGAAGGAACGCCGCCGAGGCCTGCAGGATGTCGTGCCCGCGATCATCGGTGAAGTCGCGTTTGCGGAACACGCACGGCAGACCCGCGTTCCAGTCCGACGCGATCACGAGCAACTCCTTGTTGGTGGCGCGCAGCTTGGCAAGATCGACGTGCTTCCGCAGATTCTCCCGCAGCCGCGTCATATCGAAGAGCGGCGTCAGGTCGGGAATACTGAGGATACGTTGCGTCAGTCCGCCTTGATCGGAACCGAGAAACGCCTGGACCCGCTCGGCGAGATTGCCAGCGAGGTAGACGAAATCTCCGGCCGCGTCCGTGGCCACGCGAAACGGATTCAACCAAGCCGTGGGGTCGAGAAGGCCGAGCCCGCGCAGGCGATAGATCCCGTTCGGACGGCTTCCCGCCGCGCAGAACGTGTCGAGCCAGAGCGTTTCGAGATATCGCAGCGACCCAGCCGCATCGCCTCCCATCAGGCCCGCCATCACGGCGGCGTGCACCGCGCCAAACCCGCTTCCCGCAAAAACAGCGGGATCGAGCGGCTTGCCTCCCGTATGCACACAGCCCTTCTCGAGCAGGGCTCGCATCGCCCCGATTTCGTAAGTCGAAGTGGAACTCGAACCACAACCCGACAGCACGACCGCGTGTGTCTTTTCACTCATGATGGCTCTCCCGGAGTAAAGGTTCCGAATCGTGCCCATTCGGGCAGCGACGCCTTATCGGTCCAATCGTCGATCTGCCGGAAATGCGAAGCCGATAGGTTGTACATGTCGTAGACGTCGGTGTAGTGCAGTGCCATGAGCTTCATGAACAGGTGACGCTTGTCGATCGACAGATAATCCGATGCGGCATTGGCTGTGGCGGCGTTGAGCAGGCTGATACCGGCATAGACTGGATCGGGGCTGGGAACGAGTTCAGTCAAGGTCTTCTTCACGGGCGCGAGGACGCGGGAGGCGGCGCCGAATGAGAAAAAGTCCGCGACGCGAAATCCAAGCGACACAGGATCGAGGTTCAGAATCCGCGCGGGTTGAGGCGTGATGAAGTCCATGCAGGCCCAAATCCGGCCATCTTCGTGAACATCGAGACGCAATGTCTCGAGTGTGTTGTCGATCGAACTGGGCAATGCCGCGATGATGCTCTGCCTGGTTGTGTCGGGGACAACCGAATATCCGTAGCCGTAACTGGCCACAACGCCGTCCTTGGCGCGGCGGATGCCGTCCTTCGGATTCTCGACGACGAACTCCGGAGTCAGCACGGTATAGACGGGCTGTTCGGTGCTGACTTGCAGTTTCGGTCCGTCTCCAGGGGAGAGATCCACCGTGATGTCGAAGCCGAAAATCCGCACCTGGAAGACGATCCAGTCGTAGACCGGTCCGATGTCCCGCAGATCGACGATCTGGGTCTGTTGGTCTTCGGGGAACTTTCCGATCCGCCCGTTCTTGGCCAGCTTGTAAAGAACCTGCTGATATCCCCAGCCGTGGCGCTTTGCCGCGGCAGCGCCGGGCCGGGCTTTCGGCAACGCAGGTTCGCCTTCCGCGACGGCGGGATTCTTTGCCGAGGTCAGGCGCATGAAGTGGCGCATCATGAACTCGCGCGCCTGCCGGCTCACGAACTCGATGTCCGGCTTCGTCACCAGGGCTCCGGGGCCCTCGGGAGAACTGTAGAGCTGGCACTGACTCACGCCGGCCACCGGCAAGCTTCCGGCACTCGTCACCGCGTTCTCGAGGAATCCGAAGTTCCACTCGGGCGGATTGTGCAACTGGCGCATGAACGGAATGCGCGTCACCGCGCTCTTGTTGCCTTGCCACCACCGATTCAACTCACGGCCTTGCCGGATCGCCATATCGACGTTAGCGAGTATCGCCTTGTCATGGTCTGTCAATGCCGTCCTCATGCCGTTACCCCCTCCAGATCCGGCACCGGCGGTTGTGGCGGGCCGCCCGCGTGAATCCACGGCGGAAGAGACAACGGGTTCAACCAGTCGCTTCCCGTCATCCAGACTTGTCGCGTGGCCAGCAGTGTCCGCAGATTGCGCGAAGCTTCTTGGGCCAGGATCTCCTGGAGGAACTCGCGCTTGGAACCAGCGGGCAAATCAGACAGCGCCTTCAACAGATCGAGCGGCACCCCGGGCAGTTGATCTAGCGCCTCGCGAACCGGCCGCGTGATCGCACGCGTCATCCCGAGAGAGAAGAAGTCGACCGCCCCGAGCGACCATCGCAGCGGGTTCCACGACACGTCCAGCAGCTTGGCCGGAACCGCGACGATGGTCACCGATCGGAGCCGGATCTCACCGCTGTCGAGTATCCGCAGGAACTGAAGATCGAGTCCAGGCTGGTCCTTGTCCGGACCGAAGCGGAGCAAGCCGGCGGGACATGCGATCCTGGCGAACCCCACGCCATACTCGCCCAAAACGCCCGGCGCGGGGTGGGTCCGGTTGATGGCAAGCTGCGCGTCCATTACCACCGGAACGGTCCGCCGCAGCGGAATTATCAGGCTGAGTTGGCTTCCGGCGGTGAGCGTGAGATCGAAGGAGAGCAGTTGCCGGTTGAGCTGTACCCATTTGTATCTCGGACCCAATTGCCGAAGATCAACGATCCGGAGCGCTTCCGATTCCGGGAAGGTCCCGAGTTCACCGGAGGCGGTCTTGAACGACTTCTGGACGTGATTGACGCCTTGCAATTCCAAATCGAGTGAAGGGGACCAACTGAATAGTTCGAGATACGGAGGCAGCGCGGGACGTCCGAGTTCGGGGAGCGGCTCTGGCAGCACGTCCACTTGATTGCGCAGCCAATAGTGGAGCGCGAACTCCTGCGCCTGGGCACGAAACCTCTCCGGCGCTTCCTTCTTGTCGGCGGCCCTGACCATCGGCCGGTCGAAAAAAGCATCGGTCACCTGGCCCATCACCGGGACCGGCTTTCCGCCAACGGACGCGTCCGCGAAGAATCCGATGGTGGGCTTCAATCCGGCTTCGGGCGCGGCGGGGAGAAGTTCGAACGAATCGAACCCAGCGGCTCGCGACAGCATCCTTTTCTCAGAACGCTCCCACCAAACCGCGAGGTCTCGCGCTTCGACGAGCGCCGCTTCGATTTCCGCCGGCGGCGGCGGCGGGCGAAATGAGGATTGCGCCATCGACACCTCCTGTTGTGGCTTCGTGAATCGCAAATTGTGGCGGCGCGCCCCGCGACGGGCAAGCCCGCTTCGTCCGCTTGCCGCTCCGGGCTAGACGGACCAGTATTGTCTGGCCACTATACCATGGAGGCCAAGGTTAGAATCGACATAGGGTGGTGAGCGTTCGTCATGGATGCCGGCGCGCCGGAGGGAACCGATACTTCGCCCGGCTTCGAACGTACGGTGTCGAGATTCGCGGGCAAGCGGCGACGGGCGCGCGCGCCGGACTGAACTACCGCAGCAGATCCTCCAACTGGACCTTCGCATCCGTCTTCGAGTCCCGGTACTTCACGATCACCGGCGTGTAGAGCGACAGTCCCCACTCCTTCCCTTTGCCCCTTGAAATCGCGCGCGAGCCAGCCACCACGACCGCCTCTTCCGGAATCACCAATGGCTGATCGTCCGTCGCCGAGTGGACCTCGCCGCGCACGATATCGTAGACCGGTGTCGAGCGATTCAGGATCACGCCAGTGCCGAGCACGGCGCGCTTCTTCACGATCGTGCCTTCGTAGACGCCGGTGTTACCGCCGACGAGCACATCGTCCTCGATGATCACGGGCATCGCCCCGACCGGTTCGAGAACGCCGCCGATTTGCGCCGCGGCGGACACGTGGCATCGCTGGCCGATCTGCGCGCAGCTTCCGATCAGCGCGTGCGAATCGACCATCGTCCCGTCGCCCACGTACGCACCCACGTTGATGTACATCGGCGGCATGCAGGTGACACCCTTGCCCACGTAGCAGCCGTCGCGGATCGACGATCCACCGGGCACGATGCGCACGCCGCTTGCGATGGTGAACTGCTTCACCGGGTACGTCGCCTTGTCGAAGAGCGGCTGGCGTTGCGTGTCGATCGACATATCGACGATCGCGCCGAGGCGGAATCCGAGCAGGATTCCCTTCTTCACCCAGGCATTCACGCGCCATCCCGTCGGGCTCGCTGGATCGGGCTCGGCCGAACGGATCTCGCCCGCGTTGAGCGCATCCTTGAAACGGGCAAACAAGCCGAAGTGCGCTTCGGTGTACTGGTCCGGCTTGTTGTCGAACAGTGATTCGATTTCTTGTTGCATTCGCTTACTGGATCAATCCTGCTTCTTGGAGAACCTGGCGGATCTTGGCTTCGCTTGCCGCGCTCGGCGGTACCAGCGGCAACCGCCAACTCGGCTCGAGCAAGCCCATCATCGCCATCGCGGCCTTGACCGGGATCGGATTCGACTCGATGAAGTTCACATTCATCAGCGGCAGGAACTTCTTCTGCACCGCGCGCGCGGCGGCGAAATCACCATCGAGACAGGCTCGCGCGAGTTTCGCCATCTCGGCGGGGATCTCGTTCGACACAACGGAGATGATTCCGCGCCCACCGAGCGCGGCGAGCGCGATCGCGTTCGAATCGTCGCCCGAAAGCACGTTGAACGATTCGGGGACTTCGTAGAGCACAGTCGCCATCTGTCCGATGTTGCCCGAGGCTTCCTTCACGCCCACGATGTTGTCAATTCCGGCGAGCCGCTTCAGCGTCGAGGGTTCGACGTTGACGCCCGTGCGGCCTTGCACGCTATAGACAACGATCGGCAGCTTCTTCACCGCTCTGGCGAGCGCGAGGTAGTGCTGATACAAACCTTCCTGCGTCGGCTTGTTGTAGTAGGGCGTCACCGACAGAAGTCCGTCGGCCCCCATCGCCTGCAACTCTTTCCCGAGCGCAATCACTTCCGCGGTGTTGTATCCACCCGCGCCCGCGAGCACCGGCACCTTGCCCTTGGCCTCTTCGAGCGTGATCTCGACCACGCGGAGATGCTCGGCATGCGCGAGCGTGGGGCTTTCACCGGTGGTGCCACAGGGCACCAGGAAGTGGATTCCCGCCTGGATCTGCCGCTTGACGAGTTTCCGCAGGGTGGGTTCGTCGAGCTTCCCATTCTTCTTGAACGGCGTAACGAGCGCCGTGCCGCAACCTATGAACATGTTGCTCCTCCAAACAAAACTTCGCTGAATTCGTGCACGCCTTTGCGTCCTACGATCCACTGCGCGGCCTTGATCGCCCCACGCGCGAATCCCTCGCGGCTGCGCGCGGTGTGGCGCAGCGTGATCGTATCGGCGGCCGAATCGAATCCGATTTCGTGCGTACCTGGATGCGCGCCAGCGCGATTGGAACTTTCGCTCACCGTGCGCGCATACCCGGCGTTTCGCATCGCGCCCACCAATTGCAGCAGAGTCCCACTGGGCGCGTCTTTCTTCGCGCTGTGATGGATCTCCCACGCCCATGCCTCGTATTGCGTTTCGTCTTTCAGGAGCGCGGCCGCTTCGGCCACCAGCCGCTGAAAGACGTTCACACCGATCGAGTAGTTGGCGCTGTAGACGAGCGCGGTGCCGTGCTGGGCAATCGCCGCCTTGGCTCGATCCAGTTCGGCGAACCATCCGGTGGTTCCGCACACTACCGGAATCCCGAGAGCGGCGATGGCCTCCACATTCCCGAGCGCCGCCTCGGGCGTCGAGAACTCGATTGCCGCATCGGGCCGTGCCGCGGCGAGATCCGCCGGAGCCCAGCCGATATCGGCGCGCGCCACCACCTCGATCCCGGCCTGTTGCGCCAAGCCGTCGATCATCTTCCCCATCTTTCCGTAGCCGACAATCGCGAGTCTCATTGTTTTGGTTCGAACACGTCCGGATCGGGGTCGGAGAAGAACTCCTCATGAAGAGCCTCCACCGCGCGGACGAGATCCTTACCGTTTACCACGAAACTGAGGTTCAACGCGGAAGCTCCCTGGCTCACCATACGAATATTGGTGCCGTTGAGCGCGGTGAAGACGCGGCCCGCGATGCCCGGCGTGGAGTTGATGCCTTCGCCCACCATGCAGACGATCGCCTGTTCGGGCTCGATGCTCACCTCGGCGAATTCGCGGAGTTCGTTCGAGATGGAGTCAAGGTTCTTCGTGTTGTCGATCGTGAGCGACACGCTCACTTCCGAAGTCGCGATCATATCGACCGAAGTCTCGTATCGATCGAACACCTCGAAGATCCGCCTCAGGAATCCATGCGCCATCAACATACGCAGCGAACGTACGTTGACAGAGACGATCTCCGGCTTGCAGGCAATCGCCTTGAAAACGTTGCGGCACGGCACCGATTGCGCGGTGATGCGCGTGCCATCCACTTCCGGCCGGCGCGAGTTCAGGATCAGCACCGGAATGTCCTTCTCGACGGCCGGCAACACGGTCGAAGGATGCAGCACTTTCGCGCCGAAATAGGCGAGTTCAGCCGCTTCGGCGAACGTGATCACGCGAACGCGATGCCCGGCCGGCAGAATCCGCGGATCACAAGTGAGCATGCCGTCGACATCGGTCCAGATCTGGATCTCTTCGGCATCGATGCCCGCGCCGATGATCGACGCGGAGAAATCGGAACCGCCCCGGCCGAGTGTCGATGTGACTCCCGCTTTGGTCGAACCGATGAAGCCGCCCATCACGACCACCTGCTTTTCCGCGACTGGCTTCAGGTTTGCCGCCAACCGCTCGTAGGTCTCCGGATAGAGCGGGGCCGCTTGCGTGTGCCGAGTGTCCGTGATGACGTATTCTCGTGAATCGGCATGCACCGCGTCGATTCCCAGCATGCGGAACCGCTCGGCGACGATGATGCTCGACAGCCGCTCGCCGAACGCCGAGATCGCGTCGATCGAGCGCGGGGTGAGTTCGCCGATGACGGCGAGTCCGCTGACGAGATCGGCGAGTTCGCGGAAGTGCTCTTCGACGCGTCCGCCGCACGATCCACCCTCGGCGAGGGTGTACGACTTCAACTCCTCGAGTTGGCGGAGCGCGCCCTCTTTGTCGGAGGCAACGGCGGCGTTGGCAATCGCGAGCAGGCGATTCGTGGTCTTGCCCATCGCCGACACCACCACCACCGGCTTGCGGTCGAGCCGCGCCCGCACGATGGACGCGACTCGATCAATGGCAACGGCGGACTCGACCGACGAGCCGCCGAACTTCATGACGATCATGGCTAGCCCAACAGTCCTTCCGAATACATCAGTTCCGCGTTGAGAACAGCCGCGCCCGCCGCGCCGCGAACCGTGTTGTGTCCGAGCGCGATGAACTTGTAGTCGAGCACCGGACACTTCCGGAGCCGGCCCGTAAACACCGCCATGCCGTTCTCGCGTTCGACATCGCGCCGCGGTTGCGGACGGTCACGCTCGGTCATGTAGATCACCGGCTGTTTGGGCGCGCTCGGCAGATTGCGCTCCTGCGGCAGGCTGCGATAGTTATTGAACGCATCGATCATGTCTGCCTCACTCGGATCGGAGGCGAGATCCACGCTGATCGTCACCGTGTGTCCGTCGATCACCGGCACGCGATTGCAGTGCGCGGAAACACCCATCGGGTGCGCGTGGAACGAGCCATTGGTGAACTCGCCCAGAATTTTCTGCGTCTCGCACTCCATCTTTTCTTCTTCCATTCCGATGTAGGGAACCACGTTCGCGGTGATGTCCATCGACGGCACGCCCGGATAGCCGGCGCCCGAGATCGCCTGCAGAGTCGTCACGATCGTTCGCTGGATTCCGAACGGCTTCAACGGTGCCAGCCCCATGGTGAGCACGATCGTCGAGCAGTTCGGATTCGTCACGATTTGCCCGGACCATCCGCGCTTGGCCTTCTGCGCGGCGAGTACCTGCAAGTGTCCAGGATTGATCTCGGGCACGAGCAGCGGCACGTCGGCTTCCATGCGATGGTTCCGCGAGTTCGATACGACCGAGTGTCCGGCCTTGGCGAACGTCTGCTCGATCTCGGTGGCGACCGAGGCATCGGTCGCCGAGAAAACGAGCTTCGGAGCATTGCCCGGCTTGCACTCCTCGACGGTCAGATTCGCGACGCCCTCGGGCATCGTTCCGCCGAGGCGCCACGAGGTGGCTTCGTTGTATTTCTTGCCCGCCGAGCGGTCGCTCGCGCCCACCCAAGTCAACTTGAACCACGGGTGACCGGCAAGAAACTTCACGAAATGCTGGCCCACCATTCCGGTGGCGCCGAGAACTCCTACTTCAATACTGGGATGCATACACTCCTGCTGTTGGTTTGGTTGATTGACGAAACGCGGCTGGTTGGCCGGTCTATTGGAGCAAGCTCTTGACCATGTGTTCGTAGAGGTCCACGGCCGCGAGCAATTGCTTCTTGGGGATTCGTTCGTCCACGGTGTGCGCGACATGGATCGTCCCCGGACCCATGAGCAAAGGCTTGCCCCACTTCCCGCCGAACGCGGGAATGTCGGTGGTGTAAGCGACAACCGTGGTTTCGATTCCCGGCACCGATTCGAGATGTACCGCCGGGATGCAGAGAACTTCCTTCGCTTCGACGAGCCCCGCGCACGCCGCTTGGACCGCCTGCTTGGTCGTTTCGGGATCGCACACGAGGCGAATCATCACCTCGGCTTTCGCTTGATCGGGAATCACGTTCGGCGCGCGGCCCGCCTTCAACGTTCCGATATTGCAGGTGCTCGGCCCGAGAATCGG
This sequence comes from uncultured Acidobacteriota bacterium, assembly GCA_902825945.1. Taxonomy (GTDB): domain Bacteria; phylum Acidobacteriota; class Terriglobia; order Bryobacterales; family Bryobacteraceae; genus SYLY01. The sequence goes on from CADECY010000168.1 coordinate 15,423, forward strand.
ATCGACGGGTAACTCGATCCCGCGAATCGCGGCGAGCGCGTCGAGCATCTTGAGCAGCGCCGAGTCGCCGAGTTCGGGATAGGCGCTGTGGCAAGCGCGTCCCGTGGCGGTCAACTCGTAGCGCAGGGCACCCTTCGATCCGAGCGCAAGCCTGTTCTCGGTGGGCTCACCGTTGATCAGGAACTTCGATCCGCGCGGATGCTTGGCGGCCTCATAGGCGCCGGCGGAGTTGCGCTCTTCGCCCACGACGAATAGGAGTCCGAAGTTCCGGGTTCCCACCGTAAGCAGCCGCTCGGCGGCGAAGATCATCGCCGCGATGATGCCCTTGACGTCGCACGCGCCACGTCCCCAGATGTCGGTGTCGTCCTCGCGCGACGGGATGAACGGCGGAACCGTATCCTGGTGCGTCGACATGGTGACGATCGGATCGCCGAACGTGCAGAGCACGTTGAAGCGACGGTCCTCGACCGGCATTCTTTCGACCCTTCCGCCGAATCGCGCGGCCAACTCGCCGAGATGACTCTCGAGGAACAGACCCATCTCATATTCATTGGGAGTGATCGACTCGATATCGATCATCCGCCGTGTGAGCTCGAAAACGTTCATGGCTTTGTGTGTTGCCAGAACCGGAAGAAGCTGAGCCTGGAAGGTGGGCGGACGTACAGTGAAACTGCATCGCCTGACGACCTCGGAAGCGCTCCATCCGAAGCTTGGCGAGCAACGGATGACAGTGAGCCGGATTTAGCCGGATCCCCAACCACGAGCGCTTCAGCCACGCTGGCGGCTTCGGCGGCAAGCCCCTTTCACTGGCGTCTCGGAGGCGAATCCGAACGGCGGCGCCAGCTACTGATGTTTACCGCAACCTCTACCGGGTGAAGTTTCAGCGTACCGGAGAAGTCGCGGGATTGTCAAATCAAATTAAGCTACGCGCCGCACGCGCGGTGATTGCCGAACCAGCGCCTGTCACAGCCTGCGGCCCTTCGGTGCATGTCCGGGAAGCAGAAACGTCTTCACCAGCTCGCCTTCACCACAGGCGATCATTCCCGGGAATCGCTAATACCAATTACCATCCGGGACTTCCGGCTCCTGGTCCAGCCACTCCAACTACGAGGAGGGGACGTTCTACCTGCGAGCCTTCGGCATCTTAACTCCCGTGGAAGCCCCGGGGTAATCCGTTCCCGAATCCTCGCGGCTTCTTGCGGCGTTCGGAGCATCCACCAACTGCTGGGCGAGTTTGCCGAGTTCCGGCGGATCTAGGCGGTTGCCTTTCCGGCCAACAGCGCCAACTCTGCTGTCTGTAGTTCCACTACTTCTCCTGTCGCCTTCCTGGCGATGGCCTGACTCCCCGTCAGCGACTGCCCATTGTACTCCGAAGCGCGTCTTCGAATACTGCGAAGCCTCGGATGCCTGTCGGCAGAAGTACTGGCGCGGCTTGGTCTCACTGGATCGGCCTTGCGGCCGCCGTCGACTCGACGAAGAGCAGTACATCGTAGGCCCCAGCCGAATCGATCGACGAGAGAAACTCCCCGGGGATCCGCGGGTCATAGACCGAACCGATCTGCCGCACCGCGAGCGTCTGCCGCACCAGCGCGCCCGGACCCGTACGTGGTGCCTCGCGAAAGTCGAGCGCCAACAGCGGCGCTTCCATCTCTCCGAGGATGGCATCGAGCGACCCGGCGGGCGCGGGCGTCACGCGGAAGTCCCGCTGGCCCCCGCCGGCAAGATCGAATGCGCGGAAGCTTCCCTGATGGAATCCGAATCCGAAGATCACTACGCCGGTGCCGAATTTCGAACGTAGATGCGCTCCCATCGGCGTCGCACTGGTGAGACCCACCGTGTTCGTGTACGGCGCTCCCTGCGCGGCCACATGAGAGTTATGCGCCCACACAACGATGCGCGAATCGGGGTTCTGTTCGGCGATCCAGGCGAGATTGTCGGCCATGAACTTGTCGCGC
>CADECY010000169.1 GCA_902825945.1 uncultured Acidobacteriota bacterium
CCAGGGCAATCGACGTGTGCGTAGTGGCGGTTCGGAGTTTCGTACTCGACGTGCGCCACCGCGATCGTGATACCACGAGCCTTTTCTTCCGGCGCGTTGTCGATCGAATCGAAGCTGCGGAACTTCACCTTCGGGTTATGCTTGGCGAGCGTTTTGGTGATCGCCGCCGTCAGCGTCGTCTTACCGTGATCGATGTGACCGATGGTACCCACGTTCACGTGCGGTTTGCTGCGGTCAAATTTTTCCTTCGCCATAATCTCCTTACCTTGATTCCCTACTTGGTGGCGCCTACCGGGCGGCCGCCTTGCCCTGCATCTTGCTTACGATTTCTTCCGAGATCGCCGCCGGAACTTCTTCGTACCTGCTGAAGTGCATGGTGAAGCTGCCACGGCCCTGTGTTTTCGACCGCATGTCGGTCGCGTATCCGAACATCTCCGACAGGGGAACGAGCGACTTGATGATCTGCGATCCGCCCCTGAGTTCCATGCCTTCGATGCGTCCGCGCCGGGAGTTCAGGTCGCCGATCACATCGCCCATGTACTGCTCCGGTACAACCACTTCCACCGACATCACGGGTTCGAGAAGGACCAGCTTCGCCTTCCGGACCACTTCCTTGAGACACATCGAACCAGCGATCTTGAACGCCATTTCCGACGAGTCGACATCGTGATAGCTTCCGTCGAACAACGTGACCTTCACGTTCTCGATGGGGAAGCCGGCGAGCACGCCGCCCTCGAGCGCTTCGCGAACACCCTTTTCGACCGCCGGCACGTATTCACGGGGAACCACGCCACCGGAGATGCCATTGACGAATTCGAACTCGGTCCCGGGCGGTACCGGCTCCACGCGCAACCAGACGTCAGCATACTGGCCGCGACCGCCCGACTGCTTGATGTGCCGGTGTTGTCCTTCGGCCGCCTTCTTGATCGTCTCGCGGTAGGCTACCTGCGGCTTGCCGACATTGGCTTCGACGCTGAACTCGCGCTTCATCCGGTCGACAATGATTTCGAGGTGCAATTCGCCCATTCCGGCGAGAATCGTCTGACCGGTTTCCTGGTCTGTCGAAACCCGGAGGGTCGGATCTTCCTGCACCAACTTGGCGATCGCCATGCCGAGCTTTTCCTGGTCGCTCTTGGTCTTCGGCTCGATGGCGAGCTGAATCACGGGCGCCGGGAATTCGATCGACTCGAGGACGACGGGCTTGGACTCGTCGCAGATCGTGTCTCCGGTAACGACGGACTTGAGACCGACGGCGGCGCAGATGTCGCCCGCCCGGATTTCCTGGATCTCTTCACGCTTGTTGGCGTGCATTTTCACCAGACGTCCGATTCGTTCCTTGCGCTGCTTGGCGACATTGAACACGGATTCGCCCGCGTTCAGGACACCCGAATAGAGGCGAATGAAGGCCAACTGGCCGACGAACGGGTCCGTCATGATCTTGAAGACCAGTGCCGACATCGGCTCGGCATCGTCGGCGTTCCGAATGACTTCGACGTTCTTGTCGTCGACCGAGGTACCCTTCACCGACGGAATGTCGAGAGGCGACGGCAGATAGAAGACGACGGAGTCAAGCAGGTTCTGGACACCCTTGTTCTTGAACGCGGTGCCGCAGACGACCGGGAAGATCTTCTGCGCGAGGGTGGCCTTGCGGATGCCTGCCTTGAGTTCCTCGACCGTTGGCTGCTCGCCCTCGAGATACTTGTGCATCAAGTGGTCGTCGCACTCGGCGACCGCTTCGACGAGTTGATCGTGGTACTGTTGAGCCTTTTCGGCGAGTTCGGCCGGGATTTCAACGTCGTCGTATTTGGCGCCGAGGGTTTCGTCGCGCCAAATGCGAGCCTTCATCGTCACGAGATCGATAGTGCCCTGATACTTTTCCTCAGCTCCGACCGGGAGCTGGATCGGCACCGGCTTACAGCCCAAGCGCTCGACGATCGTATCGACGGCGTGGTAGAAATCCGCGCCGATGCGATCCATCTTGTTGATGAAGCAAATGCGGGGAACGCTGTACTTATCGGCCTGCCGCCAAACAGTTTCGGTTTGGGGCTGGACGCCCGCCACAGCGTCAAAAACAGCAACGGCGCCGTCGAGAACACGGAGACTGCGCTCCACCTCGGCGGTGAAGTCTACGTGGCCGGGAGTATCGATGATATTGATATGGTAGTCGAGCCACTGGCACGTGGTGGCCGCGGAAGTGATCGTGATACCCCGTTCCTGCTCCTGCGCCATCCAGTCCATGACGGCGGTTCCTTCGTGAACTTCGCCGATCTTGTAGGTGCGTCCGGTGTAGTAGAGGATTCGTTCCGTGGTTGTCGTTTTACCGGCATCGATGTGCGCCATGATGCCGATATTGCGCATTTTGTCCAGTGCTACTGTTCTAGGCATAAAGAGTGCTGGTGGTTACCAGCGATAGTGGGCGAAAGCCTTGTTGGCTTCGGCCATTCGGTGTACGTCGTCCTTCTTCTTGATGGCTCCGCCGCGCATGTTCGCGGCGTCGTTGATTTCGCCGGCCAGTCTCTCCGGCAAGCCCTTTTCTGGGCGCGAGCGGGCGCTGATCAGAATCCAGCGGATCGCCAGGCTCGTGCGGCGATTTTGGGGCACTTCGATCGGAACCTGATAGTTGGCACCGCCCACACGGCGGGTCTTCACTTCGAGAACCGGTTTGGAGTTCTCGATCGCCTTCTTGAAAATCTTGAGCGGATCGTCATTGGTGCGCTCCCGGATCTGCTCCATGGCACCGTAGAACAACCGCTGCGCGACGGTCTTCTTGCCGTCCCACATCATTGAATTGATGAACTTCTCGCAAAGATTCGAGTTGAAGACCGGATCGGCCTGTACTTCGCGAATTTCAGCTCTGCGTCTGCGCATAGAAGATTACTTCTTTCCTTCGGCCTTCGGCCGCTTGGCGCCGTACTTGGAACGGCCCTGTTTGCGTCCGGTCACGCCAGCCGCGTCGAGCGTGCCACGGACCACGTGGTAGCGAACACCGGGGAGATCCTTCACGCGTCCGCCGCGGATCAGCACGATCGAGTGCTCCTGCAAGTTGTGTCCCACGCCCGGAATATAGGTGGTCACTTCGATACCGTTGGTCAAACGGACACGGGCCACCTTGCGAAGCGCCGAATTCGGCTTCTTGGGGGTTGTGGTGTACACACGGGTGCAAACGCCGCGCTTCTGGGGGCAGGACTGCAACGCCGGACTGGCCGTTTTATAACGGGTCGGCTTGCGGCCTTTCCGCACAAGCTGATTGAAGGTAGGCACGAATCTCTCCTACGAAATCACGGAAACTGTTGGATTTTGATACAGACTGTTGCGACCACCAAGAAGACACTCTTCAGAGGAGCGCTTATCCAGGCTACGGTCTAGAGGTTGAGAACTGCGAGGGTTTACTTCACGATAAGCCCATGACACGAGATGTCGGCGGGAGCCGGTGGTCAGCGGGGCATGCTCCGGTGTGCAGACACACACAGAGCGGGCAAACTTCACAGACTTTTTCTAGTATCGCGAAGCCGCAACCCGATTGTCAACTGCGTTGTGGTGGTTTCTTGGACCTGCTCGTCTGAGGGCTTGGTCGAAACGCACGGCCCGCGCCATTTCGCCGATGCTGGCGGAGAGTGACCATGCGCCGAGATCCTTAGAAACGCGGGCCGTCGGCCGTCGCCGCGGTGCCCCCGCGATCTCCTCGCGCCCGGAGTTGGATCGAGTGTTCGTACGAACCAGTCCACACGCTTCGACCGGCAGGAGGTCTATGGTGTAATGGACCCGCGCGCCAGAAACGTTCGCACAATGAGGCGCGCCGTTGGTTTCGTGGCTTGACGGATGTTCCCAATAGTGGGAAACTCGCGTTGTGGGAGTCTTCGGCGAGACCCACGTGAGAGACTTCGCTCTGAGGTACCCCGCTTCGCGTAACGCTCTTCGGCGCTTTCTGGACGCTGTCCGCGCGGCGAGATGGAGCAATTTTCTGGAAGTGCGCGAGACGTTTGGCGCCGCGGACCTCGGGAAGAGGACTAGCAAGTTGATCTTCGATATCGGAGGCAACAAGTACCGCCTCATCGCCGCGGTTGACTTCGAAGAAGGCTTCATGGTGATTGAGAAGGTCTTGACGCACGAGCAGTACGACAGGGAGACACTGTGATGCCGGCTATCACTTATGAGGATCTGTTGACCGAGTCGCTTCCCGCCCGGATCGACTCCCCCGAGCAATACTCGCGGCAACTCGAACGGTTCAGCGAACTAGTGGGCAACCGCCGGCGGACCGCCGCGGAACAGAAGCTGATGCATCTGCTCGGTGTCCTCATAGAGGACTACGATCGCCGCAACGCGCTCCCACCGGATCGCTCGAGCCCATCCGAAATGCTCGCGTTTCTGCTCGTGCATTCCGGGAAGACGGCTGCCGATTTGCTCCCCGTGTTCGGCCAGCGGAGCCACGTGAGCGAGGCGTTGAACGGCAAGCGCAAGATCAGCGCGGAGCAGGCTCGCAAGCTGGGCCGGATCTTTCACGTCCAGCCGGGGCTGTTCGTGTAGCCTTCAACGGACCCGCTTGGTCAGGTAGGTGAGTCTCCTTTCGGGCCAACGATTTTTTTCTGTGATCCGGCAACTTTCTGGTGTGGCTTGGCGTCCACCCTGGCTTTGACGTCCGCCTCGGCAATCGAACCCGGCTTGGCTTCGCCACCGTCCTTGCGAAGAACCTCCCTTCCTGGTCACGGCCCTGCGAGAGAAATGCGACACCCGCAGCGCGGTCTCAACAACAGGGGCCAGATCATTTCCGCTCACCGGGAGCAATTCCGTCCCGAGCGTGAGCGCGGCAGCCACTCGCTGCGTGACCGTCGAGTCGGAAGCAAAGAGCTTCTTCGCCTGCTCGATGTGCTCCGAGAACGCTTCCACTGCACTCACGGCCTCGGAACTCTTCCAAACCACCTTCGCGGCTATCGTCCACCCGAACGTCCGTCAAGGTCCACGTTGTTCAGCGGATTGTTGTACCCGTACTGGTAGAGGTTCCAACTCTGCGGGCTATCCGCGTTCTGGTCCACGAGGATCCCATCAGGCGCCGTGAACCTCCCATGCCCAGACGCCAGATGCCGCGCCCCAAAATAGTCAAGCCCCGTATCCACGTCCCGAATCTGCCCCGTAAACCGCGGCGACCCCGACGTGTCCGAATAGCTCGCATCCCGCCCATTCACCCCGGCTGTCAGCGCCGCCCCGAACGGCTGATAGTCGTAACGCCGCGTCACCGCTCCCCCCGTGTCGAACATCAAACGCTTGCTTCCCAGATGATCCGCCGTCACAAACCTCGTCCCGGTGAACGCGGGCCCCTGCTTGTACTCCGCCGCCAGCCCCCCGTTGGCATCGTAGACGAACAACGACACCACTGCGGGGGTGCCGGAGGCCGTCGAGTTCATCGTCATCACCCGTTCGCCTCCGGGCCGTAAGCGTTAGTTGCCATCGAGGTTTCGTGCCGTTGTCGGAGGAGTGCGTCCCCCGTGCGTTCCCCCGATTGTCCCGGCCACCTCCTCGGACTTGAGGATAGCGAAATGAGTGTGCGCACTCGTGAAGCGGCAGCAACGCTCGACAAGTTACGGTTTCGAAGAGTCATAAGGGGTCAACACCCCCCAAAGCCCCACCCCTTCTCAAAGCCTAAGGAACGAGAAGATCCCACGGCAAGGCTACGAATTCGGCGCCGCTCCTCTCGAGGACGCACCGCAGTGCGAGTTGAGTCCTCCCGTCCTCGACCGAACACAGGTACATGTCAACAAGCCACTCGCCGTCACAGACCGGGTCTATCCTGATCGACTTCGCTGACTCGGAGGCATCGCTCACGAACGTGCCTGGGTACGATTCCGCTTCCTCGCGAAGGCAAGAAGCCTTGAGCCGTCCCCTCGATAACATCGCTACCTCGTCATATTTGCGCGCGACGAGCAGGTCAATGATCGGTAGCACTAGCGCTATGGCTTGTTCCGTCGGCGGTGTTGTTTCGCTCTTCATCTTCGGTCTTTCGGTATCTGCAGTATGGTATCTAGTGTGACGCCAAGCGACGCGAAGTACTCATCGGCTTCCTCTGGACGCTGTCCGCGCGGCGAGATGGAGCAATTTTCTGGAAGTGCGCGAGACGTTTGGCGCCGCGGACCTCGGGAAGAGGACTAGCAAGTTGATCTTCGATATCGGAGGCAACAAGTACCGCCTCATCGCCGCGGTTGACTTCGAAGAAGGCTTCATGGTGATTGAGAAGGTCTTGACGCACGAGCAGTACGACAGGGAGACACTGTGATGCCGGCTATCACTTATGAGGATCTGTTGACCGAGTCGCTTCCCGCCCGGATCGACTCCCCCGAGCAGTACTCGCGGCAACTCGAGCGGTTCAGCGAACTGGTGGGCAACCGCCGGCGGACCGCCCCGGAACAGAAGCTGATGCACCTGCTCGGTGTCCTCATCGAGGACTACGATCGGCGCAACGCGCTGCCGCCGCATCGCTCGAGCCCATCCGAAATGCTCGCGTTTCTGCTCGAGCATTCCGGGAAGACGGCTGCCGATTTGCTCCCCGTGTTCGGCCAGCGGAGCCATGTGAGCGAAGCGCTGAACGGCAAGCGCAAGATCAGCGCGGAGCAGGCTCGCAAGCTGGGCCGGATTTTCCACGTGCAGCCGGGACTGTTTGTGTAGGCTTTCAGCGAACTCGCTTGGTCAGGTAGGTGAGAACGCTCGCAACGATGCCAACGGTCAACTCGGCTTCGGCGGCGCTGAGGCTCGAACCCTCCTTGCCGTGGCGAGCTCCAGCGTCGTTGGCATAATTCCAAAGCTTTTCCACCGCCTCCGCAACAGCTGGCACCAGGTGTGGCTTGAGCTTCCCTTGGGCGATTAGCCTGCCCAGCGCCGCGTCGCTCGAGGTCACGCGGCGGCTCGCGGCCTCCATCGCGGACAGCGCGTGGGACACAGCCCCGTGGAAGTCCGGTGGCTTCTGGGAGAGGTCGTTTAGAGCTTTTCTGATGCGATCGGATGCTTCGTGAAAGCCGTCGGTCGCCAGGATCTCTTCGGCGCTGGTCACTGCAACTTCGAACGCTTGCTCACCCCGAAATCGAATCAATCCATCTTTCAATTGCCAGCCGATGCCCTCGTCCACCAAGCATTCATTGATTGCCGCCGCGAATTTCGGGGCCAAGCACTCCTCCCCGGAACGTTCCTTGGACTCGTCCTCCTGCACCAAGACGTCATGAACCTTCTCGACAAAATCGTAGACCTTGGGCCAGGGGGCGTGGTGGAGCAGATCCTCAGCCTCTTCTGGATCTCGTCGCTCCATCTGCTTTGGGCCCGCTTCTTCAAGAGCGAACAGAGCAGGCCCCTCAACCTGCCACCCACACCCAATTCGAAAGCCTGATCGAACACCGTGACGCGGAGCGCCTCGGGAGCGTCCTCCCGCACCGAGATGTCTGGCGGTTGAGAGGGTACCTCTCGTTTCGAGAACGGAATCTGGCGACCTGCCATGATCTGAGCTTACCGCGTCCGGCACGCCATCTCGAACTCGACCACGAAGCCATTGATGTACAGCGCTATACTGAACTCGGGAGGCAGTATTCCTCATGAACCCTAAGGCAAAATTCGGCATTCTGATCACCGTGGTCGTAGGCACGCTGGGCTGGCTCGCGGTGAGCGGCGTGGGTGCCAACAGCAGCTACTACAAGACCGTGATCGAGGTCCAAAAGATGGGCGACGGTGCACAGCAGAAAAAGCTGCGGCTGATGGGCGATGTCGTGCCAGGATCGATTCAGCGCGACGGACGCAAGGTCAGCTTCTCGCTGAAGGAACAGGCCCAGATCATCCCGGTGGTCTATGACGGAATCGAACCCGTGCCGGACACTCTTCGCGACAACGCCCAAGCCGTAGCCGAAGGCAAGATGAGCGCGAACGGCGTCTTCCAAGCTTCCAAAGTTCAGGCCAAGTGCGCATCGAAGTACGAAAAGAAGTACGGCGAGCGCACCGAAGCCAACAAGACCACCGCGGCTTCCTACTAGGATCCATTCATGGAAAATATTGGCGCGTTGTCGCTTCTGCTGGCGTTGTGTCTGGCCGTCTACGCGGTGGCCGGATCGCTGCTCGGAAAGCTTCGTAAGAATCAGTTCCTGATCGTGAGCGCGGAACGCGCCGTTTACGCGGTCTGGGGCCTGCTCACGTTCGCGTCGGGCCTGCTAGTCTACGCGCTCTTCACTGACGATTTCCGCTTCGCCTACGTGGCGAACCACTCGAGCAAGACCATGCCCGCGATCTACAAGTTCACGGCGTGGTGGGGCGGCCAGGAAGGCTCGCTGCTGCTGTGGGCGTGGATCCTTTCCACCTATTCCGCCGTCGTCATCTGGCAGAACCGCCGCAAGTATCGTGAGATGATGCCGTTCGTCACCGCGACGCTGATGGTGACGCAGGCCTTCTTCCTGATCCTGATCACGGTTCCGATGACGCCGTTTGAAATGCTCGCCGTCGGCAAGGAAATCACTTCGGTGCCCGATGGCCGCGGCCTGAATCCGTTGCTGCAGTACTGGACCATGGCGATCCATCCCCCCACGCTCTACCTCGGCTACGTCGGTTTTATCGTGCCGTTCGCCTTTGCGATGGCGTCGCTGATTACCAAGCAGCCGGGCGATGCCTGGATCCATACCACGCGCCGCTGGACACTGGTCACGTGGCTGTTCCAAAGCGCGGGAATCCTGCTCGGCGCGGGATGGGCCTACGCGGTGCTCGGCTGGGGCGGCTACTGGGGCTGGGATCCGGTGGAGAATGCGTCGCTGCTTCCCTGGATCACCGCCACCGCGTTTCTGCACTCGGTGATGATGCAGGAAAAGAAGGGAATGATGAAGGTGTGGAACATGGTGCTGGTCTCGGCCACCTACCTTCTCTGCATCTTCGGCACGTTCCTCACGCGGAGTGGCGTGGTGAGCTCGGTGCATGCGTTCGCACAATCGCCGATCGGCCGCTACTTCGTCGTCTTCATCGTGCTCGAACTGGCGATCGTGGTCTACTTCATCCTCGACCGGCTCGACTACCTGAAGAGCGAAACGCAACTAGAAAGCGTGATCTCGCGCGAGTCGAGCTTCCTGTTCAACAACCTGATCCTGCTCGCGAGCTGCTTCTCCATCCTGTGGGGTACGCTGTTCCCGGTGATCTCGGAGTGGGCCACCGGCGAGAAGATCAGCGTGGACGCGCCATTCTTCAACCGCGTGAACATCCCGATCGGGCTTTTTCTGCTCTTCCTGACGGGCGTGGGTCCGCTGATCGCATGGCGGCGCAGTTCGCTCGAAAGTCTGAAGAAGGCCTTTCTATGGCCGCTGATCGGGTGCTTGGCGACGATCGGCGTTCTGATGGCCTTCGGCATCCGGCACATGTACGCGTTGATGTCGTTCGGCCTGGGCGCCTTCGTCACCTGGACGATCGCTTCCGAGTTCATCAAGGGCGCGACGGCGATTGCCGGCAAATCCGGGCAGAACCTGATCGCGGCGATGGTCGAGTTGACGCACCGCAATACGCGCCGCTATGGCGGATATATCGTTCACGTGGCCATCGTGATCATGTTCATCGGCTTCTCGGGCGCCGCGTTCAACAAAGACGCGACGGTCGAAGTGAAGACGGGCGACACGTTCCATCTCGGCGGATATGACATGAAGGTGATCAAGATCAACTCGGACAAGAACGAGCACTACCGCTTCGTCAACGCCGAAATCGACGTGCTGGTGAATGGACAGAAAATCCACACGCTGCGTCCCGAGCAGCGCCGCTACGAGACAGGCGACGGAGCTTCGGTGGTCGACATTCGCCGCCGGTTGAACGAAGATCTCTACCTGAACTTCGCTGGCATGAGCAACGACAACAAGGCCGTGATCCAAGCCTACCTGTTCCCGCTGGTGACCTGGATCTGGGTAGGCTTCTGGGCGCTGCTCGCGGGCACGCTCATTTGCCTGATTCCGAGCAAGGTCCGCTACTCGTATCCGAAGACGCAGGTGCTCGGCCAGGTATCCGGAACAAAGGAGCCGGCCAGTGCGAAGAGCTAGGCCGATCCTGCTGACGCTCCTTTCGGTCCTCTCGATCGCGCAGGTTTCGAGCGAACTGGTGACACCGGAGATCCGCCGCGTGGGCTCGCGTCTGGCGTGTCTCTGTGGCGCCTGCAAGAACTCCGTCGGCGACTGCGCGATGCTCGGCTGCCATTACTCGCAGCCCGCGCGCGAGAAGATCCGCGACATGCAGCTCAAAGGCGCCTCCGACGACGCGATCGTCGCTTCGTTCGTCGCCGAACGCGGAAAGGTCGCGCTGGTGGTCCCGCCGAACGAAGGTTTCTTTGCCTTCGCCTGGTGGATGCCGCCCATCATGACCGGGCTGGGTCTCGCTCTCATATACTGGTTCATTCGCCGCATGAGCAAACCGGCCGCCGCCGTTCCACAACTTCAACAGCAGGTTCTCGACCGCTACAAAGACTCCATCGAAAAGGATATGGCCAAGCTCGAAGAATGATCCTTTTCGTGGCGGTTGTCATCGTAGTGGCGGTCTTGTTGTTCACGCTCGGAATCAGGGAGAAAGACCTGCCCGAGCCCGAGCCCGTTTCGCCCGTGCAGCACCTGGAAGAGAAGAAGACCCGGATCTACGAGAACCTGCGCGATCTCAATTTCGAATATCGGGTCGGCAAGCTCTCCGACGACGACTATCAGCGGACCAAGGGCGGTTTGCAGCAGGAACTCGCGGGCGTACTCGCCGAAATGGATCAGATCCTGCAAGCAGCTCCGCCGGCCGCGTTACCCGTCAAAAGCGAACCCGAAAAGCCGGCGCACTCCTGCCCGCACTGCCAGGCGGCGTTTGACCGTCCCATGAAGTTCTGCGGCAACTGCGGCAAAGCGATCGGGGGGAAGAAATGAGGATCCTCGCCGGGTTCGTTCTCGCATTCGCGGCATGGGCCGAAGTCACCGGATCGGTGACCAACGGCACCACCGCCAAGCCGCAGGCCGGAGCCACCGTCACTCTCTACAAACTCGCCGAAGCTGGCATGGAGGCGATGACATCGGTGAAGTCCGGGGGCGATGGATCGTTCACGATTCCCGATACGCTGGCTCCGGGTCCGTACCTGATTCAGACGGCGTTCGACGGTGTCACCTACAACCACATGCTTCCTCCCGGAAGTCCAACGAGCGGGTTGGCGCTGACCGTCTACAACGCGACGAAGAGTCCTGGTGAAGCCAAGGTCCAAATGCACATGATCCTGTTCGAAGCGACAGGAATGGAGTTGAACGTCAGCGAGAGCGTGATCTTCCGCAACGAAGGCAAGACCTCGTACAACGACCCCGAGGGCGGCACGCTGAAGTTCTTTCTACCTCCAGGCGCGGGCGGCAAGGTGAAGGTGATGGCGAAGGCGCCGCAGGGCATGCCGATCGAACGCGCCGCGCGCAAGGCCGCGCAGGAAGGCGTCTATTCGGTCGACTTCCCCGTCAAGCCTGGCGAAACGCGCATAGACCTCAGCTACAAAATGCCGATGACCGGACCGGCGGAGTTCAAGAGCAAGATCCTGCACGGGGGACCGCCAGCGAGACTGGTGGCGCCGTCCGGAATGGAACTGACCACGCAGGACGCCAAGCTCCTCGGTAAGGAGCCGGCTACCCAGGCGTCGATCTTCGAACTCACCAAGAAGGAATTCGCGGTCGCTCTTTCCGGAACCGGGGCGCTTCGAGGCGAAGAAACGCAGGGTCCCGATGAGGACGAAGCGGCGGGAATCCGCCAGATCTGGCCGCGTCTCTACGATCGCTTCCTGACCGTGCTGGGCTTGGCGGCGGTGATCCTCGTCTCCGGCTTGATGCTGCTCGCCCGCCGTCAGCAACCGAAAACCAAGTGAAGGCTGTCGCGATCCAAAAGGTCTGGAAGTACTTCGGCGACTATCCTGCCTTGCGCGACATCGTCTTCGATGTGGATCGCGGCGCCTGTCTCGCGCTGCTCGGGCGCAATGGCGCGGGCAAGACCACACTGCTGCGAATCCTGGCCGGACTCTCCGATCCGACCGAAGGCAAAGTGGAACTGCTCGGACATCCGGCCCGCGGACACGAGGCCCGCAAACGCACGGGCCTGATCGGGCACGGCATCGCGATCTATGACGAGCTTTCCGCCGCCGAGAATCTGCGGCTGTTTGCGAGGATCTACGAAGTGGCCGATGCCGAAAAGTCCGTCCAGCAGTGGCTCGAGCGGACCTACCTCGATCGCGTCCAGAACAGTCCGGTGCGCGAATTCTCGCGCGGCATGCGGCAGCGGCTGGCGGTGGCCCGTGCGTTCCTGCACCGGCCGGAATTGCTGCTGCTCGACGAGCCGTTCACCTCACTCGACGACAAGGCGATCGCGCTTTTGCAGAGCTTGTTGAAGGATGCGCTCGACCGCGGGACGACCGTGGTCATGTCGACGCACCAGCTTCGCGAAGCGATGGAGCTTTCGACGCACGTGGCGCTGCTGAACCGCGGCAAGCTCGCCCACTTCGGCGCGCGGCCGGCGGAGATGCTAACCGATCCCGGCTGGCTCTATCGCACCTACGGAGAGGCTTGATGCGGCTGCTGCGACAAGCCTGGACAGTGGCGTTGAAGGACCTGCGGTCCGAATTGCGCACCAAGGAGTCGCTCAACGCGGCCGGCGGATTCGCGCTCGTGATCCTGGTGCTGTTCAGCTTCGTGATCGATCCGGCGGAGACCGAAACGCTCTATGCGATCTCGGGCGGATTGCTCTGGCTCGTGTTCGCCTTCGCGGGCGTGCTGATCCTGAATCGCTCTTTCGCGCGCGAGCAGGCGAACGACTGCCTCGACGCATTGATCGCGTCGCCGCTCTCGCCCGCGGCGCTGATGCTGGGGAAGTCGATCGCCGGCTTCGTGCTCCTGCTGATCGTGGAACTGCCATGCCTGCCGATCTTCGGCGGGCTCTACGGATTGTCGAGATGGTCGTCTCACTGGCCGGAGTTGATCGGCATCGTGATGCTCGGAACGTGGGGAATGACGGTGATCGGAACCGTGTTCAGCGCGCTCACCGTGAATCTGCGCATGCGCGAGCTGATGTTGCCGATGCTCGTCTATCCGTTGTTGATTCCCGTGCTGATGGGCGCGATGAAGCTCTGCTCGGTCTTCATTTCGGGTGAGACGATCCAGGGTGACGAAGAGATCTGGCTTCGGCTGCTGGTGGCGTTTGATATCATCTTTACCTCGCTGGCGCTGGCGCTGGCCGAGGATGTTTTGGTCTCATAGTGATATGCGCGACAAGATGCTCTACGGAGCGGGGCTGCTCGCGGCTCTGCTGATTGCCTGGAATCTGCACAAGATCTTCGTGTTGCTGCCGGGCGAGCAGGATCAGGGCGACATCTACCGGATCATCTATTTCCACGTTCCGAGCTGGTTCACCTGCTTTTCGGCGTTCTTCGTCGCGGGCATGGCGAGCCTGCTCTATAGCACCAAGCGCGATCTCCGGTACGATGTCCTCGCGGTTTCGGCGGTGGAAGTCGGTGTCGTCTTCACCATCGTCGGACTGGTGACCGGCAGCATCTGGGCACGCATCATTTGGGGCATCTGGTGGACGTGGGATCCGCGGCTGACGTGGGCTTTGATCACTTGCGTGCTCTACTCGGCCTACCTGATGATGCGCAACATGATTGACGATGCTTCGGCCCGCGCCCGCTACGCGGCCGTGCTCGGCACGTTCTCCTTCGCCTCGGTTGCGATCACCTACAAGGCGATCGACTGGTGGCGCACGCAGCATCCCGGTCCGGTGCTTCCCATTCGCAACAGCGAAGGCAAGATGGACCCGGACATGTGGCAGTCGATCCTGATCAACTGGGTGGCGCTCATGTTGCTCGCCATCGTCATGGTGGCGATTCGCGCCGCCCAGGAAACCCGCCTGCGCGAAGTGGAAGCGCTCCGCCGCCGCGCACACGCTATCTAAGGACCATCGCAAATGGACCAACGCAATTTCACCTACATGTTTTATGGCTTCGCGGCCGCATGGGCGATCGTCGCGATCTACGTGCTCACCCTGGTGAGCCGCGAACGCCGCCTCGGCCGCCAAGTGGAAGACGTGAAACGAATGCTCGAGGACAGGGAGAAGAAATGAACCGCCGGAATCTCATGAAGCTCATCGGCAGCGGCACCGTCGCCGCTGCCCTGGCCAAGAAGGAAGCCAAAGCACAACAAGCGGCCGCGAAAGCCGCCAACGGGATGCCCTCGCCGATCATCAAGGATATCCAGGTGATCAACACCGCTCCCGCGGGCTTGCGTCTCGTGGTGGTGAAGGTGATCACCGATCAGCCCGGACTCTACGGCTACGGCTGCGGAACCTACACGCAGCGCGCCGATCTCGTCGGACCCGCGGTGGAAAAGTATCTGCGTCCGCTGCTTGTGGGGCGTCCCGCCGATCGCATCGACGATACGTGGCAGATGTGCTACAACTCCTCGTACTGGCGCAACGGTCCGGTGCTGAACAACGCGATTTCCGGCGTCGATCAGGCACTGTGGGACATCAAGGGCCGCCAGCTCGGCGTGCCGGTTTATCAGCTTCTTGGCGGAAAGATGCGCGAAGCCGCTGATTGCTACGGGCACGCCTCGGGCGCCGAAATTCCGGAAGTGATCGACAGCGCCCGCGCCTACATGGCGAAGGGCTTCCGTCATGTGCGGGTGCAGATCGGCGTGAGCGGAATGGCCGGATACGGCTCGCGCGGCGGCGCGGCGCAGGTGCAGTCGCTCCACAGCGACCCTGTCTACGAACCGGCTGCCTACATTCGCAAGGCGCTCAAGATGTTCGAGGCCTGCCGCACGCAACTCGGCGAAGAGATCGAATTGTGCCATGACGTGCACGAGCGCGTGACGCAGACGCAGGCGCTGCAATTCTGCAAGGACGTCGAGAAGTTCAAGCTCTTCTTCTTCGAGGATCCGCTGTCGCCCGAGGACATCGCGTGGTTCCGGCTGATCCGGCAACAGTGCACGACACCGATCGCCATGGGCGAGCTCTTCAATTCGCCGCACGAATGGAGTCCGCTGATCGCCGAGCGATTGATCGACTACATTCGCGTCCACGTCTCGCAAGCCGGCGGATTGACGCCGTGCCGCAAGATGGCGGTGATGGGCGAAGCCTTTGGCGTGCGGACGGCGTGGCATGGTCCGGGTGACGTATCGCCGATCGGACACATGGCGAACGTGACGCTCGATCTGGTCAGCTACAACTTCGGAGTCCAGGAGTACTCGGAGTTCAACCAGGCGACGCAAGATACGTTCCAGGGCTGCCCGGTAATGAAGAACGGATTCCTCTACGCGAGCGAGAAGCCCGGCTGGGGCATCGAGGTTGATGAGAACCTTGCGAAGAAGTTCCCGTTCGGTGGCACTGCCGGACGCAGTGATCGCGGCGGGGATCGGAACAAGCTGAATGGCGGCTGGGGCGTGATCCGGCGGCGAGATGGCACGGTGATCAAGCAGTAGTTTCGGGGAGGGACGCCGATCGAGTCTTGCGCCCCCAACCGGTCATCGAGAGTTGAGGAAGCCTGGCCGAGCCCACATTGGGGGAGAAGCGCGCACAGGCTCCAGCCAGCACTCGCAATCGAAGACTCAGGTCAGGCTCGTGCGCGGCCCTTCGCGTCAGAAGCCAACGCCATCGCGACAACGTAGGCGGAGCGCGTCATTCCGCGCGCCCGTGCCCGCCGGTCGATCTCCACCATCTGGCTGCGGCGTGCGGTGATGTTGAATCGCTCCACTTTGTCGGGAACCTCCACCGTCACGAGAAAGGCGACGGCGCCCTCGATCGCGGGATCCCGCGCCAACCGGTCGAGGCTGGACGGCATGGGTACCGGGTCACCATCTTCCAGCATTCCCCTGATGTGAAACTCGAGTGCCTCAACGGCAAGGCGCTTCGCTTCGTCGAGCGTCGGAGCGGCCGTGACGCACCCCGGGAAGTCGGGAAAGCTCACGCCATAATCGGATTTGCGCTCCTTGTGAAGGTAGGCGATGTAGTCCATGGAGTTCCTCACTTCAACTTGATACCGGCCTGCTTTTCGATCGACCGCAACGTGCCCAGGGGAACCTCACGCTTGGGATGCGAAACGGTTACGCGGCCCGCCTTCGAGGCGTGTTTGAGCTGCACATGGCTTCCCGCCTGTGCCACCTCGAACCACCCATCGCGCTTCAACGCGGTGAGGATTTCGCGGCTGCTCATTTGGACTCAGAATTACACATTCGATACACACCGTCAAGCCGGTCCCATCAGAACGCCCCCACCGGAGCCTCACCTCCTCCCGCCACCTCGACCCGTCCCCCGAGCGCCACCAGATCGCCATCCACCGCCCGATGCCGCTCCCGGATCAGCGCCAACGCCCGATCCTCGAACGGACCTAGCTCCACATCCCCGAACCCCGCCGCCTTCCACGTCTTCACGCTCATCAGATGATGCCGGTACTCCTCCGCCAGCCGGTCATGCGACTTGTCCTCGTCCGCCGAAGCCGACCACAATCGCCACTTCGCCCACGCGATCCGGCAGAACTCCCACGCCTTGAGCTTCGCCCGCTCGAGATACCGGCCAGATCCCAGAATCACGACATGCGCCGACGCCAGCAGCGTCAACAATGCCACCTCCTTGGCGAACCGGGCCGCGTCATCCAAGTCCCCGCCGGTCACCAGCATCAACTGCGAATAGCTCAACGACAACGTTACGCCCACCATCAGACATCCGGCCAAGACCCAGAACGCCACGCCGAAGTAGCGCCGCGTCGTCAGCGCCCGCTGATACGCGCGGAACAACAACAGCGCGATCAGCATCTCGACGCACATCACCAGCACCGCCAGTGCCAGCGCCAGCGCGCACGCCGCTTCGGGTGACAGCCCGAACTGCCCCAACCGGCCCACCAACGCCGGGCCCGACAAGCAGGCGCGCCCCACAGCAGCGCCATCACCGTGAACGCCACTAGGCCGTCGCCATCGCCGGCCGCGGTCGCCTGCGGCAACACCCGCAACGCTTCTTGCTTTCGCGCTTGCGCGCGCGCCAGACCCTATGGGCAAAGGAATGGATCTTGGCGAGTTGGCGGTTTCGTCTTCCTCTCTCGTCACATGGGCCATCGCCGCCGCGACTCCCTCGAAATAGGTCACGCGGCGGCGGGGCGGCCTTCTCCCACCCGCCACGACAAGCACTTCCACCCCCTTGACCAAATCGGGCGGGGGCACCGGCGAGGCGTCGTGGGGGCAATCGGAAACGAGAATCAACACCTGCCGCGCCTCGCGT
>CADECY010000170.1:0-4641 GCA_902825945.1 uncultured Acidobacteriota bacterium
CCGTACGGATCTGTGCGGGGGGTGGGGAGAAATCCCCATCCCTACCGCGACTGTTTCAAGGAGCCGTTAACCACGTGAATACACGTGAATGTTCTGGTCAGCCCGCTCGCTTCTGGAGCCGCGCCTTCGCGGTCTGTGCGCTCGTTGAGAGCGGGCCCTCGGGAGGGCCTTCGCTCCTCCTCGATGGTGCCACTGACCATCACCCTGAAGATGCGGGCGATGGACTGAGCCCGCACCGCCGCGCGACCGCCGGGGATCATCCGTCTGGGCGATCATACGCTCGAGGCGGGGTTGGCAGCCGGGCTGAGGTCGTCGAGTGGCTGTAGCGCCCGCTCCACCAGGGCGCCTCGCGGTTCATCGCCTGTCGCCAGAAGGCGCGGTCTGGCCGGAACAAGGGGCCTCCCTTTTGCAACGCCGCCGGTTCGCCCGGGTTCTCGAGGTGGAGCATCGAGAAACGCGATCGCGAGGGTTGGGGACAGGCCGAGCAGATGTTCGACGGACTTCACAGGGACCCGTTGGCGTGCCTGCGATTCAGGCGATCGAGTGAGAGCACCGGCGGAGCGATTCGGTTGGCATAGACGCGTTCCCAGCCATCCTGGCCCTCCACGATCCGGATCGTGTCGTTGATGGGCGGATTGTCGAATCGCTGCTTCCGCCCGCTCGGCCAACGGATCTCGATGGCATCGACCTTGTCGAACTGCGCCAGCCCGAAGTGCTGTTCGAGCGGAAGGCAGCCGAAGTTGGTGCCGCCGTAGACTTCCCTCATCTGCTGGCCGCCGCCAGCGAATACCCAGACACGCGCACCGATCGCGGAACGGTTGCTCTCGACGCCGGTGAGGCGGATGTTCAGGTAATTCCCAGGAAGCTGTTCGGGGTAGTAGACGGGCGACGTCAATAAGTCGCCTGGGTAGGCTCCGCCGGAGGCGACGAGAATCGACAGACGCCCGTCGCCGAAGAGATCTCCGGCGTTGACGCCATGGCTCTTGCCGGCGAAGGGAAGGCCGGCGGTGAAGGTGGTATTTCGAAAAACGCCGCCGTCATTCTCGAGCAGAACCATGGGTTCGAGCCGATCCATCAGCGGACTTCCATTGCCGAGCATGAGATCGATCCGGCCGTCATTGTTGATGTCCGCGAAGTTGCCGCTCATCGTGCCCCAGCCTTCCACCAGGCCCAGTTCCCGTTTCCGGATTGTGAATGTTCCGTCCCGGTTGTTTTGCCATACGCGGCTGACATTGACCTGCGACGACGCCTGCTCGAACCGCAACGTGTGAATCACTTCGTCGTGATCGGACCAGGCGTATTGAACGATATCGAGCCAGCCGTCGTTGTCGTAGTCAACGAAGAAGCAGGTGCTTCCCATGACGTAATCGCCGATTCCGGCCCTGGCACTCACATCCGTGAAGGTACCGTCGCCATTGTTGTGAAACAGTTGGGGCTTGCCGAGTCCGCTCGAGATGAACAAGTCCGGCAATCCGTCGTTGTCATAGTCGCCCCAACAGTGTCCGATCGTTGGCGCGCCGGCGTGCAGGCCGGAGGAAATGCTGACATCGGTGAACGTGCCATCGCCGTTGTTACGGAACAGCCGGTTTTGGACATGCCGGTCGAACACTCCGCCGATGTTATTCGCAACGAATAGATCGAGATTGCCGTCGCAATCGAAGTCGACCCAACTCGCGGTGAAGGCGGGCCCCCAGCACCTGACACCGGCCTTTTCCGTGACATCGGTGAAGGTGCCGTCACCGTTGTTGTGAAACAGGGTGGTCTCGCCTCCATAGAAGCCTAGGCGGGTTACGAACAGGTCGATGTTGCCATCGTTGTCGTAGTCGGCCGCGGTGATCGCAAACCCGTTGATGCAACGGTCGAGACCGGATTCGATGGAGACATCGGTGAAGGTGCCATCGCCGTTATTGCGGTATAGGTTCGCCCCGGCGTGAGCGGCGGCAATCACGACATCGAGGTGTCCGTCGTTGTTGTAGTCGAATATCGCGGTTCCCCGGCCGGCGCTCGTCTTGTCGAGCCCGATGAGCCCCGAGATATCGCGGTAGCGCATGCGCGAGGGATTCTTGCCGGCTTTGAGCTCCATGCGGAACCCGGCGGGAACGTAGGCTGGATAGCCGCCGAGCGATTCGGAGGCGAGCCACAGCCAAGCGCGGGTCCGCTCGTTGGACGAATCGGCCTTCATCGATTCGAGGCCGGCCTTCACGGAAGCTTCGAAGCGCCCGGCGCGATAGTGCGCGACGGAGGCTTCATGCATTGCCTCGGCGCGCACGGCAGGATCCTTGGCGGCCTCCTCCAGTTCCTTGACGGCCTGATTGTGGAGCCCGCACTTGATGTAGGCGCGGCCCAACTCGGTCCGCGTCGCGGCGTCCCCGGGATGCGACGCCAGGCGGGCCTTGTGGTGCTGAATCAGTTCGCGATACTGAAGACTTGCATAGACGCCCACCTCGCTGAACATCTCGGCGGTCTGGGCGACGAAGCGCGGTAAGCGCCGCGGTTCGATGACGCTGACCACGGAAGCTGCGCGCAGGGCGATCTCGGCGCCAAGGTTTCCCGTTGATAGCGCCGCTTCGAGCGGCAGCAGGATGGCGCGCGGATCATTGAAATCGATGAACCCGAAGCTGGTTTTCGCGGCTTGCCGCAAGAGCCGCAGCGACTCGCCGAGCGCCTCTGCATCGGGCCGCGCCATCCGCCCGATCCGGATCAGGCTGTTGACGAAGAAGGAGATCGCGGTGTCGAGATCCTTGGGCCCATCCACGGGCGCGCGATTCTGAAAGCCGGCGTTGTTGTGCCCCGTCACCGCGGTGAGAGTGGCCTGCATCACGGTGATTCCCGCCTTCATTGTGAGAACGCCGGTCTCCAACAGGCTGACGGGCGCGCTCATCAGGCCTCGCAGTATGGATGTCATAGGGACTTGGGAAGGATGTAGTAGACGGAAAAAATGGCGCAGCCGAAGCTGGCCGTCTCGGTACGCCCCACGGCTTTGTTGGCGAGCATCGCCTCGATCGCCGGCTCCAAGTAAGCTTCGTACTGCGAGTCTCCCGGGTACTTGAAGTTGTCGATCGCGCCGCGATAGACGAGCTTGCGGTCCGCGTCCAACAAAAAGACGCGCGGAGTCTGCTGCGTGAACCATGCGCGCGCCAGAGCGCTGCCCGCGTCCATCCAGATTGGAAACTCGAGATCGCGTTCGCGTTTGGCCTGCTCGGCCATTTCCGCCGTTTCCCCGTGCCGCGACGCCACCACGATGAGGGCCAGTTCCGGGTAGCGTCCGGCGAAGGTATTGAAGAACTCGTCATACCGGACACAGTGGGAACAGACACCCGACCAGAACATCACCACCGCTCCACGCTTGCCCGCGAGGGCGCCCGCGAGACTCGCCGCCTGACCCGTACGCGAATCGGGCAGTGAAAAATCATCCAGGATGTCGCCAATCTGCTGCTTTTTCAATGCAACTGAAACGCCGCCAGCCATCTCGCCTCCTGAATGAGAATCAAGAACACCATGTCTTCTTGGACCATCGGTCCTCCGGCATTTGCCTAGTACTGATCCACTATTTCCAAGCCCGCCTGGGAAATACTCGCATGGCCGCACCGCCCGGCTGTCTGTGTCCAACTATGGGATCGCCTCGCCGGTTGGCCCTCCTGGTTGTGGTTGGGATGCTGCTGCCCGGGGCCGCTCCGGGACAGCAGAAGCCGCTGGAGGCCGTCAGGATCGGGCCGGTCGTGGTCAGCGGCAGTGTGCGGACCCGGTTTGAAAACTGGGAATGGTTCCGGCCGATAACTGGCGATCCAGGCTATTCGTTTCTCGGCAATCACGTCCGGCTGAATCTATCTCGCGTGGGTAAACGGTTGGACTGGACGATCGAACTGGCGGCTCCGATTCTTCTGGGACTTCCCACCAACGCGATCGCGCCGGGAGTCCAGGGGCAACTCGGGATGGGAGCGAGCTACTACGCGGCAAACGATCGATCGCGTAACGCGGCGATGATCTTTCCCAAGCAGGTAGTCGTCCGCTACAAGGGTTTGTTCGGCAAGCCGGGCGGCAGCCTGCGGCTGGGGCGGTTCGAGTTTCAGGACGGAAGCGAAGTCACGGCGAGAAATCCAACGATGGGCATCGTGAAGCGTGACCGGGTGCATCAGCGCCTGCTCGGCCCGTTCGTGTTCACGCACGCGATGCGGAGCTTCGACGGAGCCCACCTCGTCTACGACACGCCCAAGATCAATATCACTTTGATCGGCGCGGTTCCGACACGCGGCGTGTTCCAGGTGGATGGTTGGGGGTGGATGAAGGCCGCGTTCAGCTATGGTTCGATCACCGGGCAAGTGCGCAAGGGCAACAAGCATACCGCCGAGTGGCGGCTCTTCACGATCGTCTACGACGACTGGCGGCGGATATTGAAGCAAGACAATCGCCCAGTGGCGGTGCGGCAGGCCGACGGAGGGCATGTCGTGAATGCCACATTCGGCGGCCATTATCTCCACGCGATGGATACGGGCTCGGGCGTGGTGGACCTGCTGGTGCTCGGCGCGGGCCAAGCCGGCAAGTGGGGCTCGCTCGATCACCGGGCGGCGATGATCGATGTCGAAGGCGGATGGCAGCCGCCGGTGTTACCGAAGCTGCGTCCCTGGTTCCGCGTGGGATACT
>CADECY010000170.1:4741-16936 GCA_902825945.1 uncultured Acidobacteriota bacterium
CCACGTTTTTCCAGATTCTGCCCACGGCTCGCCCTTTCGCGCGATTTCCCTTTTTCGACATGATGAACAATGAGGACTTCTTCGGCATGTCCACCGTGCGGCCACACAAGGCGGTCACAATCAAGGGTGAATACCATGCCTTGCGCCTGGCCGATCGCAACGATCTCTGGTACATCGGCGGAGGCGCGTTCCAACCCTGGAGCTTTGGCTATCAGGCCCGCCCGGTGGGCGGCGCAAGCAGTCTGGCGAATCTGTATGACGTGAGCACCGATTGGACGGTGAACGCGCATGTGGCGGCCACCGTCTACTACGGGTACGCTCAGGGGCGCGCGGTCACCCAGTTGATCTATCCGCGCGGCAAAAACGGCCATCTGGGATACTTGGAACTCAACTACAAGTTCTGACGGTCCTCGATGCAACGGCTCACCGTTTTCACACGCGTTGTCCGCGCCACCATACTTGCGGGCGTGCTCGCCGGGCTGGGAGCGATCGGCTTCCATTATGTGGCCGATGTGTTCGGCGAGACGCTGTTCCACTGGGCGGAAACCAACGCCGCGCCGTTGCGGCTACCCTACGTGGTGCTGGTGCCCACGATCGGGTTGTTTCTCGTGGGCTTGGTATTGCACTGGATTCCCGAGTCGCGGAACGGTGGCGTACGGGAGGTGCTCGAAGCGCTCGAACATCATCATGGCCACACGCCGCTGGTGCGGATCTGGAATGTCATCCTCAGCGGACTTGTGCTGGCTTTCGGCGGATCGGTGGGCCCGGAAGGTCCGATGGTGCAACTGGGAGCCTTGGCGGGCAGCATCGCGGGCCACTCGGCGCGGATGAAGGGCCGCGAGTTGCAAACGATCGTACGAGCGGGCGCCGCGGCGGGCGTTTCAGCGGCGTTCCGGTCACCCGCGGGTGGGGTTCTACTAGCGCTCGAGGTATTTGGGGCGCGCTTTGATCGCGACCTGGTGGCCATCGCCATAGCGTCGGGAATCGGCTACGTGCTGCGCACCGCGATCCTCGGCGATGCGTATCCGTTCCGGCCGCCGGAGCCGGTTGAGCCGCTGCCGCTGGTGACGCTTGCGCTGATCGTGCCGCTGATGGGCGCGGTTGCCGCGCCGGCAGGGCATCTGTTCATCCGTATGTTCGGATACGCAAAGACGATGTTTCCAGCACGGTGGCCGCTGCCCGCGCGCACCGCACTCGGCGGATTGCTGGTGGGAACGATCGGCATATGGTATCCGCAAGTGATGTCGGCCGGCTATCCGGTCATTCGTCTCGGAGTGGACGGCGGAATGCCCGTGCATCTGTTCGCGATTCTGATGATGCTCAAGATGGCAGCCACGTCGATCACCTTCGGATCGGGCGCGGTAGGCGGACTGTTCGCGCCCACCCTCGTGATCGGATCGCTGTTCGGCGGAGCGTGGGGGTATGGTCTACATGCGATCGCACCGCACTTGGCGCCGCAGCCCCAGTTGTTCGTGCTGCTCGGCATGATCGTCATGTTCAGCTCCATCATCAAGGGTTACTGGAGCGGTTTGTTGATGGTGGCCGATTTGAGCGGCTGCTATCATCAACTGCTGCTGCCGGGTGCCATCGCGGGGGGAATCTCGTACCTCCTGAGCTGGGAGATCCACGACCGGTCGATCTTCGGCCTGGCGATCGACCCGAGGGAATCGCGCGTCAGCGGGCGGGCGTGATGACCTGGCTCACCTGGAAACCAGTGGCCTTGTCGATGAACGCGCGGATCTTCTCGTCGCTGTGCAGCGCCGGATCGTAGCCGACCGTCACCTTGCCCTCCGGATAAGTGGCCTTTGCCGAGGTGATGCCCTTGATCCCGCGCAGGACCACCACGAGGCCCACAGCGCAAGTGATGCAGTTGAATCCCTTCACCATGTAGACGGCTGTCGCGGCAGGCGCTGGTTTCGCGGGTTTGACCGCGGACGACGCGGCCGTGCCCGTACCAGCAGCGGCGGCGATCCTTTGAATGAAGTCACGGCGAACCATACGGTAGTCTCCTATTCGGCTGTGGCCGAGCCCGGCTCATAGCGCCAAGCGGTTTGAATTGTGGCCCGATCGGCGAAGCGGGAATCGGTGTACTCTTCGAACGCGATTTTGGTGTCGAGCACTCCGGTTTCGATCATGAGGTCGCGCACCAGATCGAAGTCCGGCTTGCGCGGTTCGAGTGCGTTGTACATCACGCGGGTGAGCGGCTTGGTGAGGGCCCAGCGCAACAGAGCGGGATTCTGGTTGTAGTAGAAGCGGCCCACGAAATCGGCCGCGTGTTCGCGATAGGGTTGGCCCTTCTCGAGCCACAGGCCCGAGCGTGCGATTCCATCCACCAGGAGCTGGACCGCATCGGGGCGGCTGGCGATCATGTCTTCGCGGACCACCAGCACGCAGGACATGTAGTCCGGCCAGTATTCACGGGCGTGGAACAAAACTCTGCCGAAGCCGCCCATTTCAGCTTGCGATGGGAAAGGCTCACCCATCGAGAAGGCGTCGATGGCGCGAGCGGCGAGTGCGCCCGCCACGTCCGGCGGCGCCATCTCGACGAGTTTGACGTCCTTGGGATCGATCCCGTTCTTCTTCATCGCGCGGAAGACGATGAGCCGTTCGTCGGAAAAGCGGCTGGGGATGGCCACCGTTTTGCCGCGAATCTGCTGGAAGCTATCGATTCCGCCTTGTTTGTGAACGACGAACGCGGAGCCGTAGCGGTGGCCCAAGTAGACGATCCGGATGGGCACGCCCTGTGACTTGAGCGCGATCGCGAGTGGGGCCACCATGAAGCCCGCCTGCATCTTGTTCGAGATGAGCGCTTCCTTGATCTCGGGGAAGCCCTGGAACATACGCGGCAGGAAGATTTCGCCCGCCTTGGAGAATTTCGAGATGTAGTCAGTTACCGGGCACGCCAAATGGCAGGTAACCGGGATGAAGGCGACGTTGAACCGGCGCTTCTCCTCGGGAAGGTAGTCGTTGACGATCGAGGCCCAGTTGACGTTGAGCCAGGCGTGAAGAGCGGTGACCAGCATCAACCAAAGCCCGAAGCCCGCGATAATCCGCCTAAGCGTCATTCCGGAACCCCCAACGGACGGCTTTGGCGGTCTCGAGTTGCCGCATCATCGTGTCGAGTGCCAAGCCGATGAGCCCGATCATGATCATGGCCGCGACCACGAGATCGTAGCGCTTGCCCGAGTTCCGCGAATCGATGACCAGGTAGCCGAGGCCGGAATTGACGGCGATCATCTCGGCGGCCACCACCACCAGCCAAGCGATCCCGAGAGCGATGCGCAGGCCCACTAGGATATTCGGCAGACATGCGGGAAAGACGACGCGGGCCAGCAGGCGTCCGGGCGAAAGCCCGAAGTTGCGGCCGGCGTGGCGATACATCGGCGGTACGTTCCGAACGCCGTTCATGGTGGCGACGATGATTGGGAAGAACGAGGCGAGGAAGATGAGGTAGACAGCCGCGGCGTTGCCGACTCCGAACCAGATGATCGCAACTGGAATCCAGGCGATGGGGCTGATCGGGCGGAGCATCTGGATGAGCGGATTCACCACCTGCGAAGCGGCCGGATACCAGCCGAGCAGCAGCCCCGCGGGAATCCCGAGGATGGCCGCCAGCAGATAGCCGCTCGAAACCCGCGCCAGTGAATCGACGATATAGCCCCACAACACGCCCTTGCCGAGCAGCTCGGCGGTTCCATGCCAGACATCGGCGGGCGAAGGAAAGATTTTCGATCCGGTGAAGATCACAGCGGCGTGCCAACCCACGAGAACCACCGACCCGGCGAGCAGCGGCCAGAAGAGCCTCTCCCAGGCGCGCGGACGTGCGAGAGTGCTCATACCTTGTGCGCCAGCCCGATCTCCTCGAAAATTCCATCACGCAGCTCCAGGTACCGCCGCGAACTGATATCACGCGGGTGCGGAATGTCGATATCGACGATACGCTGGATCCGCGCGGGACGCGCACTCATCACCACCACTCGATCGGCCAACTGGACGGACTCCTCGATGTCGTGCGTGACGAAGACGATCGTCTTCTTCTCGGCTTCCCAGATCCGCAGCAGTTCGCCCCGCATGATCAGGCGCGTGATCGAATCGAGCGCGCCGAACGGTTCGTCGAGAAACAGCATATCCGGCTTGACCGCCAGCGCGCGAGCCACCTCGAGCCGCTGTTTCATGCCTCCGGACAGTTCCCCCGGGTAGGCCTTCTCGAAGCCCTGCAATCCCACCAGCTTCACATAGTGCGCAATCCGTTCGCGCTGTTCCGCCGCGGGCAGTTTGTACAGGCCGAAGGCGATATTGCCTTCCACGGTCAGCCAGGGAAACACGCCGCGTTCCTGGAAGACGAAGATGCGGCGGGGGTCGGGCCCGGTGACCGGCTCATTGTCGATCGTCACCACACCCGAAGACGGTGTCAGGAATCCCGCCGCGACATTGAGGAGAGTGGACTTGCCGCAGCCCGAAGGTCCGAGAAGGCAGACGAACTCGCCTTCGTTGACGTCGAGATCGATGTTTTCAAGCACATCCGTGCTTTTGCCGTCGCGCTCGAACACCATGTTGATGCCGCGCGCCCGCAGCTTGGTCGTGACCGCCTTTTCGACGACGGGAGTAGACAATTGCATTCGATTGATCATTCGTCCGAATAGCCCCAGCGCAGCGAGCGGATTTTCTCGAGCGAACGCATACCCGTATCGAGCAACAACCCGATCAGCCCGATCAGGACCATTCCGGCAACAACGAGGTCATACCGGTTTCCCGCGTTTCGCGCATCGACGATCAAGAAGCCCAAGCCGGAGTTGACCGCGATCATCTCGGCGGCCACTACCACCAGCCACGCTATTCCCAATGTAATACGCAGGCCGACAATCAGTTGCGGAATCACAGCCGGGTACAGGACCCGAAACACCAGTTCCGTACCAGAGAGCCCGAAGTTGCGCCCCGCGTTGAGATGAACCGCCGCAACACCACCCACGGCGTTGATCGCGGTGACCATGAGAGGCAGAAACGATGCGAGGAAGATCAAGAATATGGCTGCCACGTCGCCGACTCCGAACCAAAGGATCGAAATCGGAATCCACGCCAGGGGCGAGATGGGCCGGAAGACTTGCAGAAGAGGGTTGATTGCCATGTCGGCCCGCCGGTACCAGCCGATCATCAGACCGAGCGGAATGGCGAGCACGGCGGCGCCGAGGAAGCCCCACGTCACGCGAAACAATGATGCGACGATGTAGCGCAGCAGCAGACCGCGTTCGGCCAATTCGGCGATGCCCGCCGCCACCTGCAGGGGGCCTGGCAACAAGCCGCCGGGCTGACGGTCAATTGCAATCTGCCACAGAACGCCCAAGGCCGCGATGAAGGCCACTGGCCGAAGCCACACGTACCGATTCACCCTCCAGCGCCTCCCGTGGCGCTCTCGGGCAATGGGTTCGGCACAAGACCCTTCAGCACAAAAACATGGACAGTTGCCGCGATCCCGTTTTGCGGCAGCAGGGTAGTCATGCGGCTCAATTAGGGGAAAAATACTAGCTGGAAAGCGGCCCTCCTGTTCCCCGGCCAATACCGCGTAGAAACACATCCGACATGGACCGGATCAAGCGGTCGTCGTCGATGGCCTCCACGCGCTTGCCGCCCACTACTTCGAGCACCAGAAAGACAGATGTCAGCGCCGCCAGAAATACAGCCGCGGCCACTTCGAGATCGAGATCCTCGCGGAGTTCGCCGCGCGCCTTGCGCGCCTCGAGGAATTCGGTGAACAGGACGCGACCGCGTTGGATGAAGCTGCGGTAGAAGATTTCACCGGCAAGGGGATCGCGCATGGCCTCCGTCAGCAGCCGCGTGAGGAAGGGAAGTCGCGACCGGTAGCCCTCGAGCATGATCTTGGCCAGCACGCCAACCTCGTCGCGCAGATTCTCGCCGGGCAGCCGCAGTTCCGGAGGGATCGCGAACGCGGCGATCGATTCGACCTCGCGGTCGAGAGCGGCGACCAGGATTTTCTCGCGCGACTGATAGTGCATGGCGATCCGCATCGCCGGGACTCCCGATTCGCGCGCCAATTCGTCGAGGGTGATTTCGCCCAGGTCCTTGCGGGAGGCGAGCTGAATCGCCGCGTCGAGAACCGATTTCTGCTGTTCCGCTCCCAAAGTCATTCGTAGTCTCCCAAGATATAGACCGGTGAGGCCAAAGTTCATGCCCAGGACCGCCACCCCCTAGACATCGCGCCCGGATGGATGACGTGCCCCTCGATGCGTCCCTGTGCGCAGTCGCAATATAGCAGAGCGTCAAGGCCATGCGTGCTGGAGAAGAGGACTGCGGCTTTCCGCCGGAATTGCCGCGAGGCACGCAGAGCGTTCAGGGCTCGAGCTGGTAGTTGCTCCCCAGGGGTCCGGCGCCTTCCAGGTACTTTCTGGCCCGCGCCAGCTCGGCTACCTGCCGGATGTGGCCCAGGTCGTGAAGCGCCCACTCGTGGAGCATCTGATTCAAGGTGATCTCTCCGGCCTCCCAATGCACGGCCACTCTCTCGCCGGCTTCGGAGGGCAACCCGCGAAGGTACTCGACATTGGTTTCACGCTGATCCTCGAAATGGTCGAAGGCATCTTCCGGATCGGCGTCCCGGTACAGGTGGAGGTGCATTTGCGCATCGTCCGGTTCGAATTCGGGACGAGACTCCGCCAGGAACCGATCGAGCCGCATCCGGTAGCAGTGGCCCTCCGAGTGGGAGAGGTGCTCCAGGACTTCGGCCACCGAAAAGCGATCAGGCGCGGGCTTCCAGCGCGCGTCGCCATCCGTCAATTCCGACATGAGACCGCGGAGAATGCCGGGAGTGGCTTCCAGCAGATCCAGGCAAGGCAATCCGTTGTCCGTCACGCGCTCCTCTCACGCATCATGGCGCTCCGGGCGGACAACGCAAACGTAGCGGGCATGGAGGAATTCTCTCACGGCAGCGGCGAGCCGGGTTGGCTGCCACCTTGTTCGAGCCCGCCGCGCCACCCAACGGACTTCACGATGAGCCCGAGTTCGCGGCTGTCTTCCGCACCAGGAGGTAGGGCTTTGTCGAGATGGAAGTCGACGCGGACGGGCCCGATCGAGGCGGAGGGAAGGGGAGCCTCGAAGACCATCTCGCCGGCCTCGGCGAAGGTTCGGGTGCCGATGGTTTTGTTTCCGGCTTTGGCGGTCAGCGTGATCGGACCGGTTCTTCGAATCAACGCATCGGGAAAGTAGAGGGCGGCGCGCACCCAATGGGGCTGGCCTCTCGGCGGCGGCAACAATTGTACAGCGAAATGTTTTTGGGTCCACCGCCAACCGCCGGCCTCGACACCATGGAATCCCTCGAGGAGCCGAGTGCCTTCTCCCGGCGGGACCTCCCACAGTTCTGCGTACACCTCACCACTCTTTTGCAGGAAGCGAACGGGCGCGACGGACTTGCCGCTCTGTGCCAACGATTCGAGGAACGAATCCCGCGCCGCCGAATAGAAGGTGTTCGCGGGACCGTTCGTCAGAAACATTCCACCACTCGCGATCTTGGCGTCCCAGTCCGCCCCGAAGTCCTCGACGGTCGGGATGCGCGAATCGGACAGGACGAAGAGGTTGTTTTGGAGTCCCCAATCGAGGATGCGGACCTTGCCGCCGGGAACGTCCTTGATCGCGAGGAGATGGTCCTTCACTCGCACGATCGCGCCGGACCACTGGCCCGCTCCACCGGTGTGACCGAGTCCACGCCACGCAGCCCAGTGCCAGTAACCGGCGATCGCGACATAGACGAACGCCGATCCCACCCAGAGCAGCCTTGCCTGCGGCAAGCTCCGCGCGCCCAGAATCATGACGGCGGCGGCGATCGGGAGCGCCGGAACGAAATGGTGCTCCGCTACTGGAAGC
This sequence comes from uncultured Acidobacteriota bacterium, assembly GCA_902825945.1. Taxonomy (GTDB): domain Bacteria; phylum Acidobacteriota; class Terriglobia; order Bryobacterales; family Bryobacteraceae; genus SYLY01. The sequence goes on from CADECY010000170.1 coordinate 12,611, forward strand.
CGCGAACTGAGTAGAAACAGGTAGAAGATACCGAGAGTCATCGCGGCCTGACGCGCGAGTCCGCCTTTCGCGATCGAGGTGGCGAAGACTGCCACGAAGATTCCGGCGCAAAACGCGGGCTGCCATAGTGGCAGGTCTCCCGCGGACCAGATGGCGCGGTGCTCGAGATCGGAAATGAGAACGCGCGCGAACATCCAGAACCGCTCCCCCAGCAGATGCCGCCAACCACCTTCGGCGCGGAACATCCCAACCGCGTCGAAGGTGCCGCCACGGGAGATGATTTGATAAATCCAAAACGGCAGGCTGGTGACGATCGCACCACCCACGGCGGCGAGGACATGCCTCGGCGAACGCCGCACCCAGCGGATCGCACTCGGAGCCGCGGCGACACACACCGCTATGATCAGCCATGCGAAATTCGCGCGGCACCAAAGGCCCAAGCCCACGGCCGCGCCGAATGCCAATGCACGGCGGCCCGTTGGCGATTCACCATAGCGGCACTTTGTCACGAGGCACAAGCCAAGCGCGCCGGCCCATCCCACGACCGCGCCGTTGTCGAAGACCGTTTGATCGACAAACGCGGGACAGATCGCGAGCAGAAGTGCCGCGAACGGTCCGGCAAATCGGCCCACGCCCCACACGGCCAGGCTAGCCCACGCGATCGAGACCAGACGCACGACCTCCGGTCCGGAGCCGAACAAAGCCATCACCGGGAGAGTGAGATACTCTTTGAACGCTCCGACGTAGCGGACCGTCATCAAGGGGAAACAGCGGCCGAACGCACAGGTCCATGTATGGGGATCTTGGGGCAGCGGGAGAATGTCGCGCGAGTGGCGCATCTGGACCGATCCGAGCACCATCAGGGCTTCGTCGTACTGGAGTCCCTCGATCCTCAAGGCCTGCGCCGAGGCCAGAGCCCAGTAGACCAGGACGGCGCACACGAGTGCCCACGGGCTGTTTTCGATCTTCATCCCCGCCCATCATCGCGCACCCGTGGCGAGCACGCCATGGTGCCGAGTCCGCTGCCCGGTAAATCTTACCGGGCAGCGGCGGCAGCGGGGACGCCGTAGAGGCCGAGAATGGCCGCAATCGGGGTTGCGCCCGTACCCGCCCCGGCGGGCATAAGTGGCGGAGATCTGAAACTAAGCCGGTAACTTTTTCCAGTCCGGCAATAAATTCCGCCGGAAACAGCTCCATCCCACGCGCTTTTCGTGAGGCCGCCCCGTAACCCTCTGGAAGGGCAACGCCATACCTTTGGCAGCTACATTGCACGAGCACCAAGCTCAGCCGCCGCGGCCGGAGAGAGAGGGCCGGTGGAAAGTCACGATCAGGAGCACACGAGTGAGGACTATCTGTTCTCTCCGCGGATTGTTTTTCGCACTTTCTGTTGCCTCCGCGCTGCCGGCGGCGACCTTTCATATCGGCCGGGGCCTCACGGGAGATCCCGCTACACCAACGGAGTTCAATTGGGCATCGGGCCTCCAAGATGGAGACACGGTCAAGATCTATTGCCGGACCGAACCATACCGGTCCAAGTGGACGATTCTGTTCAACTCCACGGGGACCGCGCTGAAGAACGTCGCCATCGAAGGCGTGGCGACGGCGCAATGTCAGCGGCCCGTCATCGATGGATCCGGTGCGCGGCCACCTTTGGGCCAAGGCGAGTCGTGGATGGGTGGCGCGTTCAACCGGTCGATCCTGCAGATCGGTGAACCCGGCTCGGTCAAGCCCGAGGGCATCACCCTCCGGAACCTCGAGTTCACCGGGACGCTCGCCCCCGATGGCTCGGCCACTCCGGCCCGGTACTGGACCGAATACAGCAATGGAGTTTCGTCTCCGTACGCATCCAACGCGGCGGCGCTTCGACTGTTCGGCAAAGGCATCACGATCGAAAACTGTAAGATATCTTACAATCCGAACGGTATCTTCGTGGGGAGCAAATCCGGCGCCACCCAGCTCCCGGGCGCCGCTGAGAATATCACCGTACGGAGCAGTCACTTCTTCCGCAATGCGCCCGTTGGGCAAGTACATCAGATTTACGCCGAGTGCATCGGCATTCTGGTGGAGAACAGCCTGTTCGAGCAGGCTGAACCCACCGAGGGGAACAATATCAAGGACCGTTGCGCCGGAAGCGTCTACCGGTACAACCGGGTGGTGGGCGGCAACATGCAGTTCGACTTCGTGCAATCCTCGATCCCGATCATCAACGGGCAGGGGAATACCGCGGCGCGGGACCGCTACGCCACCATCTTCCTGTACGGCAACGTAATCATGCGCTTGCATAGTCCCAACCCGAACATGATTCACCTGGGTTTCGACAATGCGGGCGCCGGAGGCGAGTGCAATCAAAGGCAGGCGACCAACTGCGATGGCGCCGGGAGGCGGAACCTGTTCGCCTACCACAACGCTTTCGTCAGCACGGAGGGGCTCACCAATCTATTCACGCTGTCATCGGGATCCCAGTATGTCGATGCTCGCAATAACTATGTAGTCCAGCGAAGTCCCGCGGCGGGTTCAATCTCGGTGGCGGAGAGCGCGGGCTACGCCTGGCCCGCGAGAGTGGATTGGTACAACAATTCCTATTTCGACGATTCGGCGGTCAATCCGAACGGTACACGATTCCGGTTGAAGGCCACCGCCGACACGATCGTGGTGAGCGACACTGGCGGAACGCGGAGGTCCTTGTCCGAGTTTGCCGTGCCGGCGTTGAACGCGATCCCGCTCACGAACGTACTTACGCAAACTGGAGACCAGATGGCGGCGTCCAGCGGGCTCTCGTTCAGCCCGTCCGCCGAAAGCCTCCTGGCTTCCGGAGCCGCACCAGTGGCCTCGCGTACGTTCGAGGTCAATCCGATGACCGGTGGAAACAACCTGCCCACGATGCAGTATGGGCATCCGGCGCCGCTCACCACCCGTCTCGCCAACCCGTCAATCGGACCGTTCGATGTGCCCCCGGCGGTTCCGGCCCCGCCGCCAACTCAGGGCGGAGGCGGTTGCACAACAACGCCGGCAGGTACCAATTCGGGGCTGGCCGGATATTGGAAGCTCGACGAGACGAGCGGGCAGCAATCCATCGATTCGGCTGGGGTTTCGCCGGCCGGCGCGGTCATCGGATTGCCCGCACGGACCACTTCCGGCCGGTTCTGCGGCGCAATGGTGTTCTCTGGCTCGAATCAATATGCCGATCTCGGTAACTCGCCTGCCTTGCGCAGCATGAAATCCATCACCGTATCAGCCTGGTTCAAGCCATCCCTGATGAATGACTGGCAGGCAGTGGTTGTTTGGGATTCCGGTTCATGGGACCTGTACCGCCTGAGCGTCAAGGATAACGGTTGGCAGCCGTCGATGGGCGTGGCATTCTCGATCCGGACGGCGAGCGGCTTGCGGTCGGTCCAGGCGAACAAACCGGATTGGGACCCGAGCCGGTGGTACTTACTCACCGGCGTTTTCGACGACGTTACCAAGGACCTCGAACTGTACGTCGATGGGGCGCGCGTGCAGGCGGCGCGATTTCCGGGCGAGTCCATGGAAAATGGCACCTGGGGCAGCCAGCGCGCCTACGTCGCCGGAAAGCCGGGCGCGAACATCGCCGGGGGAGTCGACGATGTCCGGATTTACAATCGCGCGCTGACGTCCGTTGAAGTCGCCGGGCTGGCGGCGACAATCGCTTCCACTCCGGAACCGCCCCCATCGCTCGCTGGCCATTGGAAGATGGACGAGACCTCGGGCTCTGTCGCCGCCGATTCGAGCCCGGCTGGTGCGGCGGGAACCTTGATCGGAGGGGCAACGTGGAGCCCGGTGGACGGACGCTTCAACGGCGCGCTGGCGCTGTCAGGCTCCGGATACGCGGACCTCGGCCCCGCGCCCGCGCTCGCTAGTCTCACTTCGATCACCGTCAGCTCCTGGTACAGGCCCGCTGGGGTGAACGACCTCCGGGATCTCATCGTCTGGGACTCGGGTTCGTTTGACTTCTTCAAGCTGACGATCAAGGACGCTGGGTCCACGAGCCTGATGGGAGGGCAGTTCAGCATACTCACGGCCGCGGGTGAGCAGAAGACAGTGCGGTTCAACAAGGCGGACTGGAATCAGTCCGCTTGGTATCTGCTGACCGGAACCTTCGACAACACGGCCAAGGAGTTGCGGATCTACATCAATGGCGCACTGGCTGGGTCGGTTGCACTTCCTGGCGCGGTGATTTGGAAGGGGGTGTGGGGAACGCAGCGGGCCTACATCGGCGGTAAACCGGGCGCCGGCCTACGCGGAGTGGTCGACGACGTGCGAGTGTACAGCAGCGAGTTGACCGGGTCCGAGGTTCAGCCGCTCTAT
>CADECY010000171.1:0-11765 GCA_902825945.1 uncultured Acidobacteriota bacterium
GTTCCGGGCGCTCCCGGCGAAGTGCGGCAGTGGGCGAATCCTTGGGCGGAGGAGGAAAAGACTGCGCAAACCAACGCGATCTCCGCGCGCATGCTCGGGAACGAATACGAGAGCATCGCGCTCACGATCACGAATCGCCAACCGCGCCCGATCGTGGTCCGGCTGGACTGCTCTGCGTTCGGCTCAGTGGCCTCGAAGCGGGTGATCGAGTTCCGCGAAGCGCCGCTCGTGCGCGTGATCTCGACCGGACGCATGTCCGAGGACCCGCTGCCACGGCTTGCGGACGGCAACCTGCTGAGACTGGGCCCGAACGAATCGCGCAAGCTCTGGGTGACGGTGAACAGCCACGGCTTGAAGGCGGGTGAACACAAAGCCACGCTGTCGATCGGCGATCTGTCGTCGGTCGAGCCACCGCTCGGCATTCCGGTGAGACTCGAGGTCCTGCCGGTGCGGCTGCCAGAGGAACGAGTCTATCGGCACAATACGTGGCTCTATCCGGCGTCAATCGCTGACGAGGAGGTTCGCGAGGCCACCATCAAGGACGCGCTCGAACATGGCGTGAACGTGATGTTGATTCCTTCCGCTTCGGTGGCCGCGGATGAGGCTGGCCGCGTGAGTGATCCCGACTCCAAGGCGCATGACGCGATTGCGATGCGCCTGCGCGGCAAGGCCCGGTTGATGATCACCGGCACGGTGGGAATCCGGTGGCCGAAAGGCTTCACATCCACGCCGCAGATCGAGAAGAAGGCTTTCGCGGATGCGATTCGCTGGTACGCGGGCCACATGAAGCAGCTCGGATTCGAATATCGCGACTGGATGTTCTACCCGATGGACGAACCCGGACTCATGGGCAAGGACGCGGCGTTCGACAAATGGGCCGAGGGCGTTCGCCAAATCAAAGAGGCTGATCCGCGCGTGCGCGTCTATGCGAATCCGGCGGGTGGTGGACGTGCCGAAGTCCTGCGGCCGGTCGCGCAATGGGTGGATGTGTGGCAGCCCGATCTGCACCTCGTGCGCGAGCAACCGGAGGCACTCGGCGCGATCTTCGGGAAGGGCGAGTACTGGCACTACGAGGCCTGTGCCGATCAGCGCAACCTCGACCCGCTCGGCTACTATCGCACCAAGCCGTGGGTCGCCTTTCAGATGGGCATGACCGGCGGCGGCTATTGGGTCTACTCGTACAGCCCGTATTGGTTCTTCGATCGCAGCCTGGGTGTCGAATACGGCGCTGTGTATCAGACTGACCGTGGACCGGTGACCTCGAAGCGCTGGGAAGCGTCGCGCGACGGCATCGAGGATTTCGAGCTGCTGTGGATGCTCCGCGAAAAGGCGAAGTCCGCTCCCAATGGCGCCGCCGCTCTACGATTGCTCGACGAAGCGGTTGCCTTCGTCACGAAGGATCAGGAGAAGGCGAGTGACATCGCGCGCCAAGTGCGGCCCTTCGCGCCGGACTACAGCCGCTGGATGCAGTACCGCGATCGCCTGATCGAGGCCCTCGCCACGCTCCAGTGAAAGGCGCGATATGATCAAGGCTTGCGGCGCATCTTGTTTCTCGCCGCGCTATGCGCGGCTCCGTCATTGTCGGCTGATGAAGCCTCGGCTCGCGAATTCTTCGAGTCGAAGGTGCGGCCGGTTTTCGTCCGCAATTGCGCTGCCTGTCATTCGGCCAAGATGAAGATGGGCGGGCTCGACATGTCGAGCCGCGAAGCACTGCTGAAGGGCGGCGCGCTCGGTCCATCGATCGTGCCGGGAAAGCCCGAAGAGAGCATTCTCGTTCAGGCGATCGCGCACCGGCATCAACGGCTCAAGATGCCACTCGAGCAGCAAAGACTGCCCGGCGCGCAGGTCGCCGACATCGCGGCGTGGGTGCGTGACGGCGCGGTGTGGCCGGAAACGAAAGTCGCGACGGCGCCCAAGGGCAAATACGCGATCACCGAAGAGCAGCGCTCCTTCTGGGCTTTTCAGCCCATCCGGAAACCCGCGCCTCCAGCGGTCAAGAGCGCGGCGCGCGCGAACAACGCGGTGGACCGCTTCCTGCTCGCGAAGATCGAGGAGAAGAGAGTCACGCTCGCGCAGCCAGCCGGCCGCCCCACCCTGATTCGCCGCGCCTACCTCGATCTCACCGGGCTTCCGCCAACCGCCTCTGAAGTGGAAGCGTTCGTCAACGATCGCGCTCCGGATGCGTTCGCCAAGGTTGTCGATTCGCTGCTGCGATCGCAGCGTTATGGCGAGCGCTGGGCGCGGTACTGGCTCGATGTCGCGCGCTACTCCGACGATCGTCTCGAATCAGAAGTGGACGCTCCGTACGAGAACGCATTCCGGTATCGCGATTGGGTGATCGGCGCGTTCAATGACGACATGCCATACAGCGATTTCGTCAAGGCGCAAATCGCCGGCGATCTCATGGAGAATCGCGCGAAGTACGCTGGCGGCTTGGGATTCTATGCGCTGCGTCCCGACACGCAAGATGACCGCGTGGACGTGACCGGGCGCGCGTTTCTAGCGCTCACCACCGGATGCGCGCAATGCCACGATCACAAGTTCGACCCGATTCCCACATCCGACTTCTACGCTCTGCAGGGCGTTTTCACGAGCACCAAGGAATCCGAGTATCCGCTCGCGGCGGAAGCCGTTGTGAAAGAGTACAAGGCACGCGCCAAGGAAGTCGAGGACAAGCGTGAGCAGATCCGGCAGTTCCTGCACGGACAAGCGACGCAGTTAGCGACAGTGCTCGCGCAGCAGACGGCGCGTTACGTGACGGCGGCACACGTGGTGCTCGAAGGCGGAAAGCCCGCGGATGTGGGCCTCGACGCGGAGACGCTCGCGCGCTGGGTCAAGTACCTCGGCGATCCGAACAAGGATCATCCCTATTTGAAGGATTGGGCCAGCAAGTCGAAGTTCGACGCGGCGCGGTTCCAACAGCAGGTGCTCGACGTGCTCGCCGAGCGCAAGCAAGTAGACGAGGAGAACATCTACCGGCGCGCTGAAGCGAAGAAGACGAAGAAGACGCTCGAAGTGGTGTCGCTGAAAACGAATTCGTTCTACCTGTGGCGCGACCTCTTCTTCAATGACTTCTACGGCAATCAGTTCAAGCAGGAAGACGACGGGCTGCTCTACTACGGTCCGAACCGCGGCTATCTCGAATCGGATGGAACGATCGAGCGCTTTCTGAGCGGTGTCTGGAAAGATCACCTTGCGCAGCTTCGAAAGGAACTCGCCGGACTGAAGGCGAAGCTGCCAGAGCACTACCCGTTTCTGCACACGATCGCCGATGCGGACAAGCTGAAGTCCGAGAAGATTCGCATCGGCGGCAGCAATGAGAACTTGGGCGAAGAGGTTCCGCGGAGATTCCTGACGATCCTCAGCAATAGCGAACCGAAGCCGTTCGCGAAGGGCGCGGGCCGGCTGGAACTGGCGGAAGCGATCGCGAGTCCTTCCAATCCACTGACCGCGCGTGTGATGGTAAACCGGATCTGGCAACACCACTTCGGTTTCGGAATCGTTCGCACGCCGAGCGATTTCGGATTCATGGGTGACCGTCCGAGCCATCCCGAACTGCTCGACTATCTGGCGTCGCGATTCATCGAGAGCGGCTGGTCGGTCAAAGCGATGCATCGCGAGATCATGCTGTCCGCCGCATATCAATTGAGTTCCGGGCGTGTGTCGGCGAACGCCGAGCTCGATCCGGACAACCGGCTGTTCTGGCGTGCCAATGTTCGCCGGCTCGATGCGGAGTCGCTTCGCGATTCGATGCTCGCCGTGGCGGGAACGCTCGACACGTCCGTCGCGGGCGGCAAGCCAGCCGTCGTGAGCGAATTGGGCAACCGGCGCCGCACGGTGTATGGATTCGTCAGCCGCCGTAAGACCGATCCCGCGCTCTCGCTCTTCGACTTTCCGAATCCGAACGGCACGAGCGAGAAGCGGACCGTGACCATCACGCCACCGCAGCAACTGTTCTTCCTGAATGGCGAGTTCGTTGAACAGCAGGCCCGCGAACTCGCCATGCGCGCCGGTGGTGTCGCGGGCGCCGAAGATCGCGTGAAACATCTTTACCGCGCCGTGTTCGGGCGCGCCCCCGCGCCATCCGAGCTACGGCTGGCGATCGAGTTCCTGGGAGGCGAACCATCGCGGCTGCCGCTTTACGCGCAGGCGCTGCTGAGTTCGAATGAGTTCGTTTTCGTGAATTGAGGGAGATCCTGACATGACCAGACGTGAAGCGCTTTCGCAATTGGGAACCGGATTCGGGATGCTCGGGCTCACTTCGCTCGCCGCGCAGGCCGCGCCCACGGCCAGCGCCCTCGGGCCCCGCCCACCGCATTTCGCGCCGAAGGCGAAGCACGTGATCTTCCTGTTTCTGAACGGCGGTCCGTCGCAGGTGGATACCTTCGATCCGAAACCCGAGTTGACGCGGTTCCATGGCAAACAGGTACCCGAAGAGTTCTTCAAGACCTCGAAGGTCAAGAAGGATCTCAATCACTCGTCGCTGCTCGGTTCGCCCTTCACGTTCCAAAAGTACGGCCAGAGCGGACTCGAAGTGAGCGATCTCTTTCCGCACACCGCCGGCGTGATCGACGACATCTGCGTGATCCGCTCGATGCACACCGACCTCCCCGCGCATCCCCAGGCGATCACGCAGATGAGCTCGGGCCGCCTGATCGCGGGCTTTCCGTCCATGGGTTCGTGGGTCACCTACGGACTCGGCACCGAGAACCAGAACCTGCCCGGCTTCATCGCGATGTGTCCGGGAACGCCGAACGTCGGGCCGGAGTTGTGGAGTTCTGGATTCTTACCCACAGCGTTCCAGGGCACCTACATTCCGTGCGATGAGACCGATCCGGCGAAGATGATTCGCAATCTGACGAATCGCAACACGAGTGCCGCGGAGCAGCGCCGCCAACTCGATTTGGTGGCCGCGCTCAACCGGCTGGACATCGAACGCCGTGGAGCGGACCCGCAACTCGAGGGACGCATCCAGGCGATGGAAACCGCGTTCCGCATGCAGACCGAGGCACTCGACGCCTTTGACGTATCGCGCGAAACACCGGACATGCGCCGCCGCTACGGCGTTCCCGATCAGCCGCCGGCGAGCGCGACCAAGATCCGGTCAGCCACGCGCGATGGCGACTTCGCGCGCGGCTGCCTAGTTGCGCGGCGCCTGGTGGAGCGCGGTGTCCGCATGGTGCAGCTCTACTTCGGCGAGGACATTCCGTGGGACAGCCACCACGACATCATGGTCCACAAGAAGCTTGCGCTGCAGGCCGATCAGCCGATCGCCGCCCTGCTGAAGGATATGAAGGCATCGGGGCTGTTGAAGGAGACACTGGTCGTGATCGGCGGCGAGTTCGGCCGCACACCCTCGGTCGAAACAACCGGGCGCATCAACGTGCAGAATGGCCGCAACCACAACAGCCGAGGCTTCACCTACCTGCTCGCCGGCGGCGGCATCAAGGGCGGCATCGCTCACGGCGCAACCGATGACTTCGGCTTCGCCGCGGTCGAGAAGCCGGTTCATCTTCACGATCTGCACGCGACGGTCCTGCATCTGCTCGGGTTGGATCACAAGCGGCTCACCTACCGGCACAGCGGGCGCGACTATCGCTTGACGGATCTGGCGGGCAACGTGGTGAACGAGATCATCGCATAGCCGAAGAGTACGCAGCTGCATCATTCGCCAACTGGCACGCCGGCGGCTGCCATTTCGGCGGGAGCGCTAGTAGACCATTGTCATGAGACTGAATGCAACCAGCCCGCGCAAGGCCAGCACCAACTCCATCATCAGCCAGATCGACGCGGGCCTGCCGTACCGGTCTCTTCGCGCATTGACCACGAGTAGCGGATTGAGCGAACCCTCCGTTGCCAAGGCCGCCGGAATTCCGCCGCGGACACTGGCGCGGCGGAAAGCGGAAGGACGGTTCAGCCCATCGGAATCGGAACGTGTCATCCGAATCGCGCTCGTGTTCGACAAGGCAATCACTCTTTTCGAAGAAAGACACCGCTGCCGCGGTACGCTGGTTCACTGCGCCGCGCCCGGCGCTCGGCGGAGAAACGCGGCTCGCGTATTGCCGGACCGAAGTCGGTGCTCGTGAAGTCGAAAACCTCATCGGAAGGTTGGAGCACGGAGTCTTCGTTTGATTCGCGCTTGGCGTATCGTCAAACACAAGCATGCGCGGACAGCGTTCAGTGGCGAGGGTTCGAGGGTTTTCGGAGGACGATGGAACAGCCCTGGCAATCGAGTTGTCTATTGCGCCGGTTCACTCGCGCTAGCTGCCCTCGAACTACTCGTTCACTCCGATGACGCGTCAATGATGGCCCCGTAACGCGGCGATCGAGGTCCAAATACCGCGGCCTCTGATGCAGGACGTGGATTCAGGGGAGCTCTCACGCAACTGGTCCGCTGCGAGCCCACCGAAGCAACTCAGACTCATCGGCGACCGGTGGATCGAGGGCGGCACAGCGGCGGTCCTCTCGGTGCCAAGCGCCGTAATCCCGGTTGAGCGGAATTATCTGCTCAACCCTGCGCACCCTGGCTTCGCGAAAAGCGAGATTGGAATAGAGACCCGGTTTCGCTTCGACAGGCGGCTTATCGATTCAAGATGAATATGGCGCGCCTCGCGCGCCGGGTCCCGCACCTGCTCGGAGTCGACCACAACGGCTCACCTACCGGCGCAGCGGGCGATCATCGGGTAGTGGCGCACCCGTGGTGTCGCGCGAGCGAGCGCGCGACCGGCAGACGTGAAAAGCGAAAGAACAGAGAAGCGTTCTCAGGCCGTCGAGCGCCCGAATTTGACGAAAATACCTTTGCCGGCGCGTCCTCGGGCCGGGCGCCGTGGTTGTACAGCGGCGTGTCCGGTTGGCCGCAAGGCGGACGCTCCTTTCGTGGCTGTTGTGACCATCGCGTGCGCGCATGCCTCGGCTGGTCAGGCCAACAGCCGGGCACGGCGATTCGAAACACCGAGCCCCAGGGCAACCCTCACCGCGGACAGAATGGCCGTTTCCTGAGAGTCGTAGGGTAGGGTGTAGCCGCCCGCGACCCACACACCACTCTGGCCCTGCAAGTTGGCCAAAGAGGCTTGCGACGACAAGGTGGTCACAGAGGGGAGCATGTGCCGGTAGCTGGTCTGATGGAGGATCCCCGGGGGTGGCTGGGTGCGGTGCGTCACCCAGCTCTTCCACAGCTTGGCGGCAGTGGTGGGCGGAGCGGTATCGAGCACATCCGCCATCCACATCGAGGCTTCGCAGAATTGGCCCTCCACCTTGCAGTTCAGAAACGAGCGAAACGTGGGGTTCGCGGGAGCATAGGCGGGGCTGGTGTGGAGCGCCAGTTGCGCGTCAAAAAACTCGATGCCGGCAACCGCCGATTGCAGAGCGGCCGCACCGGAAATTCCAGAAAGCAGCGCCGAGGTCACCGGACCGGGAGCGGCGAAGACGACATCATCCACTTGCACTTGGCGGCCGTCGGCTGTGCGAACCACGAAGCCGCCGGACTGAAGAGGCACCACGGCATTGACAGCGGCCCGAGTGAGCACCTGTACCGTGGAGGTCTGGAGGAGCATGCGGCGGAGGGCTTCGATGAGTCCTTTGTTGAGGACGTAGTATACGATCGGGTCCGTGAAGGCATCAGGAAGCGCCTTGGCCGCAAAGATCATGGCGGCACGTGCGGAGAGCGCACGCGCTTGGTCGATGCTGCCGGAATAGAGAGACGCCGCCCAGGGAAGAACCATGCCGTCTACCTGGGTGGCTTTGAGCCCAAGCGTGTTGAGCCAATCCTGCATCGAAAGGCCCCAGGCACCCAACTGTTGCTCACGGATCTTGGCGGCGCCGAAGGCCACGGCGAACGCTCCCAGACCGTCCCAGTTCCAGGGGGCCAGCAGCGGCCATCCCCGGCCAGGCAGCACGGGTGAAACGAAGCGAGGATTGACTTCGCCTTGTGCGAACAACGAAATGGAGGCTGGGAACGAGTGCGACTCGCCGGTGGAAGGCGGGTAGAGTCCGAGGAAGGTGAGCAGCTTCACATAGGCTGGATAGGGCCCCGGGTGGAAATACTGGGCACCCATATCGACGGGGAATGTACTCCCGTCGAGGGTGACATCGATGGTTCGGATGTTGCCGCCTACCGCGGGGCCTGCTTCGAAGAGCACGACATCGCGTTCGCCATCGAGGAGCCAGGCAAGGCAGACACCCGCCATACCCCCTCCCGCGATGCCGACGCGACGGCGAGGCGGGATGGCCGCTTGGGACGCGGCCGCCGCGGCTCCGGCGAGCGTGCCGAGGGCGCCTCGGCGTGTCATGTAATCAACAGACATTGGATAACCTCTTCCTTCCGAAGCGCGGATGCGCGGATCCAACGAGTATAGCCCTCCCGCCGCCGTTGTTCTGCGCCCGGGCCGCATCGCGCATCACGGCGCCGGGAAGCAGGTCCTTCTCTCGAGCCGCAGGTACTCCGCCCGGACGCAGGAACCAACGCGCTGGCCCGCACGCCGCGGCCGATTTCTAGTCGAAGCTGGTGTCCGTGAGATCGAAACCTCTCCGGACGAGTGAAGGACAGGGTTTTCGCGGCGCATCAAGTGCTCGGAATCCTCTCAACATTCGCAAGCGCCCACCACGCCGATCGACAACGCTCGCAGGCTGGTTCTGTCCCATTAGCCGAACAGGTCGATCGGATTGCCCAGCGAGGCCGCGAGGCGTCCCCGGATTCATCACGCACGATCCAACGGGCCGTATCCGCGACTGGAACGACGGAGCGGAGCGACACGGCTGCGACTCGGTCCACGGGTTCGCGGCGATGCGCGAGCCGATTTCGTCGAACGCACCGGCCACAGTTCGAGCCGGCGGCAGAGCGCGCATCTGCTCCATCGCGGTGTGGACCTCGTGAATCAGCGCGCGTACGGGCGCGGCGGCCGGATACCAACAGAGACCGGCGTCGACAATCGATCCGGGAACCAGCGTGGTCTCGAGCAGCGACATGCCGGTCGTGAAGTCGAGAATGAGCGCAGTCCAGCCCGTGGAACCTACCGGCGTGCCACGTCCGTTGGGCGTGGAGTCGATCTTCGGCTTCGATGCTCTGTCCGGCGACCATCCAACGGTCTCGCACGGGCTCAGTGGCGAGCACATCGCCCTGCGTGATCGTGAGTCCCACGGCGGCACGGACCTCGGCCTGCGTTTCCGGTGGAAGTTCTTCCAACTTTCGATATGCGCTGATCAACAGCACGATTCGCTCGATCGCGGCGATCATGCGCTGCTGCCAGCCCTCGTCCGGCGCCGCGCTTCCGCCGAGTTCGCGCAACGTGCCGCGCGGCACCAGGTGCGTGCGCGTTCAACGAGCTGGGCTCCTTGGAGGTCCCAGAATTCAACTCCGCGGGAGGGCACGTGGATCAAGCCTTGCCGCAGCATCGGGCTCGGACGCCGGCGCTTCCGGAAATCGCTCTGGCTGAGCGGCGAGCATCATCAGATTCCGAGCGCGTGCCGCAAAGAAACTTGCGGCTCGGACACGAGCACTTGAACGCCTTCCCAATCCACATCCGCAGGGTACGGATCTTTTCCGCTACCTGGCAGGCACCCCCAAAACCGCGGATTCGCTTTGGCCCAATCCGGCCACGGTCTCGGATTCGCGAGCGATTGTCCGGCCTTCGCCGATACCGCGCCGGGAGCAAACGCGGCGGCCCGCTCGAACTTGATCGTGAAACCCGCGTTAGGCGACCGCCCCCGTGCAACTCGAGCCCGAGCCCGCCGCGCATCCGTAACAGTGTTCGGCGACCGCGATTTCGCGGGCAGCGAGCAACGTCTCGTCGAAGTCGCGAATGTGGCGAACACGGCGGTCGATCACCGGCAGCTCCGACATCTGGTTGAAGTCGCAGTCGAAGATGCGGCCATCCCAACCCACCGACAACATTGCGCGGCACATCACACCCGCCGCGGCAGCGGGATTGTAGGCGTTGATCAGCCGCGACATGTAGCGATCGTAGTTGCCGCTGCGATGGAGAAACTCGAGGAAGCGGCTGATAGGCATGTTCGTGATCGTGTAGAGCGAGTGGAACTGGATGCCGTGGCGCTTGCCGAGCTCGCGCCGGAAATCCGCTTCGACGGACTTCTGCGGTGGCGGCAGGAACGCGCCCACCGGATTGAAGACGAGGTTCAACTTCAGCGCGGAGCCCGGCATTCCGTATCCGAGCGCGTTCAAGCGGCGCAGCGCCTCGATCGATTTCTCGAACACGCCATCGCCGCGCTGCAGGTCGGTCTCGCGCGGCTGGAAGTAAGGAAGGCTCGCGATGATCTCCACGCGGTGCGTGGCGAGGAAATCCGCGAGATCACGGTGCGGCTCCGCGAGCAGGATCGTGAGATTGCAGCGATCCATCACGTGGCGGCCGAGCGCGCGCGAACGCTCGACCAGCCAGCGGAAGTTCGGATTCAATTCGGGTGCCCCGCCGGTGATATCGACGATGGGGATAGACGTCCGCTCGAGCGCGCTCAGGCAGAGCTCCGCGGTTTCGCGCGACATCGATTCGCGGCGGTGCGGACCCGCGTCTACGTGGCAATGCTTGCAGGTTTGGTTGCACACCTTACCCACGTTGATCTGCAGCACCTGGATTCCGGTGGCGCGCAGCGGGAACAGGCCGGAGCCGCGGAGCGTCTCCGCGAAAGGCTGATGCGCCACCGCGGTGGCCGCGTTCACATGCTCACCTTGTCCACCGCGTTGCGCATCTGCAGGCCGTGGACGAGAGCAGCACCGCCCTTGATCGCCGCCGCGACATGGACGGCTTCCGTCATCTGATCGGTGTTCGATCCGGCTTCGAGGCTCGCTGTGGTGTAGGCGTCAATGCAATAGGGGCATTGCACCGCATGCGCCACGGCAAGCGCGATCAGGTTCTTCTCGCGGGTGGTGAGGGCACCTTCGGCGAAGACCGCGCCGTACCATTCGTTGAACTTCTTCCACAGTTCGGGCGCGTTGTTGCCCATCTCTCCGAAACGCGCGAGATCTTCCTGATGGTAGTACCCAGCCATTCATCGATCATAGCCGGTTCGCACTCAATTCGGCCGCCCGGCGCGGGCGCTCCTGGACTTTGCCCTCTTCTTCGGCGGAGGCAGTTGGTCGAGGGGAACGACTTCCGCGTCCTTGGAAACGATGCCGGTCGCCACGAGGAAGGCCTTCGCGTCTTCGGGGTCGCTCATCATGCGCTTGAACGAGCCGAGGATGAGATGCTCCTCGAGCATCTCCTTTTCGTCTCCAGACTCGTAGTATCCGGTTCCGTCGCTGACCTCCCAGTCCTCGAAGCGGTGCGCCGTCTCCATGTATCGCAGCAGCGTGCAGACCGAACGGTGGGTCTTCGGAAATCCAGTAACGCACGCCCAAAGCGGCCCGAAAAACCAACAGTTCTCGCCCTCGTTTTCGGTACCCTCGAGAAAGTGGCTGATATCTACGTAGTCGCCGATCATTCCTTCGGAGTTGAACGCGATCTCGAAAGCACCCGCTTCGCCGGTATCGAACACGATGCCGATGACGGTGTCCTCCACCAAACGGAGCCCCTCGATCTTCGCGGGTCCATTGCCGATTTCCATGCGCGTGGGCTTCAGCCCGGAGATCTGGCGCGAGATCCGCGTGGTCTTCCATTCGAACGCCCTCGCGACCTTTTCCATGCCGTCGAGAAGTTCCGGCAGTTTCCGCGGTTCCAGCGACTTTCCGTCGTAGTGAATGTAGACGCCCAATGTTCCAACGCTCCTTGCGAAAACTCCCGGAGCGGCGCCGGTGATGCGGGGCAGGTCATGGCGAA
>CADECY010000171.1:11865-16609 GCA_902825945.1 uncultured Acidobacteriota bacterium
CGCGAGCGAGCGAATCCGATCGCGCGGGATCAGGAACTTCTTCCTCGCGGATCGCGGCTCATCGAACCTTCCCTTTCGCGACCACCGCCAGTGCCGCGTCGATATCCTTCATCAGCTCCGGCGGATTCAATCCGGCGTTGAAGAACGTCCACTCGTCTTTCGCGATCGTCTCCGCCGCATACCTTCGGGCGGTCTCGATCTGTTCACGAGTCACTTCGCGGGCATTGGCGAGATCGAAGAAGTGCTCGCTCAAGCGGAAGCTCTTCGACAGCAGCTCCACGCGCCGCCGCTCAGGATCGCTCTTGGCGGCGGCACGCGCCCGATCGAGCAAATTCCGGCACTGCTTCACCATCGACCGCTGTTCTTCGCTGCGTAGTTCGAACTGGTTCGACCACTTGCGCAGCTTGCGCTCGGCATCGTTGTCCATCAGAATCCACAGCCGGTGCAGCGTATCGAAGTACGCTTCCATCTCCTTCGAGCCGCCCGGGAACAGATCAGCCGCGATCTGTTTCCAGAGCGTGGGCACGTCCACATCGGGATTCCACCAGATCCGCGCTGTGACCCAGAGCTTCAGGCCGTCGAGCCCCCAATTCGGATAGGTTTCCATGTGCTGGTAGCCGTATTCGAGTCCGCGTTGTTTGGCCTCACGAAGCAAGCGGCTGGTGAGGTGCGTGTACATGCGGGGGATGAAGTACATGTTGCCCTGGCCCCAGTCGTGATTGCCGAACTGATGGGAGACCTTGCCCCACTGTTCGAGAATGTGGCTTCCGGGTTCGAAGCGTTTGTCGATGAGGCTGTCTCCGATCGTGAACACGACGACCGGAAGAATCGAGCGGTGTAGCGGGAATGGCGGCACCTCGCGGACCTCGGAGTATGCGATGTAGACGAGCGTGCGGTCTCGCGTTGCCGGATTCCGCGCGAGCCGCTCCGCCACGGCATTCAGAAAACGTGCGTTCATGGCCGAAAGCGCGGTGGACTTCTCCTTCGCCGCCTTGACCTCGCGCTGGCAGCGATCGCACTCACAATGCACACGCGAATCTTGCACGGAGAACGACAGGTAGCGCCGCTCGGGATGCTCGCGGAAGTACTCGGCCGCCGACTCGACCGCTGCGTCCACGAGTTTTGGCTCGGTCAGGCAAGGCTGCCAGCGCTGGTCGTGCGGATCGCTTGGAATGTAGCGCGTGCCTTTCAAAATCGGATAGATCTCCGGATATCGCGCCGCGAAGCGCTCCGGCGGAAAGCGTTGGAACATGCTGTGCTGATGAGAGAAGTCCGGCGATTCCTTCCGAAACGCGGCATTGCGCGCCAGCCAGTCGGCCTCCTCGCGGCGGACGGCCATCGCGTCCGCGCCTCCGGTGCCGCGCATGCCGCCCGTCCCACTCATCATCGAGTTCTGCACGTACGGTTCCTCGCGAATATCGATCTCCGGGACCTCCACTCGCGCGGACTCCGGAAGGCTGGTGAAAAGATCACCCGGCATGTAGAAACGGACTCCGGCGAAGCGATCGAGAAACGCGGATGCGCCAAAGAAGGCTCCCACCGGTGATCCGCCTTCGATGGTGATCTTGCGGCCAGCGCGGCGGATGGCGAAACCATAGCGAGAGAGTTGATTGCGCGGATTAGTACCGATCTCGATCATCGCGCCCGATCGCGTTGCAGGCGCGGCTGGGGCAACGATGTCGAAGCCGGAGTTGGCCCGGGCCGCCTTGCGAAGCCACTCCTGGAGCAGCCGCGCGGCGGCCTGTTCCCGTTCGGGTGCATCGGAGCGGACGGCGATCCGCGTGGATCCGGGAACGAGCCGCAAGGGCGGTGCGCCGTTCAGCGCGGGGAGTGCGAGGAGCGCGGAGAGCAAGACAGATCGGAGCATCTGACGCAGTTTATCGATTCCGATGAGGGGCTGTGACCCGGCTCAACCGCCGAGATCTATGTCGCGTGCGCAGCGGAAACGAAGGCCCTCGCGGAGGAGCCCTCGACTGCGCTCGAGGCGGAGAATTCGTGTCTGGGTGGACTTTCGGCTCCGGCTGGGCGGCCGTTCGAGCTGGGCATCGCGTGGGCATGCAAGCAGATGGGTCCACCGCCTGGCCACGACTGGCTGGTCGTCGTTCGCCGGGAGCACCGTCATCTCACCTCCGTTTCGGACCTGGCTGAGTACGACCCAGAACCGTACGACAGCACACCTGGAGGCGTTTGCCCGAGGCACCGCGCGCAGAATCCCGCCAAAGACAGTGCTCGCGGCATTCTCAACTCTTCATCGGCCAAAGACGATCTCGAACGGGGATGGGACTGGCCGAAGGTGTGGGTGAAGCGTGAAGTGCAGGTGGATCGATACCAAGGGCACGAGCCCCCCAGCCATTGACATAATGAATACTGGCGAATGGACCGCCAGACTTCCTTAGAAACGACGATTGCGATCGTCGCGGAAAAACCTTCCGTGGCGCGGGATATCGCACGTGTAGTAGGCGCTTCCAAGCAGGGCGAGGGGTTCCTGCACGGCGGCGGATATGTGGTGACGTGGGGGATCGGGCACTTGGTCGGCCTGGCGCAGCCGCACGAGATCCGGCCCGAGTGGAAGTCCTGGCGGCGCGACCTGCTGCCGATGCTCCCCGGCGAGTGGCCGCTGGTGGTCTACGAAAAGACGCAGAGCCAGTTCGATGTCGTGCGGCGCATTCTGACTTCGCCCAAAGTCGGCGAGGTGGTGTGCGCGACGGACGCGGGCCGCGAAGGCGAGCTGATTTTCCGCTACATCTACGAGGCCGCGGGCTCTTCGAAACCGGTCCGCCGGCTGTGGGTTTCGTCGCTGACACCGGACGCGATCCGCCAGGGACTCGCGACGATGAAGCCCGCCACTGACTACGATCCGCTTGCCGACGCGGCACGCGGACGAAGCCGCGCCGATTGGCTCGTCGGTATGAATCTGTCGCGCGCCTACACGCTCGCGCTCGGTGACGAAGACTTCAGCGTGGGCCGGGTCCAAACGCCGACGCTCGCGATGGTTGTGGCGCGCGAGCTCGAGATCCGCGCGTTCGTGCCCGAGGACTATGTCGAGGTGATCGCGACATTCTCGCCCGCGCCTGGGAGCGAATACAAAGGCACGTGGTTCCGCGAGAACGTCGAACCGATGCAGCAGGCGATGCGCCTGAAGCCGGACAGCGGCGAGGCGGAACAGATTGTCGAGCGGGCGCGGTCGGGCCAGGCATCGATCGAGTCCATCAAGTCCGAGACGCAGCGGATGGGTCCGCCGCTCCTCTACGACTTGACGGAGTTGCAGCGTCACGGCAATCGCCTGTTCGGATTCAGCGCGCAGAAGACGCTCGACGTGGCGCAGGCTCTCTACGAAAAGCACAAGCTGATCAGCTACCCGCGAACCGATAGCAGGCATTTGTCGGGCGAGATCGCGAAGACGCTTCCGGGAATCGTAAATGCGATTCGCGAGCGCTACGAGGACAAGCTCGCGCCAGGCACGGGAGTGAAGCCACTCGGCAAGCGCTACGTGGACGACACCAAGGTGAGCGATCACCACGCGATCGTGCCCACCAACGTGAAGGCATCGCTCGACCGGCTCGACAACGACGAGCAGCGGATCTACGATCTGATTTGCCGGCGCCTGCTGAGCGCCTGGCATGAGGATCACATCTGGTCCGTCACCACTGTGATTACCAGGATCGAGAATCCCGGATTCGCCGATCGATTCCATTCGAGCGGAACCGCGGTGCAGCAGATCGGGTGGAAAGTGCTCGACATCGTTCCCGAGAAGCGCAAAAAGAAGCAGGAGGCTCCGAAGGAGGGCGCCGAAGAAGCCGATTCGGGCGCGTCGCAGAATCTCCCTCCCGGGTTGCACGAAGGCCAGCCGCAGACCGTGAAAGACGTGGAGGCCGTGCGCAAGAAGACTCGCCCGCCGAAGCGATTCACGGAAGCTACGCTGTTGACCGCGATGGAAACCGCGGGCAAGACGCTCGACGAGAAAGAGCTTTCGGCGGCGATGAAGGAGAACGGGCTCGGCACGCCCGCCACGCGCGCATCGATCATCGAGGTGCTGCTGAAGCGGCTCTACATCGAGCGGCAGGGGAAGAGCCTCGCGGCGACGGACAAAGGAATCCGGCTGATCGAGGTGGTGCATGAAGAGGTGAAGAGCCCAATCATGACCGGCCAGTGGGAAGCCGAGCTGCAACGGATCCACAGGGGCAAAGCCGAACTGGCTCCGTTCCTCACCCGAATCGAGGATTATGTCCGGGACGTGGTGGGCAAGGTGTTCAGCGGAAACTTGCGCGCGCGGAAGCCGCTACCGGCGGTGGCGAATGGGTCCGCATCACGGCACGTGCCGGCCGGACAGGCGAGTGCGCCAGCGGCCGCTGCCGCTCCGGCGCGAGTGATCGAACGCCCTCGCGAGGCGGTGGCGCCAGAGGCGCTCGAAGATCTCCTGCACAAGTTCTTCGGATTCCCCGGATTCCGGCCCACGCAGGAAGAGGTGTGCCGGGCGGCGCTCGCGGGCGAAGACGTGCTGCTCGTCATGCCGACGGGCGCGGGCAAGTCGCTCTGCTACCAATTGCCGGGCGTGGCGCGAGGAGGAACGACACTGGTGGTGAGTCCGCTGATCGCGCTGATGGAAGATCAGGCGGCGAAGCTCCAACAGATGGGATTCGCGGCGGAGCGGATTCACTCGGGGCGCGACCGCGCGACTTCGCGCCAGGTGTGTCTCGACTATCTGGCGGGCAAGCTCGACTTCCTGTTCATCGCACCCGAACGG
>CADECY010000172.1 GCA_902825945.1 uncultured Acidobacteriota bacterium
GGCGTACAGGAACTCACCGTCCTTGCGGGCGAGCGCGAACAGGTGTCCATTGCGATCGGCGTGAAGCAGCGCCTTGACCGAGCGGCCCTTCCACTTCACGTCCGCGAAAACCATCTCGTTCACGCCGTCGTAGTCCCAGACGTCGTGCGGTGTGAACTGATAATGCCATTTCAACTGGCCCGTGGAGGCATCCACAGCAACGACCGCATTCGCGTACAGGTTGTCGCCCGGACGAGCGTCACCATCGTAGACCGGAAACGGATTCCCCGTGCCCCAGTAGATCAGGTTCAGTTCGGGATCGAACGAGCCGTTCATCCAGGTGGCCGCGCCGCCGCTTTTGTACGCGGGGCCGCCCCACGTCTCCGAGCCCTTCTCTCCTTCGCCCGGAATCGTGTAGAAGCGCCACGCGCGCGCGCCCGACACCGCGTCATAGGCATCGATGAATCCGCGGGAAGGGAAATCGCCACCCGCCATCCCCACCACCACCTTGCCGCCCGCGATCAGCGGCGCGGTTGTCGCGCTGAGGTTGCCGGTGACCTTGCCCATCTCGACATCCCACCGGACCCGGCCCGTTCGTGCGTCGAGCGCCACCAGATGCGCGTCGAGCGTTGCGAGATAGACGAGCGAGTCGCGAATCGCGACGCCGCGATTCACGGGGCCGCAGCAGTACTTCAGCTTCTCCGGTAAGCGCCGGCGATAGTGCCAGATTTCGCGGCCTGTACTCGCGTCGATCGCGAAGACGTGATTCCACGAGGTCGAAAGGTACAGAACGCCATCCACGAGAAGCGGCGTCGCCTGCAAGCCATCGGGCGTGCCGGTCTGGAAGCTCCATGCCGGAACCAGTGACGTAACGTTGCTCTTGGTGATCCGTTTCAGCGGGCTGAAGCGTTGGTTACCGTAGTCGCGTCCGTACATCAGCCAGTTGGCCGCGTCGCGATCGGCTTCGAGCAGCCGCTTCACGGGCACGTTGACGTTGGGCGCAGGCCAACGGCGGTCCGCCGCTTCGACCGGCGTCGAAGCAAGCGATCGCACGTGCTTCACCATTGCATCGACATCCACCTTGCCGTCGAAAGCAGGCATCGCGGTTCCGCGAACACCGTCTCGAATCGCGCGCGCGATATCGGTGTCCGCGACCTCGGCCTGCCAGCCGGCATTGGCGAGATCGGGCCCGGAACTGCCCTCTCCGGTGGCACCGTGGCAGACGACGCAGTTCGACGTGAACTGCTGTTGCGCGCCCGTCTGCGCGAAGCCGAGCACCTCCGCCGCCAAAAGGACCACGACGGCTCTACGACGCATTCGCGCGATCCCGAAGAGCTTTCATGTAGCCGATCGTGTAGGCGCTGTTCGCTTGCGGATATCCGCCGCCCGGCACGTGATCGGGAATCACGATGCCCGTGAAGTTCACCTTCTTCAGCGCCGCCATCACCTGATACATGTCCATGTAGCCGTTGTCGACGAACGTCTCCTTGAACCGAGGCAGCGGGCTCGACACATTGCGGAAGTGGACCTTCCACAGGCGGCCCCGTTTGCCGAATTCGAGCGCGGCATCGATCGGTGACCTGCCCATGTCCTTGCCGCCTTCGCCCCACGTGCCCACGCACAGGCACACGCCGAAGTTGTCGCTCTTGGCGATTTCGAAGGCGCGCTCATAGGCGGCGAAGTTGCGGAAGACGCGCGCCACACCGCCGAGCGAATCGACCGGTGGATCGTCCGGATGCAGGCCGATTCGTACCTTCGCCTTTTCGGCGTGCGGAATCACGGCCTGAATGAAACGCGTGAAGGTCTTCCAGATGTGGTCTTCGTGATAGACCTTGTCGAACGAGTTCGGCAGCTTCTTGGCCACCGCGAGATCGAATTCGCGAGTGGGCGCGTTGCCGCGCGTGGTTCCGTTCGATGTCGCGTAGAAGCCGGGCGTCGGCTGGTTCTTGATGTTCGCCATGTGGGCGTACGTGGTGTAGTGGATGCCCGCTTGGCCCAGGTTCGCGAGGTATGCTTTGTACTGTTCGATCTTCTGATCGACTCCGTTCAGCCCCAGCACCAGCGTGGGATCGCAATGCAGGTCGATGATGCCGATGTTGTAGATCTCGACTCCGTTGGCCTCCAGCTTTCGCCGCATCTGCGTCATCCAGGCCGCGTTGTTGTTGGCGATGCCTGTCCAGATGGAGACCGCTTCGACGCCGGTGTGGCGGAGCATCGTGAGATCGTCGTCCGTTGGCTTGTCGGTGAAGAAGGTGCCCAGCTTGATTCCGGTGGGGCGTTTGGTCTGCGCGGCGGAATAGGCGAGGAGGCCGGCCGCGGCCGACGACGTGGCGAGGCGAAGGAAGTTGCGGCGTTGCATCGAGAACATCTTACTTCACGCGCGGTACAGCGGTCGCGGGTGCCTCCGGCGAATCACTTCCGGCGGACGGGGTGCCGCATCACGCGGTCCGCCCATTCGATGAAGTACTTCATGTTTGACCGGTCCTCGTGTCCGCCGTCATGCTGCCGCCACGCCAACTAGCCGTCGAGAAGACCCGTGCTCACGGGGGGCATCAGCGCCACGCGATAGCCTTCGGCGACGCCGAGGTCGCGCGCCCCCAGCAGGCGAAACACCGGCCCGCCGCAACCGCAGCCATGAAGCTCCCCTGCTGGTCGAGCCACAGCGCATCGCCCTTTTCCGGAATTCCATAGCTGATGAAAGTGGGCCGCGGAGCGCACAGCGCTATCAACTGATGCGCGTCAACGGGAATGTCGTTGGCCGTCTTGGCTCCGAACTTCGACTCGGATGCACCGTACTTCAGGAAATTGCCAGCCATCCAGTGATACTCGCCGGAACCGGTCAGGTTCTCGACTGCTTCGCCGAAGTTGCGGCGGTGCAGTTTGGCTCCGCCTTCGCCAGAAGAGCCGGCCAGGACCACGGCAAAGCGCTCGTCGAATGCCATGGTGACCAGGGCTGCCTTTCCGTAACGGGAGACGCCCTCGATTCCGACACGCTTGGAATCAACGGCGGGATCGGTCTCGAGATAGTCGAGCCCGCGCGAGGCGCCCCAGGCCCACGCCCGCAGCGAGCCCCAATCATCCGGCTTGCGCGGCTGTCCCTTGTTGACCAGGCCGATGATTCCTTTCGTCAATCCGGCGCCATTGTCGGCTTGGATGCTCACCGGAATGATCGAGGCGTAGCCCCAGCCAGCCTCGAGCAGCCGCTGCTGCGACGAGGGGCCCGGCGGCGGCATTGCCTTCTTGGTGTGCCCACCGCAGAAGGCCGCGAAATCGAAGGTGAACATCATCAGCACCGGTACGGGTCCCTTGTCAGTCGCGGGCGTGACCAGTGTCATGCGGATATCGACGTTGATGGCCGGATAGGCCGAGTTGTCGACGTGCCCGATCAGTTTTCTGGTCACGGCCGGAACTCCGGAAACCAGCTCGTTCGAGGTCTCGGCGACACTCCAGGTCACTTTCGGAGTGTTCTTCGGCACGCGCCCAAATACTTCGCGTTCGAAGTCTTCGACGATCTCGGGTCGCCGCTGCTTCCACCAAGCCGGCTCGTTCTTGGCCTTCTTGCCGTTCCGCAACGTGAGTGCTTCGGGCAGGTCGGGATACGGATTCGCCTTCGAGGGATCGTAATTGGCCTGATTCGGAGCCCCCGGACGTCCGCTCGGTCCGGGACGGAGGGCGGTGATGCCGAGTTGCTCCATCATGTTGGCGTGATCTTGTTCGGTGGTCCACTCCTTGGCGGGCGGAGCGTCGGCGGCCAGCACGAAGAGTGTGGGTAGAAGTTGTAGCAATAGCGTCTCCTGGAAGGCTGCACTATAGCGGACCGCCGGGAAAGGCGTCAATCCGATCATCGCGGCTCGACACCGAGCCGCGAAATGAAGTTCGGACACTTCGACGCGGTGGCGGACTCCATACCGCTGTGCCCGGCTCCGCGCGACTTGCCGCGATCTTGCGTTGCGATAACATCAGGGGAAGGCTGCTACGTGGTGCTAGCCTCGCGGTTCCCAACACGGCTGTTCGACATCTCGACAGAAAGGCCAAATCGGATCAATCCCATTCCGGGTGAATCGCTTCTTTTGTGGCCCTGGATCAGCGCAAGCGGAAAGTGGTCTTCCTACACTTGGGCAAATCCAACCAAGAGCAACGACACTGCGGGCCTGCTGCCAGCGCCCCTCGGCCATGGGGATCGGGCAGGGGCTGCCGGGCGATTCCATCGTCTTTCAGGCCGTCCGACGGCTCGATTGATGCCTCGGATCCGTGCGCGCCCGGCACCACGATTGAATACGGTGGTCTGAGCGGAGGCGGCCAGTCGAGAACGCAGCAGGTCGTCGAGCTCGTTGACGGGTTGACCTGGGTTGGAGACTGGGATCACGCGAATGCATCGCGGGGACAGAGTTCTCCGGTAGTTTCGCCGCAGACCCGAGCGAGAGCATCACGCTCACAGCACGCCTGATCCGTCTCATCACTGCCTTCGCCGAGAGCCAGGACTATCGGACCAATACGGCCGCCGAGTTAGATTCAATTTTGGGGTGCGTCGCGCGCGGTATCGTTCGTGCCAGCCAGGACTGCCGGCGGGCACTCGACCTAGCTCGGAACAGGGAAACGATCGCCGTTTCCGCCGCAACCGCAGCACACGCCATTGTGCCGTACAGCAAGCGCGTGGAGATCCAGCGCGCATCATTGTGTCGCCCGTGCAACTACCCCAACCGTTCGCTACCTCGAGGAGCGTAACGCCGAGCGAGGATATGATGACGTGTTGCAAGGACGTTGCTAGACTACTGGAGGAGACCGTGATTGTGCAGCACCGAACGATTGGTATTCGCTTCGGACTTCTTGGGGCGGGCATCATTTGCCTTGCGAGCGTCCTCACTCTTCTCGATGTCGATAGGAGCCCGGCGAGCGCGCTCCGTGGTTTCGCGCTGAATGTCTTCTTGATTGGATCCCCTTTTGTCTGTTGGGCCTTGTGGAGGGGCTCGTCCAAAAGCGCCAAAGAGTACCTCAGGATCTCTTGGGTAATAACAGCGATTGCTGTCGCAATTGGGTCTTATCGTGCGTTGATGGCGTGGAGCGCCCTCAGAGCGAGCGGCGGCACACCGGCCGACGCGCTGTGGCCGACAGCGATCTATTCCTTCGTCCTCACCACGTTGCTGACGGTCGGCTTGGAATGGCTTTTTTGCAGATTAGGCGAACGCCGAGGAAGGGAGTCGATTGAACCCAAATCTGGCGGTTGAACGAGCAGAGGAGGCGAGAGATCGCCGATGTCTTGGCGGAATGAGAGGAGTATTCGACCCTCGAGGAGTTCACCCGCAGGTGGGGCGGAAGAGGCGGTGCGATCGTACCAGGAGCTGCACAAAGTTGAGACTCTGGGCGGGATGGTGGAAGTGAAGTGGGAGCCCGGCCTGGTATGACGATGAACGGCCCACTGATCTACTTCGTCGAGTTTCTGGCTAAGCCCTGCTGGATGGAAAGTGGCTGGAGACGTGCCCTCTCGAGTATCAATCGCCGAACGCGCGTGCAAGGAGGGATCGTGGGGACAGACTTGTTGAGCCTGCTAAGCGGACATCGCTGGTATGCGTGGCAATCAGAGGCTTCGGCCAGACGAATCTCTCGGGGCGGTTGGCGGGTACTGAGTTTGACGAGTTTGGCGCCATTACGATACTGCATGAGGTGGCCCACCCCTACTATTTCTCTCGCGCGTCCGGCGCCTTCGCGACACCGAAACACCGTCGGCGGAGATGATGATTTATTCGACAAGATTCTGAACAGCGAACGCAAATGAAGCCGACAGGAATTGCGATTTGCTTTGCGCTGTTTGCGCTGCTATCCAAAGTGGCTGTGGCCGACACAATTTGCGCCAACCCATTGTCTGTCGAGGATGTCATTCGCCGAGCCCAGTCGCTAAACGGGAAACGAATCTGTGTACGCGCGTGGGTGGTTAATGATTCCCAAGTTGACCCAGACACGGTTGTGGTGAAAGAACTGGTTAGCGTTGGACATTCTACCAGGCATCGAGCACTTCAGCGTCAGACCATCGGTGCGATTGAGTGGTCAGCGGACAGCGGAGTCACCGAGGCAGAGTTCAAGCCTGACAGTTTTCGCCGACTCGAGAATGTCCTTCTAAGCCGCCCGCAGCCACGATTTGTTGAAGTGGTCGCGGCGGGTGTTCTGTTTCGGAACAGATATTTCGGGGCGCGGGCAGCCGACGGATCGACAGATGATCGCGTGCGCCGCGCCCTTGGAAAAAACGCGCACGCAGTAGAATTGGTGATAACAGAGATCGCCTCAGCGAAGGCCATTCAGTGATCTCGGGAACGTCGAGTGGCGGGTCAGCGATGACGTGGCTCGGGCCGGAGAATCCGACGCCCCTCGTGCCGGAGATGCAGTATGGGATCTCGGGTGAGCTGACTCCGATGACATACAACCAATCCGGCGTTTCGAACGTTGTGGAGACACGGCATCGCAATCTGCCCGGCCGAGCCTCATTCAAATTGAACCGGCCTTCCGCGGCGGTTCAATCGACCCCGAGCCATGGTCGCCCGGCGCGCCTGTTCGGGGCAGACGGCACGTCCAGACGGGGTGACGAGTTGGCCCGAAACGAGTAGGATCAAACGAAGCAGGCACTCTCATCTTGGACGACGCCGGGCTGCGCGATTTGCCGCCGGCCGCAGGCAGGGAATGCCCAAACTCGAAATCGCGGCAAGAGAGCTTGACAGATAATAACAATTATCGTTCAATAGGAATTGTCATGCAGAAATCACTGGCGCGGCGGATGGACACCTTCCGAAGCCGATGCACGGAACTCGGTATGGCCCTCACACACCAGCGGCTCGTGATCTACGAAGCTCTGGCGGCAACGGACGAACATCCGACACCCGAGGCGGTCTATGAGCGCGTCCGGAAGAGCATTCCGTCTATTTCGCTCGCCACCGTGTACAAGAACATCCGGTCGTTCGAGGATGCGGGCCTGCTCCGGCAGGTGAATCTGCTACACGAGAGCGTGCGGCTCGACGCCAATCTCGACAATCATCATCATCTGGTCTGCGTCCAGTGCAAGTCGGTGACGGACATTCCCGAGGACGCGATCGCGCCGGTCCGCATGAACGGGCACGCGCCCGGCAAGTTTCGAATTCAGCGTTACAACGTGGAAGTGCTGGGGCTTTGCGCCCACTGCGCTTCCGCGCGACACTCATAACGAGCAATCACCTCAAGGAGAACTCATGGCTACACTCAACGGGTCGAAGACCCACCAGAACCTGAAGGATGCCTTCGCCGGCGAATCGCAGGCAAACCGCCGCTACCTGTACTTCGCCAAGCAGGCCGACGTCGAAGGACTCCCGGATGTCGCGGGACTGTTCCGAGATACCGCCGAGGGCGAAACGGGCCACGCGCACGGTCACCTCGACTACCTGAAGAAGGTCGGCGATCCCGCCACCGGCCTTCCGATCGGAGACACTTCGGCCAACCTCAAGGCCGCGATCGCCGGCGAGACGCACGAATACACCGACATGTATCCGGGAATGGCGAAAGCGGCGCGCGAAGAAGGCTTCGGCGAGATTGCCGACTGGTTCGAGACTCTGGCGAAGGCCGAAAAGTCTCACGCCGGCCGCTTCACGCAGGGCCTGCAGTCGATCAGCTAAGACACCATCCATCCGAGGGGCGGTTTCCGCCGGGCGCGCTGGCCCGCGCGGGTCCGCCCCTTCTCATCGACAATCGACCACATGGCACCCATCAAAGGCGAACCCACTCCCGGACTCTGCTACAACCCGAACAACTCCGTCTACTGGGACCACAAGGCCCTCGACGGCGAACTCGAACGTGTTTTCGAGATTTGCCACGGCTGCCGCCTGTGCTTCAATCTGTGCCCCTCGTTCCCGGCGCTATTCCGGTCAGTGGACTCGCACGATGGCGACGTCCGCAAGCTGAGCGCGAATCAGATCAACGAAGTGATCGACCTTTGCTATCAGTGCAAGCTCTGCTACGTGAAGTGTCCCTACACGCCGGACGACAAGCATGAGTTCCAGCTCGACTTTCCGCGCCTGATGTTGCGCGCCAACTTCATCCGCAAGAAAGAGGACGCGGGAGATCTCCGCTCCCAACTCCGGTCGGCGATGCTGACCCGCCCGAATCTGGTTGGCGAGATCGGCGGAATGACCGCGGGCGTCGCCAACTGGGCGAACAAACAGCCGCTGTTGCGGTTCGGCATGGAACTGACCACGGGCATCCATCGCGACAAGATGCTGCCTGATTTCTTTCCGGAATCGTTCGAGAGCTGGTATGTTCAGCAAGGCCGGCCGGCGGGTGATCCGGGAAAGGCCGTGCTCTTCCACACCTGCTTCGTCAATCACAACAACCCGGAGTTGGGCAAGGATGTGATCGAAGTCTATTCGCGCAACGGAATCTCGCTCGGGTGTCCGAAACAGAACTGCTGCGGAATGCCTTCCATGGAAGCGGGCGACATCGAACTGGCGAAATCGATGGCGAAACAGAATGTCGAGTCATTGTTTCCGTACGTGAACGATGGACGCAAGGTGGTCGCGATCAATCCGACATGTTCGTACATGATGCGCAAAGAGTACCCCGAACTGCTCGGCACTCCGGAAGCACAAGCGGTCGCCGCCTCGACGATGGACGTGAGCGAGTTCCTCTGGCAAAGGAAGGTCGCGGGCGAACTGAACCGAGACTTCCTGTCGACGCCAGGCAAGGTCGCCTATCACGTGCCATGCCATCTCAAGGCCCAGAACATCGGCTTCCGGTCGCGCGACATCATGCGCTTGATTCCGGGCACCCAGATTCGTATGGTCGAGCAGTGTTCCGGACACGACGGAACTTGGGCGATGAAGAAGGAATTCTTCCCGCTCTCACTGCTCGCGGGCAAGAAAGCCTTCGACGAGATGAAGGAGGCCGAGGCCGAAACGATGGCCACCGATTGCCCGCTCGCCGCGATCCAGTTCGATCAGGCGATCGGAACGCGCCCGATCCATCCGCTCCAGGTGGTGGCCCGCGCCTATCGCTCCGATGGCTTCCCCACTCCCGTCGAAACACCGAAGAAGGAGTCATAACGATGCTGCCAGTCGATTTTTCCGAGATCAAGAACATCGCCGAGTACGAGATCGAACGGCCCGAGTACCGCGAGAAGCTGATCGCGCTGAAAGGGCGCCGGCGCATCCGGGTGGGCGATCATCTCACCTTCCTGTTCGAAAATCGCGACACGGTTCGCTATCAGGTCCAGGAGATGATGCGCATCGAAAGGATCGTGCGCGAGCACGACATCCGTCACGAACTGGAAACCTACAACGAACTCATCCCGGGCCCTGGCGAGTTGTCGGCATCGCTGTTGATCGAATACGAGACTCCCGAACAACGGGCCGTCTGGCTGCACGACCTGCTCGGACTCGAAGACCACGTCTGGATCGAGGTACCCGGAGTCGCGCCGGCGCGGGCTCGATTCGACACGCGGCAGATCTCGACCGACCGGATCTCGTCGGTTCAGTACGTCAAGTTCCCGATCGGCCTCGAGGGCATCGCGAAGTTCGGGCCGGGCACGCGTCTGTACGCCGACCACCCGAAGTACCAGGCATCGACCGTACTCTCGGCCGACCAACTCGCCGAACTCACCGCTGATTTCCGATAACGCTCAGCGCGACGCCAGCTTCACCGCCTGGCCCGTCTTGATCGACTTCTTCGCCGCGTCGATGATCTCGACCACATCGACATTGATGTCGATCGCCGTCAGACCCTCCACCGGCTTGTTCGAGCGGATGCATTGGACCATGTAGGCGATCGGTTCCGAGAGTTCCGGCGGCAGGGGAGCGATCGGAACGTCGCGGCCCGCTTCCCTGCCCTTGCGCAGTTCCACCTTGTTGTTGATCATGTAGAGGCTGCCGCCGAGGCCGAACACTTCGAGATCCTGGAAGCCGCGCGGCAGGTCCCAACTCCCCTCGAACAGGCCCACGCCGTTCTTGTAGGAGAGGATCATCGTCGAGTTGTCCTCGACCTTCGGGAACGTTTCCGGTCGAAGATGATTCACGTGCGCGTAGACCTTTTCCGGGCGCCCGAGGTACCAGAGGCTCCAGAGGGCGTTGTAGCAGCCGAAATCCATCAGTGCGCCCGCGCCATTCTTCTCGGGATCGGTGAGCCAGTTGAAGAATGTCTCGCTCCGAGCGCCTTTGCTTCCCGGACCTCCATGCCCGACGATTCCGCGCAGACGCCAAGGCTTGCCGATCGCACCAGCGTCCGACTGCCGCTTGGCCTCGTACTGCGACGACCACCATGCCATCTGATAGTTGGTCATCACCTGAATTCCATGCTTGCGCGCCAAGTCGCGGATCGTGACGGACTCGGCGTGCGTGGCCGCTAGCGGCTTTTCGAAGATGACATGGATCTTGCGCGGCGCGCATAGCTTGATCACCTCGAGGTGCTTGTTGTTCTCGTTGAACGCCCACACGATTTCGGGCTTCGTTTTGTCTAGCATCGCCGCGGCATCGGCGAAGATCTGATCTTGGGGGACACCGGCCTTCCTGGCCTCCGCGAGCAGGTCCGGAATCGTCTCGGCGACTCCCACCAGCTTGGCGGGCTCTCCCTTCACCATTTTCGGGAGGTGACCCCAGACATGGGAATGCCGGAGGCCGATGACGGCGATCTTGGGCGTCTCCGCCAGCGCGGCGGAAGCAAAAAGTACCAGAAGGAAAGGTTTCAGCATGGGGCTACTTCGGATTTTACATCCCGGGCCTGATCGTGGGCGTCAGGAGTGGTAAATTAATAGGCCACGGAACACGGAAGCAGAGCGGGGTCCTGGGCGGCCCGTGAGCTGGGCTTTCGCGTTGGCGCATCGAATCTCGGTTAGCGAGGGGTTGGACTATGGCAAATCGCGTTTTGATTGTCCTTCTCATTGGGTGCCTAACGGCGGCGCTGGGGCAGGATTCTGGCCGCGCGCGCCAGTTGGAAATGAGCGGGGACGTCGCGGGCGCGCTCGAAGTCTTGCGGGAAGGCGCGAAGGGTGGAGAAGCCGAGCAGTTGTACTCGCTCGCCGAATTCCTCGACCGCCGGCACGACCCCGAAGCTCGCGCGGTTTACGCGAAATTTCTGCAAGCGAACCCCGGCGACGACAAGAAGAAGATCGCGCTTCGGCGGCTGGTGGTGCTGGACGTGTTGAACGGGGACAACGCCGCGGCGACGGAGCACCTCAAGCTGTATCGTGCCGCGGGTGGAACCGACATGCCGTCGGCGATGCCCACGTTCGCCAAGCCCGATCCGCCCGCGACGATCTCGATTCCGGGCCCGCTGTCGAGCTTCAATCGAATGGCCGCGCTCTCGCCGGATCTTCCGGCCGAGGACATCCTGCCGGCTCTCGCCCGCAATGTGGTGACCAACGGATATCAGGCCTCCAACAGCCAGGAAGCGCTCGAGCAGACCGAATACCTCAAGCTCGTCTTCCGGTACTTAGTCCAGGCGCGGGAGCTCGAAAAGCTGGCCGGTGAATCGAAGACACTTCAGATCGACCAGTGCGATTCTCCAAAGACGGCCGAGCTTCTCAAGATCCTCGGCTATCGCATGCGCGGATCGTGCGGCGGCGATGTGACCGTGGAAACGGTGAACGCGAGCCGCGCGTTTCTGACGATCGATTCCGGTTTCCCGTTGGCCGAACTCGAACAGGCGCTACGCACCAACCGTGCATTCACGCTCGACTACAAGCCTACGCAGGTCCCGGTGGTCTACGGACCCGAGTATTGGCTCTCGATCGAGAAGAAGGAAAAAGGCGAGTTCATCGATGTGTTCATGGGCGATCCGCTGCTGTGCCGTCTTTATCTCGGCTTCGCCAAGCTCGACGATGTCACGTCCGCCGAACTGAAGAAGGCGGTTCCGATCCAGCGTTTGCGAGCCTTCGCGCACGTGATGGATTTCTTCGGCGGCATGATGACGATCCGGAATGGCAAAGTTCCGGTTCCAGGCGGCGAGAAGAGTGAAGCGGTATGGACCGAACTGATCGGCGCGCAGCCGGCCCAGGGAGCCCAATTCCTCGACAAGCTCATCGCCAAGGACGACGGCTGGGTCGCGAGCTACTTCGACTCGCTGGCCCGCATCGAGGGTCCGGTGCAAGCCTATCTCACCGAGCCCGAGCGGATGAAGCGTTTTTACAGCGCGCTGCGCGGCAAGGTGACGAGCCCGGGTCCGGCTCGTCCGGTCTTCCGTTCGAATACCGACCTGATGCTGCTCACCACGCGCCTCCGTCTGGAAGCGAATGGACAGCCGCACATTCCGGGAAACATCGATGTCTGGAAGAACCTGTTCATCCATCACCCGCACGGCAAGTACGATGGCAAGCTGACCAAGTCCGCGCAGGGATGGAAGTCGCCGGACGATGTCCTCGAAGCGCTGTTCGCGCTTTGCCGGAAGGCGGTCGAGAACGAGCCATTGAAGATCTTCATGGCGCTCACCGATGTCAACCGGCGCAAAGCGAAGCCACTGGCACCGGAGACCGTGGACCGGATCGCGCGCGGCTGGCGGGTGAACTCCTCGCAGGTGCCGATCTTCACCGAAGCCGATCTTTCCGATGCGACGATCATCGCCTATCTCGACGCGATGGAGGCGGTGAACAGCGTCAAGGATCAGGCGCGCCGGGCCGACACCGCCGGGATGATGCAGGCTCTGGTCAGCTTGTGGCAGATGTTCACGCGGAACTCGCTGATTCCCGCCGCGGCCGCCGATGGAGCCCTGCGGCCCACTCTCGACGGCATCATCAAGGCCAAGACCGAAAACGATCTCTTCATCGCCGGCATCACCGGTGTACGGGCGCTGCTGAAGGCGGCGGACGCCCCGGCGGCGGGGAATCCGCACGAGACGATGCTCGCGATGCTCGCGGGCACGCCGAAGCCCAATGACGAACAGGCTCATCGCGCGCTGGTGCAGGAGACGGGGAAGATCTTCGAGGCGCAGAAGCTGATCTCGCTCAAGACGCTGCTCGATCTCGCCGACCATATCGACGCGCTCGGCAAGGGCGAGAAGCTCGACACAGCGCTGGTGAACCGGCTCCAGCAGCGGATGCAGGAGATCCAGTTGCCGCGCGCATCATTGACAGGCGCCGAGAAGAACGCGCTGTCGTTCGGCTACTGGACGGAGAAGCATATCGAGGCGCAACGCAAGATCACTCTGCGGCAGACGCTCGAACGGGCGGGCGCAGACGGGGGCAAACTCGCGGATGCCCGCGCGATGTTGACGCCGATCCTGCGTGACACACTCGTCGGCTACACCTACGTCTACTATGCGCCGCCCGGAGCGCAGTTGCTCAAGACGAATCCGCTATTCGTGCGCAGTCACGATTTCCTCGGTGTGCAAGGCACCAACCAGACGTGGCGCAACACAGAGATTCTCGGCAGCGGCTGGCCATCGAGCGCCGGCGGACGCTTGGTGGGATCGCTGGCCGGACTCTCCTACGCTCTCGCCGAAGCCGAACAGAACTTCCTGATTCCCACTCGAGAACAGGCTCTCATTTGGGGCGACCTCGTTCCGCAGATGGTGCTGATGGCGAAAGTCCCGCGGTTCTGGACCGTTACTCCGCAACAGATGCACTGGGTGGGCCTGCACATGCGGCAGGGTGAATCGATGCTCGCCGAATCGGTGCTCGATCCCGAGTACCGGACAGGCGTGATGCGCGTGCTCGGCAAGCAGGCCGCGCCGGCCCGAACGGCGAAGGTAGAAAGGCTGCTCGCGCAGGGCAACCTGAAGGGCGCGCTCGAGCACGTCACTTCTTCCGAACTGCTGATGATGGGGCTCGATTGGAACGCCAAGCACACCAACGATCAGAGTCCGCTGATGCGCGAGGCGCGCGCGCTGCAAGAGTACTCGCCGGCGACCATCAACTTCAAGGCGATTTCACGCGCATTCGGAACGCCGAAGCCGACGCTCACCTCTTCGTTCTCTCCGGAATTGCTGAACCTCCGGACATTCCCGACGCTGATGGGATACTCGAGCCGGATCATGGCGGAGAGCTGGGAGTCGAGCATTCTCTACTTCGTCGGAGTGGCCGACGAGGGCGGAATGAATCCCGGGCGCCTGAACACCGCGGTTCCGGAATGGACAGCCGAGGCGGTGCAGCGGATCTTCGCGACACACCTCGAGGATTGGCCGGCGCTGTTGCGCGCGATGCGTACGGTGGGTGACGATATCCGGAAGGGCCGCAAGGGGTCCACCGACAACGCGACTGGGAGATAGCACATGAATCGAGTGATCCGTTTCGGACTTACCGCCGCCTGCGCCGGCGCCGCCGGAGTGTCGCTTTGGACGTTCGTTCCAGCGGCCCAGGCGCAGAAAGCGCCGGAGGAAGTGAAGTTCTCCACCGAAGTGAACATGGTGGTGCTGAGCTTCACGGTGACCGACAGCAAGGGCAAGTACATGCCTGGACTGCAGCCGAAGGACTTCCGCATTCTCGAAGATGGCATTCAGCAGAAGATCGCGACGTTCGCCGAGGGCAACCGTCCGCCCGTGCAGGTGATGGACGATGGATCGACGCGTCAGTTGCTCGTGGATAGCACCGGCAAACCGGTCAAGGAGAATCCCGAGGGTCCGGATCCGCGCCTGGATTCGTTCGTCGGCACCAATGTCTTCGTGCTCTTCGATACGAGCAACTACATGTATCGCGGCTTCGTCTACGCCTCGGACGCGATCGCCGATTTCGTGCGCGGACTCGACCGCGCCGACTCGGTGGCGGTCTACACGTTCAGCCGCAACATGTCGCGCGCGGCCAACCTGACCCGTGATCGCAACCAGGCGATCAGCGGACTCCGCAAGGCCGTGGCCGGCGACGACGCGGCCCTCTACAACGCGCTACTACTGGCGCTCAAAGACGCGGCGAAGGTTCCTGGCAAGAAGGTGGTCATCGTCTTCTCGAACGGTCCCGACAACGCCAGCATGGTCGCGCCGGATGATGTGCGCGCGGTAGCCGAAGACGAAGGCATCCCGATCTATGTGATCTCGACCAACGACGTGCAGAAGGATCCGATTTCATCGAACGTCTTCAAGCGCATCTCGCAACGTACGGGCGGACAGGCCTTTTTCGCCAAGACCTGGCAGAAGCAGGTGGAGGCCTTCGAATCGATTCGCGAATCGCTCGGCAACTCCTACACGATCACGTATTATCCGCAGGGCAACACGAACGAAGGCTTCCGGTCGATCAAGGTGGACATCACCTCCGACACGGCCAAGAAACTGCGCGTTCGCGCGCGCCCCGGATACAGGCCCACGCGAAGCTTCTAAACTGGAACCATGGCTATCACACGCCGCAGCCTGCTGCAAACCATCCCCTTCGGCGCATCCGCCGTGTCATCTCTCCACGCGGGAACCGACCCGAAATCGGGCATGCCACTTCGAGCGTTCGGCAAAACGGGCGCGAAGATCTCGGTGGTAGGACTCGGCTGCGGAAGCCGCCTGCTCTCCTACGGAACCGAGGAGAAGGCCATCGAGGCGATTCACAAAGCGCTTTCGCTGGGCGTGAACTACCTCGACTCGGCTTTCGGATACGGCGGCGGCAAGAGCGAGACTTGGGTGGGGCAGGCGATCAAGGGGCGCCGGCAAGGGCTCTGGATCACCACCAAGATGGGCGAGCGCGACGGCGCCAAGGCGATGGGCATCATCGAAGCGAGCCTCAAGCGGCTCGGAGTCGAACAGGTGGATCTGATCCACGTGCATTCGCTGCTGGGCCCAGAGGACTTGGCGGCGGTCGAAGCCAAGGGCGGGCTGCTCGAGACGCTCCGCAAGGCCAAGGATCAGAAGCTAACGAGATTCATCGGGGTCACGAGCCACACCGATCCGGTGACGCTCAAGACCGCGCTGGAACGGCACGATTTCGATTGCACGCAGATGGCGCTCAATGCCGCGCTCGTGGGCATGATGAACGGCAAGGGCGGAATGGTGATCAATCCGGCGCTCACCACGAGCTTCGAACACGTCGCGCTTCCGGCCGCATTGAAAAAGAAAATGGGCGTTACCGCGATGAAGATCTTCGCGCAGGATGGCCTGATCAAGGCGGCTCCGATCGAGACGCTGATCCGTTATTCGCTGTCGCTGCCGGTGGCCTCCGCCGTGCTCGGCATGCCGAAGCTCGAACACATGGACCAGAACATTCCGGTGGCGCGCGACTTCAAGCCGCTCGGCCGCAAGGAAATGCGCGAACTCTCGGGACGTCTCAGCAAGGAACACAAGGCCCGGCTCGACCACTTCTTCCGTGACCACGCCGACGCCTGATTCGCGTTACATCCACGGCACCGAGCCGCACGAACAACAACGCCTCGGCATTCTGAACCGGATCCTCAACGAGGCATCGTTGCGCGAGATCGGTTTGCATGGGCGCGATCGCGTGCTCGACATCGGATGCGGACCCGGGCATTTCACGCGCGCGATGGCGCGTGTGGCCGCGACCGTGATCGGCGTCGAACGGGATCAGCGGCAGATCGATCTCGCGCATACGCTCGCCGCGGCGGACCACGAGTCAGCTCTGGCCCAGTTCCGCCAGGGCGACGTTTATTCGCTGCCGTTGCGTCTGAACGAGTGGGGGCACTTCGATGTCGTGCATGCGCGATTCCTGCTCGAGCATCTGCCCGATCCGCTGGCGGCG
>CADECY010000173.1 GCA_902825945.1 uncultured Acidobacteriota bacterium
GGATCCGTTTTTCCCTTTTCCCTTTCCAACCGTGAAAGGGGGTTGGGGGCGGAGACCAGGGGGGGAGGGGGGAAGGGGGGACCCCCCTCCGCCCGCGCGGCTGCGCCTGTCGATGACCGGCAGAGGGAGGATGCCCAGTGCAAGCTGGTCCGCGGCACGCGAAGCATGCCGGAGGCGGTCACCGGCAGCTACGAGTTGGGAGAATCGATCGAGAAACTCCAAGCCGGGGTTCCCGTTACTTTCGATCAGCCAGATTGAACGCCTCATCGAATTCGCCCATGATCGGGACCATGCGAGGGTCCTTGGAATCGAAGAACAACCTACTGGCCGTCAGGCAGCTTCACCGCGGAAAAGAAGGCCGCGAGATCACGCGCGCCGTGGATAACGGAAATAACCTGGATGGGATTCGCTTCCCAGGCATACGCCACGACGTAGTGGCGGAAGTTCCAGAAGCGGTACTTCCGGCCCAATAGCTCGTCGTGATAATGGCCGATACCAGGGAATCTGCCAAGCTGTTGCATCTCAGCGTAGAACTGGGATCGGAGTCTCTCGGCCGCCTCCGGGCTGTCCTCGGCAATGTCGGCAAGGATGGAACGAAAGTCGTTCCTGGCCTCGGGAGTGAGGACGAAGAGCCGCTTCACCGGTTCGCGAGACCTTTCGCTCTGCGCCGCTCGTCGATCATTTCCCGAAGTTCCTCGAAGACCTCGTCACCATCGAGAAGCTCTCCAGCTTCGGCTCGCGCCGCTCCGCGTTCGAGCTTTGCCTTGAGCTGCTGAATGGCTTCGTCGCGCTCCTGCTCTTGGCGCTCCAGAAGACGCAACGCCTCGCGTACCACCTCGCTTGCCGTTTGATAGCGGCCAGACTCCACTCGGCCCTGGAGAAACGCGTTCAGTTCCGGAGTGAGCGAAATGTTGACGGTGGTTCGGTTGACCATACCCGAGATCTACCATCTGTGGCACATTGTGTCAATCGGCCGGATCCGGCTAGGCGAGCCGCAGCGCCCGCAGCGGCGAAAGGCTTTGCTGTCGGCTAGCTCGGTAAGGCCCGCCAGAGCTAGAGGATAATGAGTGAGGACCCATGGCCACGGCCACGGCAACGGGAACACGCGCGGAAATCGATTGGAGCCAATGCGAGCTGATCGAGTGCGTGCCCGGCAGGGTTTCCGGAAGCCGGTAGTCCGCGGCACGCGTATCATGCCGGAGGCGATCACCGGCAGCTACGAGTTGGGAGAATCGATCGAGGAACTCCAAGCCGGGTTCCCGTCACTTTCGATCATCCAGATCAAACGATTGATCGAATTCGCCCATGATTGGGACCGGCGAACCCGGTCGTGAAAGTACTGCTCGACGAGCACCTCGACCATGGCCTCCGGCGGCTGCTCCAGCCCGCACCACGCGCTTACCGTCGCGCACATGGGTTGGGCGGGCTGAAGAACGCCAACTCCTTCCAGCGACCGGAGTTCCTGGATCCATCGAGAGAATTGGCTGACCGTGCCGGTTGAGAGGCGAAGGCGCAGAGAGAAGGTAGGGGAGTTGGCTACGCCACCCGCCGCGAAGGCTTAATGCGAAAGTCGACCTCCAAGCCGGCATCCGTCAGCATGTTCACCAGCGTGTCGAGCGAAAAGCGGCTGATCTTGCCGCGCGTCAGATCGGAGATTCGCGGCTGAGTCACTCGGAAGCGTTTCGCTGCTTCCGCCTGGGTCAGCCCTTCGGTTTCGATGAACTTGCGCAACGCGGTCATCATGCCGGACCGGAGCCGCAGGTTCCGTGCCTCGGCGGGAGAGAATCCGAGGTCGGCGAACACGTCGCGGCTCCCCTTGATCACGGCGGTTCCGTCGCTGGTCTTCATATCCTGCCTTTCCTGGTTTCGAGCATTGCCGCGTAGCGCTTCCTGCCGAGGTCGAGGTCGCCCTGCTGCGTCGTCCGGCCCTTCTTGATGAAGCAGTGGAGCACATAGATCGCCTCCGCGAAACGGGCCACGTAGAAAATCCGGTACTCATTGCGAAAATGAAGCCGGAGTTCGATGACACCCGGACCGACATCCGGCATGGGCCGGAAATCCGCCGGAACATCGCCGTTCTGCACCGAGAGAAGCTGGTGACCCGCCTCC
This sequence comes from uncultured Acidobacteriota bacterium, assembly GCA_902825945.1. Lineage (GTDB taxonomy): Bacteria > Acidobacteriota > Terriglobia > Bryobacterales > Bryobacteraceae > SYLY01. Next base: position 2,110 of record CADECY010000173.1, read on the forward strand.
GAGCGAACGTCCACGGGCGAGTTCCGCAATCGGTCGATGGAGTCGCCCAGCCAAATGATCGGCTTCATGAACTTGCCCTGCAAAGATTATACAAAATTGTATATTGAACTCGAGGGACCCACAACCTCCTCGGCTTCCAGTTGGCTCTGGGATGTGGAACAGGCTCACAGCCGATGCTCGATATCGCGGCGGAGCTCTCGCGGCAATTCGCGAGGAACTTCCAGCGCGGCCAGCCTGATCCGGCCGGCTTCAAGCTCGACTAGCCACGGCGGAGGGAAGGGCGACCCCTTCCCGCCATGCTAGATTGGCACTCATGGTTCGATTCCTCTCGTTGATCGGGTTCGCCCTCGGCTTGGCCGCGCAAGATTACTGGATCTCTTCAAAGAAGATCTGGGACCAGGGCGTTCACAACGCCTTCACCGATCTCATCCACTACAAAGGCCGCTTCTATTGTTCGTTCCGCGAAGGCGATGGACACGTGGGCGGCGACGGCAAACTGCGCATTCTGGTCTCGCCCGATGGCGAAGCCTGGGATTCGGCGGCCCTGCTGGAAGAGCAGGGAATCGACCTGCGCGATCCGAAGCTGAGCATTACCTCCGATGGCCGGTTGATGGTGGTTGCCGGCGGCTCGGTCTACAATGGCGGCCCGAAGCTGCTCGGACGCCACCCGCGAGTGGCATTCTCGAACGATGGCCGCACCTGGACGAAGCCGCAGAAGGTGTGGAACGAAGGCGAGTGGCTGTGGCGTGTCACTTGGCACGGCGGTAAGGCTTGGGGCGCGAGCTACAACGCCATGACCGGTGGTGAGTGGACTCTTACGCTCGTCTCGGCGGATGATGGCGTGAACTTCAAGAAGGTAGCGGACCTGAAGGTTCCCGGACGCCCGAACGAGACGACGATTCGCGTTCTGAAAGATGGCACGATGGTCGCGCTGATCCGCCGCGAAGGTGGACCGGGCGGTTCGACCAATGCGTGGATCGGAACCGCGAAAGCTCCCTACACGGATTGGTCCTACAAGGAGACGGACATGCGCGCCGGCGGGCCGAACTTCATCCAACTCCCCGATGGATCGATGCTCGCCTCCACCCGCAAGTACGACGAAGCGCGCAAGCACTACATGACCGTGCTCGCGAAGATGACCACCGACAGCCTGAAGCCGGTGGCGTGGTTCCCCACCTCGGGCGACACCAGCTATGCCGGACTGCTTCTGCACAAGGGATTGCTGTGGGTGAGCTACTACTCGAGCCACGAGGGCAAGACGAGCATCTACCTGGCGAAGGTGAGGCTTCCGGGCAAGGGCTGAGCTGCGCCAGCGGCGATCAACTGATCGAAGACGAGTCGAAAGGCGTCTGGATCGATCGCAAACCGCCCCCGGAACGGATTGTCGAGCGGTGGGGCGCATTCCGCCGGTGACCCCATGTAGCCGCAAGCGCCGAAGCTCGACGAAGTGATTGTATTGCTGGAGCGCTTCGGCATGCGGGATACGGTCGCGATCAGAACGCGGTTCGAACGCCCGTTTCTTCACCTGAATCGATTCAGGATCTCGACACCGCGTGCGCCACAAGGCCGCAATCGCCACCGACTCCGCCGCCGTGCGTTGGTCAGCCTCGGAGAAATTCTGCCATGCCGCACCGCGCTCAGTCCGAGCGTCAGTCCGTAGAAGGCCCCGATCGCGGGGATGTAGTAGTTGACGACTTCATTGTGAAGACGGTTGCTGCCTGCCAAACGCCGCGAAAGGCGCCTCTTATCACACTCTCTTGTCGGACGAGCGTGGTTTCACTTCACAGCACACGCTTGGTTGGGTCGATCTTCATCCAGCACAACGCGCCCAGCATGTAGAGCACGCCCGTCACGTAGAGCGGAGCATGCCAACTGAATCCCCAACTCACCAAGTGGCTGGCGAAGATCGGACAAATGAAAGCCCCCACCTGCCCCGCGGTGTTCATCGCCGCGCCTACTACTCCGGTGTGGTTGCCGCCGACATCGAGGATCGTGCCCCAGGCCGCCCCCAGCAGAAACGCGGAGAGCCCGCCGCCGATCGCGATCAGAACGGCCGACAGCATCGGATCACCGACATTGGTCCCGACAACCACGAACACTCCGGCGAGAAACAGCGATCCGCCGCCGACGACGGCGCGGCCCACTCGAAGCCCCCAGCGGCGCGAGGCCCAATCGGCAGAGAGTCCGCCGAAGAGATCGGCGAAAACGGAGAGCGTGAGGGGAAGTCCGGCGAGCAGCGCAAGGGCTTCTGCGTCGAATCCGCGCTCGGTCTTGAGATATCGCGGCAGCCACGTGATGTAGAACATGAATCCGTAGGACTGCGTGAAGTACATCGCGCACAAGGCCAGCACGGTTCCGCTGCCGAAGATCTTCTTCCATAGCTCCGAGTCGAGATGGTGAGATGATTGCGGGGGGCGTCCCTTTTCGATCAGCGCGCGCTCTTCGGCGGTGACGGCGGAATGCTGTGACGGTTCATCGCGGAACCACCAATACCAGACCGCCGACCACAGGAATCCGGTCGAGCCGAAGATCACGAACATCGTGCGCCATTCGACCACCGCAAGCATCTTCGTCACCAGCCACGGCGTCACGCCTCCGGCCAGATGCGCACCCATGAAGAAGATGCCCTGCACGGTTCCCCGCTCGGCCAGCGGAAACCAGCGCGAGAAGGTGCGCGCGACATTCGGCCAGGCGCCGGCCTCTCCGATCCCGAACAGGAACCGCGTCGCCAGCAATGAGACGTAGCTGAACGCCATCGAAGTCAGGCAAGTGAACGTCGACCACCACAGCACGATCCGCGTCAGCACGCTGCGCGTTCCCACCTTGTCGCCCCACGCGCCGGTCGGAATCTCGAAGAGTCCATACGCCAGGGTGAACGCGCTGAAGACGTATCCCATCTGCACGTCGGAGAGGTTGAGGTCCTTCGAGATGTAAGGAGCCGCCATCGAGATGCAGATGCGGTCGAGATAGGTGATTCCCGCAAGCGTCACCGCGAGGCCCAGCACTTTGTAGCGGACAGGGAAGGCCATAGCGGGCCAGCATAGCAGAATTCGGAATCCGGACCCGCCGCGCGGTCATCAGGTGTCTGAGGAGACTCATCGAAATGATTCGGACAGCAAGCGCGAAATGGAGCGGAGATCTGAAGGGCGGTGCCGGCTCGATCACCACCGCAAGCGGCACGCTGCGCGACACGGCATATTCGTTTCACACCCGCTTTGAAGACGGCCAAGGGACCAACCCAGAAGAACTGCTCGCGGCCGCCCACGCCGGATGCTTCACCATGGCGCTTTCTCTCTGCAGCTACAACAAGTGGGCCTGAAGGCCGAATCCCTCGAGACTGTTTGCCACGATCACGATGATCGCGTGGACGGCGCGGTTGCGATCACCGAGAGCAAACTGGTGCTGACCGCGAAAATTCCCGGCGCGCCGGAAGAGACTTTCCGTGCGGCGGCCGAAGCAGCGAAGGAAGGCTGCCCGGTGTCGAAGCTCTACAACACCAGGATCCTCCTCGAGGCTCGGTTAGTGGCGTAGGGCCAAAGCTGATAACGGCCAACCGGCCGCTACAATCGGAAAGTGCTCACTGTCCGCGAGGCCCTCCTGCAGGGCACGCAACTGCTCGAACAAGCGAACGTCGCCTCATCTCGCCTCACCGCCGAAGTCCTACTCTGCCACGCGCTCGCCAAGGAGCGCCCGTTCCTCTACAGTCACGGCGAGGACGAACTCAGCGAGCTCGCGTGGATCCACTATGGCCGGTACCTGCATCAACGCATGCAAGGCACGCCCACGCAATACATCACGAAAACACAGGAATTCTACGGCCGTCCCTTTCGCGTGACACCGGCCGTTCTGATCCCCCGTCCGGAGACCGAGCATACCATTGAGGTCGCGCTCGAGCGGGCCAAGGATGCGCGGACCGCGGTCGATATCGGCTGCGGATCCGGCGCAATCGGAATCACCTGGGCGCTCGAATCGGGCTCACCAGTCTCCGCTTCCGACATCTCGCCAGAAGCTGTCGCCGTCGCGCGGGAGAATGCGCGCCGGTTGGGCGCGAACGTCGATTTCGCCGTCTGCGACCTCGATGCCGCTTTCGCGACCAACTCGTTCGATCTCGTGCTCTCGAATCCACCCTACATTCCCCATCACGAGGGCCCGCAGCTCCAGCGTGAAATTCGCGAGCACGAGCCCGAGATCGCGCTCTACGGCGGACCCACCGGCGTCGAGATCTACGAACGCCTGATCGCCGGCGCCGCGCGCATCCTGCGGCCCGGCGGAATACTCGTCATGGAGATCGGCTATCAGGGGGAATCGCGCGTGCGCGCGATGCTCAGCGAGCCATGGACCGAGGTCGAGACCAAACACGATTTGGCGGGTTGGCCGCGGGTCCTCTCGGCCCGGCTTTCGAAGTGCTGATCGCGCAAAGCTCAGCGCCGGAACCGCAGGGTCGCCATGGGCTGGAAACCGTCGGGCCAGAGCATCGTCAGGCCACACTCGACAAAGGAAGCGCGAGTCGTTGATCTCCTCAGCGAGGATGCGCCGGAGCCGCCGGCGTCGATGAAGACGTAGCCCGCCACCGTCGCCCTGGCGGGTAAGTAAGAACATCAGTGGCAGGCCCGGCCATCCTGTGGGCTGGGGAATGGCGGGTCCCGGAGGCAACCGGACGGGAGGGCCTTCCTGGAACTGCGTCATGCAGCGAGTAAATCGGCAGTCGTGTTCCGTCCGCTGCCACCATTCGCAACTCCCACCGAGGCCCTCCAGCCGCTACCCTGTGTAGAGGATCTCTCCCGGTGACCACGCGGACCATCTTCCACCTCGACATGGACGCCTTCTTCGTCTCGGTGGAAGAGCTCTTCGATCCCTCGCTCAAAGGCAAACCGGTCGTGGTCGGCGGCAAGGCCGATCAGCGCGGTGTCGTCTCGGCCGCCTCCTATGCGGCGCGCAAGTTTGGTGTCCACTCGGCCATGCCCTTGCGGACCGCCGCCAAGCTCTGCCCGCAAGCGATCTTCGTCGAAGGCCATCCGCATCGCTACCGCGAGGTTTCGCAGAAGGTCCACGAAGTGCTCCAGTCGTTCAGCCCGGTCGTCGAAATGGCCTCGATCGACGAGGCCTATCTCGACGTCACCGGAACCGAACGCCTCCACGGGCCTCCGATGCTGGCGGCTCACAAACTCCACGAGCGGATCAAGCAAGGAACGGGCCTCAACTGCTCGATCGGAATCTCGACCGCCAAGCTCGTCTCCAAGGTCTGCTCCGATCAGGCCAAGCCGAACGGTGTTCTTTGGATTCTCCCGGGAGCGGAGGCGCGATTCCTGGCTCCGCTCGACGTCCGCAAGATTCCCGGAGTTGGCAAGGTGACGGAAGCCAACTTGCACAAGCTCGGCATTCGAAAGGTGGGCGATTTGGCGCGCCTCGACGACTCGTTCCTCGAGGAGCGCTTCGGAAAGTGGGGACTCGCGCTCGCGGGCAAGTCCCGCGGACTCGACGCCGGCGGCTGGTTCGACTCGCCCATCGGCGCCGACGACGCGCCCAAGTCGATCTCACACGAGCACACCTTCGATCGCGACACAGCCGATCGCGAAACGCTCGACTCAATGCTCGCGCGCCTCACCGAGATGGTCGCGCGCCGCCTGCGCGAGCACCAACTGTTCGCGCGCACCGTGCAGATCAAGATCCGCTATACCGACTTCTCGACGTTTACGCGCGCCCACTCGCTCGATCACGCCTCGCACGTCGATACCGAGATCGTAGCCGAGGTCCGGGCCCTGTTTGAACGGAACTGGACCGGGAAGCCAATCCGCCTGATCGGAGTTCAGGTGTCGAACTTCGAGCGCTGCGAGGGACAGATGAGCCTGCTCGATCAGGGCAAGTCCGAGCGCTGGAGCAAGGCGCTCGCGGCCGCCGACGCCATGCGTGACAAGTACGGCGAGGGTAGCGTCGGACTCGCTTCGGCGATGCGCGGACGGTTCCGCGAGCGGGTCCACGAGAATCCGGCGAGCCTGCCGGGCAAGCATCCGAAGAAGCCGTCGTGACTACTTGAAGACGCCGATGATGCGGTCGAATAGGCCGCGCTTGGGCTGTTCGGCGGGAGGCTGATTGACGGGCGGTTCCGCTGGGGTCTGCGCGGGAATCCGCGTGGTGCGCTGCGCGAGCCGCCTCGGCCGCTCGGCCTCCTGGCCTGCCGTGGGTGCGGGTTCATCCTCCCATGACGCCACCTGCGTGCCGCCGCCCGAGCAGGATTCGAGCGGTTGCGTTCCCGCGAGAAAGACTTCCCCGCGCGACCCGGGTCCGCATGCGCCGAGTTTTCCTGAAGCGGTATCGACCTCCACCTGCACGATTCCGTCCGGTGCCGCGAAGCTGCCCGCGCGGCGATAGGGGCGCAGCTTGTGCGCGCGCTTCATGAATTCGGTCCAGACCGGCAGCGCGGCTTGCGCTCCCTCGAGCCCGATGTCGCGATAGTCGTCGTAGCCTACCCACACCACGCAGATCAGCTCCGTCGTGAAGCCCGCGAACCAGGCATCGTGCGAGGTGCCGGTCTTGCCGGCGGCGGGCAATCCGAAGCCGCGGCTCCGTGCTCCGGCGCCGGTGCCCGAGCGCATCACCTCTTCCATCAGGTTGGTCGTCATGTAGGCGACCCGCGGGTCGAGCGCGTCGCGGCGTACGGGCTTCATCGAGAAAATCGCCTTGCCGTCCTGATCGCGAATCATCTTGATCGAGTGTGGTTGGGTGTAGACTCCGCGCCCCGGAAAGATCGTGTACGAGCCCGCGATCTCGAGAGGCTGTACTTCATAGGCGCCGAGCGCCACCGCCGGCGTCGCCTGCACCGCGCCCATCCCCGCTTTCCGCGCGACCTGCACCACTTTGTCGTAGCCCACCTGTTCGGCGAACTTGATCGCCGGAATGTTCATCGACTTCGCCAGCGCCTGCCGCAATGTCACGCTGCCGTGGAACTCGCCCTTGTAGTTGTTCGGCTCATACGCCTTGCCGGAGAACCAGAAGGTGGTGGGCTCGTCGATCACCCGCGAAATCGGTGTGAACGGATCGGGGCTCCCATCCACCGCGGTCGACAGCACCGCCGCGTAGACGAACGGCTTGAAAATCGAACCCGACGGGCGTTTGGCGAGAGCGCGATCCAATTGGCTCTCCGCGTAGTCGCGCCCGCCGATGAGCGCCTTCAACTCGCCGGTGCGCGCGTCGAGCGCCACCAGCGCGGCCTGCACCTTCGGCCAGCCTTTGGCCTGCGTGCGTCCCATGCGGGTCAACCGGTCGTCCACTTCCTTCAGCCCCACACGCATCGCCTCTGTAGCGGCCTTCTGCAGACTCATGTCCAGCGACGTGTAGACCCGATACGTATTGGCCTGGAAATCGTGATCCTGGAATTGGCTCAACAGTTTCTCATTGACCAGGTCGACGAAGTATGGCGCGTCGTCGGACTGTTGTCCGCCCTGTTTGACCGTCAATGGCTCGGCGATCGCCTTCTCGTACTCCTCCGGTGTGATGAACTTGTTGTCGCGCATCATGATCAGCACGATGTTGCGCCGCTTCTTGGCGCGATCCGGATACCGGAACGGATTGTAGTTGGAAGGCGATTGAACGATCCCGGCGAGCGTCGCGCACTCGGCGGTCGTCAGCTTCTTCAAGTCCTTGCCGAAATAGGCTTGCGCACCCTCGCCGAAGCCGTGGATATTGAAGCTGCCCACGCGCCCGATATAAATCTGGTTGAAGTAGTGCTCGAAGATTTCTTCCTTCGTCAGCTTCCGCTCGAGGTGCAGGGTGATGAGGATCTCGGGAGCCTTCCGGCGCCAGCTCCGCTCGTTCGTCAACAGCAAAATTCGCGCCAACTGCATCGACAGCGTGGAGGCACCCTGCGCGTTGCGCCCCTCGCGAATGTCGACCCACACCGACTTCAACACCCGGAAGGGATCGAACCCGGCGTGCATGAAAAAGCGCTTGTCCTCGGCCGCCAGCAGCGCGTTCTTCATCGGTGGATGAATGTCGTCGAACCGTACCGGCCGGCGCTTCTCGCGGTTGCGGTCGAACAGGTTGGTGATCAACTGCGGCTCGAGCCAGAACTGCGTCCGGTCCGTATTGTCTCGCAGTGAGATGATCTGCGCCACGTGGCCCTCGTCGAACTTGACGACGTGCGCTTCCTGGCTGAAGTAGGAATCAACGCCTGGAAACACTTCGACGCCATCGGGCCTCACATGGAACCAACCCATTCGATTGGCGCGCGATTCCGAATAACCGGCCCGCTGGAGAGCGCTAATGATGTCTTCCGGCGTCAGTTCATCGCCGGTCGAAATCGCCTCGGGCGCGGCGTACAGCTTCGAGGTGTTGGCGTACGGCCCGCGCGCGAGTTTGTCCTCCACGATCGCCGCATACTTGCTGTAAAAGTAGAGGAACACACCGAGCGTGATCACGAAAACGAACCCGGTGATGCCCAGTAAGGCCATGCCCACCGGATGCGTCGCGATCCGGCGGAGCCATCCAAATCGACCCTGGGACTTGCCCTCGGACTTGGGCTTGGAAGTGCGGCTCACGTGTACCTTTTGGAACTCGCGCGGCGGCGAGCCTCTCTCATTGTCGCACGTGGGTACTGGGGTATTCGCCCGAGCCTACTTCTTCGAAGACTCGAGCTCGTAGAGCTCTTTCCACATGTCGTCGATCGGCCGCCAGTCGGCCTCGGACGGACTCGCGAAATTCAGGTCTGAAACCCGAAGAGTTCCGTGCCCCCACGGGCAGATGTACTCGGTGCGGGGCGGCCCGAGCAAGACGTGATTCCAGCCACCGTGGCTGACCGGCATCCGCAACCGGCGCAAACACGACCGGCAGCGATACCGCTGGTCGAGAATCGCCAGATAGACCAACCCGACGGAGAACAAGCCGAAACACATCACGGCCAGCGTATAGCCCAGATCATGGGCAAACGGGTCCTGCCGGACCCTCATGAACGGTTCAGGCTCTGGCCAGACCGCATGGAATCCCCTCCAGATCAGCGACAGCACCCCCATGATGGCGGTGAGCTTCGCGATGAAGTAGATCCAATACTTCATACTAAATAGACTCCAAAAGAGGGAAGAAAGTTCCGCGATGCGCGACCCCTCTCGATATTCCTATCGACGAGGCCGAGCGAACACTCTAGGTCGCCGCGCCGATCTTGACCAGAGATGGCTCCGTCATCCGTTGCAATTGTCCACAGGCGGCAAAAATGTCGAGCCCGCGTGGCTTGCGCACGAAGCACGGCAATGACCTGGAAACAATGGACTTGAATGATTCCACACGGCCCGGATCCGGCGTGTCGAAATCGATCCCAGGTCCGGGATTCAGTGCAATCAGGTTCACCTTCGCGTTGAGATTCGCCAGCAACCGCGCAACCCTGCGGGCGTCGTCATCGGAGTCGTTCACCCCGCCGAGCAGTACATATTCGAATGTCAGCTTTTCCCAAGGCCGCAGCGGGTAGGCGCGGCACGCCGCCATCAAGTCGGCCAAATGCCACTTGCGCGTAATCGGCATCAGCGCCTGCCGCTGATCCTCGCCCGAGGCGTTGAGCGAAATTGCCAGCTTCGGCCGCACCGGCTCGGCGCCCAACTCCCTGATCTTCGGGATGATGCCCGAGGTCGAGAGCGTGATCCGCCGCTCCGCCATGCCTACGCCCGCCGGATCGGCGAGAATCCGCGTTGCCTTCACGACGTTGCCCAAATTCAGCAGCGGCTCGCCCTGACCCATCATCACGATATTCATCCGCCGTTCCGCCGGATCGAGTCCGTGCAGCTTCGCGAGCAAGATCACTTGGCCGGCGATCTCGCCCACCGTCAGGTTCCGCTCGAGACCCATCTTGGCCGTGAGGCAGAACTGGCAATCCACCGGACAGCCCACCTGCGATGAGATGCAGAGCGTGTCGCGGTCCTCCTCCGGCATGAAGACGCTTTCCACGGTCTTGCCGTCGGCCAGCCGAAGCAGGTAACGCCGCGTGCCATCGGCCGAATCGTATCGCGCCGCCACCTCCGGCAGCCCGAAACTCACTCGCGCCGCCAGTTGCGCGCGTAGCGACTTCGGCAGCACCGTCAACTCGTCCCAACCCGCGACCCGGTTCCGATAGACGCCCTCGTAGATCTGACGGGAGCGAAAAGCGGGCTCTGCCGGACCGAGCAGGGTCCGGATCTCGTGCGCGTCGAGTCCGATCAGGGCCGCTTCCATCTGCTACCTCCATCTTAACTGCCCACGCCCGGTTGCCTTCCGCCTCGCAATCTCCGATCCTCAAAGTAGAGGTCACGAAATGATCGCCATCACCATCGCCTCGCTGCTCTTCTTCCAGGTCCAGCATCAGAAGCATCACCCGCCCCGCTCCGCGGACGAGTACGCCAAGATCCTCGAAAACCCCGAACGCGACCAGTGGCAGAAGCCCCACGAAGTCATCTCCGCGCTCGCCCTTCGGAAGGACGAAACCGTCGCCGACATCGGTGCAGGTTCCGGGTACTTCACCCGTCGCTTGGCGCACCACGCAGGCATGGTCATCGCCGTCGACATCGACGCGAAGCTGCTCGAAAAGACGAAGGCCACCTCGCCCGGAAACGTCACCACCGTGCTCGCCGCGGCCGATGATCCGAAACTCGCACCCGCCTCCACCGGCACGATCTTCATCTGTGACGTGCTCCATCACATCGAAAATCGCCCTGCTTACTACGGCAAACTGGCCGCCGCGTTGAAGCCCGGCGGGCGCATCGTGATCGTCGATTTCTACAAGAAGAAGCTGCCCGTGGGACCGCCGGAGTCAATGAAGCTCTCCGAAAAGCAGGTGGAAGAAGAGTTTCGCAGGGCCGGATTCCGTCTCGCGAAATCGCACACTTTCCTCCCGCATCAATACTTCCTCGAGTTTCGCAAGTGAGCTCCCACCGGCACGAATACCGCGCCGCCATCACCTGGACCGGCAATCTCGGCACCGGCACCTCCGAATATCGAGCCTACAGCCGGAACCACGAGATCACGATCGAGGGCAAATCCGCGCCGATCCCGGGTTCGAGCGATCCCGTGTTTCGGGGAGAGGCTTCGCGCTACAACCCCGAAGAATTGTTGGTGGCGAGCCTCGCCTCCTGCCACATGCTCTGGATGCTGCACCTATGCGCGGACGCAGGAATCGTCGTGACGGATTATCGCGACGAAGCATCTGGCACGATGATCACCGAACGGGACGGCTCCGGCCGATTCGTCGAGGCGACGTTGCGCCCGCACCTGACCATCTCGGACGGAGCCCGCGCCGATGAGGTTGTCGCGCTGAACCATCGCGCGCATGATCTTTGCTTCATCGCGGCGTCTGTCAATTTCCCCGTCCGGTGCGAACCGAAAATCACCACTCGATGAACTTCACCCGCCGCCAATTCCTGATGAGCACCGGAACGCTCGCCATGATCCCGCATCTCGACGCCAAACCGAACGTCCGCGTCACCGGACTCGAACTGATCCCTGTCCGAGCCACTGCTCGCACCGTCTGGCTCTTCATCCGCCTTCGCACGGACGCGGGACTCACCGGCCTCGGCGAAGCGAGCGACGCCTTCGGATTCCAGCAAACGACCGGCGCGAACGCGGCCCGAATGGAGCGCGAGTTGCACGGGTTCTTCGAACTGGTGAAGGGCCGCGCGCCGTGGGATGTCGAGCCGTACTTGCAGCGCGGCGAGAAAGCCGCTCGCGCCGGCGGACTGGTCTCCGCCACCGCCTACAGCGCCATCGAGCAGGCGCTTTGGGATCTCGCGGGCAAAGCCTTCGATGTCCCCACCTGCGACTTGTTCGGCGGTCGCGTCCGCGGGGAACTCCCGGTCTATGCCAACATCAACCGCGCCACTCAGCCGCGAACCCCCGCGGGTTTCGCGGACTCGGCGCGCAAGGCCACCGCCGAGGGCTTCCGCGCGCTCAAGGCCGCGCCCTTCGACGGATTTCCCAAAGACGGCACGCCAGCCGAAATCAACGCGTGGATCGATCAGGGGATCGCGTGCGTGGCCTCCATTCGTGAGGCGGCCGGACCTGAAGTGCAGGTGATGGTCGATTGCCACAGCTTCTTCGACGTCCGCCAATCAATCGACGTCGCCAAGCGGCTCGAACCCTACCGGCTCACTTGGTACGAAGAGCCGGTCGCACCTGAGCGGACCGCCGACACCGTCGCCATCCGCAGGGCCATTCGCCAGGAAATGGCCGGCGGCGAGATGCTCTTCTCGGTTGACGGCTTCGCGCCGATGTGCCGCGAAAAGGCGGTCCACGTGATCATGCCCGACGTCAAGCATTGCGGTGGCCTCCTCTCGCTCACCCGCATCGCCGCGATGGCCGCCGCTGACGGAATCACCGTTGCGCCGCACAACCCGGCGGGTCCGGTCTCGACCGCCGCCAGCGCGCAAGTATGTGCCGGAATGAAGAACTTCCGCATCCTCGAGCTGCAGTGGGGCGAAGTGCCGTGGCGCGGCGAACTGGTCCGGCCGGCGGAGACCTTCAGGGCGGGGAACTACACGGTGTCTACCCAGCCGGGCTTCGGGATCGAGTTGAATGATCGCTTGGCGAAGGAGAAGTCGCTGTAGCACGGGCTATCGCGCAAGAATGCCGCGCGCCTGAGCCGAAAGGAACAAGAAGTGACTCAGCGAAGCACCGCCTCGTTCCTGGCGCCGAACGTTTTCGCGGTCATGCCGCCAACTCGGCCCATTCGACCGGTTCGGTCGAAGCCGCGAGATCCGTGAGATCCGCGCGGAAACCGCTTGCGGAGCTCGACGAGTTCAAGTCCCTCGCATGAGTCGCGAGTCATCGGGCCAGTCCCGCCGCCCTCCGCTCGACCTCTTCCGCCGAGCGCCGGTCTCCCCCCGCGCGATATCCTTCCACCGCCATCGCGAAGAAACGCTTGGCTTCGGCCGCTCGTCCCGTCGCCGCGAGCAGATCGCCCAGGTTCTCGCAAGCGGCGGCGGTCCGCTCATGTTTGCGCCCGGCGGTCGATTCGAGCGCCGAAACGGCGCGGCGGAGCAAGGTCTCGGCTTCCGCCAGCCGCCCTTGTGCCCCGACAGCGCCCGCGAGATTGTTGAGCATGGTGCCGGCTTCCGGGTGCCGCGGGCCATGGGCCTTCTCGAGCGCGGTCAGCGCTTGGCGATAGAGAGCTTCGGCACCGCGGAAATCGCCCTGGTTTTCGACGAAGTGTCCGAGCGCCCCCGCCGCGAGTCCGAGTTCGGCGGGGCTCGCCCGGCGCGCCGCATCGAGGGCCGCACGGTAGGTCTCGCCCGCGCCCTTTGCGTCGCCGCCCGATTCGAGGGCGTTAGCCAGGAGGCGCAGGGTCCGCGACTTCGCGTCGGGCAGGGTGCGAAGTCCGGCCGCACGCCGCAACAGGACGGCCCCGTTGGCCGGATCGAGCACGGCGACCGCTTCGAGATCGTCCGCCGACTCGCGGATCGAGAGGGCCTTGCGATACCACTCGTGGGCCTCGTCGCGGCGGCCGTGCCGTAGGAGGAATCGCGCGAACTGCGACATAGCCTCGGCATAGGCCGGACTACGCCCGCCAGACTCCTTTTCGGTGATCAGAACGGCTTCGCGCAAGGGTGCCTCGAGCCGAGATAGAGCGGCCGGATCCCAAACCTGGAGCGCGAACCAGAAAAAGTGCACCACCCTCCATTTTCGCTGAGATTTTTCGCGCCGGGAAACTACTTATTCAGTAGGCAAACAAAGATGTCGATTCTATCGATTCCCCTTAGGTTATTCGGTGGATGGGAAGGAGTATCTCCCCGCCAACGAAAATGGGAGCGAGTGCTCGAAGCGGCGTTGACCGCTCCACGCTACCGCTCGATGCGGACGCGGCTCGATTGGGCTCGCCACACTTCGCGCTTCCGGATCGATTGCGAGTTCGCCGGTCCGGTTCCGCTGCGCGAGTTTCTCGACAACGTTGGCGAGTTCCGCAGCGCGCGGAATCATGATCCGGCACCCGCACCGCTGGCGGCACCGTGGCCGGGAGCGCGCGGCGGGCTGGCCCTGCGGCCGTGGTTCCCGCTGGAGAGCGGCGTGGCAATCCTGCAACGGTCCGGGTGCGAGGAGGTTGCACGCGGAGCGCCCGAGTTGATTGCCGCGAGCGTCGAAACACTGCGCGAATTGGCTCTTGGCCTCGTCGAGCGCAACACACGGATCGAATCGCTGCGGTGGGGCGTGATCGTGTGGACGGGGCCCGGCCGAGCCCCCATGACACCTGCTGATCGCGGCTTGTTCTGGCATGCCTTCGGTGTTCCGGCCTGGGAGCAGTTTCGCGGGTTCCATGGTGAATTGCTCGCCGAGCAGTGCGAGGCAGCGAACGGTTGGCACTTGAACGAGGAAAACGCGATCTGGGAGGTGCCGGGAAACCGCGCGGGTCCGATGCGCGTGACGAGTCTGGTGAATCTGCGCCATCCGGTACTGCGGCTCGAGTGTGGAGTCGAAGGG
>CADECY010000174.1 GCA_902825945.1 uncultured Acidobacteriota bacterium
GAGGCCGCGACTAGCGAGAGGTCCTGGGGCCCAAAGACCTTGGCGGCCATTCCATCCTCGATCGCGGTACCCCCGAACAGCGCGACCGCTTTCTGGACCATTCGACATTTCTTGCATCCGAAATCCTCGAGATGCCGTCGCATCGCAAGGGTGAAAGCATACGATTCGGGATGGGCCAGGTACTCGCGGTGGTCTGCCCAGCCAGGGCAACGGACTCGCCACACGCCGGCGATGCGGCGAGTACAGTGTTCGCACCTGGACACGTGCGCACTTTCCGCCTTGCTCAGGTCAAAACCCACGAGAAAGCGGTATGCTGGCAGACACCCGGGACGATTCTGGGGTGGAACGGGAGTGTCGTCCTCCGGGCCGAGAGCCTTCTCGACTAGGCCTTCGAAGCTGTCATCTCTTTCCATGGCCCTCTACTCCTGAAGTTCAGCCCGCTAGCCGACATGCACTTCTCTAGTGCTTTCCTCGTCCTGGAAAGGCGAGCGGATGTGTACGTCGTGGACCATCCGAAAATTTGGCCGACCGCAACCGGCGAGAGGTTGTCGGCATAACTCAGCACGAATGCGATCCGGTTGTCCTCCTCGATCTTACCCAAGCAACCGAGCAGCGCGGTGCGAACCTGATCCATGTCTACCTTCGTTCTTCCCGAATGCACCCTTCGCAGGTAGGTGGACTCGTTCACAGCGGTTTGATTCACTTGAAGCCGCCGGTAGTGATCGTACACCATGCGGCCAGCAATCCTGGCGAGCCAAGGCCAAATCGAAGTACCCGCCTTTTCGCAATCGAATGGCGCATCCAACGCGCGCGCAAGCACCGCCTGTGTGATCTCTTCCGCAAATAGATCGCGATCCTTGGGTGCCAGCACGCTTCGCACCCGCCGCAGGGTGCGTTCCCAATAAAGCGCGAAGAATCTGCGGGTGGCAGCTTGTTTTTTCTCCCGTGCGGCCAGAAAGATCATGATATCCCTGGCGGGCCATGCGCGACGGTTCACTTGTCATCTTCCTCCCACTCGATTTCTCGATCACAATACAATGGCTGGCGAGGCTACCTTTGTTTCACCCATCCCCAAAAATTTCCTAAAATCAGTACCCTGAACCCTCTCGTCCTCGTCGCCGGACCCACCGGATCCGGCAAATCCGCGCTCGCCCTCCACCTCGCCCGCAAATTCGACGGCGAAGTGATCAACTGCGACTCCGTACAAATCTATCGCGATTTCAATATCGGTGCAGCCAAGCTCCGGCCCGAGGAGCGCGGCGGGGTCCCGCATCACCTCATCGATATCGCCGATCCCCGCGAGAACTTCACCGCCGGCGACTTCGCCAGGGCCGCCCGCGCCGTGCTCGGCGAGATCACCGCGCGCGGCAGGCTCCCGATCCTTGCCGGCGGGACGGGTTTTTATGTGCGTGCGTTGATCGATGGGCTGTTCGAAGGTCCGGTGCGTAACGAGCCGATGCGCGAGCGGCTCGCGGCGCGCGAGCAGAGACGGCCGGGCAGCCTGCCCCGCATTCTTGCGCGCCTCGATCCCGGGGCGGCGAAGCGCATCCATCGTAACGACACGAACAAACTGATCCGCGCGCTCGAGGTGATCGTCACGGCCAAGCGGCCGCTGTCCGAGGTCCACGCCACGATACAACGGGACGCGCTGCACGGTTACGAGATCCTTCGCTTCGGGCTCGACCCTCCGCGCGCGGACCTCTACTCGAGGATTGACGCGCGAGTCGAGGAAATGTTTGCCGCGGGTTTGGTTGAAGAGGTCGAAGGGTTGCTCGCCGCGGGGTGTCCGCGCAACGCGAAGCCATTCGAGTCACTCGGCTATGCCCAGACGTTGCGGCTCCTCGATGGCGAGATCACGCGCGAGCAGGCGATCGCGGAGACGAAGATGATGACACGCCGCTATGCCAAGCGCCAGTGGACGTGGTTCCGTCGTGATTCTCATATGATCTGGCTCGGCGGCTTCGGCGGCGGCGAAAGGACCATCGCGGAGGCGGAACAGAAAACCGCGCACTTTCAGGAACAATTCCAAGAGTCGTCCGTATAAGGAATTGTAGGCGCGATTCGGAGTGATCGCCGCCAAATCTCAACCCTTTACCCAACCCCTGAGGAGTACTGAAAATGAAGAAGCTCGTCGTGTCTTTTGCCGTCTTTGCCGCCATGTCGCTCGCCAGCGCCGCCTCGAATCACAGCCTGCGGCTGTTCCAGGAGTCGATCGTCGCTGGCACCACGCTGAAGCCGGGCGACTACAAGCTCTCTGTCGATGGCGAGAAGGCAATCATCAGCCAAGGCAAGCGGAAAATCGAAGTCGGAGTGAAGCAGGAGACCGATTCCCAAAAATTCAACGCGACGTCGGTCCGCTACTCGAACGGCGATGGCAAGTATCGAATTTCCGAGATACGGCTCGGCGGAACCACGACCAAGCTCGTGGTGAATTAGTCCGCCCTGAACGCTCTCCTCCGAGGCCCCATGGCCGATCCTGCGAAGGCGCGAGATGCCGTCTGATAAACTGAGAAGTCAATGCAGCGGTTTCTCGCGCCGTTTTTTTGGGCGCTGACGCTCGTACCCGCCTTCGCCGCGGAGACGTTCCTGGTCGCGCCGTTTTCGAACCGCTCCAAGGATGCCAAGCTCGATTGGATCGGCGAAAGCATCTCGGAAGCGATTCGCGAGGGAGCCGAATCGGCAGGGCTCGATACCGTATCGCGAGAGGATCGGGAAGTGGCGATCAAGAAGCTCTCGCTGCGCGGATCGGCGCAGTTGTCGCTGGCCTCGATCATCAAGATCGGCGAAACCACCGGCGCCAACCGCGCGATCTACGGACAATTCGAGCTTCTTCCGGGCGCCGAGAAGACGGGCTCGCGAGGATCGCTCCGGATCACCGCGCGATTCTTCGATCTCAAGAAGATCCTCCAGACCGGTGAGACATCGGAGATCGGCGCCATCGAGGATCTCCCGCTGCTCGAGGCGAACCTCGCCTGGAGCCTGATCGGGCCCGTTCCCGGCCGCAACAATATCACCCGCGAACGGCTTCTCGAAAAGCATCGCGCCGTGAAGGTCAACGCGCTCGAGTATTACGTGCGCGGGCTCATGGCGAACAGCAAATGGCCTCAGCATCGCTACCTCACGCAGGCCGCGCGGCTCGATCCCGCCTTCGCGCATCCTCACTTCCACCTCGGCAGGATTCAGTGGGAAGACGAACACTATCGCGAGGCCGCGGCGTGGCTTGACAAAGTTCCAGAGGACTATCCGCATTACCTCGAGGCGAGCTTCATGCTCGCGGTAAGCCGCTATGAACTGAGCGAATATCAGGCTGCCCGCCGGGTGCTCGAGAAGATCGAGCCCAAATTGCCGATTCCCGAGGTTTGGAACAATCTCGGCGCGGCACTGGCGCGGCTCGGGCGCAGCGACTCGATCCAGTACTTCCGGCGTGCGCACGAGGCCGATCCATCCGATCCGGACTATCAGTTCAACCTCGGGTACGCCATGTGGCGCATGCGCGACTTCGCCAACGCGGCCGACCGGTTCCGCGCCGTGCTCGATCGCAGTCCGGACGACCAGGACGCGATCCATCTTCTCGGGCGTTGCCTGGGATCCAACGGTCCGCGACCGGGCGACATTCGCGCCGAGGGCCTCGAACGGCTGAAGGACGGCTACACAGAGCCCTCCCGGCCAGACGTAAAATACGAGATTGCGAAGTAGTATTTTTTTTCTGATCGCCGCTGTTGCGATCGCCGCGGATACGCCAGTGCCGGCTGGAGCGGCCGCGCAGAAGCCGCAGGCACCGGTGCGGCCGCGTTCTCAACGCATGCAGGCGGAAGCGATGCGGAACGAGAATGTCGCGGTCAACAAGATCGACAACAACGCCGTGAAGGAATCGAACGTCCGCACCGGAACGACGGCGACGATGATCACCGAAGCCAAGGTCGAATCGGGCTACTACGCGGGCGAGTTCGGCCGGCCGGCGGAAGGCGGCGTCACGATGGGCGCGCCCGCGCGCAATTCCGGCTGGCATGGAGAGCTGTTCGAATCGCATCAGAATTCGATCTTCAACGCACGCACCTTCTTCCAGGTGGGCGCGGTACAGCCCGCGCGGCGAAATCACTACGGGTTCCGCGCCTCCGGCAATCTCGACAAAGACACGTCGCTGACCGTTTCCGGCTTCCAACGCAAGATCCGCGGCATGGTCAACGGGAACGTGCTCGTGCCGCTCGCCGACGAAAGGACGCCGTTGTCGCCGGACCCCACCGTGCGCGCGCTCGTCGCACGATGGCTGCGTGCCTATCCTGCCGAGTTGCCCAACCGGCCGGACTTCGATCCGCGCGCTCTCAACCGCAACGCGCCGCAGCGAATCGACGATATCGATGGGAACACTCGGCTCGACCGCCACCTGCATCGCTTCGGCCAACTGTCGGCGCAGTATCAGATCACCCGAAGCTACACGGACGCCTTCCAGTTGGTCGCCGGTCAGAACCCGATCAACGACATTCACGCGCATCGCGCGCAACTCACCTGGCGTTTCGCCCCGTCGGCTCATTGGGATGTGGCGGCGGGCGCGTCGTTTCAGCGATCCCATACGAGCCTGCAGCCGGAACCGAACGCCGTTGGTCCACAAGTGCGAGTCGGCTACCAAGCCGAAGAACTGGGCCCCGACGCGGAGTTTCCGGTCAATCGCGCGCAGAATTCGTATCGCTATGGCGCTGTCGTGGCGCATCGATCCGGCAATCACGCCTTCACCTACGGCGGCGACATCACGCGCAATCAGATCAACGGAATCGAGACTTATTACAGTCGCGGCCAGTTCAACTTCACGAACAACTTCGGACGTGTGGGCTACCAGAATCTCCTCATGGGAACGCCGTCGTCGTATCTGGTCACGATCGGCGACATGGCCCGCGGATACCGCAACTGGTCCGGAAATCTGTATTGGGCCGATCGCTGGCGCGCGACACCGAAGCTGCAGCTCTACTACGGAATCCGCTACGGCATCGTCACGGCGCCCACCGAAGTGAACCGGCTCGACACCGCCTCGTATTTCTGCGACTGCAACAACATCTCGCCGCGGTTCTCGTTCGCTTGGCAGGCGCCGCGCCGATGGGTAATGCGCGGATCCTACGCGGTTTCGTTCGCCGAGATTCCGCCGGTCACCTATGGTCAGATGCGCTACAACCTGCCCCACGCGCGCGCCTTGCAGATCCAGAATCCGAATATCCTCGATCCGTTGCGTGGCGTCGATCCTCGAGCGGGCCGCACGTCTCCGACATTCTTCAACTCCGACCTCGTCTCGCCCTACACGCACCAGTACAACTTCAGCCTCGAACGGAAGGCGGGCGCTGGCACCGCTCGATTCGGCTACATCGGGAGCCGGTCCTTCAAGCTGATGAACGCCTACACGGTCAACCGCGCCGATCCGGTTGCCGGAATTCCGCTGACGCTCGACACCGTCGATGCCCGGCGCGCGGACCCGCGCTTCTACGACGTCCGCCACATCCTCAACGCGGGCATCGGATACTTCGACGCGGCGCAGGCGTCGTTCGATCTGCCGGTCTATCGCGGACTGCGCGGCACCGTCACCTACACGTTCTCGAAGGCGATCGACGAAGGGTCCGACTTCACCTCCACCGCTGCCAATCGCGACGTCAATCGCGGGCGCGCCCAATCGCAGTACGATCAGCTTCAGGACAAAAAGGGGCTCAGCAATTTCGACGCGCCGCACACGCTGGTCGCCAACACGACATGGGATCTGCCGCGAGTCCGTTCGCGCGGAATCATGCGTGCGCTGTTCGATGAGTGGCAGGCCTCGGGCGTGACGCTGCTCAAGAACGGGACGCCCTTCACTCTCTTCGTGGGCTCGGACGCACCAGGATTCGGCAATGTCGATGGCGGACCGAGCGATCGTCCCCACATCCTCGACACGTCGTTGCTCGGTCGCACGATTCCGCATCCCGACATCGCGCCCGTCATGCTCGGGCGTGACCGCTTCGCCTACATCCAGCCCGGCGAAGGCCGAGGCAGCATCGGCCGCAACGCGATGCGCAAGGCCCGGATCGCCAATTGGAACGCCGCGCTCTCCAAGCAATGGGTCATCGGAAGCGGCAGCCGCGAATGGCGCGCTTCCTTCCGCGCCGAAGTCTACAACCTCTCGAACACGCCACAGTTCGATGAACCGCAGCGCAATCTCACCTCGCCTTCGTTCGGCAAGATCACCAACACTTTGAATGACGGGCGAATCTTCCAGTTCACTGTGCGGCTGACACTCTGATGAGTGAGATCGTCAACACCTGGTTGATCCCGCTGATCTCGCTGATCGCGATTGTCGACCCGGTGGCGGCGGTCCCCTCGTTCCTCTCGATGACCGCGCGCGAATCGGCGGAGCATCGCCGCACGATCATCCGCAACGCGTGTCTCACCTGCGTGGGACTGATGGTCGCGTTCGCACTGGGCGGAACTCTGATCTTCAAAGTGTTCGCGATCACGATTCCGGCGTTCCGGATCGCGGGCGGTTTGATTCTCGGCAAGACCGCGTTCGACATGCTGCGCGCCGAACCCCACCGCGCCACCGACGATGAAATCGAAGAGGGCCGCCGCAAGGTGGAGATCGCCATCACGCCTCTCGCGGTGCCGATCCTCGCCGGTCCGGGAGCGCTCTCGACGGTGATGCTGATGATGAACCGCACGGCCGATGTTCCGGCGATGCTGCCGGTGCTGGTCGCAATTGGCGCAACGGGCCTCGTCTCGTACTACGTGTTGCGGCTTTCGGAGACGGTGTTGCGCGTGATGGGCCGCACCGGCATCAATCTGATGAGCCGGCTGATGGGGATTCTGCTGTTGACCGTGGCGGTGCAGTTCGTGATCGACAGCGCGCGCGAGCTCGGCGTCATTCGATAGTCGCACCGGTTACGCGGCGGCGGGACCGCTATCATGGTCCAGTCATGGATCGCAGAACGTTTCTGAAAACCGCGCTCACCGGGGCCGCGCTGTTCCCCGCGCCATACGAAAAGGCGGCAGCCTACCTGCGCGGCAAGATCAAGATCACGGACGTCAAATGCATGATCGTCCGCGGCACCTGGGACTGGAATCTCATCAAAGTCGAAACCGACTCCGGGCTCTACGGCATCGGTGAGGCCTACTGGGGACCCGGCGTCAAGGACCTTGTCCTGAAGCAGCTCAAGCCGCTCATCCTCGGCGAAGATCCGTTGAACGTCGACAAGCTCTATACGCTGATGCTCAAGAACAGCGCCGGAGCGGGCGCGATCGCGGGCGTCACAATGACCGCGGCGAGCGGCATCGAGATCGCGCTATGGGATCTCGCTGGCCGTATCCTCGACGCTCCCGCCGTCAACCTGCTCGGCGGAAAATTCCGCGACCGGGTCCGCTTCTATCGCACGATGCAGGTGGTCGATCGGGTGGAGGATCCGGCATCGTGGCGTGAACACGTGGCCCGCGCGAAAGCCGAAAAGTTCGGTTGGACCGCGTTCAAGTTCCAGGGCGATGGCGTTCCACCCAAGGCCGACCCCGAATTCAAGGAGCCCGGACACGATCCGTTCGCGCGCATTCTCACGCACCGCGACATTCGCCGAATCACGAAGGGCATGCAGATCATCCGCGAAGAACTCGGCCCCGACGGCGACTTTGGTATCGAAGCCCATTGGCGCTACGACGTTCGCGACGTGATCACGCTCGCGCGCGAGCTCGAACCGGTGAAGCCCATGTGGCTCGAGGATCCGGTGCCGCCGGAGAACGTCGAAGCGATGAAGCGCGTGACCGACGCCGTGAACATCCCGATTTGCACGGGCGAAAACCTGTATGGACGCGGCCAGTTCCGGCCGCTCATCGTGCAGCAGGCGTGTGACGTCGTCCACATCGACATTCCAAAATCGGGCGGTTTGCTCGAATCCAAGAAAATCGCCGATCTCGCCGACCTCTATTACATCTGGACGGCTGCGCACAATCCCGCGAGCCCGGTGGGAACCATCGCGTCTTGTCACGCCGCGGCCGCCATGCGTACCTTCCGCGTGCATGAACTGGCGAAGTACATCGACTGGTGGCAAGACGTCGTTGTCCACGATGGCCCGATCATCAAGGACGGCTACCACACGATCACCGACAAGCCGGGCTACGGCATCGAGCTGAATCCGGACGTCGTGAAAGCGCACCTCGCCCCCGGCGAGACATACTGGGGATAGATGAACTGGCGCTGGATTCCGCCGATCGCTCTCCTGCTCTTTCAGGTGGGCGCGGTGGTCTATGCGCGCTTCGTCCCCGCGCGGTACTTCTGCTGGGCGCCGTTCGACATGCAGACCGAGTACACGGCCGATGTCGAGGTGAACGGCCGCGCGCTGACCGCCGCCGAGATCCAGAAGCGATACCGCCGCCCGAAGAAGGGCGTCGATAACCGCTCCGCTCAGCACGTCATCGACATCTTCGAGCAAACGGAGCGCCGCTATCACGCCGGTGACGCGGCGAAGATCACGCTGCGATACAAGGTCAATGGACATATCGATGGAGAGTGGCGATGGCCGACCCAGTAGCCGCTCCCTCGTGGAATCCGCTGCGGCTCGACGGTACGGCCCTGCCGGTTCCAGTGCTGCTGATGGCGAAGCTGATCGCGATCGCGCTGCTGCTCACCAATCACCAGCGCCTGCTGCCCGATCCGTTTCTGCCGTTCATCCCCGCGCTCGATGCGTTCGCCTTCTCGACCGCCTACCAGACCGCCGTCAAGATCGTCTTCCTCGCGGCGGCTCTCGCGCTCATCCTAAATCGCTCCGTGCGCCTGAGCGCGTTCCTCCTCGGATCGATGATCCTGCTCAGCGTCGTCTCGTCGAAAGCCTACTACGGCAACAACAAGACGATGTGCGGAATCCTGCTCTTCCTCGCCGGACTCTGGGAGCCGCGCCTCGGCACACTCTTCCTGCGGCTGCAATTCTCGCTCGTCTACTTCGGCGCCGGACTCAACAAGCTGCTCGACCCCGATTGGCAAACCGGCCAGTTCTTCCACCACTGGGCCTCGATGCGCCTGCGACAGCCGGTTTACATTACCCTCGCGCCGATGCTGCCCGATCTGCTGCTCGCCAAGCTCTTCTGCTACTCGACCATCGTCATCGAACTCGCGCTCGCCGTGATGTGGTTCAT
Source organism: uncultured Acidobacteriota bacterium (assembly GCA_902825945.1). Lineage (GTDB taxonomy): Bacteria > Acidobacteriota > Terriglobia > Bryobacterales > Bryobacteraceae > SYLY01. The sequence continues at coordinate 9,127 of CADECY010000174.1, forward strand.
CCGTCCCTTGTGGCCGTGGGCCATCTGGCTGAGCCTGCTCTTCCACGCCGCGCTGCTCGAGTTCACAGGGACCACCTTCACGATGTTCTTCTACGCAATGGAGTCCGCCGTGCTGGCCTTCGTCACGTGGCCGCGCGAAATGATCGTGATCTTCGACGGCGACTGCGGAATCTGCAACGACATCCGGCGCTGGTGGTCGAAGCTCGACTTCCACGGAGCCTACCAGTGGCGGACCCTCCAGAGCGGAATCGGCGACCGCTTCGGAGTCTCCCGCCAGGCGCTCGAGGAGCGGATCCACTTCGTCGCGGACGGCCGCGTCTCCTCCGGCTTCCGCGCCTGCAAGCTGATCCTGCTCTACAACCCCGTGATCTACCTGATCCTCGTCACCCTGATCGCCCTTCCGCCAGCGGACTGGGTCTGGTGGCGCCGCATCATCGTGGGACTCGCGCTCGCGTTCTTCTTCCCGGCGTTCAATGCGATCGGCGAGAAGGTCTACGACTGGGTCGCGCGGAACCGCTATCGGTTTTCGAATGACGGGGCGTGCGCGATGGACGCGAAGCCGTGAGAGGGTGGAGCTATCGGGAAGTCGACGTTACGGCGAGGGTCACCGCCCACTCGAGAGCCATGCCGATCGAATCAGCGATGCTTTCCAGCGAGCCAATTCCCCACCGAGGCACAGCCGAACACGACGCACGTTCCGATTGCGAGGAACGGAATCACCGCCGACCGCGCGACGGGGGTGAGTTGCCCGTAGTGTTGGCGAGAGCGAATCAAACGTGGCCCACAAAGACCGCCGTCGCCAGAAGTGGGTACAACCATTGGCGGCCCGGCGTTCAACGCGAATCCAGCCAGCGCACGGGTTAGGTAGTATCCGTCAATCAATAAAGGAACAGAACAACGGCACGGCAATGACGCAACCAACAACGGCGTCGAAGGTCCACCCTACTTGAGACCAATATCCCCAGGGTGCAACCAAAGAGAAGGGACTCGGCCAAGACCTCGGCCAACCATACGATCACCCGCTTGACGATCAGTGTCAATGTGGCCGAACCCGGGCGTGGCGACTCTGGAAGCGAACGTACCGGACGGGTCGCCTGACACCGGCGGGGTTTCGCCTCAACTGCAGTTGTTGCAGACTCCGAAGGATCTTCACGTCGGCGGCTCTGTCAACAATCACGCCTGCGCTCTCTGCCAAACATCAGCCCGGCCCGGCGGACATCGCGGGCCCTCGCCTCCGCCCTGTGTTGTCGGCTCGACGAATTCACCACCATACCTGAAAACGTTTCAGATTATCTCTTCCTGGACTCGTTGGCGCTGTCATACGCCGTCGCTTCGGTGGGCTGACCGTGCGCGGATCTCTTTGAGATCCGCAATAGTTTCGTCGATCAACCTGTTGACATTTCCCCGAAGTACCTCGACTCGGGTCTGAGGCGGGCAAGCGGGCTCCTGCTCACTCGGGGCAGCGTTGAATATCCAGGGTCCGAGCGATGCAAGCAGTATACGCTCTTCCTCCTCGAGACAATCGGAAACGGCCTTAGGCGTAGCCTCGTCCCCTCCTTCTTCGGCGGCCAACAGTGCTATGAGTCCGTCCAGAAGCCTCGGGATTCGATCGCACAGCGCCACCAGCGAAGGCGGTCTCGAGTCTGGAACGCGAGGAACTTGCCCGTTGCGCAAAGCGAGGAGAGCCTCGAGTGCTTCTCGATACCGCGCCAGTGGATTCACAGTCCCAGGCAGGTTGGCGCGGCCAGCCCAGAGCCGGAGGATCACCTCCGTCACCTCGGTGAGCCCGCCGCTTTCGCCTGAGGAGACACGGGCTATCAACCCGGCGAGGTGATGCGCAAGCCATCGCTCTAGCCAGTCTCCCCGCTCACGGAGCCCAAACTGCTTCACCAGGTGTTCGCCAAGCGCCAACACTTCCTGTGGCGTCCTCGATGTCACCGTTGGATCGAAGGATGAAAACTCTTGCTGACTCAACTCTCGGTTCCTCCTGTCCAGCATCGCCAGGCACTCTGCCACCCCATCTGGTAGTCTTCACACTTACCAATAGATCTAGCTGCGAGTTGATGAGTACCTGCTGAACTCTCTCAGTGGATGCCCACAGGCGTCGGCCGCCCGTGGTGACGTCGGCTTGCCTCTCGCCCTGGTAACTGGGCTCGTTGCTCCACTCCTCGTGCAAGAAATGGACCGCTCCATTGTCGTCATACCACGCATATGCGCCATCCGGCTCCAAGCGGCTGGTGAGGCCGACCGCAGCCTGATCTCCTGGATCGATTGTGGCACCGTACACCGAACGCCTCAGCGGATCCATGCGATCGATACCGTCCCGGCGAGGCTCGTCGCTGCGAAGCCATCCGAGGAGGCGGAATCGTCCTGAATTGACTTCGTGATACCTCTCACCCTCGAAGGGTATCCCGTAGTCAGACGAGGATCGCGCCGACTGGAAAGCTCTCGCCAACGCAGACGCGGTTCGTGGCTCGACCAAGGCGCTGGAGACGTGCACATCGGCCGAGGAGTCGCTTCGCTGGCGGTAGCGAGTCCAGTACGTTCCGCTCACCAAAATCATACCGCCCCGGACAGGTAGAACACCGATCTCCAATAGAAGGTCCATGACCGCGACTGGCTGCGCGGCCCAGGTCTCTGGCGCGGCGGCGGGATCTTGCCAGAAACGGCGCTCCAATGGAATCGGTCGTCTGCGATCCGCGAGCCACAACGGCGGCCCCTTTAGACCTTCGCCTCCGATCCAGTCGGAAACCGCAAGCCCGAGTGCATTTGGCGTCCTCGACCCGAGAAACTCTCCAAGGCAGCAAAACATCGCGTGCCATTCTAGGTAGGTCGACGTCCACTCTATCAACGGTAGATTCCCATGGTCGTTCCGTGTTGCGAAGGCGTTCCACGTGTACCTGCCATGATTTTCCGCAACGACGGAACTATCCGCTCGCCATTTGTCCACAATCCACCGCTCGGCGGCATGCAGGAACTCTTCTTGGGAAACGTCGGCAAAGACACCGCGAGCTGGTTCATACCAGTACGGGATCGTATCCGCCCAATCGAAACGGAATCTGTGGTCACTGCTTCGCCCGTAGCCTCCAAGCTGGCCGCCGAACTCGTTGAGATCGGGTACGCGGCTGCGCATTGCGGCGGAATTCACGGTATCGAGGTTCTCTCTTTCCTGATCGGAAAGGGAAAGGAACCCTCCTGCGGCGAGCGTGAGCGCACCGTCTCTTGCGAACGCTCGAATGAGCACATGAGGGAACCCTTCATCTGTGGCAATTTCGAAGAGCTTCCGGCCAAACGGGGAGACGGCATTCGGGCACTCGTGCGCGGTGCGGCAGACGGCCATGTTCCACCACAACCGGCCAGCCATCCAGCGGAACATCCGGTCCGGTCTTCGAAAACAGGTTTCAGATTGCCGGTCGTACTCGCCAAGCAACTGGCGCAGCACGCCGGTTTCGCCTAGCCGGGCAAGCCGACGGACGCAATGCGCCGCCCGCCACCGAATTCTCACGTCGCAATCGGACATCAATGCGAACAACAGCCGGGCCGCAGCCACCTCGATATCGGTTGGCACGTGCGCGATGTCCAGCCGATCAACGTGCTCCCTCGGGAGCTGGCTCTCGATTCGTTTCAGGTAGGTTTCGAAGACGATCGAGGCATCATGTGGGGAGATATGGTCGATGATCGAGCAGGCCAAGCCGTAAACCGTCGCGGCATCCAACCGGTCGGCATTCTTGCTGATGCCCGCTGCCAGCGTACCTGGAATATCGGCTTCCGATTGAGCCAGCAGTTGAACGACTGACGGTCCGTTGTGATCTGACTCGAGCGGGATAGCGTCCAGGAAACCGGGCAAGAGTCTTGCTATCGCCTCAGGCAATTCGTCGCGGCACCACTCCTCCACGGCCAGTGTCCGCCATTCGGTGATCGCCTTGACCACCGCTGTGGAAGTGGCCCTTACGGAGATCTCCCGGGACTCTGCGGCAACCAGTGCTCGAAGGTACATGACCTGTCCAGCCAACGGGACTGCTGTCCGAATTCGCTCGAGTACCTCCCCGGCATGGAGGCGGTATCGTGCGCCGAAGCTGTCGTCGGGCGAGTGTCTCGAACCCTCGAGTTCCCCCTCAACCGTCTCTGCAATTGCTCGACCGGATTGATAGGCGTCCTGATACGCAGCGTCGTCATTTGGTGCGGGCGGCTTGCTCGACAGCTTTCGGCCCATAAACGGCGCTCCGGGAGTATCTGTCGACATCCGAGCAGCAAACTTGAGTGTCGCTTCCAAATGAGTTCGCCAAGGACGGTCTGCTCCAGTTGGCAGATGCTCTCTTAAACTCTCCAGTTTAGAGACGGGAGTTCCGGGGACAACTGATAGCGTTATGTCCCTCGCAATCTCCTCATTGGCGGCGCGCTCCAAGTCGGGGGCGCTTTGCTTCAGGTTGCTCGCGACCTCCTTGATCAGCAACTCGTGGACGGTCTCCATCAACGGCAGGAGAGCGGTTGCTAGGCCCGGGGATATCCGTCCCTGAGCCAGTGCTTGGCGAAGTACGGCCGGCAAGGACCTGTCCAGGCTAAGATGATCGTGATCCTGCCATCTCGAGCAACTGGCGAGTGCAACAACTGGATCCAGCGCCGTCAGCCCCTTAATCAAGATTGCCCAGGGATATCCGTCTAAGTCGGACAGTCGAACCGCGCAATCCGTCGCGATCGAGTGGAGCGGTGCCGCTTTGTCTCGCCGCGCCTTCTCGTCAAGCGCGGCTGATCCCTGGATCGCAAGGGTAGCCAGTGCTCGTAGCTGGTGCGCGCCTTCAACGTCCATCTCGTCAACTGCGTTGTGCGCTAGCCGGAACACAGCCCGGGCCTCGTCGCGGCTGATCGGATCCAACAGCCGGGCGAGTGCAAGCAGTGCCGAGATCTTTTGACTGGCGAGGGTCTGCATCGCTGCGATCGCCGTTGCGTGGCTGGCGGCAGAGGTAGCGAGATGCCTCTGAAACGCCTCATTCCCAGCGAACGTTCGAAGAACCGAAACCAAAGCTTCACTCGATCCGAGCGGATCATGGGAGGGGTCCAGTATGGCCAGGCATTTCGCCATTAGCTTCTCGGGCGAGATGCGCTCGTCAAAACACAGTTTCGCTAGACTGACTGCTGCTCGCTCGACACACCGTGTGTCTCGGTCGCGCCAAGCGGACAACGAGTGCGGAGAGCCCTGAGGGGTGGGCACCTCGTCCAACGTGACCGAGGGATCGTTCGTGCCAAGATTGAACAGGATCTGAGCTCGCGTGTCGTATAGCCGAATCAAGCTGTTTATCGGCGGTTGCGACGTCGGTTCTCGCGGGCTGTCCCGATGACCTCGATCATGATGGCCGCCATCAACGCTTCCACGGTCGTCGGCTGCGGTCAGCTCCTTCCCAGCGGCACGGAGCTGGAGCGCGCGAGTCCGCAATCGCAAGTCCAACACCGACGCGGCCCACGGATAGAGATGTTGAGCCTCAGGGAACGGGTCCACTATCAACCCATCCAAGGCGGAAAGGGCTCGGGCGTAGTCCCCACCCTTGGCGACATAGATCTCGCCGGCAGTGTCAATCGTGTCGAGGAGAAACGCGAGAGAGGATCGACCCTCGCCAGACGAATGCCCCGGGAACGTGAGCCTGCCGCCGCACGCCCGGTGAAGTACCGCCCGCTCGATCGCAATCAGGTCCACATCTCTTCCGGCGAGCCCCAAGGGAACGATAATCAGTACATCCCATGGGCTTGGAACCAAGCGATCCTTGAGGCATTGCGCAAGAACATGTCCTCGACCCGCGGCGATGAGGCGGTCCACCGCGATGCGAACGATCTCTATCTGTGCTGGTCGAGGCACCCATCGCCGAAGGGCCCGAATAGCCGCGTGGGGGCCATCTGCTGCGAAGACTCCCTCGATCTCGGCTGCGATGTCCAATAAGCTGATGGACCAGTTAGCGGGCTCCGACCGGCGGCGGTCAAGCCAGGCCTTAAGTTGCTGATGCGCTCTCCAGGCCCCCGGTCGGTCTCCGGCAAACGCCCTGTCCCGGTAAAGATGGAACAGCAGCGGGCCGTGCTGCGGATAAATGTCCGGGTTGCTGAGGACCTCTCGAACTAGTCCATCCGAAGAGAAGGCAACCGCGAGATCCGGGAAGTCTCGCAGGGCCACACTCAGCCGGTCCCTGCCTCGCATCGCGTCGGCGCCGGCTAGAATCACGCGAAGCATGGAAGCATGATCCCGGCTTTCGGAGCATACCCGGATCGCGGTGCGAAGCCGCCCGAGCCGAACCTCTCTCTTCAGAGTAGGGTCCGCGATTGCGGACGGATCGGCTTCACTCTGGGCAATTTCCAGCACGTCGGTGTAGCGCTTGGCCTCGTACAGCATCGTGACGAGATGAGCTGCGGCATAGCGATCGGATGCTCGGTTCTGCATGAACGACTCGGCGGCCGATTCTCGAACTAGTGAGAGATGCACGCTGGCGGCGTCTCGAAGATGCGCTTCGAAGTCTTCGTCGCCGAAACCAACGCCTTGTTCCATCAGGTGGGTTCCCGGAACGAGGTCGAGGCAAATATCCTTGACCTGATCGGAGCTCAATCCGGTAACCTTGCCAAGAACCGCTAGCGGGATGGGATGAGGTAAGGCCGAAAGCGCTGCGGCCAACCTCCCGATGACTTCTTCTGAACCAACCTTGAGCCCTGCCTCCCTGAGTTGGTCCGCGAAAATCCGGGATAGTCCTTTTCCAGATGGCAGGAGGTAGTCGAGAGCGCGGCCAGGTTGACCGTCCGAACGCGCAAGCGCGTAGCACTGTACCCGGGGGTTCCCGAAGGAAAGCCTATGGAAGTCGCCGATCCATGCGTCTGGTGCGTCTCCAATCTGCGATCGAACAAGACAAGCCGTGTCTTCCGCCGTGAAGCCTTGAATCTCCTTGCGCTTGAATACGCTGGGCAGGTTGAGCGACTCTAGCCTTGCCGTTCGGGTCGTGATGATGAGGCGGACGTTTCTCGGCAGACCTCCCAGAGCGAGAAACGACTGCACGAAGTGCTTCTCATCCTCTCTGAGAGCGGCAGCCACCGAATTGTCGGCTGCGTCAACAGCGACTAC
>CADECY010000175.1 GCA_902825945.1 uncultured Acidobacteriota bacterium
GCCGCCCGTGAACCCGCCAGATCTTCGTCCTCCGGCTTGATCATCCCAGCGAACTCACCGAAGTACAGCCGCGCCGCGTTCCCCTCGATGCCCAGCAGTTGTTCGAGTGACCGCGCCCGCTCGGCCGCCTCGATCATCTGTTTCATCCCCAAGAGCGTCTCCGCCGGCGGCTCCACATGGTTGCGTTGCAGCATCACACGCTGGTTCCGGATCTTGCCCGCCACCAGTTGCCGTGCCACCCGCAGGCAGAACGATTCGTCATCCGCCAGCCGGAACTGCTTCTTCCGCAGGAAGACGTTCTTCGTGCTCATCCCCGTCGTCGTGCCGTAATACCAGCCGCCCATCGAGAAGTAGTTCACCGGTACGCCGGATTCGCACAACTCCTGGATCGCCTGCGTCGAGATCTGCACGTTGCCCATCAGGTTCACCTGGCACACCTCGCCGATCCGCGCCTCGGCCTCCACCTTCTCCTTCAACTTCATCTGCAGGACTTCGCCGGACTTGCCCACCCGCATCCCCTGCGTATTCAGGTACACCGGCCGCATGACCTCGCGCGGCGCGATCATCCGCCGCACACGCCCGCTGGCCATGCCCTCGCTCGCGGCGGGCTTCTTGTCCGCCGCGAACAGGTCGAGTTGCTCCCGCGCCCGCGCTTCTTCGATCGTCAGCAGCCTCGTCTCGTCCGGCAGACAGATCCCCACCATCGAACAGCCTGGGCACTTCGGGGAATCCTCGAGCGGAGCCGGAATCTCTCCACCCAGCCCGATCCGCCACGCTTCCGCGATCGCCGCTTCGGTCTCCGCCAGCAGCGCATCGTCGAACGCCACTCGCACCCGTTGCCGCGTCGACTGGTAGAACACGATCCCTTCCTCGGACCGGTAGCCGTTCTCCCGCAGCACCAGCCCCTGAATCGCTAACTGCGCCCGGTCGGCCGGCCACAATTCGAGCCCGCCGCCATCGGACTCGCGCGGCTTGCCGTGCTTGTAATCCACCGGCGTGAACACGCCTGCGTCACCCTCGAGCAGGTCGAGCTTCGCGATCACCTTCAATCGCTCACTCGACAACGTGATCGAGCGCGAGTGGATCGTCTCCATCGCGGCCGCCTCGTGCGCCGGAGGCGTCTCTCGCGGGCCCGCGTCGGCTCGCTTGTGCTGGACCTTCCCTTCGATCGTGTCCACGCTCTCGCGGAACAGTCCATCTACCCATTCGTAGAAAAACAATCGGGGGCAATAGACGAACTCGTTGACCATCCTCGCGGGGAGGTAATCCGGTTGCCGCCGGGAATCGGGCTCCGCCGGAGACGGAGCCGCTTGTGGGACGCGTTGCGGTGACACTTCTTGACTCCTTTTTCTATACGATCAGACACGGCGAATCCATCGCCGTGTACGGCACGCCGAGTGACGAAATCACCCGTTCTCCGCGCCCTTCCGACGGGCCGAGATCCACGAACAGCACCTGATCCTCGGAATGATCGATGATCGCCCCGAGCTCTGCCCGGCACCTCACCAGGTCCGGTGGCGTGAACTGACACTCGAACACCGAGTACTGCAAATGATCGCCATACCCGCGCATGGCTTTGAACACCTTCTTCAGACGCTTGTCATCCGTGATGTCGTAGCAGACGAGATACGAACTTCTCATGTGTCCTCGCTAGTTGATCGTTAACAGATTGTACTTATTATTTCACGCCGTCCCCCATGGCTGAGCCGCGCGCTCGAGCAAGCGGTATCCATCGCGTAGCAGAAATGTTTGAAACGTTTTACTAAAGCTCTGTTTCAAACATCCGATGAATAAACTGTATGCGCCGGATACTGATTGCCGTCCTACTCCTGACTCCCCTCGCCGCCCAACCGGGTCGCTACGGCCTTCCCGCCTGCGCAGGCCCGGACCAGGAACTCTCCATCAAACGCGCCTTCATCGTCTGCCACGGCGGCCCCTGGAAAGCCCCCGTCTGGACCATCCACGAGATCTCCGCGTCACACTTGTCCGAGCCCGCCACGTCGCGCCGCCACCACTTCCGCCGCGACCGCACCCTTGGCATACCCGGCGCCGGCGATGCTGACTACCGCGGCTCCGGCATGAGCCGCGGCCACCTCGTCCCAGCCCGGGACGTTGCCTTCGACGGGCAAGCCGTCTCTGAATCCTTCTTGCTCTCGAACGTGGTTCCGCAAGACAGCACGATGAACCGCTCCTCCTGGCGCCGCCTCGAGACCCGCGTCCGCGCTCTGGCCGGGCAAGCGGACTCGGCAATCGTCGTCACGGGCGCCATCTATCCGGACAACCCTGACCGCATCGGATCGGGCGTCGCCGTCCCCTCGCACCTGTACAAGGTGGTCTTGATCGGCGAACCAGATCACCCGCGGATGCTCGCGTTCATCATCCCGAACGTGGAACCCGCCGCGGGTCAACTGGAACAGTTTCAGGTGTCAGCCAGGGAGATCGAATCTCGCACGGGACTGCGGTTCTTCCCCGCCATTCGCAAGGTCTGTCTGAGCCCCAGAATCCAAATCGAACTGCCCCAGCCCAAAGTGGCACCCATATCCCAACGCGAAAGGAGCCTCCACCTCATCCCCGAAGACGATCTCGACGCCGAAGCCGGCTCGCACCGGATCGTCCTTGCGGTTGCGCCGGAACTCAGCCCATCGGATCTCTCGCCCACTCGCTTTGAGGCGTGGACTGAGCCCGATCGACACAGGCTCAGGCAACTCGTGGTAAGCACACTCCCGCCTGATCTCATCCCGCAACCATTGCTCGAAATCCTGTCTCCCCGGCTTGAAGTGCCGCGGCGGTACAAACGGAGTCCGGCTCCGAAACCTCCGGCCGGTCGCGGTGGGCACTCCCCACTGGACGGGAACGCATCGGATATCAGGCCGTCCCCCACGCTGCCATAGTTCCTCTAAGCGATCGAGTGCGCGAAGTTCGGAAGCACCGAAGGCGTCCTTGCACCTGACGAGAATGTGATCGATCCGCCCATCTCCATCGCGATCCTGGGGCAAATAGAACGCGTGCCGGTGTCCCGTCAGCGACTGCGTTGACGACTCGCGTCCGCTGAACCGCTGCGAGACGTTCTCGAACCCTTCCATGCCTTTGTGTATTCCCATCAGGCGCGTTCGCACCTGCTCCGCGATCTCGACAGTCTCAATGACACGCGGCAGCACCTTGGATTCCAGTGCATACAGCACACTGGTGATCGCGGTTGCCAATTCAGCCGGCGCCGGCCGCGCGATACGAAAACAGTGACGGTCGCGCGCGTAGTCCACAAACCGCATCGCCGGTGGGTGGCTGAGCCCATTCTTGTGAATCGTATCGGTGTCGATCGCGAGGGCTTCCACCCAGTCGACCTGCCGTGCCTTCTTGCCCTTGCCGATCACGACCGGAACGTACGCCTCGAAAGACAATGGGCACGCTACCCCCACCGTGTCGCCTCCATCCGCCGGCGCGGCCTCGCAGTTCCACGCAACGCCATTGACGCCGCGGGTAACACGCGCCGAGACCCAAGACTCCGAGCGGCCAAGGTAGTTTAGCTGACTCAGCAGGGTGTCGAGGTCATCCAGGATCGTTCCCGGCAAGTCAACGGCCGGCCACCCGATGAGGACCCGCTCGCGCGGGCCCACCACCACGAACCCATCGAAGATCAGTGTCTTCTGTTGAGGGTCTCGTTCGTTCTTGCTGAGGTACGAACGCGTGTGGGAAACGCTCGCGGGTGGGAGAAAGTAGCGCGGTGGCTCCGCCGCGAGGGCGCGAAAGATCGGCTCCACGCGCTCCGCAGGCCAAGCAGCGGCTTTGCGCTTCCAGACATCGTAGAGCGCGCGGATCAAACGGTACGGTGCTGGTGGCCACTCCGGTTCGCCTTCGTTGACGTGCCGGCCCCACGCCGTCGCGTGATATCGTCCGGCGGGAAACTCGAGTTCGACTACGAGCATGGACGAACGGCCCTCACTGAGTGGACTCCTTCGGCTCTTTCGACTCCGCCTTCATGACCGAAGTGGCCTGGATCTCGGTAACCGCCGGACTCGCGAAGAGCCCACCATCGCTGCACTTCCTGATGGCCGCCTGAACAGTGTCCAGAAGCTTCGCTTCATCCGGGACCACAAATCCTGCGGGTGCCTTGACCCTCAGTCCTTCGACTGGCCCCAAATCGCATGCGGTGCGCAGTCGCAACCCGGCGTTGAGAAACCGCCGGACCTTCAGCAACGAAAGCGCAACTAGGAGCGCGTTCGCGGCGTCGGGCAGTCCGTAGCCCTTGATCAGCGACAGGTCAAGATTGAAGTAGGCTGTAATCGCCCGCGCGGTGTACTCGACTCGCGCATACGGCACGTTGCCGTAGACGTCTTTATCGTACTCTTTCGCCCTGATCTTGCCAGTTGGGTCCAAGGGATTGTTCTTGACACCGCCCGATACGGCCTCCAGCACATCACTGGCTTCGATGAAGCCGGATAGCGCGCGGGGCAAGCGCACACGGCCGTCCCCGAGGTTGGCCATGAACACTCCGTGGATCAGCGAATTCGGATCGTATCGAAATACGGTTGAAGCAATTCGCTCCCACGAAAGCGGCTTGCCTGCCTCATAAGCGGCTTGCTTGACGAAGTGTGCCTGGAAGGACTTGTCGGAGATGATCCACGGTGAGTTGATTCGGTGAGCCTCGATCAACGAACTCGTCTCCGTCTCCACCACCCCGCCGATCTTGGCCAAGATGTAAGGCAAACCCTGGAGTTCGTCCGCAATATGAGGTCCGTCTCCCTTGAGACACGTCTTCTCCAGTCTGTTCGCGACGGACTGAGCGGACTCCACCAAAAGCATCCTTTTCCCGTCGGCCGTCTTGTAATCCGCAGCGCCGAGATCGGCGAAGCCCGTGGGCTGGAACCGGTCCCCGAGCACTGGCCGCAATTCCTGCGCCAGCAATAGCCGGGGCGCGCCATTCAACGTTTCGATCATCGTTCACCTCACTTCTTTCTCTGGGTCCTTTTCACGGAGGACCAGCCGCGACAGATCTCCGATCGGATAGACGGGAACCAGCAGAGCCGCGGCAATACGCAATCCACCATCATGGCCGGGATAGGCCACTCGAAGGGGGAGCATCTCCGAAGCCCGCAAGCGCCGGATCGCAATGGCGCACGCCCCCTCGATGTCATTCGCCGCGAGCAACGAAACGATCGATGCCTCCGGCCTGATAGCCAGGGATGGCTCGAACAGATGCTTCAGCAGCGCGTAGTCACGCGGCACCGGAGAGCGTGCCAAGCCGTCGCGCCATCGCCGGTTCAATTCTCGCCTCGTTGCGTCGAACTCCTGGTGGCCGAAGTTGACGAGTGTCGCCGCGAACAAAAAGTCCTCGAACCTGCCCTCATCGAACGGGCCACCAACCATGGCTGCCGCGTCCGCCGGGCACACGGATAGCCTTCCTGCCAGCGCCAAACCGTCACAGGAGAGACGGCCGCTGTCCATCACGCGCCTGCGCAGTACCGAGTGCAGCCGGTGCCAAACCGTAAGCCCTTTCCACGCGGCTTGCCCCTCGCCGTGATGCCATACCGAAGGCTTCTTCGGGTCGATGGCAATCAGGTTGGCCCGCAGCGGACCCACGTCACCGCTCCGCCGTATCGATGCCACCGCGGCGGCCACCCGGAACTCCAACGAACCGTCATCCGCGCTGCTGAGCCAGTGGGGGCTCAGGCCGAAGAGAGGAGCGGTCAGTTTGGGCTCCGATCTCGGATTCCGGCTTGCCAATGTCCGTTCCAAAGCTCCAATCCGCGCAAATATTTCGGTCGGCCGCCCTGCGTCTCCACGGGTCACGAACTCGTACGCGGCCTCGTCGACCGCTCGGCGTGCCGTCTCCAGGCGTGCTGGTAAACCGTTCGGGAAGCCTCGAGCGAATTGATCGAATCGCAGCAGGATTCCATCGGCCTCTCTCCACAGCCCGCCATCGATACGTTCGCTTGCGGGCACTCGGCCCGCCGGCAGGGCAAGATAGCTGTCCCCGCGCCTTTTGATGAGACTGTACCGCTGGAAGCTTTCGATGCCCCGGTCCGAGCCGAGCGAGGCCACTGCCTTGGTGAACTCCAGAGCATCGTTGACGGGTCTGCCCTCCCACTCAACCCGCCCTTCCCGGAGCATGCACCTCAGTTCAGCGTAGCCGCACGGGCGCGGCCAAACAGGCATCCACACCTCCGCTCTGGCATCGCTCTCGTCGATCGAGTCCGCTGTGCCGTACCCCACCGCTCGGCCCCGGACCGTGAACGGACTGGACGCGATCCCCTGCCGGGCGCCCCCGTGGCGCCGGCCTGCGCTTCCGGCCCACGCCACGGTACCCTCGAGCGCAAGCACGAAGCTCCAGGCATTGGTGGGAAAGTCCTTCGTCTCGATCCCCGGTCCTTGGTTAAACCCACCTGCGCAGCCCGGATCCAATTGCCCGGTCGAGGCAATCTCGAGTGCGTTTGTCGGATAGCCGAACAGCGCGTTGCCGAGCAGTTCATCGCTCCGCTCGTTCCGGAGAAGTAAGTCCGATACTCGCTCCATGAATGAGTTCGTGTAGTCGAGCCGCCCTTCCGATCCGCCTGTGCCGGCGATCGGAGGATACGCCAATTCTGTCGTGGTTCTGAGCACAACTGCGGCGTCCACCCACTGCTGAGCCGGATCCGGCAAGCGGTTGCGGCACAGCCGTACCATCACATCCTTGCCACCCGCGCGTTTCACCTTCTTGACAGCGGTACGTAGTTTCGTGACTGCCCGGTGCGCCGCCTTCGCCACACTCTTGACCTGCTCTACCGTGAGCGGGCGCAGTTCCGCGATGCGATCGCCAGCCGCCTCCAGATAGTCGCTGACGAGTTCGAGAATTTCGCTCTTCGCCTTTCCGGTCCGGGCGGCTGCGGCCCGCTCGAGTTCGTCGATCATGCCGCCCACGGTCAACTCTCCCGTGCCGGTCTCGGGCCACCCCAGAACCTCTCGAATCGTGGCCTGATAGACCGAAAAGCGAGCATCACTAGTGCCGAGAATGGCGTCCATTCCATCGCGGCGGTCCCCCTCGCCGAAGCCGCTGCCCCCATTCCAGGGCGCCACGATCGGTGTCGGTGCGTAGCGCTGGAGAAAGAACTGTCGCACTCCCGCTTCATCGAGCTTCGAGTCGATGTGAAACACGTTTCCGCTCCACCAGCCACGCGCGTCACTGTCTGCCTGCTCGGTTACTAGGCGGAGGACGGCGAGCGCCTTGAGGTATCCCGCCATTGGCTGCACGGCGCATCCGCGAAGCGCAACGATGCTCATTCCATCACCTCTTGGGGATCGCCGCTGGCGCGGATGTCGGACGCCACGATGAGACTCTCCAGAAATGCGAGTCGGAATGGGCCTAGCCGGTCCCGTAGTCCCGCCATCCGTTCCACCCAGGACCGTTGTTCGCCCGACGCGCGGCCGAGCACCATCGGTTCGAGATCCATGCGGATCTCGCTCACCTCGATCCCGCCCAGCCGGCCTGCCTTCAAAACATCTCCGTCGTGGATTCCGCGCGCAAACCGCACACCCTTCTGTTCGGGCTTGGCCTCGCCTGGCAGCGCCCGGATCGACAGCCTAACCTTTCCGTGGTGAGCACCAGCCAAGTAGGCGGTCAAGTCGTCTCCACCGGTTTGAAGTATCGCAAGCGCCGAGGCCAATTCATGCCGGAAATGCTTGCGCGCATGGCGCCCGGTTCCTTTGGTCTTGGCAAGGAGAGGGCCTTCCCCACCTGGGTTGACGGTCGCCTGAAATACGGGGTGCGCCTTGCCCCAGTCGTGGCGCAGAGCCGCTTCGAGAAGCCTCTCGACGTAGTCGCCGAGATCCAGATCACCCAGCGAATCGAGGATCGAGCGCATCTGTTGCCGGACCTCGCGCGCATGGGCTTCCAGCGACTGAGCATAGTAGCGAAATGTGCCGGGATCATCGCCGGTTGCCTCTTCCGGAATAGGTGAAGGCACAGCCGGCACGGGCGTCTTTCCCTTCGGATCCCAACCACGCTCGGGATCATAACATCCGGAGCTGGACGCCATGACGATTACCATTCCGGGCCGCAAGGTCGTGTCGGGCCGCAGCGGAACCCATTCGCCGTCCAGAGCGTCCCAAGTGACACCCTCGACTTGCGAGGACCGCTTCCCGGTCTTCAACAGCGCCGCGAGGTCGCCGATCGGAACACTGCACAACTCGTCCCGCGAAGGCGCCGCCTCGCGATTCGCTCCGCCCGGAAGCTCCGCCCGCCAAGCCACCTGCACATCGCGGCTGTTCTCGTCTCGAATGAATCGCGAAACGTCCAGATCGTACCCGGATAAGTCTGGCGTCGTGTCGAACAGGTCAATGAGGTCGGAGCGGCGCAGTACATGGTCCGGGCGATAGGGGACCCGAAAGTCGGGGAGCGTGGCGGGACTAGCGGACCGGAGTCCCCCCAACCGGCTCTCCGCCTCTTCCAGCTCAGAGACATGATACGGGCGAGCCATCTCGTCCGTCAGCGCGCCATCCTTCATGGCTCCGGTCAACGGCCTGTCGATCCAGTAGATGCGCGCTCCGTCAGTGTGCTCGCCCGCGCGGTTGCACCTCCCGAACCGCTGTACGAGGCTCGGCCAGGGAGCAAGGTCGGTCACCAGCAACGCCGATGAAATGTCAACCCCTGCCTCCACTACCTGAGTGGAGATCAGCACCCGGCCGGCGTCGGGAACCTGCTCGTTCAAGATGGTGTGCCATTCCTTCTTCTCGTGGGGGCGGTAGCGCGAATGCAACAACTGGCATGGGATCTTCGCCGCCACCTTGCGGAACTCGTCAAAAACCGCCTGAGCACGAGGCACCCGATTCACCACCACGAGAGTTTGCGTTCCCGCCTTGTGCTCCCCCGCTAAAAACGCAGCGAGCCCCGCTGCGGTGCGGCACTCCGGCGGCGCCGCGTGGACCGCTTTGCTGGCTTCCAGGCGAACCCGTAGACTCGCTTCCTGTCTGTCGTCATCACCCAACGGCAACACGTCCGGAACATCCTCGAAGTCGATGGTGCGTAGCATCTCACGATCGAGCGTTGCGGACATCCACAAAGTTGGACATCGTCCGAACGTGCCCACTTTCGTTCGAAACGCCGCCAACTGCGCAGTCGTCGCTAAGCCGTCGCCCATGAGTTGGACCTCGTCGCAGACCCAGTAGGCGTCGTTATTGAGCAATCCGAAATGCGCTGGCCAGCGGAACCGGCTCATCGCGTATCCACGATTCAGCGCCCGGGACAGAAGCATGTCCTGCGTGCCAACAAGAATCGCCGGTGCCTCGGGGTGGACATCCCATTCGGTGTCAACATCTCCGCCCATCAAGACCCGGACGCTCACTCCCGGGGCTACCCGCTGACACCACTGCCGCGCTTCCTCAGCCGTTTGCTCCACGAGGACGCGCATTGGCAGACAGTAGACCAATCGCCGGGGACCATCACCCTGATCTCGTCGATAAAGCCAACCGACAATGGCTGCCGCGGTCTTTCCTGCCCCTGTTGGGACTTGGAGAATTCGGTTACCGATGGGCAACTCGGCCAGACGCACCTGGTAGGGATAGGCGGCCCGCCCAGTGGCCCGACGAAAGTACGCTGCGAATCCAGCCATGTCGATATACAATTCTCACCGCCCTTTGGCCCGAAATCAAGCCAATATTCGGATTGTCGAGTTAATAGGCAAGCCCGGAGGTCGCTGATCCGTTTCCAGCCTCGGGGGCGCCCAAATCCGGCCAAAGGAAACGCCTTTCTTCCCTTCGCCCAATCCTCCTTGCGGCTGACCGCGTCAAGGCTTCCCTTCGGCTCGCTTCCGCTCGGTTTTGACCCGTTCAGCAACACTGGTCGAAGCAGCGACCTCTTTCGAGGCCCCATTGAAGAGATAATGGTTCCTTTCAATCAGATAGGAGCGAACTACTCCGGAGCCCAACCGGGCTCCGGCTCCATTTGCGCGAGCAGAGCCGCTCGTGGTTAATCGCATGGTGCTATACTGTAATCGCATGGTCCGAACCCAGATTCAACTGACCGAACAACAGTCAGTCGCATTACGCTCGATCGCCAACACTCGCAACGTCCCCGTCGCCGAACTGATCCGCTCGAGCATCGACTCGTTCCTCCAGCGCGAAGCCGCCTCCAGCCGCGAAGTACTCGTCGCGCGGGCAATGGCCGTGATCGGACGCTTCGACTCGGGCCTGACCACGGTCAGTACGGATCACGATGACCACTTGGCCGAAGCCTACGCCAGCCAATGACCTTCGTTGACACCTCGGCCATCTACGCCCTCCTCGACCGCTCGGACCAGAACCACCCGCGCGCCGCGGCAGGCTGGCTAGCGCTCGTCAACTCGTCGAGCCCCCTCTTCACGACGAACTACGTACTGGTAGAGTCATGCGCCCTCTGTCAACACCGCTTGGGCATAGAGGCCGTGCGCGCTCTGCACGACAGTATCGTCCCCCTCATTCACGTCCACTACGTGGACGAGGCGGCACACGCCCTCGGTATGGCTGCTCTCCTCGCGGCCGCGCGGCGCAAGCTCAGTCTCGTCGACTGTACGAGCTTCTCCGTGATGCGCCAGTTCGGTATTCGCGACGCGTTTGCCTTCGATCGCCATTTCGAGGAAGAAGGTTTCACGACTCCGGACCACTGAGGGCCCGGCTCTGACGAGTTGGACGTTGCCCCTTCTGGGTCCCAGGGGCCAAGGGCCACAGACGCGCCAGTCTATGGCCGGATTCAGCTCTCTGCTTGCAACCGGCCCGTGCCCCCAGCGTTCAACATGAACACGTAGCGAGCTTGAAACCGCATGCCCCGCGCCGCCACAAACCACTTCGAACCCCGGACTCCCACCAAACCCTCGCCAACCAAAGAAAACCGTAGCGAACTTGGCGATCCATGGCGATCTTTGCGAGGAGTACGAAACCACTAGCCAATCTCCAAGCCTCCGTGGAACCGCCTCTCCCCCAGTCCACGGACAGCAATTTCCATAGCGCGCTCCCGCGCCGCGGCGTGCGGTGTAGCTCACCGGCCGGTTTGCCACCACGGCGGATCGAATCGTCGCACGGAACCCGGTATCGCAATCCGCCGTGGAAGCAAACCTTTTTCAGTAACACGAAATCGAAGTTTATTTTTCCCCTGAAATCAAGAACCTGCAAGCCAAGGCTGCGGTTGCCCCGCTTGCCCTCTCCCCAAAATGAAAACGGCTGGAGCGCTTCTGCCCGGCCCACTTCATTCGACAAGGAGCTACAAAATGGCAAGCGAAACGTCACGCACCAACGGTGCCAAGTCCAACGGACCAGCCACCGCTGAAGGCAAATCTAAGTCCAGCCTCAACGCGATCAAGCACGGACTCACCTCCACCCGCATTGTCGTCATGCGGAACGAGTCCAAAGAGGACTACGCCAAGCTCGTATCAGGCTTCGTCGATACCTTCAAACCCGCGACCGAACCCGAAATCTGCCTCGTCGAAGAGATGGCCAACGCCCAATGGAAGCGCCGCCGCGCCGAGCGCATCGAAACCGCCCTCCTCGACCTCTCTCTGGACGAGATCGAGCCGAAACTCGACTCCGTCTTCGAAGGCCCCGTCGACGAGGACACCAAACTCGCCATCGCCTACCGTGACGCTCATCACGGCGACAAGACCATGGCCAATCTCGAGCGCCACATCGTCCGCCTGTCGCGTCAGTTCCAGCGCGCGCATGACAAACTCGTCGAACTGCGGGAAATCCGCAAGCAGGAGGCCGAAGAGGAGGCGAAAGCAGCCCTCGAGGAGCAAGCCGCGGCGCCGGGAAACGGCCAAAACACGGGCAATTTCGTGAAACTTCAAAACGAACCTGCTTGCGGCCTCGAAACACCGCCATCGACGCCTGAAACCCCGGAATTGAATCCACGGGAGGCCGCCTGAGCGCATGTCATGGGGCGAAATCCACTGAAACCGGGCACCAGCCACCGGACTTTCTGGCTCGACGGCCGGAAAAAGGCCACTGCGGACACGGCACGTGTCTCCAAGGAAGGCGAGGATCCCACTCACGACTGGCGAATCGCCTTCGCCACGGTCCTCGATACGCTGCGGAACTTCCCCGAAGCGCGGAAAGCAGTCGACGAGGCCCTCCTCCGCATCGCCGCTGACCGCCAGACGCGCCGATGAAGCAGATATTGGAAGCCGCTGGTCTCGGCGAGCCGCCCTCGACCGCGGACGCCGACACCCGTGGTGTCTTCGCGCCTGAGCCCATTTACCTTTGCTCACCGCTCGCCTTCGCCCGCGAGAAACTCGGCTTTCACCCGGAACCCCAGCAACTCTCCATCTTCGCCGCCTACACCCATCGCGGCATCCTTTGTTGTAACCGCCAGTTCGGCAAGAGCACCACCATCGCCGCGCTCGCCGTCCATCGTGCGGCCTGCGTCCCGGAGTCCCTCGTCGTCGTCGTCGCGCCCACGCTGCGCCAGTCCAACGAACTGATCCGCAAGGTCCGGCGCTTCCTCCGCCCTCTCGGAATCCGCCCGAAAGCCGACGGCTTCAACGCAGTCTCTCTCAGTCTCCCCAATCACTCCCGGATCGTCGCGGCCCCCGCCAATGCCGATACCCTGCGCGGCTTCTCTTCGGTCTCGATGCTTCTGATCGACGAGGCGGCACGAGTCCCCGATGAAGTCTATGAAGCCGCCACGCCGATGCTCGCCCGCTCCGATGGCGCCATCTGGCTCATGTCCACTCCGAAAGGCCGCCGTGGCTTCTTCCACTCCATCTGGAACGGCGATATCGATACCTGCGGTCCCTATCGCTGGACCCGTATCCATTCCACGGCTGCGGATTGTGCGCGCATCCCGCCCGCCTTCCTCGAAGCCGAGCGTGCTTCGAAATCGGCCGCCGAGTTCGACCAAGAGTACAACTGCATTTTCCAGGACTCGAGCGACCAGCTCTTCGCTGCCGCCGATCTCGCCCTCGCGTTCTCGGACGAGGTCCACACGCTCGCGCCCGAACCCGGACTCTGGCCGAATACCACCCGGCTCCACCACTACATCGGGCTCGACCTCGGTAAGTTCCGCGATCACACCGCCATCGCGGTCCTCGAATACCGCTCGGTCGCCAACGGCAGGAATCCGGAAACCTACGAGTGGAACACGGCCTCCTCACTGAGTTGCCGCTGGCTCGATCGCGTCCCGCTCATGACGCCTTATGACAAGGTCGTCGAACGCGTCCAGCAACTGATGTCGCGCGAGCCTCTCCGCTCCGGCACTGCCACTCTCGTGGTCGACGCCACCGGTGTCGGCGCGCCCGTCATGGATCAGCTCCGAAAGGCGAAACTCGGCGTCTCGATCATCGGCGTCGCCATCACCTCGGGCAACGCCGCCACCCACACCAACGGCACCAATCACGTGCCCAAAACGGCGCTCACCTCCAACCTCCAGATCATGTTCCAGAACCGGATTCTCATGGTCTCGAACGAACTGCCTCCGTCCCGCCAACTCCGTCGCGAACTACTCGAAATGCGCGCGGGCCGGCACACTGGCGACCTTGCCATGTCCCTGGCTCTCGCCGCCTGGCAAGCGAGGATCAACTACCGTGCCGCATGACATGCCCGCTTGGCCGCTTTCCCGCCTCTACCCGCATGGCTTCCGCAACGATCTGGGCTACACTCGCCGTGTGACCCACCGGGGAAAGACCGCCGTGATTTGATGCGGCAACGGATCAACCAGAAAAGTGTGAATTGCCAGGTGCGGATCGAACAGGTGAGCGAGGTGAATCCGGTATGCCTCCCAGGCAAGCCGGAACATTGCCGCGTCACCATCGAAGGTCCATTGGCACAACGACGTCGTCGATGACCGTGGCGAGGCCCTCGCTCGAGAGACCTCTCACGAGCGAGCCGCGTTGCAAGTGCTCGAGGCGCAGCATTTTCAGGAGGTTAGACCATACACTGATTCTACAGTTTGGCCGCTGCCGGTCGCTGCACCGTCGCTCATGCTGTCGTGCTCTTGGAGCGATGGTCAGCCGATGGTTGCCCCAGGGCCGTTGCACGTTCGACAACATTCGCGCGTCTAACGTATTGTGACACCTTGCGCATGGATCGCTCCGCGTGCCCCGGAAACGGTCGCCCGTGCATTCCGGACAGCGCAAGCTTATGCGAATCAATCACTTGGCCCGGCCGAAGGACGCTAAATGCCTGAATTCCTCCTCAAGTATGCCGACGCCCGGGGCGAGATCAAGCAACAGGTGGCCGAAGCCGAAACCGAAAAAGAGCTGCGGGACAGGATGACGCAGCAGGGCTTCCTGATCTATTCGATCAAGCCCCGGGGGGAGTTGGCGACGCGGTTGGCGGTGGGGCGGAAGAAGATCAACATCGAGAAGTTCCTGATCTTCAACCAGCAGTTTCTGACGCTGATCCGCGCGGGCCTGCCCATTTTGAAGTCGCTCGATTTGCTGGCGGAGCGGTTGACGGATGCCAAGCTGAGTCCGCACATCAAGGCGGTCCGGGACGAAGTGAAGAACGGGACTCAACTTTCCGAGGCGTTTTCGCGGCAGAAGGTGTTTCCACCCATCTACATCACTTCCGTGCTGGCGGGCGAGAAGAGCGGCGCGCTCGGGGACGTGATCGACCGGTTCATCGCCTATCAGAAGCTGTCGATCGCGGTCCGGAAGAAGATTCTACTGTCGCTGCTCTATCCGGCGGTTCTGGTGTTTTTGGTGAGTTGTCTGATCGCGTTCATGATCACCTATGTGGTTCCGAACTTCGCGCAATTGTACAGTTCGCTCAACGCGGAATTGCCGGTGATCACGATGTGGCTGCTGGCGGTCGGGACCACGGGCAAGAACTACGTCCTGGGCGGGGTGGTGGCGCTGATCGCGGGTGTGTTGGGGCTACGATTGTGGTCGACGACGGAGACGGGCGGGCGGATGATGGAGCGGGTCCAGATGAAGCTGCCGGTGATGGGCGAGATTTGGACGAAGTATCAGGTC
This sequence comes from uncultured Acidobacteriota bacterium, assembly GCA_902825945.1. Taxonomy (GTDB): domain Bacteria; phylum Acidobacteriota; class Terriglobia; order Bryobacterales; family Bryobacteraceae; genus SYLY01. The sequence goes on from CADECY010000175.1 coordinate 14,913, forward strand.
GCGCAGCTTTCGCGCGTGCTGAGCACTTTGCTGATGGGCGGCATTCCGCTCGTGCAGGCGCTCGAGGCGGCGGGTGAATCGCTCGGGTCGCGGTTGTTGAAGTCCGCGCTCGAGACGACGCGGAAGTCCGTACGCGAGGGGCAGCCGCTTTCGGCGTCGCTCAACGCGACCGGGATTTTTCCACCGCTGGCGATCGATATGATCGAGGTAGGCGAATCGACAGGCGCGCTGCCCGCGATGCTGACGAGCGTCGCCGAGTTCTTCGAGGATGACGTGAGCACGCGGATGACGGCGGCGATGTCGCTGATCGAACCCGCGATCATGCTGTTCATGGGCGGCTTCGTTGCCTTCGTGCTGGTAGCTCTCTATATGCCGATCTTTTCACTGGCGGAGCGTGTATGACCCCGCGCGGGCCCGATCCTCACGAAGAAGCCGCCAAGGCAAGGCAGGTAGCGGCGCGCTACCGTTACGAGTTCGTGGATCTGAAGGAAATCCAGATCGACCACGATCTGTTCCAGAGCGTGCCGGTGGACCTGATGTTCCGCTACAACTTCGTACCGCTGGCGGCGCAGAACGGACATCTCGAGATCGCGCTGGCAGATCCGAAGAACCTCAACCTCGTCGACGAACTGGCGATTCTGCTGAGCAAGAAGCTGAAGGTCCGGGTGGCGACGCTCAGTCAAATCTCGGACCTGCTCAAGAAGAGCGAGCAGTCGCAGCGGGTGCTCGATGAGGTGACCGAGACGTTCACGCTCGACGTGGTGGGCGACGAGGAAAACTCGGACGAAACGCTTTCGATCGACAAGCTGACCGCCGAAGACGCGGAAATCGCGCCAGTGATCAAGCTGGTGGACACGACGATCTTCAGCGCGCTCGAACGGCGGGCCTCGGATATCCATATCGAGACACGCGACACGGAGGTGGTCATCAAGTACCGTATCGACGGCGTGCTCAGCTACGCGATGCCGCCGATCGGCAAGGACTGGCACACGATGATCATTTCGCGCATCAAGGTGATGAGCGAACTCGACATCGCCGAGCGGCGCGTGCCGCAGGACGGCCGCTTCCGCGTGCGCTACAAGGGCCGGCTGATCGATTTTCGCGTCTCGATCATGCCGACCGTGCATGGCGAAGACGCCGTGCTCCGCGTGCTCGACAAAGAGTCGATGAGCGAGAAGTTCTCCAAGCTGACGCTCGACG
>CADECY010000176.1 GCA_902825945.1 uncultured Acidobacteriota bacterium
AGGACAGCGGCCTTTGGAGCCGTGAGTCGTGGTTCGAATCCATGCCGGGGAGCCAGCAAAAGCCGTCGGTTCAATTCTGGACTTCGGTAACCACCCCAATTGAACATTCGAACTTGCTGTATCGCTGGCAGAGTCCTCAACTCGGTTTCGGAGCGTCATCCGTAGAAGTAGAATTGGATACGGCACGCTGCGGAAGTTCAACACGTATCCGAGGCGTGTCTAGGCCCCGTCTGTGCGAGTTGCGCCCGGAACTCCTCTTGTCCAGCGCATACTCACCGGTGAGAACGAAATGAAAACGATTTGGGAAGCTTGGAACAATGGTGTCCGTCATCAGATCCACGTCGGGGCGGAGTACGTGACGGTGAGCGAAGGCGCTGGGTTCACCGAACTCGGTTGCGAATGCACTCACGAGGAGTTCCTCGCCAGGAAACAACTGCAACACGTGATTGCAGTCGCCCACGGCCCCGCCGTGCTCGCTGAGGTTATCGCCGCCATCCGGGCCGCAAGTAGTTATGCGCCATTCGTCGAAAAGCTTTCCACGGAGCGGGACCATCTCGCGCGGTTCAACGCCATTCCCCTGGACGATTCGCTGCCCGCATTGCTCCCCGATTCCTCGCGCCGCGTATACCGCAACGGTGCCAACGGGGAGACTATTGTTCGATCCGATTCAACTACCTTGACGTTTGACGGCGAAGGCCTGAACGGATACCTTCATCCAAATGACCTCGAGAGGCCCCGGCGCGCCTTCCGTCTGGGATCCATTTCCGGCATAGTCGCCTGGAGAGACGTGTTCTGCATCTTGCAGGGCGGTAATTTCGTGTTGATTGATGCGGAGGGAGGAGTGGAGCAGTTCCCTGTCGACCATCAAATCAAACTGGGGCACTCGCTTCGTCTGGACGATTGCTTTCGTCACCCGGACGCCTGGATCTTCAGCTATTGGTGGGTCGGCGTTCCACTTCCGCGCGGCTTGTTCCGCTATGAGCACGGGAAAGGGCTCACTGGCCGCTGGGAAGTGCCGGCGCAATGACACCCGCGGGAACGGCGCTCTGCGAAGAGTAGAGTCCGAGGAGTTTGCACTTTGGCAAACCTGGCAATTACAGGGCTCCTTTCCCTATCGGAGTTCGATCACAATCCATGATGGGCACCCAGCGTGGACGCAATCGCGGCTCTCGCCGGTATTCCAACGCCTACAAAGGAATTGACTCGATCCGAGCAGAGGGGATTCACGCCGCCAGAGTTCGTATTGCGCCCAGTGTGGGGAGCCAACACTTGTCGCACTGAAAACAAGGGACATCGCCGGATCGGTCTTAGCGTCTGATCGATTCTATTAGGATTGTGGGTTCGAATCCACTCTGGCATCGATTTTGCTCAATCGCGAATCGCCAATTCCGGCTGGCTACTTTCCGTCGCAGTTTGCGTTGGCCGGAGATCTGCAGGCTTCCGCGACGCCACTTGCTTCCGGCGTGAATTCCAAAATCGGGGCCGCCAAGTCCCTGCAACACCAACGGGAGCCAACTTTGAAACAAAGGGCCTAATCAGACCGTGTTCACGGGCTTTACGGAGGTGACACCGGTGGAACTTATCGGTTCGAATCCATTGCGGATTGTCGCCTCGGTTCGCCGTCCCCTTGGCGACTCTGGCGTTGGAGATACGTGGCAACCGCACCTCACACCGAAAAGACAGGAGCGTCCTGAGATGGTCGGACAGCAGGGCCAAAAGTCCTAAAGGGCTTCTATCATATCGGCCACATCCCACCGGGAATTGGCGAGGGCATGTGCTGCTACTGACAGGCCAGCAGCGTCTTTCGCATTCGGATTTGCGCCTGCGTCCAACAACCTCCGCACTGCCTGTTCGGTTCCGTACCTCGCTGCGTCCATAAGCGGAGTCTTCCCTTCGCAGTCCCTCAGGTTGACACTGTGACAGACATCCAGCACCCACTCAACCCGCGTCGCCGTAGGGGAATCATCCGACCAAGCAACTCGATGAAGTAGCGTTTCCTCCCGCCGGGCTGTGGTACAGGGATGCGCCGCGGAGCGCAGGAACAATTTGAATGCATCCAGTGAGCCATAAGAAGCCTGCCGCAACAGAGCATCAGCTACTCGAGCATCGGTACACGAGAGCTTCGCCCGCGCCGAGATCAACATCCGGACCTCGACGGCGCTTGCGCAGAATCCGAGCGCGTTACAAACCCCGTCGATGAGCGCGTTTGGATTGGCTCCGGCGTTCAGTAAGGCCTTCGCCAGATTTGGCCGGGCGGACCGAATCGCACAGGCTAGCGGCGAATTCCCGTCCGAGTCCGCGCCTTCCAGGGCGGCTCCGGCCTCCAATATTGCTGGCACAGCGTTGGCTGCGGCTACGTCGTCGTTAGCATCGGCCAGCAGGTGGAGGCAGTTTCGCTGCTGCCGATCAACGACGCAAGGCTGGGCACCCGCCGCCAGCAGTGCTTCCAAGACAGCACTTGTGGCACCACCATCGCGGCAAGCCAAGTGCAACGGTGTGCAGCCCTCCTCGTTGGTGGCATCTACGGCAGCAACGACATAGGCCACTTTCAGCAACTGCCGTATCGACTGCACATCGCCATTGCGCGCCGCGGCGTGCAGGCAGGTCTGTTGCCCCGGACCGGCGAATCGCGGTTCGACACCAGCCGTCAGCAAGAGTTGAGCAAGATCCGGATAGCAGTTCTCTAGCGCCCGGAACAAGCGCTCTTCCGGGTCCCTGTACCGTCTTTCCACCGGGAGCAAGCCTAACAACTTCTTCGCGCCATCCGCCGTTTGCGGACGCTGCACGCCGCTCCACAACGCGAACCGAAGCGCTGCGCCGGGCTCGAATGCCACTGTGTCGCATTGCGAGTCAAGGGGAGAGCATCCCGACTCCAAGAGCGCATCGAGCACTCTTCCATCCGGCGACTTCATTGCCAGGTCTAAAGGGCGGTTTCCGTTGAGGTCTTTCGTGTCCCAGCCAGAGGACCGAGAAGCGAGTAGGGATCGAACACCGCTCCAATTGCCCTCGGCAGCGCAATGATGAAGTGCGGTTCGGCCGCCTGCGTCCGCGGCGAGCGGATCGGCCCCGCACTCAATCCAAGGCTGGATTCGACCGCGGTCGCGGGCGGACCATATCAACGGCGTCGCCCCCGTGTGTTCCCGCTCCAGAATCAGGCGTGCGGACTCGTCCATCCCGGCTACCCGCAACCACTCCTGTCGCTCTGGATCGCGTTCTGCGAGCCAGTCGTCCGGCGAAAGGCCAACGCCGTCGAGCAGCCAGTCCCGAACGCTTTCCCAGCGCGCATCGATCTGTCCTCCAGCTTCACAGAGAAGGCGGATGATACTTGGCCCTTTGCGAAACTGTGCGGCCAGAAATAGCGCCACGTTCAGCGCGTCTTGTGCCCAAGGCTTGCCCACTTCAAGAATGAAATGTTGCGACTGCGCCTCATCGGAACTGCTGATATTGTGGAGCGAGGTCCACAGGCGGTGGGAGGCTGGGCCTCCATTAAAATCGCAGGCAGCCAGATGGTTCTGGATCAGAAACTGCGCTAGCGATTCCTGCCCTGGTGGTTGGTATCCTCCGCGAGCCACGATGGCGGCGGCGCTCCAGTTTCCCGCCGCCACCGCCGCATTCCAAACCTCAACTCCGGCTTCGCGCCGGAAATCCTGCGGCCCATGGAGGTTGAGCACTCTTTGCAGAAAAGGGCCTCCGCGCTGCGCCGCAGCCAACAGAGCCTCGGGAGGAGGGGAAGCCATCGTAACAGCGTATCACCAGGTTCCCGGCGGATTCTCGCGTGACAGGAGTTTCGGGAGCCCCTCAATGTTCCCACTGGCACCGGGGAAGCACATGGCTATAAACCCTGCATTTGCAGCGAAACCGTTCGAAACGCATCCATCAGGGGGAGCCAAGAATTTCCGAATCGAAAACAAGAAACTTATTCTCGGCCTGCTTTTGCGGCCATTGATTCCATTGGGCTTATCGGTTCGAATCCATGCCGTGGGCCGCTACACGTTCACCCGCTTGGGATGGAGGAAACGTGCGGTACTCTGGCGTTGGAAATGCCGTTAGCTATCCACCCACGAAAGCTCGCCGGACCGTGGACACTGGGCTATGCACTCGATTTCCAAACATCCAGCAGCACGTTCATCGGGTACAATGCTTTTGGCCATCCGGAGTTCGACACCAAGAGGCCACCGGTCGGCGAACTGCCGTACCAGCTCGAGAATCGCGGCGATGCGGCGGCGATCGATCCGCTCGCTGAAGCAGCAGCCGCGTTCATCATGGGCTGGCCCGTCGACGTGATCGTGCCGATTCCGCCGTCCAACACAGCGTGGAAGAGGCAGCCGGTGATTGAAGTCGCTGGAGCGATCAGCAACAAAACTGGAGATCCAGTTTGCCAACCTGCATCAAGAAGGTCAAGAACACAGGGCAGTTGAAAAACGTTTTCGATCGCGCCAAACGCGATGAGATTCTAGCCGGGGCCTTCGCGGTAGATCGAGAGCAGACGGAAGGACGGATGATTCTTGTGTTCGATGACCTGCTCCGATCCGGCGCTACGACCGCCGCCGTTGCTCGTCTCCTGCTGGCCGGCGGCGCGGCTGCGCAGGTGTATTTGCACCCTTGACTCAGACACGGAAGAACCCGTGACCAGCGTATTCATTGGTGGGTCGCGAGCAATCTCGAAGCTGGACGAAGCCCTGCGGGACAAGCTCAACGAATTCATGCAGCGAGGGTGCACGATCTTCATCGGCGACGCCAACGGCGCCGATAAGGCGGTGCAACAGTACTTCGCATCGTGCGGATACCAGCATGTTGTTGTGTACTGCATGGATCGATGCCGGAACAATGTCGGAGCTTGGCCCACGAACCGGGTCCACCGCCCCGCCGGCCCGCGTGACTTCGGGTATTACGCCGCCAAGGATAAGGCGATGGCGGACGATGCGAAATGATGCTCTGGGATGGCGAGAGCAAGGGCACGCTCAACAACATTCAGAACCTTCTTGGGGCCGGCAAGAAAACCTTGGTTTACTTCTCCCCAGAAAGAGCTTTCTACAGACTTGTGACTGGCGACGATTTGATGGGGCTTGTAGCCCGCTGCGTTCAAACGCTGATCGCGACGGCACAGCGCAAAATCGAGAAGGTTGCTGCTGCTGGGCAACTTGCCCTGCAAGAGTGAGTCCCCATCATCGCGCCGCTAGCCCTTGCACTCGCAACGGAACCGTTCGAAATGCATCCATCACGGGGAGCCAATTCACTCTTGGGTAACGGCTCGAGTCCAACAAGGGTCAAACATGAAAAAGAGACCCTCCATGGATTTCATACGCATCCGATCTACGCTACGCTGGCCTTCGAGATGTCCGCCCGAGTTCGACGCGACCGCCCGCCGGGCAATTGCTGTACCAACTGAAGAATCGAGGCGACGCCGCGGCGATCTTCTCAGTCTCAGCGATTTCCTGCTCCGTCACCGATGGGGGGCTCGGATCTGCGAGAATACCTGATCATGACGGGCAACCTGAACCGCCGGACCATGATCCGATCACTCGGAGCCAGCGCACTGACACTCGGAGCAAATCCGTCCTTCGGCGCATCCACTGACAAGCCCAACATCGTCGTGATCGTCTCCGACGACCACGGTTATGGCGACGTGAGTGCCTACGATCACCCATCCGAGGTGAAGACGCCCAACATCGACCGTATCGCGCGCCAAGGCGTCCGCTTCACGCAAGGATACGCGAGCGCCTACGTGTGCGCGCCGACCCGAGCGGCTCTGATGACCGGCCGCTATCCGCAGCGATTCGGTTTCTACACCGCGTCCGATTCTCGCGCGGGTCTGCCCTTGACGGAGACCACGATCGCGGACCTGCTTCGCCAGGAGGGATATTCGACTGGCGCCTTCGGCAAATGGCACCTCGGGCTCGACATGGATCATCACCCGGTCCGGCGCGGTTTCGGTGAATTCTACGGGTTCCTCGGGCACGGCGGCCACGACTACTTCGACTTGAAGCCGACCGAGCAGAAGTACGACTCGATCTGGCGCAACGATCGCGTCATCGAAGACGCCGGATACCTCACCGACAACCTCGGCCGTGAGGCCGTGTCGTTCATCCAGCGTCACGCGAAGAAGCCCTTCTTCCTCTACCTGGCCTTCAACGCGGTGCACTTCCCGCTGCAGGCGCCCGCGGCCACCATCAAGAACTACGACACCGGCAATCCGAAACGCGACACGCTGCTCGCGATGTTGGAGCACGAGGACCGTGCGGTGGGACGCCTGCTCGACGAGTTGAAGGCGAAAGGGCTCGATAAGAACACGCTGATCGTCTTCTTCTCCGACAACGGTGGCGCCAGAAACAATGCGGCCAACAACGGGGCGCTCCGCGACTTCAAGCACAGCGTGTACGAAGGCGGGATCCGAGTCCCGTTTCTGATGAGCTGGCCCGCGAAGCTGCGCCCGAACACCGCGTTTCGTGAGCCCGTCATCTGCATGGATGTGCTGCCGACTGTCGCGGCGGCAGCGGGACTCGCGCTTCCGAAGGACCGCGAGTATCACGGGAAGAATCTCCTGCCGCACTTGAACGGTGGTTCGTCCGGGCCGGTCCATGATTGGTTGTTCTGGGATGGTGACGAAAAGAAGCTCGCGGCACGCAACGGACGATGGAAGCTGGTGAGCAACAATGGCAGGTCCGAGTTGTTCGACGTCGAGGCGGACATGAGCGAGAAGTCCAATCTCGCCGCCCAAAATCCGGAGATCGTGCGGCGCCTTCAGGCCGGGCTCGACGCGTGGCGGCAAGGAAACGCTCCTCGCATTCGTGGTGCCGGTGGTCCGGACGAGGGTGAGGAGGAAGGCCGCCGGACGAAGGCGGGGAGGAAAAAGGGCCCTGGCAAACGCTGACGGGAAGCAGTCGGCGCTGGATCTGATCTTGATGAACACCCGCGCATCGGACTCGCTACGGCGCCTGCGCGCTATGTGTTCCTGGAATTCTGGCGCGCCTTCGCGGCCTGTGCGCTACTGACCGCATCGGCAGCGCGATTTCGCTGCCCGGCATCAAAGGAATTTTCCAAACCACGGATCGTTCCGAAATACCGCTTGGAAGTCCGGCATTTCTCCGACGCCCCCGTGCTGCTTCGGGACGACGAACATATTGCGCGGATTCAGGAATAGCCGGAAATGGGCGAGGAGCCGCTCAACAGGAAGGTCCGCAACGGATCCCCGGCTCTTGATGCCGATATCGAGGACATGGCAGACTTTCCACCCGAGAGTGTTGAGGTTTGGCGGATCCATCTTGGCTCTTTGCGAACCAGGGTAGCGAGCAGTTGCGCGTTCCCCAAGCTTCAACGCGAATGCGATTGGAATGCGCCCGCTGCTCAGGCCATCATGGACTTCACGAAGTGACGGAACGCTGCCTTTCAGCGCACTCGACAGCGCCCAGTTGGCAAGAGAATTGTCCGCGCACACGAGTTCCCGGCCGGTCAGGTGAGCGAAGGGCTGCCCCCGGCTACGCCCTGTTGCGCGAAGCAACAAGGGCAGATCCTGGGCTTCAGCCCATTCTTCAATCAGGCGGTCCCACGCCTGGAGAACGCCTTCGTCTACGCGAGGCCGCTCGTTGGATATCAGCCAGTCCTCCGCGATTTTGCGGATTGGCTGGGTATCGAACGACATACTTTCAGGTTACCTCGCGCTGGCTGGGTCCTCGTGCGGCACACCTGCACGGCGCGAGTGTAGCCGCGCGTAATGATCGATAGCAGCCCGCAGGTCGCGGATCTGGCTTTCCACTGCTTCCCCTTACGCTTGCCACATCTCGGGCCCGATACTCGCGGGCCGTGCTACACCTTCGAGTTCCGCCAGAGCTACCTCGAAGCGCCTCACCCGCGCCTTCGTCACCCGGTATTGATTCTCGCTCTCGATCATCGCAACGCGTCGTGCCACTCCGCCATCCTCTGCCGGATGTTGTCACGATTGCAAACTCCCGGAATCAAATCGCTGATCACCGCGACCGAATCGGCCCCCGCGTCGAGCACCGAGAGCACGTTCTCCCGCGTGATTCCGCCGATCGCCACCAGCGGCTTCGCCGTCAATCGCCGGATGTCGCGCAGGCGTTCGAGCCCCACCACCGGATCGGGGTTCGCTTTGCTCGCCGTCGAAAACACGGGTCCGAACGCGACATAGTCGACAGGAAGAGACTCGGCCTCGATCACCTGCCCTGTGTTGTGCGTCGAGAGGCCAAGGCGCCCGTGAGTGCCGATCATCTCGCGCGCGATCCGCGCGGGCAGATCCGTTTGTCCGACATGAAGCGTTGCGCCGAGCATCATCGCCAAGTCGGCGCGATCGTTGATCACGAACTCGGCGCCATGCTTGCGGCACAACTCGCCGATCGCCTCGAGTTCGTCGAATCGCGCGCGCGTCACCGTGTCTTTGCAGCGCCACTGCAGGATGTGCGCGCCCGCACTCAGCATCGCACCGGCGGCATCGAGCGCGGAACATCCATGAGAATCGAGCAGAGCCGAATCGAGGATCGGATAAAGGACGGGAAGAGTCATCGTTTCAAGTGGCGGTCGAAGAACTGCGCGGTGCGGCGGTAGGCGTCAATCAGCGTCTCGTCGCGCACGAAGCCGTGATCCTCCTGCGGATAGAAGAAGTGTTCGAACGGTTTGCCCTCTTGCAGCAGCTTCTCGGAGAGTTGGACGGCATCCTGGAACAAGACGTTCGAATCCACCATGCCGTGGATCATGAGCAACGCGTTCTTTAGATTGTGCGAGTAGAGGATCGGCGAGCTGCGGCGATATGCTTCCGGAAACGTGTTCGGCCGTTCGAGCCGCTCGGACGTGTACCAAGCGTTGTAGTTCTCCCAATCGTTCACCGCGGCCCAACTCGATCCGGCACGGAAGACATCCGGAGCCAGGAACATCGCCATGTTCGTCATGAATCCGCCGTAGCTGATACCCCAGATACCGAGCCGCTCCATGTCGACATTGCCGAGTCCGCGGAGGTAATCGACCGCTCCCAGCACATCGCCGAGATCCTTGCCGCCCATGTGCAGGTAGACACCGGTACGCCAGTCGCGTCCATAGCCCGATGAGCCGCGATAGTCGAGGTCCATCACCACGTACCCCTGATTCGCCAAGTGTGTATTGAACACGAAGCGCTGATCCACGTAGCTTCCCCATTGGCGCAGCACGCTCGTCGCGTATCCGGCGCCGTGAATGAAGAACACGCACGGCCACTTCTTTCCGCCGCCGTCTTCCGGCGTGTATCCCGGCGGCAACAGGATCTTCGCATGCACCCGCGCTCCGTCGCCGCGCGAGGGGAATTGAACGAATCGGGTCGCGGGCCACGTCAGATTGGCGAACTCAGGCCGGGGCGACTCGGTGACGCGATCGGCGTCCACCCACAGGTCGAACGGATGCGTGAGATCCGCCAGGCGCCATGCGATGAACTTGCCGTCTTCCGATATCAGCCCGTCGTTCAATCCTTCGCGCCGTGAGAGTTTCTCTTTGCCGGAACCATCGGCGCGAATCCGGTAAAAGTGCCGCTGATCCGGACCATCCTCGGTTGAACTGAAGTAGAGCCACTCGCCGATCCATTGCGGCGGATGGGTGAACCGCTCACCGCGCACCTCGAACTTTCCACGTGTGACTTGCTCCGCCTTACCGCCGGCCGCCGGCACTCGATACAGATGCGCGAAACCATCGCGTTCGCTGGTGAACCACAACCGTCGCGAATCCGGCGACCAACCGAACTCCGAAGTGAACACCCAAGCTGGATCGCTATCCTCCGCCGCGACGATCGATTTGCCCGAAGCGGCGTCCATGACGAGGATTTGCTGCTTCTTCATGGTCAGCTCCGCCGTTCGATAGGCGAGCGACTTCCCATCCGGTGACCACAACGGCTCGTCCGAGTAGGTGGCGCCTCCCCAGGGAGCCTGCTTCATGGCCAGCGCTTCCCCACCCTCGGCCGGAATCACGAAAACGGCCTCTTCCGGCGGATCTTCACCCGCGACATCGCGCTCGAATTGCGCAGCCGTGACGAATCTTCCCGAGTAGTTCGGCAGGGGCATCTGTCGCGAGTCCGACTTTCGAACGGTATACCAGAATCGCGTTCCGTCCGGTGACCAGTCGAAAGACTGGAGCGACGCCGGAGCGGCGATGTCGGTCACTTGCCAAAACCGGCCCGAGCCGAACTCACTCACCACGATCTGCCCATCGCGATTCGCGGCCAGCTTGGCGCCATCGGGCGAGAACTTCGGTTGTGATTCCGCCGCTTTCGTTCGCGTGAGGCGAAGCGGCGGTTGGGTGCCATCGGTCCCCACCACCCACAGTTCTCCCCTGTAGGCGAACGCAACCCGAGAGCCGTCGCGCGAAATCGAGAACCTCGAAATGCCCGCCTTGGGAGCGACGTAGTTGCGGCGCCGCTCATCCCGCTCTTCGGCGGACTTCAGCAGGCTGTCCGAGAATCCCTCGAGATCGGTCAGCCGGACCCGCTTCTTCGTATCCGGATGATAGGCGTAGAGGTCGAGAAAGCGGTTGCCCGATTCGTTCCAGGCGAACACGAGCGTGTGGCCTGTCTTCGACCATGTGGGCTCCTCGGGCGAGGTGCCCCAAACCCACGGGCGCTGGTAGAGCCGCTCGATCGGCCACACTTCGGCCGCCAAAGGCAGAACGGACAACAAAACAAAGGCGGCACGCATCGGATACGCCGGAACCTCAGATTCTAACGCGTATTCCGACGGTGCCGCCTAGGCCCCCGCTGGCCTCCCCGAACCTAGCGATGCTGGGCGTCGTGCTTCTGGCGCGCGATGGCGCGGCTCAGCGCATCCTGCTGGCGCTCGATGCGGGCTCGCTCGGCGAGAGTCAGTCCGCCGCCGTCGACACGGTCGCGCACGATCTGCTGATGCAAATTGTTCTTCCGGATCTGCAGGCTGCGCGCTTCCGGCGCGGTCAATTGTCCGGACTGCACCCCTTGCCGGATCCGCGCCTGTTGAGCGAACTGGCGGTTTGCCGGCCGGTCAGCCGCCATCGCGGCGGCCGCGATGATCAGGGTCAATGCGAAGGTTTTCATGATTTTGCCTCGTTTCTTCCGGAGAGCTCTCCGAGCCGCTCTCCTTGACTAGCTGAACTCCGATTCGCGTGGCGAGTTGCGGGAAAGTTCAGGGAAGAGCACCTTAGTCCGAATCGCGGATACAGTAGAAGGTGGACTCCGACTTCGAATGAACTCCCCCGATTCACGCCCGGCGCGCACGCTCGAACACTCCGCGCGCCTCGGCGAAGACAAGATCTTCAACCCTTCGACCCTCTCCGGCGTCACGTTCCCGGATGACCTTCCCGTACTGGTTCTGCTGGCTGCCGGCAAGGGCACACGCTTCGGCACTGAGCCGAAGTGCATCCAGCCCGTGCATGGAACTCCGCTTGCGCGTCACTCCGTGGACGCGTTCCGGAGACTCAGTCCGCTGCCGGCGGTCTGCATCGTTGGATACCGCCATGAGGATGTCGCGGGCGCACTGGGCAGCGACAACGTTTATGTCGTATCGAGCAACCCAGCCGGAGGAACGGCACTAGCCGCCTACGAGGCTTTCTCGATTCCGGTGCTCGATCACCACAACCCGCTGATCGTGGTGACGATGGGCGATCGTATCGTTCCGCCCTCGATCTTCCGCCGCCTGTGCGACACACATCGCACCGGCGGACGCGAGGCCGACATCACGTTCCTCACCGCGATCTATGAGCCGCCGAAGAACCGGGGAAAGGGACGAGTCATTCGTGACGCTGACCGCCGCGTCACGGGAATCATCGAAGAGCGTGACATCCTCGCCAGGCCCGAAAGCCGCGAGCGTCAGGCGATGCTCGACTTGCAGGAAGGCAATTGCCCCCTCTACGCAATCCGGGCGTCACTGCTGCGCTTCTACCTCGAGAAGATCACCAACGACAACGCGCAGGGCCAGTTCTACATCACCGACATCATCGCCGCGATCGTGCGCGACGGCGGAGAAATCCGCACCATCACGACCTCGCCTTCCGACATCGAGTACGACCTGCTCTGCTCGGATGTGACCCAACCGATGGATCTCGCGCTGCTGGAAGGCACGCTTGCCTCTTCTCGCGGACTGCTGTTTCCGGAAGAGGTGGAGATCGAGGAAGCCGCCCGGCGAATTCGTGCCGGCCGCCCTCCGGCACAAATCGCCTCCATCACGCGCCAACTCCGCGAGATCTCGGCCGCGATCTCGATCGAGGAACTCGGCTTCGATCCCGACCGCCCGGTCGGGATCGGAATTTCGGGCGGGCGCCTTCGTATCGCTTTCATGCATCCCGACATGGGGCGCTTCTTCGGACCAGCATGGCAGATGCCCATCGGCGCCGGACGCGAAGACGGTGACGAACAGATCGTGGTGCTGGTCCAGGCAGCTTCCGATGGGCGCATCCACCTGTATCCGATCGAGCATAGCTATCGGGAAAAGGTGAACTCGCTGGCACCGGATTCCGACGCCGTCTATCCGGGTGAAGAGATCTCGGACGCCCATTCCTACGAGGGCTTCGGCACGCGCATGAGCGAACACTTGCTGCTCTCGCTCGGCTACTTCACTGACGAAGAAGTCCAGTCCCGCCGCGACAAGGGGCTTCCGCTGCCGCCGCACTCGCTCTGGGTGGGCAACAACATGCGACGGCCGTTCGCGCTGGTGATGAACGCCCTCGCCTCGATCCGGACGTTGCGGCAGGGGCATCTCGGCTTGCGCGTGCAGCAACACCTCGGACGCGAGCGTTTCGGCGGCCTTCGTATGGTCACAACCGGCAGCATCCCACAGGGAGGATTCTCGAGTTCGTCGGCGGTGGTGGTGGCCACCGAGAACGCCGTGGATGCGATCTGGCAGTTGGGGATCCCGCCGGACATTCTGGTCCAATTGGCGTGCCAGGCCGAATACGGCACCGGCGTCCGCGCCGGATCGCTCGATCAGGCCACCGAGCAGAAGGGGCGCTCGGGCGAGGGAACGCTCATCTCCTCGAATCCGCGCGACAACTACAAGGTCATCGGGACCTTTCCGGTACCCACCGGGCGGATTCAGATTCTGTTTCCTTACACGGTGGAGCGCGATCGAGCCGCTTGGCACTGGTCATGGGGCACCTACAGCGAATCGGGCGGGCAAGGTCCGCTCACGACGAGCGAAACGCGCAAGATGACGGGCAAGGCTGCCGAGATCGCCGCGCTCCTCACCGAACTTCCGCTCGCCACCGACTTTTTCAAGGAGATCGAGCATGACCTCGTTTCGCGTGGCGAGCTCAGTCTCGAAAAGCGCGACTGGGTCCGCCGCGTTCTTCTGAAGACGCCGCTGCAGGCCACTCACCGCGAACTGCAGGACGCGTGCCGGGCCAAGCTCGACTGGTTCACCGGCCAGATCGCCGAGCTCCATTCGCTCGACCCGGCCGCGGCGCGCGCCAAAGCGGAGTCGACCATCGCCTCCCTGTTTGCCGGCTGGCGCGATCCGCAAGGTGGAGTTCCGCTGCGCGCGATGCTCGCCTACCTTTTCGGAGAAGTCGCGAAGAACTTCCATCTTATCCGCCATCCCGAAGACTGGATCGAATCGGTAACGCTTTCGCAAATGGGTGATCGCTGCTTTTCGATCGATCCAGCAAACCTGCCCTCGCGCGCGGAAATGGAGAGCGAGATCGAGTGGGAACGCGGCGTCATCGGACCCGACCGGTTGAACCTGTGGATGAATCGCTGCGGAGCCCGTCCATTCGACTACAATCGCGGCCTCGATGACGCTTCACTCTCAGCCGCCGAGCCACCTCGCTTCGAGCGCCTGGAGGGCTCGAACTTCTTCCGCGGCCTGGCGCTGATCGACCTCGCCGAAGCGATGCTGAAACGCGCCTTCGGAAACGATGCCGTGGCCGTGCGCGTCAACGCCGCCGGACAAGGCGACTACTTCCAGGTCCACGCCGACAAGCTGAAGGCCGATCCGCCGGATGTGAAGCGGTTCATTCAATCGGCATACTACCGGCGCTTCGGCTTGACTCCACAACCGGAATTCGTCGAAATCCATCCGGGCGGCGGCGCGACGGGAGTGCGGCTGCACCGCTACGATCTTCTCGGGCAACTGATCCAGCGGCTGCGCCAGCCGGACTGAGCTCAGAGCACCCGGTGTCGCCGGGTGGCAATCTCTAGCGTCACTGACCCGGAGTCGCCGCCTGCCGTATCCCACCGCCCACGATCCGCGGCGGGCACGGCAAGCGGCGACTCCGGGGCTATCAATTCCCGCTAGCGTGAATCCCCGGGTTCCGCCGACGGCTCGCCGCCAAGGCGCCCACCGAGACATGGATCTGCGGCATCGCCCCGGAATTGCCCGCGAAGGAGTGGGCACTCAATGTACCAGCGGACGAGCTAGTCGCGGCGGCCGCCGGAAGCGGCAATATCCTCGGCGGTGCTGATCCGGACGGTGTCACGCGCCGGATACCCGTGGTGCGGCGCTATCGAGGCATAACTTACGCCGCCTACTGGCTTGGCGGCTGCGATGCATGCGGGTGGAACGCGGCAAGTCGAGTTCGATGGCGGCGGTGTTCGCGTGGGCGATGTCCGTTTGGCGTTTGACGTGAAGGGAAACTTCGTACCGCGGTGGAACGGGACGCCCGCCACCGCCTACCGCCGGATTCCTCTCATGGAGATGGTCTGTTCCCTGCAACCGGAGATCTGTGGGCTGAACGTGCGCCGGCATCCACCCTCGGAGTTCACCGGCAACGTCGGAGCTGGCAAGAAGCTCGATTTCACCGTGATCGGCGACGGAGTCAATCTGGCCGCCCGGCTCGAGGGCGCGAACAATGCGTATCACACGCACATCATCATCAGCGAGTTCACGCTCGCCGAACTGGGGGCCTGGCCGAAGTGGCTCCTCTGGGCGATATCGTGGTGAAGGGAAGACCGTGCCCGTAGCGATCTAGGAGTTGAGGGCTGGCGGAGCGATCCAAAGGGCGATTGACGCTGTCTGACGTTGCCGTCACGGCGGATGAGGGCTATGCTGAAGGTGGCGTCAACATGGAAACCATCGACCGAATCGAAGTCAATGCTGGAGTTTGCTCGGGAAAACCCGTGATCCGCAGGACGCGCATCATGATGCGGAACATTCTGGGAATGATCGCCGGCGGCTATTCGATCGACAGGATTCTTTCCGCCTATCCGGACTTGAGTGACGAAGATGTGGCGGCCGCTCTCGAGTATGCCGCGAGGGTCGTCGATACTCGCGCGTTGAACTGCGCATCTTGAACAGAACGTCCCGGCAGTCCGATGCTAGACTGATGTCGTGGCAAACCTGACAATAACGATCGAAAACTCGGTTCTTTCGGAGGGCCAAAAAGTGGCTCACGACCGCGACACAACCGTCAGTCAGATGGTTAGGGAGTATCTCTCCTCGACCGTGAGCGAAGCGTCGGAACGCAAAGCCGCCATCGAACGGCTTCTCTCTCGCCGGTACCCTCTCAAGGAGATCGACTGGAAGCGCTCCGACTTGTATGAACGGTGAGCCTCGCGCTTTCGTCGACACCAACGTCATCGTCTACGCATTGACTGAAGGCGGCGAGAACAAGCACGAAATAGCGCGAAGACTACTTCGGAGCCTTCTGGAAGAGGGTCGAGCTTGCATCAGCACTCAGGTGTTGCAGGAGACGTTCGTCACCTTGACGCGCAAGGCTGGAATCCCGGCCGACGCCGCAACGGGCGATGTGAGGGACCTGTCTCATTGGCCGGTCTTCGTCGTCGACTCCCAGGCGGTACTCGATGCCTGCAATCTGGCGCAAGCTGCTCGAGTTTCGTTCTGGGACGCTCTCATGATCAGCGCCGCGGTTCGAATGCGTGCCGAGGTCCTCTACACAGAGGACCTCAATCACGGCCAAGTGGTGTCAGGCGTACGAATCGTCAATCCGTTCATATCGGACGATGGACTCAATCCCCGCTAGCGTGCACTCCCGGATTCCGAGGCCGGCTCGCCGCCAAGGCGCCCACCGAGACATGGATCTGAGGCATCGCCCCCTGCTCCATGCTGTTCTCGACCGCCAACGACTCGAGTGACGCCGACAGGCGCTCCTTCATCATTTGGCGGCGCAAGCGTTCCTCGAAGTCCCTCAGT
>CADECY010000177.1 GCA_902825945.1 uncultured Acidobacteriota bacterium
AGGCGTCTCGACGAACGCAACAATCCATTCAGCTTGCAGCCGCTCCGCCATGCGTTTCGCCGCTCGAATCAGCTTGGCCGAATACGGACTCGGACCAATCGACACCATCAGCCGCCCCACGACGGGCCAAGTGGAGGCGATCGAATTGTCGTGGCGATAGGTACGCATTTGGGCATCGACGCGATCGGCTGCGCGCCGGAGCGCCATTTCCCGTAGCGCAATCAGATTGCCCGGCCGGAAGAAGCCATTCTTGGCGCGCTCGACCTGGGCCGGCAGGTAGACCTTGCCTTGGTTCATCCGGTGCAGCAACTCATCCACGGGCAGGTCAACCAGCTCGATGTCATCGGCCTGATCGAAGACCGAGTCGGGGATCGTCTCTCGCACTGGCACACCAGTTACCTGCGCCACAACGTCGTTCAAGGCATCCAGATGCTGAACATTCAGTGTCGTATAGACATCGATACCCGCGGCCACCAACTCGAATACGTCCTGCCAGCGCTTGGCGTGTCGGGAACCCGGGGCGTTGGTGTGTGCCAGTTCATCCACCAGCAGCAGCGCGGGGCGCCTTGCCAACGCGCCGTCGAGGTCGAACTCCTCGATCGCAATGCCCCGATGAGTGAGCGCCCGCAGGGGCAGCACTTCCAGTCCGTCGAGGAGAGATTCGGTTTCCGAGCGCCCGTGAGTCTCGACCACTCCCGCCACCACGTCAACGTCATTGCGCTTCTGGGCCCGCGCCGCCTCCAGCATCGCGTAGGTCTTGCCAACGCCCGCCGACGAACCGAAGAAGATCTTCAATCGGCCATGGGTTTGCTTCCGCGCCTCTTTGCCGGCGCGGGCGAGCAGTGCTTCCGGATTGGGGCGGCCGTCGTCTGCCACTCAGCTTCTCTCTTTCAGCTTAGCGGCGGTCCAGCTCTCGATTCAGCAGCAACACGTTCACCACCGGTTCACCCAGGACGCCGAATTGGCGCGGCTCGGTATGGCGAGCGATCAGACGCCGCACTTCGGCGAGCGGCAATCCGCGGAGCCGGGCTATGCGCGGAGCCTGGTAGGCGGCGGCTTCCGGACTGATGTGCGGATCTAGTCCACTACCTGACGCCGTGAGAAGGTCAATAGGAACCGGCGACCGGTTCCCCGGGTCCGCGGATCGCAATGCCGCTTGCCGGGCCTCCATCGCCTTTCTCCTGCTGGCGTTCAGCGGGCCGTAGTTCGAGCCAGATGAGGAGGTTGCGTTGTAGGGAAACGGACTTGTAGCCGATAGCCTCGGCCAGAAATCTCGCGGGTTGTCGAACTGCTGGCCAATCCACGCCGATCCCGTCACGCGACCGTTGTCCTCCAAACGGCTACCGTCCGCCTGCCAGTGAAAGAAGAGCCGCGCCAGCCCCGTAATCGCCAACGGGTAGACCACGCCCGTCAACACCGTCATCGCGAGCAACATTCGAGCTGCGATCATCACACCCACCCCATTCCCACGATCAACCAGTCGATCAGCTTGATACCGGCGAACGGCACAACCACGCCACCGGCGCCGAAGATCAGCAGATGACGTCTGAGCAACTGCTCCGCCGTCTCCGGACGGTACCGAATGCCCCTCAGCGCTAAAGGGATCAGCGCTACGATAATCACCGCATTGAAGATCACGGCCGAAAGAATCGCGCTCTCAGGGGAGGCCAGCCGCATGACGTTCAGAGCGCCGAGTTCAGGATAGGTGGGCGCGAACGCGGCCGGTATGATCGCGAAGTACTTGGCCACATCGTTCGCCGTCGAGAACGTGGTCAAGGCGCCGCGTGTCATCAGCATCTGTTTGCCGATTTGAACGATCTCAATCAGTTTGGTGGGATTCGAATCGAGATCCACCATGTTGCCCGCTTCCTTCGCGGCTTGCGTACCGGTGTTCATCGCCACCGCGACATCGGCTTGCGCCAGCGCTGGCGCGTCGTTGGTGCCATCGCCCGTCATCGCCACCAGCCTCCCCCCGGCTTGCGTCTCCCGAATCAGTTGCAGTTTACGTTCGGGTGTCGCCTCGGCAAGATATTCATCCACGCCGGCCTCGGCGGCAATGGCTGCGGCGGTCAGCGGATTGTCGCCCGTGATCATCACGGTCTTGATCCCGCAGCGGCGCAGTTCCGCAAAGCGCTCCTTGATGCCGCCCTTGACGATGTCCTTAAGATGAATCACGCCCAGCACCCGCGTGCCGTCGGCCACCGCTAACGGGGTTCCGCCTTTCCGGGCAATCGCTTCCACGGTCTCCCGGACGGATGCCGGGAACGTTCCGCCCCGCGCTTCCACGTGCGCCGCGATGGCGTCAGCCGCGCCTTTGCGGATTTGGCGGCCGTCCAGATCCACGCCACTCATGCGCGTCCGCGCGGTGAAGGGCACGAAGTGAGCCCCCAACTCCCGTAGATCCCGCTCACGAATCTGGAAGCGTTCCTTCGCCAGCACCGTTATGCTGCGTCCCTCCGGAGTCTCATCGGCCAGTGACGCCAGTTGCGCCGCGTCGGCGAGCTGCCTTTCGTCCACGCCGGCGGCCGGCTCAAAGCTCGTCGCTTGACGATTGCCCAGGGTGATGGTGCCGGTCTTGTCGAGCAGCAGAACGTCCACGTCGCCCGCCGCCTCCACCGCGCGTCCCGACATCGCCAGCACGTTGGCTTGCAACATGCGGTCCATGCCCGCAATGCCGATCGCCGACAGCAACGCGCCGATGGTGGTGGGGATCAGGCAAACCAGCAGCGCCACCAACACTGTGACGGTCACCGGTGAGCCGGTCCCCGCCTCCTTCACGGCAAAGTGCGAAAACGGAAGCAGTGTGACCGTAGCCAGAAGAAACACGATGGTCAACGCCGCCAGCAAGATGGTGAGCGCTATCTCGTTGGGTGTCTTCTTCCGCTGGGCACCTTCCACCATCGCGATCATTCGCTCGAGAAAACTCCCGCCAGCCTCGGCCGTGACGCGAATCACCAGCCAGTCCGAGAGGACGCGTGTTCCTCCCGTGACGCTCGACCGGTCCCCGCCGCTTTCTCGAATCACCGGAGCGCTCTCTCCGGTGATTGCGCTCTCGTCCACCGACGCCGCGCCCTCAATCACCTCGCCATCCATCGGGATCGTCTCGCCGGCCTCCACCAGCACCGCATCACCCTTGTGCAGCGAGCCTCCCGCTACGACGCTATGCGTGCTGCCGTACTTCGGCTCAGCAAGCTTGCGCGCCGTGACATCGCGCCGGCTGTTACGCAGCGCGGCGGCTTGCGCCTTGCCTCGGCCTTCGGCCATGGCTTCGGCGAAATTGCCAAACAACACCGTGAACCAAAGCCAAGCGCTAATCGAGAGAATGAAGCCGGCGGGAGCCTCGCCAAGGCCGAACACTGCCTGCACGCCCAGCACCGAAGTGAGCATACTGCCCACCAGCACCACGAACATGACGGGATTACGCACCTGATGCCGCGGGTCGAATTTCCTCACGGCGTCACGCAGAGCGCCGTGCAAAATGCGCCCATCGAACAAAGCGTGGTTCGTCATCGTAATGCCTCCACAACGGGACCCAGCGCCAGCGCCGGTATGAACGCCAGCGCCCCTACGATCACTACCGCCCCGGCCAGCAGGATCGCAAACAGCGGCGTGTGCGTGGGAAGCGTTCCGGGTCCGGGGGGAACGTGCTTCTTGCGGGCCAGCGAACCGGCAATGGCGAGCACTGGAATGGCCACCCAGTAGCGCGCCAGCAGCATGGCGAGACCGCCGCTGAAGTTCACCAGCAGATTGTTCACGCTAAGACCCGCGAAGGCGCTGCCGTTGTTGTTACCCATCGACGAAAATGCATAGAGGATCTCGCTGAACCCATGCGGCCCCCGATCCTGGAGTCCCGCTAAAGCCGCAGGCGACACCGAGGCAATCGCGGTGCCGGTCAAGACGCAGAGTGGTGGCACCAGGATCGCGATCGAGGCCATCTTCATTTCGAACGCCTCGATCTTCTTGCCCAGGTACTCGGGCGCGCGGCCCACCATCAGGCCCGCCAGGAACGCCGCAATGATCGCGAAGACGATCATGCCGTAGAGCCCGGACCCGACGCCGCCGAAGACTACCTCCCCCAGTTGCATCAGGAACATGGGGACAAGCCCCCCGATCGCCGTGAACGAGTCGTGCATCGAATTCACCGATCCATTCGACGCCGCCGTGGTGGCCACCGCCCATAGCGCCGAGTTCGCCGCGCCGAAGCGCACCTCCTTGCCTTCGAGGTTGCCCTGCTCCGCGTACACGGTTATCAGCAGGAGCGGTACGAAGAGCACGAGCATCGCCGCCAGCAACACCCAGCCCTGACGGGTATCGCGGACCATGCGGCCGAACGAGTGGCAGAGCGCGCCCGGGATCGCCAGGATCGCTAGGCACTGGAGGAAGTTCGAAAATGGCGTCGGGTTCTCATACGGATGCGCCGAGTTCGTGTTGAAGAAACCTCCCCCGTTGGTACCCAACTGCTTGATCGCCACCTGCGAGGCGGCCGGTCCCATCGGCAAAACCTGCTGAGAGCCAGCGACAGGTACATATGGGTCGAGGTTCTGCACTACACCCTGCGACACCAGCACCAGCGCCAATATGGCTGAGAGCGGTAGCAGGATGTAGAGCGTGCTCCGCGTCAGGTCGACCCAGAAGTTTCCAATCTCCGCCCCGCTCCGAGAGGCGAGACCGCGCGTCAATGCCACCAGAACCGCCATCCCAGATGCGGCCGAAACGAAATTCTGGACCGAGAGCCCGGCCATCTGGGTAAAGTAGGTCAGAGTCGATTCGCCGCTGTAGTTCTGCCAGTTCGTGTTGGTGGAGAAACTGACGGCAATGTTGAAAGCCGTATGCGCCTCCACGGCGCCGAAGGCTTGCGGATTCCAAGGCAGCCAATGCTGGAGCCGCAGCATGGCGTAGACCGCGGCGAATCCGGCGAAGTTGAAGACCAGCAACGCCGTAGCGTATGCGACCCAGCTCATGGAGACGGCCGGATCCACGCCTGTCACACGGTAGAACCAACGTTCCGGCCAGAAGTTCCAGCGCCCTTCGTACACATTGGCCATGTAGTGGCCCAGAGGCTTGACCAGCGCCAACAACGCCCCCAGATAGAGCGCAATCTGCAGGAGATCGCTACTGCTCATTGGAATTTCTCCGGATTCAGAAGGGCGTAGAAAAGGTAGATCAATAGGGCCACCGAAACGAGGGTTCCGAGAACGTAGAGATTGCTCATTACGTTCTCTGGGACCTCTCGAGCGAACCGGCGAGCCATCGCGACGCCCAGAAGAACGCCACTGCCAGCGCAACGCATACTGCATCCATCATTTCTTCCTCCTCGCGGCTCTCATTCGGACCCGCCAATCCGAGAATAAGGAATGCGGCGCAAGGATCTTGAAAAGAGATGCCCTTGATGTGTAAAGAAGTTATCTAGATTTCTGTCATGGGCCCACGGCGGCGGCACAATGGCGGGCGCGCGGATGGAAAAGCGCGCATCAGCGGATGGGTATTGGAACGTTTCGTCCGGCATGTGTACCGAGTGCGCAATCGGCCGGCGAGTGATACGGGCGCAGGCGGAGTAGCCCCCTGCGTGCGGCCGTGCCAGATCGAGCTCATGTGTCGTCGACCACTTCTCGGCCATCCGCCAAGGAGAGTCCTGCCGGAATACGAACACCCCACCATCCAGTCAGCTTCGCCGGGTGGATCGAGGCAGGAGGGGCAAGGCGATGTTCACGGTCAAGGAGATCGACGGACTCAAGGGCGCGTGTTCCGGGCCGAGGATTGGGATGGTGGTCCGAAGTTCGATGTCGGTGATCCGGCGATCAACGAAGATCCGGCGACGTAGCGCGCGGTATATCGAGGTTGCGATATCGCAAGAGTGATATGTTTTTCCGTACGCTGTCGAGGCCCGATGCGCGAAGGCGATAGACCCATGCTAACACAGGTTCATGTTCGAGTCTAACGTACACATTTGTATAGTGTTATCTGTATGGCAAATGTGCGATATCGTAAAAGTGAGATATCGTGCTACACTGCCTTCAGAGCAGTATGGCCACGCCGATCCCGCCACACTACGGTACGATGGTCACGGGCGAAGCCCGCTACGCTCGAAAGTCGCTGGACGACGAGTTCGACAGCGTCATGACCAGTACCAACGGAGGCATGCTCTTCGGCCTCCGCCGGATCGGAAAATCGACAGAGGCCAATGCGTGCGTCGAACGCCTCCGCCGGCAACACCCGCAAACGGTGATTTACCAGGACGCGCAGGGCTGCGCCTCCGAAACAAAGCTGCTGCTCGACATGCTGAAGCAGCTCGCGAGATCGAGTCTGGTGACGCGGCTCACGCAGTTGGTCGCTGACGACAACGCGATCTCGGCCACTGTTCGCGACGCCTTGAAGAAGTTCGCAGGCCGGGACTCCGACATACAGGCCTATCGCGAGCCGCTCATGGACGCGATGGAGCGGTCCATCGAATCGTCGGATCAGATCGTCCTGGTGATCGACGAATTCCCCTGGCTTTGCCGCAACATCGTCGAATGCGACGCCAAGGACGGCGCGCGGCGCGTGGATGTCCTGCTCGCCGCGCTTCGAAAGTGGCGCGCGAAGGGTCTGCGCATGCTGGTGCTGGGGTCGATCGGCATGGCCGGGCTCGCACGCAGGCATCGTCTCGAACTCAGCCACCTGAACGACCTCGTGCGGCTCGAAGTTCCACCTCTCCAACGTGACGAGGCCGAAGAATTCGTTGAATGCCTGGCCAAAGGTGCCCACCTCGAGGACTGGACCCGGGAACACACCCAACGGCTGATCGAGGAAAGCGCGGCTTGGTACACCTCGATCCTCCAATACGGCTTTCAGCGGCTGACTCTCGGTGGCCGGGCCGCTCCCATCGCCAGGGTCAGCGAGATCTTCGCCGACAAGATCCGGCCCAACCTCGACTCGGCCTTTCTCGAGCAGTTCGACCGGCGCGTGGCGTTCTACCGGCAATTGGAAGCGCCGTTGCCGGATTTGGTCTCGCGCCTCTTGGAAGCGATCGTTTCGACCGGAGCGCCCGTCGAATATCAAGATCTCTGCAAGACAACCGAAGGAGCGGACGACTCCGATCTCGGCGACGCGCTCACGATCCTTCGGGAAGACGGCTTCCTCACGATGCGAGCGCCGCGCGAACAGGGCCAAATCTGGCGCCCTGCCTCGACTCTCGTCACCGAGTGGTGGAGGCAGCGCCGCGGCGGGCGCCGGAAATGAGCCCATCGCGCCGAATCGAGACCTTCAACACGCACCGCATGACGGACGAGGCGATCCGCGCGGTGGCAACGGGCCGCGATGTCGAGATGGCCGAGATCCTGCCGGTGATCCGCCTCGCTGCGGCCGCGCCGGAGCGGCCCATGCCCGCCCTGATTCTTTACGGTGAACGCGGCTCCGGCAAATCGTTCCTCATGCGGATGGTCGAGATGGAATGCGCCGCTATCGAAGGCGTTGCCTGCGCGCTGCTGCCGGAAGAGCAGTACAACATTCGCGGCAGCGCACAGATTCCCGCGATCATAGCGAGCAAGCTACGTAGCGGCGGCTGGCAGGACTCAGGATGGCAGTTCGATACCCGTGATCCTCAGGCTGCGTGGGAAGAAGCGGTGGCGGAGATGCATGCGGCGCTCGACGAACGCTTCGGACCCGGAAAAGGCATCGTAGTCGTTCTGCTCGAGAATCTCGACATCCTGACCGAGAAGCTGTTCGGCCCGCGGCCTCCCAAGTCCAGAGGCGGGCGCGGACAATCGGTGGACCGGCGCCGAGGCGAAGAACGGCTGAGAAAGCTGATGAACTCGCCTGGCGGCCGCTTTCTGCTGGTCGCCAGTGCGACCGGCACGGTGGACATGGAGTACGACCGGCCGCTCTTCCAAGCCTTTAAGCCAGTGGACATTCAGATCTGGACGCCCGACACCGCGATCGAGTATTTCGACCGGCGGCGAGCCCTCGCAGGAGCGCCGCCGTTGGATCCTGGCGAGCGGGCACGTGCACGAGCCATCGTCGAGTTCATCGGCGGCAATCCGAGGCTCGCGCACCTGTTGAGCGAAGTGCTTTCGTGCCCGAGTGCGCACACGATCGCCGATACTCTCGATCAACTCGCGGACCAACTGGCGGACTACTATCGGCAACGCCTGGATTCGCTGCCGCCAGCAGCCGCCGGAGTGCTGGATGCGTTGATCCGGGGAGGCGAACCGGAATCGCAGACCGGACTGGCGGCCCGCATGAAGACCGTGCAAAGCCAGATTGCCAATGCGTTCAGCTTCCTGACGCGAAGCCGGATCGTGGACGGCGAGGGCGAGCGCGGTGGAGCGGGGCAACTGTATCGGGTCCGCGACCGGCTCTTCGTGCACTTCTACCGCCGGCGTTATGGAACTTCGAGCGGTCTGGCGCCGATCGCGGAACTGCTCGAGCGGTTTTTCACTCCGCAGGAGCGCGCGTCTCAGATTCGGACGCATTTGGAGCGGGGCGAGTTTGACGATGCGCGCGCATTCGGTAGCTTGCCCCTTGATGGCGGCAACGCAGATCCGGGCTACTGCCGCTTTCGAGACTCTGGATTGGTCGCGGGCGATCCCCGGCTCGAGTTCGAATTGGCGGGAGCGGTGAAGAACGAGATTGAGGGGTTGCAGGTCGAACTGCGGGATCATCCGGAGCGTGCGTTCCAGCGGTGGAGCGAGCGTGCAGGGCGTGAGACCGGCCCGGTCCGCAAGACGGCTGCGAGGGTATTGCAGGCGGTGGCTGCATCGCGGCAGAACCTAGATCAACTGGCGGAGGCGATCTTGTCGGACTCCGCCGCGGAGACGCGTGGGGCAGTGCCACCGGACGCATCGATCCTCGCGATCGGCGGTCTAGCCCGCTTCTATCAGTGCCGGGCGAGCAATGCCAATCGCGCCCGCGAGGTGATAGCCGGGGTGGACCGCTTGGCCGAGGCTGCGGAAACCACCCACGCGAGGGCGCAGGGCATGTACCTTTCGAGCCGTCTTGCTTACTTCGACGGCCGCGCCAAGGATGCGCGGCTCTGGGAACTGCGCGGACTCGAATTGCAGGTACCGGAGTTCGAATGCGGATTACTAGAGGGACTCGCGTACTCGAAGATGCGGCTCCAAGAGGATGATGCCCTCGCCGTTCTCGACCGGCTCGTTGCCGCCTCCCTGCGCCGTCGGGATCGCTGGTGGCATACTCGCGCACTGGTTCTGCGAGCTTGGTATCTGCGCTGCCGGAAAGAGCGATGCGCTGACGCCATGAATGATGCACGGATGGCGGCGAAGCAGGCAACGGATGGGAAGTACCTATCTCTCTATGCCGATGCAAAAAGGGAGTTGGCGATGCTGCAGGCCGAATTCGGCGATCTCGACGCCGCAGTGGCAACGACTCGCGAACTCGAGTTTCAGGCGGCCGCGATGGGTCACGTCGACGGCCAACGGAAAGGGCTCCTCATTCGCGCGACGTTACTCGCCAAT
This sequence comes from uncultured Acidobacteriota bacterium, assembly GCA_902825945.1. GTDB lineage: Bacteria > Acidobacteriota > Terriglobia > Bryobacterales > Bryobacteraceae > SYLY01. Next base: position 9,453 of record CADECY010000177.1, read on the forward strand.
GCCGGACGCCATCAGGAGGCGATCGAGGCGGCGCGGATGGCTATTGGGTCTTCACTCGAAGGCTGGAAGGTTGGCGCGGAAGAGCACTACCTGATTGCCTCGAGTCTATCCGCTCTCCGCCAAACAGACGAAGCGTTGGGGGCAGCGCTCGAAGCAGTGGAAGCCGGAGCGAGGCGCTGGAGCGCAATGGCCGCCGGGCTCCGGTGCCGGCTATTGGCGGAAATGGACTCGACAACAGCGGATACCGCCAAAGCTGCTGTCAGCGAGTACTTGGACTTGACGCTGCGCGATGGTGACTTCTCGGAGATCGCGAAGGCAATGCGGGCACTGGTGCTGGTAGCCGCGAAGTTTCCGTGGCCGCAGTGGTCCCGACAATTCGAACGAGCACTGCAAGTTGGCTGCACGCCGGATCAAGCAGACCTGGAGGGCATCCTCTCGGCCGTAACCCGGAACTCAGATTGGGAAATTGCCGCCAGGGTTGCGGAGAGGATGCGGGACACAACTCCGCTGCGGATCGCGGCGGCCGGTCACACGTGGGGCCTCATGGCGAGTTCGGACGGTAGAGCCAATACTTATGCGAGCATCGCTTACGCCCTTCCGGAGGTCGAGAAGATCGTCGCCATGTGGAGAGGAGACACTGAAAGCACCCGCTTCGCTGAGGCGCTCTCGGAAATCGTCGATGGACTCGTATCGAGCTGTCACGACGCAGGATTGTTGCGGGATGTGTCCGGGCTGATTGGCGAGAGGTACCCACACGGTGCGGCGGAGCTGTCAGAGCGATTGGCTAACTTTGCCGCCTTCCACGAAGCCCCGGACAAAGAATCGCACCTCCAGCACATCGACCCTGATCTCGCCACCGCAATCCGCCGAATCTGGAACATGCCCGATCCCTCCAGCACGCCGCCCAAGCGCCGGCGCCGGAAGAAATAGCCCGGCCATCACGGCATCGGAAGCTTCTCGAGCGGAATCCGCAACAGGACGATGTCCTCCATGTTCTCCGCATGGATCACATACAGGAATCCGCCGCGCTCCAGAAGCTGCGGATAGTGGTAGCCCGCATAACCCGGATCCTTGCCCGCGTACCGATAGATCGTCCGGGCATCGCGCAGCACCGCCATCCGCGTGAACACCTTGCCATCGCGTGAAAGCGACAGGCACAGCGGAATCCGCACGCCGCTCGGGTTCGGATTCGACGCCATCGCGTACCAGCCGTTCGACAGCCGCAGCACGTTGAACTTGGCCATAGCATCCGGGAAATCGGTTTTCACTGGCGCCGTCCAGCTCTTGCCGCCGTCCGGGCTGAATGACCGGTACAGACGGCGCGACTTTCTGCCGTCGCGGAACACCGCGGTCAGGCTGCCATCGGCGAGAGTCCACACGGTGGGTTCATCGAGTTTTGCGCCGTCGGCGGGCACGGCGACCTCCGACAGCCGCCAATCGCTCGGGCTCGTCTTGCCGCCCGTGAGAATTCCGATGCGCATCTTGTGGTCGCGCCGCGTCATCATCCATTCGCCGTCAGCGACCGGAATCGGAGAGAAGTTGTTGATCGTATCCTTTGCGATCGTCACCGGCGTTTGCCAGCCATCATTCCAGCGGAATCCGCGAAGCGTGAGCCCGGGGCCAAACAGCGGCCGCACCGCCTCGTCGCGCGCCACCAGCGCGATCAGTTCGTTCGGGCTCCGCAGCCAGAATCCACGCGCGAACGTTCGCAGGTTCTCCTTCTCCTCGGGCGGCGAGAGAATCGCCGATTCGGACCAGTTCACGCCGTCCGCGCTGGTCGCGTACCGAACGTACTGGCCGGCTTGCAGGTCGCGAATCCGGTTCGAGCTCCACATGGCCCACAGTTTTCCTTGGAACTCCACCAGATACGGATGCATGTTGAATCCGGTGACACCTTCCACTCCGCGATAGATCGGGATCACCTGGGGCTCGAGGCGCGGCAGCTTCGCGAGATCGCTTGCTTCGGGCACGTCGAACATATGGCTCGCTTCGATCCGTTCGATGAATTGGGCGGTGTGCCGCGCCACTTCACCCGGAGCCTCGATCAGCAAAGAGTGCGATGAACCGGCGATCCACGCGAGCTCGATGTGATCGCGCGCCGGAATTCGCAGCTTCGCAAGCGACGGTCGCGGCCGGCCGCGATCGCCCCATAGCTCGAGGATCGGCACCGGCGTCGACGCGAGAATCGCGTGCCCGTCCCACTGCCGCCACACGCTCGCAAACGCGGTCCGCTCGGCCGGCGTGAGTTTGCTCAACACACGTTCGCGCTGCTCCTGATTGATGCGTTGATGCTCGGCGGTCATCGTGGACGCGTTGCCCGTTCCGAAAGCTTCGGGCGAGACGAGGTGATGGGTCCAGCCTTCCATGGGAATCGCGCCTGCCACCTGCCGCGGACGGCGGCCCGCGATTTCGACCGTGAGCATTCCACCGATACTGTGCCCGCCCACGTAAAAGCGCCGGAGTCCGAGGGCGTCCACCACATGCAGCACGTCATCGGCGAACATCGCCATCGAAGGAGCGGCGGCGGCTGGCTGGCTCGCGCCATGTCCACGCAACTCCACCACGATGACGCGGAGATGCGCGGGCAGCTGCTCCAGCATACGGTCGAAGACGCGATGGTCGTTGAAACTTCCCGGAATCAACACGAGGTTCGGACCGGCGGCCTCGCGGACGTAATAGGCGATCGTCGCCCCGTCCGGCCGCTTCACGGTGCCGTGGCGATAGATAGGCGCAGCCTGCGCGAGCGCGCAGACCAGGAGTGCGGAAATTCGCGTGAGGGGCAGCATGCACTTTACAAACTTCGCGAAAGCTTAATGTAGCCTTACCAACGCGCCGGGCGCCAGCCGCATCGAAGGGAACATGAGCAGGAACACAGTCCTTCTGACCATGATGGCGGCGTTGTTGACCGCCACGGAATCCCGCGCGGCGTCGCGCATGATCCTCCCCGTGACCTCCGAGGGCGGATTCGCCGACATCGTGGAGAAGGCGCTCCCGGGCGTGGCGCGTGTGATCGCGGGCGCCGGAGAGGGATCGGCGGTCGTAATCTCGGCCGATGGCTACCTGCTCACCAATCGTCACGTGGTAGCAGGCGCGCCGAAAATCACGGTCCAGTTGAGCGACGAACGCCAATTGCCCGCCCAAGTCGTGGCGGCGGACGGACCCACTGATCTCGCGGTTCTGAAGGTGGAAGCGGCGGACCTGCAACCGGTGCCGTTCGGCGATTCGAGCCGGGTGCGGATCGGCGACTATGCGCTGGCCATCGGCAATCCATTCGGCGTGGGCACCACGGTGACGCTCGGAATCGTGAGTGCCAAAGGCGAAGGCGACTACATCCAGACCGATGCCGCGATCAATCCGGGCAACTCCGGCGGACCGCTGTTGAACATCCGCGGCGAACTGATCGGCATCAACACGGCAATCATCTCGGCGTCTGGCGGAAGCAACGGCGTCGGGTTCGCTCTGCCCTCGAACCTGGCGCGGGCGGTTTCGGGTGAACTGACCGGCACCGGACATGTCACTCGCGGATATCTGGGTGCCGCATTCCAGCCGGTGACCGACACGTTGCGCGAAGCGCTAGGCGTGAATCGTGGGGGAGCGCTCGTCACCGATATCGCACCGGGCAGTCCCGCCGCCAATGCCGGTTTGCTGAAGGGCGATGTGCTGGTGGCGATCAACGGCCGCATGCTGCGCGACTTCCGCCGGTTGCAACTCCAGGCCGCGCAGGCCAAGCCCAACACGGAAATGCGAATGACGGTGGCACGGCAGGATACCGAAGTGACGCTGACGGTCATGCTCGGCGAGCGTCCGGAATCGGGTTCTCCAGCCGCGGCCGTGGCTGAAGACATTCTGCCGGGCGCGGCGATTTCGGAGGCAGGCGCCAATGGTCCGGTGGTAGCGGGTGTCGATCCGCAAGGGGCGAGCGCGGAAGCAGGTTTGCGCGCCGGAGACGTGATCGTAGCGGTGAACCGGAAGAGCGTGGCGAACACCACGGCACTGCGCGAAGGATTGTCCGCCAGCTTGGGCAAGCCGGTGCTGCTCGAAATCAGCCGCGAGGGTTCGACCTTCTTTTTCGCGCTCGCGCGGTAGTTCAGACGACAATCGAGCCGGTTTGCGACGTATCGTAGCCGGCCAGGACTTCGAGCTTGCGGCGCAGCGTGGCCCGTTGCAACACGTCGAGGAACGCTTGCACGGCTGGAAGATCCGCGGTCCGCTTGCGCAGGATCAAGTCATAACGTTCGGTGTGGATGGGCAGGAAATCCAGACTGAACGCGCGGGCGGCAGATCGCGTGGCGAGGCAGACATCGGCATCTCCGCTCATCACGCAGTAGGCGGCGGCGAGATGTCCGAACGCGACGCGCTCATAGCCGCGGACCTTGCGAGCTTCGACTCCGGCCTTTTCCAGCAGCGAGTCGAGCAGGCCACGGCTTCCCGATCCGGGTTCGCGATTGACGAATCGAATTCCCTTGCGGGCAAGATCAGCGGCGGACCGGATGCTCTTCGGATTGCCCTCCGGCACGACGAATCCCTCCTCCCATCTCGCGAACGTCACCACTATGAAATCCTCGCCCGGAAACCGCTGGCGGATGAATGGCAGATTGAACTCACCGGTCTTGCGATCCTCGAGGTGCGAGCCCGCGATGTGGACCTTGCCTTGGACCAGCCATTCGAGCGCCAGCCGGCTCGATGCACCCGCCGGCACCACCTCCACGCCACTGATCTTTTCGACCATGCGCGACAGGAGCGGCGTGGCCGGATCACAGCCGGCGAGCAGCAGGCGCTTCCGCGCCGCTTCTTCCTTGGCGAAGACGAGAAGATCGGCGCGGCCCTTTGCGCGATCGGAGCCCTTGATGATCCCATCGGCTTCCGGCATGTAGTAAGGCGATGCGCTCACCGGAACGCCGGCCCAGCGCGAGCCGATTTGACAGATCCGCACCGGCTGGCCCTTCGCGGGTTCACTTGCGCTCAACAGATCGGCCGCGATCGTATCTCCGGAAGCCGCGGGTTCGCCGCCGAGCGAGAACAATTCGTCGACCGTGACTTCGAGTTCGCGCGCGAGCCGCAACGCGACTTCGGTATTGGGCACGTATGTCCCGCCCTCGATCGCGTAGATGGTCTGCCGGCTGACGTTCACGCGGCGCGCGAGATCGGATGCTCCAACGCCGCGGCTCTTGCGGATCTCGGCCAGTCGATTCTGAACGGGAGGCGTCAAAACTGAATTCTCTCAGAAATGGATCTTCATGACGGCCTCGAAGACGCGCGGGTCGAGGGCCGTGGTGATCGACCCGAATGCAACGGCTCCGAAACTGCCGTTCGGATTGCTCAGCGGCGGCGTGTTCGCCGCGTTGAACGCTTCCGCGCGGAACTCGGCGCGCAGACGTTCGGAGATCCCGAATGTCTTGCCAACCATCACATCGAGCGTTCGATATCCTGGACCGGAAACAGGATTGCGCGAGCTGCTACCGAGCGCGAACTGGGGCGCCTGGGTGAAGGCCGCCGTGTCGAACCATCGCGCCGTGTTCCGCTGGGCCGCCGGCAATCGGGCAGCGCGCAAGCGGTCGGGACGTTGAATACCGAACCCCGCGAATGCGTTCCAATTCGTGGCTTGTGTCACCGCGATCGGACTGCCGGCCTGCGCCCGAACGATTCCGGCGATCCGCCATCCGCGCAGTAGGCGGCCCCGGAAAGGTGATTCCCACACGAAGCCAGAGGAAAGCACATGTGGCACGCTGCCGGTGGACACATCCTTCTCCAAACGCTTCTGGAAACTGTCGGCGGCCTGGAAGTTCGACATGGGTCCGGTGAGCACGGCGGAATCGAAGACCGCCCCCGCGTCATCGATCAGCCGTGAGAACGTGTAGGCCGCGGTGAATGTGATGCCGCGCGAGAATCGCCTCTCGATTCGAGTTTGAACCGAGTGATAGGTGGAGTGGCCCGTGTTGTTCCGGTAGAGCGCGACCGTCGTGAACCGCGGATAAGGGCGCAGCAGTTGGGCCCGCGCGATGGTGGGTGCACCCAGCGAACTGCCGGCCGGAATCTGGCCGAAATAGGGATTGGCCACTGGTTGTGTCAAAGCGGCGCCCAACGCGAGCTGCTCGACGCGGAGCTGGTTCAGATTCACGTCGGGCACGCCCAACCGCGTGAGCTTCGAACCCAGGTATCCGGCTTCGAGGCTCCAGTGCTCGCCGAACGTTTTCTGCAGCGTGAAGTTCCACTGCTGCGCGTAGCCGCTGCCATTGTCGCGCTGCACACCGAACACCCCTTGGCCCAGTCCCGCATCCGGGTTCGGGCTTTGCGCGGCCACCGTGGGTCCGTTGGCGAGAACGAAGGCCGGGTTGATGTTGTCGAGCGACTGCTGTCCGAGAGTCTGCACGAACGGAAAGAAGGGAGTCGTGAACGGGGTGGTGATACCTGCCTGTTCGATCCAGGTCAAGCCGTATCCGGCGCGGATCACGAACGATTCGAATGCCTTCCATGCCACGCCCGCTCGCGGGGCAAAGTTCACGTGTTCGAGCTTCCGCGCCGAGCGGGAAAATCCACCGGCTCCGCGAAAGTCCAGTTTCTGC